>NZ_JBGNUT010000001.1:0-683705 GCF_041951385.1 Actinomadura sp. NTSP31 | reverse complement strand
CCGGGGGCCGCGGCCGCGTCGTGCGTCACAGGCACAGCAGGATGCTGGCCGCGCTGTCGCAGAGCAGGCTCAGCGTGCTCTTGCCGCCGCCGCCGTTGTGCTCCGACTCCATTCCCTGAAGGTCGAGGAGCGCCATGTTCCGTCACCCCCTTTCGGGCTGGATAGAGGTGGCCGCCGCGGAGGACTCCGCGGGGGGTCGGGGGGCCGTCGCCAGGAACGGCAGCCCGGCCGGGGCGTCGTGCGACGCCGCGCCGAGCGCGAGGAGCACACCGGCGGTGCCGGTGGCGAGGTCCATGGACAGCCGGAAGAGGTTCTCGCCGGGCGTCGCCAGGCCGCCGCCGAACGGCAGCGCGTGCCAGCCGAGGTCGCGGACGTGCCGGGCGACGCGCGGGTCGTCGCGGTCCTGGCGGGCGAGGTACAGCAGCATCCCGGCGCGCCCGCCGAACAGGCTCGGCTGCGCGTAGTACCGGGCCGCCGCGGCGAGCCGGACGGCCTCGCGGGCCCGCTCGAACTCCTCGTCGCGGCGGTGCGCGAGGTAGTCGTCCAGGACCAGGCCGATGCCGGCGCTGCCGAGCGCGAGGTAGGGCATGATCCGGTAGCCCTGGTCGACGAATAGCGCGCCCTGGCCGTCGTCGACGCAGCCCGCGAGGTCGCGGCGGAGCGCGGCGGCGGCCAGGTCGAGCAGCGCGGTGTCGCCGGTCCGCTCGTATTGGCGGATGAACATCAGCGCCGCGCCCGCGCCGCCGTGCATGAGGCCGGGCCGCGGGCTGCGCTCCGCCGCCGCCCGGTCCGCGACGATCCGGACGGCACGGCGGGCGGCGTCGCGCAGGCCGGTGTCGCCGGTGCGGTCGGCGAGGTCGTCCAGGACGAGCGCGACGCCCGGCAGGCCGCCGAACAGGTCGCCGCCGAGCCCTTCCCAGCGCTCGTTCAGGCAGTGGCCGGCGGCGGTGAGCGCGGCGTCGGTGCGGCCGAGGCGCGCGAGCACGTAGGCGGCGCCGAGCAGCCCGTCGTACAGGCCGAACCCGGTCCCGCGCGGCGGGTCGGCGACGCGGTCCGCCAGCCATTCCTCGTGGTCGGGATGGCGGCCCGCGCCGGTCGCTTCCAGCGCGTACAGGACGCCGGCGGCGCCGTGCGCCAGCCCGAGCCGCGCCTTGCCGAACTGCTCGACGTCGCCGGGGAACAGCCGGTCGGTCCGGCCCGGCGTGGCGCTCGCCAGGATCGCCCGGGTCAGGGCCTCCCGCGCGCGCTTCCAGCCGGCCGGGCCGGGCGCGAACGCCGGCGCGGGGGCGGGCGGCAGGTCACGGGTGATCTCCGCGACCGCCTCGTCCAGGAACGCGCGGGGCACCGGGAAGTAGCGGGCCGCGATGTCGGCGAGATGCCGGGCCTTGCCGCGGTCGATGACGAACAGGGTGGTCATCGGGACGAACAGGGCGAGCCGCAGGCAGGCCAGGCTGTACCGGTCGACCTCGACGCCGCGCCGGTCGCGCGGCGCCAGGAACGCCGGGCTGGCGAGGGTCTGCCGGCCCCGGTCGGCGGCGGGCGCCGCCGTCTCGAAGTCGATCAGCGCGACGGAGTCGTCCGGGCGGACCATGATGTTGAACATGTGCAGGTCGTTGAAGACGACGCCGCGCCCGTGCACGGCCGCCACGACGCGCTCGACGCCCTCGTGCACCCGCAGCGCCCACGCGGTGTAGTCCGCGAACTTCCGGGGGTCGGGGTCCGGGTCGAGCATGGGATGGCGCGTCGCGTAGAAGCCGTTGAGCGGTTTTCCCTCGATGAACTCGAGGACCAGGAAATGGTGCTCTCCGAGCGTGAAGGAATCGAGTACCCGGGGAACCCCGTCGATCCCTTCCAGCCGTTCCAGGGTCAGGCGCTCGCGTTCCAGGCGCTCCACGGCGTCGGCGCCGTCCGCGGCGAGACCGGCGTAGGGACGGCCCTCTTTCAGGACGACCTTGGCGCCGGTCCGGGTGTCCGTTCCGGCATAGACTCCTCCGCCATTGGAGAAATGCAGTGCCTTCTCGATGCGGTAGGGGAGGCCGGTCGTCGTCGTGGCCGAGCGGGCGGCCATGTGCGATTCCAGGCAGCGGGGGAGCGTCACCCATTCCGGCACGCTGAAGACGGGACCGCGCACGTCGGGGACGAGGTCGCCGGCGCCGTTCTCCAGCGCGGCGACGAGCTCGCCGCGCCCGTCCAGGCACCGCCGCTCGGCGAACCCGCCGTAGCGCACGTGCAGCGGCCCGTCGCCTATCCGCAGGTCGCTGAGGATGTAGGGGCCGGGCAGGCCCGCCACGCGGGCGCCCAGCTCGGCGAGCACCCGCTCCAGCTCGGCCTCGTTCTCGGGGTAGACCGTGACGAGCTTGCCGCTCGCGCCGCGCGGCGCGTACTTGGCGTTCCGTGTCCGCAGCGTTCCCGGGGCGCGCAGATGCTTGAATTCCAGGCCCTGGGCGACGCAGTAGTCCCAGGTGTGCTCGAGCACCTTGTCCGCGCTTTCCGCGCAGCCCGTCACATGGACTTTCCAGCCCTGCAGGGGAGTCCGCCGGACGGGCGGGACGTACACCGTCCACTCGTCCCCGCGCTCCTGTTCCCAGCCCTCGGGCAACGGCCGCCGTGAAATCGCGAAATCGGATTCACGGGAGATCGGCGGGACATCGTAAAAGAGCCTGTCCGCGATGCAGTAGAGCTCATAGCCCTTGTCCACGGATGGAATTCCTTCCCCGGCGCCGGCACGGTGGCGCCCACGAGAGAAGACAATTGCAGGCCCGCCGCGGCGCGGCCAGTAGCCGAAATAACGATCGACCCGTGAAGATCTCCCGCCCCCGGTGTGCGCGGATCACCCGCCGGTTCCCGCCGCGGCGCGGTATTGAAACAGGTTCTAGTTCCTGTCTAGGCTGGGCGGCCACGGGCGAGCGACCGGAGGTGACGCCGGTGATCCAGGACCGGTTCCGAATCGATGGCAGGGTCGCGGTGGTGACCGGGGCGGGCCGCGGGATCGGCGCGGCGGCCGCCGTGGCGCTCGCGCAGGCGGGCGCGGACGTGGTCGTGTCCGCCCGCACCGAGGAACAGCTGCGCAAGGTGGCGGCGGAGATCGAGGCGGCCGGCCGGCGCGCCCTGGTCGTCCCCGCCGACCTCAGCGCGCCGGACGCGGCGGCCGACCTGGCCGCCCGCGCCGTCGACGGCCTCGGCCGCCTCGACATCGTGGTCAACAACATGGGCGGCACGATCCCGAACGCCTTCCTGGACACCACGCCCCAGTACCTCGAGAACGCGTTCCAGTTCAATGTGAGCACCGCGCACGCGCTGACCCGCGCCGCCGTGCCGCACATCCTGGAGTCGGCCACCGCGTCCGTCCAGGGCGCCGTCGTCAACATCTCCTCGGTCCTGGGACGGGTCGCCGGGCGCGGCTACCTCGCCTACGGCACCGCCAAGGCCGCCCTCGCGCACTACACCCGGCTCGCCGCCACCGACCTCGCGCCGCGGATCCGCGTCAACGCGGTCGCCGTCGGCTCCGTCGCCACGTCCGCGCTCGACATCGTGATGACCAACGACGAGCTGCGCACCCAGATGGAGAAGGGCACCCCGCTCGGCCGCATCGGCGACCCGGAGGACGTCGCGGCGGCCGTCCTCTACCTCGCCTCGCCCGCGTCCGCCTACGTCACCGGCAGCCTGCTGCGCGTGGACGGCGGCATCGACGTCCCGAACCTCGACCTCGGCCTGGAGGACCTGTGACCTACCGCGTCGTCCAGTGGAGCACCGGCAACGTCGGCCGGCACGCCATCGCGGGCATTGACGCCCGCCCCGACCTGGAGCTGGCCGGGGTGTGGGTGTCCAACCCGGCCAAGATCGGCAAGGACGCCGGGGAGCTGGCCGGGCTCGGCCGCACCCTCGGCGTCGCCGCGTCGGGGTCGGAGGAGGAGCTGCTCGCGCTGCGCCCCGACTGCGTCGTCTACACCTCGATGGCCGACGTCCGGCTGATGGAGGCGATCGACGACCTGTGCCGCATCCTGCGCGCCGGGGTCAACGTCGTGTCCAGCAGCCCGGTGTTCCTGCAGTTCCCCGACGGCGTCGTCCCGCCGGAGATGTCCGATCCGGTGCGGGCGGCGGCCGAGGCGGGCGGCGCGTCGCTGTTCGTCAACGGCATCGACCCCGGCTTCGCCAACGACGCGCTGCCCCTCGCGGTCACCGGCATCAGCGAGCGGATCGACCAGGTCCGCTGCATGGAGATCCTCAACTACGCCACCTACGACCAGGGCACCATCCTGTTCGACGTGATGGGGTTCGGCCGGTCCCTGGACGATACGCCGATGCTCCTGCAGCCCGGCGTGCTCACCATGGCGTGGGGCAGCGTCGTCCGGCAGCTCGCCGCCGGCCTCGACGTGGAGCTGGACGAGGTCACCGAGCAGCACACCCGGCTGCCCGCCCCCGAGACCTTCGACGTCTCCGCCGGGACGGTCGAGAAGGGCACCGCCGCCGCGCTGCGCTTCGAGGTGCGCGGGATGCGCGGCGGCGAGCCCGTGATCGTCCTGGAGCACGTCACCCGGCTGCGCGACGACCTCGCCCCGGACTGGCCGCAGCCCGCGGGCGCCGGCTGCTACCGGGTCGAGGTGCGCGGCGAGCCGGACTACACCGTCGACCTCCAGCTGCTCGGCGGCGACGGCGACCACAACACCGCCGGTCTGAAGGCGACCGCGATGCGCCTCGTCAACGCGGTCCCCGCGGTGATCGCGGCACCCCCCGGCCTGCTCACCGCGCTCGACCTCCCGCTCATCACCGGCCGCGGCCTCCTCTGACCTACCGCGCGGGGGCGTTCAGGACCGGGACGAGCACCTCCTCCTCCCGGTCCAGGTGTCCCTCCAGATCGGCGGTGAGCCGGTCGACCTCGGCGGCGAGCGCCGCGCGGTCGGGAGCGCCGGCGGCGAGGACGGCCCGCAGGTCGTCCACGATCGCCTTGATGGCCTCGTGCTCCTGGCGCATCCGCGCCAGCGCCGGCGCCAGGTCGGGGCGGTCGCCCTCGACGCCCGGGAACAGCATCAGGTCCTCGCCCGCGTGGTGGTCGCCGAGGCCCTGGCACAGGACCAGGCAGTTGACCCGCAGCTGCGCGCCGAGCACCGGCCCGGACGCGGCGGCCTCCGCCCGGATCCGCCGCAGCTCGTCGCGGAACGCGTCGTGCACCGCGACGAGCAGGTCGCCCGGCCGCTCCGGCCCGGTCGGCGGCCCCTCCGCGACCTGGACGAGCGCGACGACCGGCAGCGTTCGGCCGGACTTCGCCTCGTACTCGCCCCACCCGGGGTCGGCCTCGACGGCCCGCGCGAACGCCCGGTCGCGCTCGCCGCCCTCCAGGACGACCGCGTCCGCCTCGTACGTGAACGCGCCGCTCTCCACGGTCACGCGGGGGTTCGCGACGAGGTTGCGGAACCACGCGGGGTGCTTCGGCGACCCGCCCGCCGACGCGATGACGAGGACGCGCCCGACACCGTCCGGCAGGTAGCCGAGCGGCGTCGTGTGCCGGGTGCCCGACCGCGCCCCGGTGGTGGTCAGCAGGAGCAGCCGGCCGCCCTCGAAAGGCCCGCCGACCCGGCCGGCGTTGGCGCGGAACTCCTCGATGACCTGCTGGTTGAAATCCATTCTGCGGTGGTCGTCCTCTCTGTTTCCGGGCATGGCGAATCGATCGTGAAAGAAACTGGGCGCACGCCGTTGAACGGCATGCGGAAACGGCACGCAAAATGGCGTGCGAAAAGGGGTGTGTCCGCGTGCGGCGCCCGGCGGGCACGCCGCTGACGTCGTACGATGCGGAAGAAGGAGGAAGTGCGATGGGCGGGCGGGCTGCGCGCCCGCCCCCGGCTCACTCGGAGGCCGGGTGCCTCTCTCGCTCGTGGCCCATGGCCGACCCGGCAGTCACGGAGAAGAACCTACCCAAACCGCGGGAATTGCTCAAGGCCTGATTCCGGGTCCCTTTTCACAGGCCTTCGCGGAGCGCCAGGGCGGCGGCCTGGGTGCGGCCCGTGACGTTCAGCTTCGCGAGGATGTTGGAGACGTGCACGCTCGCCGTCTTCGGGGAGATGAACAGCGCCGCCGCGATCTGCTTGTTGTTGCGGCCCTCCGCGACCAGCTTCAGCACCTCCCGCTCCCGCGCGGTCAGCGCGTCGAACGGCCCGGACGGGCCCGGCGCGGCGGGCCGGCCGGTGTCCAGCCGGGCGCGGGAGCCGAGGTCGCGGAGCGCGGCCAGCAGCGGCGCGGCGCCGAGCCGCTCGGCGGTCGCGACCGCCGGCCGCCACTCGGCCGCGGCGGCCTCCCGGTCGCCGCTCTCGGCGAGGGCCTCCGCGAGCCGCCACCGCGACCGCGCCACCTCGTAGACGTACCCGCCGTCCGGGTCGCCGTAGGTGAACAGGTCGGCCGCCTTGCGCCACAGGTCCACGTCGAGCACGCCGTCCAGGCGGCGCCGCTCGGCCTCGGCGCGGGCCAGCCAGGCGTGCCCCTCGACGCCGAGCCAGGCGCGGGGCTGTCCGCCGGAGGTGGTCGTCGCGGCGGTGCGGGCCCGCCCGATCAGGTCGTCGCCGATCCGGACGGCGGCGCGGACGGTCTCCTCGTCGCCGGCGGCGCGGGCGCGGGCCGCCCGCTCGGCCTGCGCCGCCAGGCCGGTCGCCGCGAGGCGGATGACGGGGGCCTCCAGCGTGTAGACGCTCTCCCGCAGCGTCCGCTCGACCTGCTCGGCGGCGGCGTCGGGGTCGCCGTTCCACAGCGCGTGCTCGGCGGCCAGGCCGCGCGCGACGTAGGTGAGGAACGCGTCCCGCCCCCACAGCGGCGCGATCCAGCGCAGCCGCTCGGCGACCGCCGGGCTGCCCTGGGCGACCTCGGTGAACAGCGCGTACGCCGACACCTGCGCCTCCGCCGTCCGCGTGACCCGGATGCCGAAGTCCTCGGCGAGCCGGTTCGCCTCGGCCCAGTCCCCGGACGTGTAGTGGATCAGGTACCGCATGCAGCGCAGGACGGTGCCGTAGGTGCTCCAGCCGAGGCCGCTGTCGAGCGTCCACTTCACGGCCTCGTCGGCGGCGGCGGTCGCGCCGGCCAGGTCGCCGCGGTCGAACTTCGTCCGGGCGTAGTGGAACGCGGCGCGCAGCGCGACCACCTGGCGGCCCTCCCGCAGCGCCAGGTCGCGGGCCCGCGCGAACACCTCGGCGACGCCGGTGGCGGCCTCCCGCGACTCCCGGAAGACCCCGAGCGTCACCAGCAGGCTCGCCTCGGCGCCCGCCGCCCCGGTCGCGCGCGCCAGCTCGATGGCCCGCTCCGCGAGCGCGGGCATCTCGCCGTGCTCGTCCTGGTACAGCAGGGTGCGCGCGTAGGTGGCCAGGGCGGCGGCGCGCTGGGCCGTGGGCGGGTCCTCCGGCAGCATCGCCACGGCGGCGCGGGCCATCTCCTGCGACTCGTCGTCCTCGTCGATGTCGCCGAGGTACTCGGCGAGCCGGTCGCGGAGCCGGGCGCCGAGCGGCACGTCCGCCGGGTCGGCCAGGTCGAGCATCCGGCGCAGCCGGGAGACCGCCCGGCGCTGCTCGCCCGACCGCCCCGAGGTGCGGACGGCGTCCAGGGACAGCCCCGTCCGGTCGGTGCCGGCGGCCTCCTCGGGGTCCGGCACCGCCTCCCACAGCTCCAGCGCCCGGTCGTAGTGCTCGAACGCCTCGGCGGGCGCGCCGAGCCGCTCGGCCTCGCGGCCCGCCCGCACCGACGCGGCGAACGCGGTCGGCAGGTCGTGCGCGGCGAGGCTGTGGTGCGCCAGCTCCGCGGCCGACCCGCCCCGCTCGCCCGGACGCCCGTCCGCCGGCGCCGCGGCGAGCAGCCGGGCGAAGTCGGCGTGCAGCCGGGTCCGCTCGCCCGGCAGCAGGTCGGCGTAGACGACCTCGCGCAGCAGCGCGTGCCGGAAGGAGTACCCGATGCCCGCCGGGACGAGAAGCTGGTGCGAGACGACCTCGCGCAGCGCTTCCCCGACCGCGGCCTCGTCCAGGCCCGCCACCCGGCGGACCAGCTCGTCGTCGATGCGCCGCCCGGCCACCGCGGCGACCCGCACGACGCGCTGCGCGCCGTCCGACAGCCGCTCGACCCGCGACAGCAGCAGGTCCGCCAGGCCGGCGGGCAGCTCCTCGCCGGTGCTCGCCGCCGAGTACAGCTCGGCGGCGTAGAAGGCGTTGCCCTCCGAGCGCCGGTACACCCGCTCGACCGTCTCGGCGGTCACCGGCGCCCCGCCGCCCGCCAGCCCGGCCAGGTACTCGGCGGTCTCGCCCGGCCCGAACGGCCGGACCTCCACGCCGGTCACGGTCGGCAGCCGCAGCAGCTCGGCGACCACCGGCCGCAGCGGGTGGCGGCGGTGCAGGTCGTCGGAGCGGTAGGTGCCGACCAGGCAGACCCGCTCGCGCGACAGCACCCGGCTGAGGAAGGTCAGCAGGTGCCGGGTCGACCGGTCCGCCCAGTGCAGGTCCTCCAGCACGAGCAGGACGGGCCGGTCCGCCTCGCCGGTCTGCGCGCCGAGCGCGCCGAGCATCCCGAGCACCGCGCCGAACAGCTGCTGCTGGCCGAGCTCGGACGCCGCGTCGGGGCCGCCCTCGCCGTCGGGGAGCA
Organism: Actinomadura sp. NTSP31; assembly: GCF_041951385.1. Taxonomy (NCBI): domain Bacteria; kingdom Bacillati; phylum Actinomycetota; class Actinomycetes; order Streptosporangiales; family Thermomonosporaceae; genus Actinomadura; species Actinomadura sp. NTSP31. Next base: position 675,101 of record NZ_JBGNUT010000001.1, on the reverse strand, counting down.
GCCCCCGCAGCACCGGGCGCTCCTCCAGCGCGGCGCGGACGTCCGCCGCCTCGGCGCCGGTGCCGCGGGACGCGGTCCACAGCGCGTCGGCCAGCGGCAGGTACGGCATGCTCTCGCCCAGCTCGGCGCACTGCCCGACCAGCACCGCGCAGCCCCGCTCGCGGGCGGTGGCGGTGAGCGCGGACACCAGGTGCGTCTTGCCGACCCCGGCGTCGCCGCTCACCAGCACGACGGCGGCGCCGCCCGCGGCGGCCCGGTCGAGCGCGGCGGTCAGCTCCGCCAGTTCGGCGGTCCTGCCGATCAGCACCCGCCGCCCCCTTCCGTCATCCCGCACAGTATCCCAGCGATCGGGATGTTCCGGGCCCGGAACGATCAGGGGGCGGACGGCCGCCCCGGGGCGCCCGTGCTTGCGCCCGCGCCCGCGTCGGTGCCGGCGGCGAACCGCGCGGCCAGCGCCGCCTTGTCGGGCTTGCCGCCGGGCGTGCGGGGCAGCTCGTCGACCACCCAGAGCCGGTGCGGCTCGCACCGCTCGCCGAGCGACCCGCGGACCAGCGCGCGCAGCCCGTCGAGATCGACGCGCCGCCCGTCCCGCCCGACGACCGCGCCCGCCAGGACGCGCCCGGAGGCGTGGGGGAGCGCGAACACGGCGGCGTCCAGCACGGCGGGGTGGCCGGTCAGGACGTGCTCGATCGGGTGCGCGTACAGGCCGTCCGGGAGCCGGTCCTCGGTCCGGTCGAGCAGGAACAGGTACCCGTCGCCGTCCATCCGGCCGACGTCGCCGGTGCGCGCCCACTCGTCCCGCACCGCCGCCGCCGTGCGGGAGTCGTCGTCCACGTAACCGATCATCCGCTGCGGCGACCGGACCCACACCTCGCCGGCCTCGCCGGGCGGCAGGTCCGTCCCGTCCGGGGCGCGGACGCGCAGCTCGACGCCCGGCGCGGCCCGCCCCACCGACATCAGCAGTTCGGGACGGGCGTGGTCGCGCGGCTCCAGGACGGTCAGGAACCCGCTCTCGGTCGTCCCGTAGTTCTGCATGAGCAGCGGGCCCAGCCGCCCGGCGGCCCGCGCGGTGCGGGCGGGGACCGCGGCGGCGCCGCCGTAGATCATCAGCCGCAGCGCCGTCAGGTCGGCGGGCGCGTCCTCCAGATGCTCGGCGAGCGCGTACAGGTCGGCCGGGCGGCCGGCCATCAGGTGCGTCGCGGCCTCCCGCTCGATCGCCTCGGCGAGCCGCGCCGGCGGCCCGGCCGGCTCCAGGATCGCGGTGCCGCCGCCCGCCAGCGTCCACAGCGCGAACAGTTTCCGCAGGTAGCCCGCGCGCGGGGTGACCAGCAGCCGCCAGGGAGGCGGGCCGAACATGGCCCGCGCGGCGGCCAGGTGCGCGGCCTCGGTCCGGTGCGCGTACGCCACGATCTTGCTCGGGCCGGTCGTCCCGCTGCTGAACGTCGCGAAGGAGACGGCGCCGGGATCGGCGGGATGCGGCTCGCCGACCGGGCCGGGCGCCGGCGAGAGGAACAGCTCGTCGTCCAGGGCCTGCCGGACGCGCATCGGCCAGGCCGCCAGCAGCGGCTGCACGTCGTCGCGCCGGCCGGGCGCGTACAGCAGGACGGACGCGTCCAGCGCCCGCAGCGCCCGCACGGCGACCTCGACCGGCACGCCCCTCCACACCTGGACGAACGGGCAGCCGAGGGCGACCGCGGCGATCCGGCCGAGCAGCGACTCCGTCCCGTCGCCGTACAGGCACGCGACCGTGTCGCCCGGGCGGACGCCGCGTTCGGTCAGCCGGGCGACGGCGGCCGACACCATCTCCAGGACGTCGTCGCCCGACAGCCGCAGCCCGCCGTGCACCAGCGCCTCGCGCGGGCCCGCCGCCCGCAGGCCGTCCAGCAGCGCGGGCCCGAGCCCGCCGGTCACCGGGCCCGCCCGCCGAGCAGCACCGGCAGGGACGTGGTGCCGACCGCGAGCACCGACGGCACCGGGCGCAGCTCGTCCTCCGCCGCCGCGAGCGCGATGCCGGGGAACGCCTCGAACAGCGCCGCCAGCGCGACCTCGCCCACGAGCCTGCCGAGCGGGGCGCCGAGGCAGAAGTGCGGGCCGTGCCCGAAGGACAGGTGCTGCGGCGCGTCCGACGCCAGGTCGAACCGCGCGGCGCGGTCGCCGTACCGGTCCGGGTCCCGCCCGGCCGCGGCGAAGCAGGCGAGGACGGCCTCGCCGCGGCGCACGGTGACGCCGCCGATCTCCACGTCCCGCGTCGCGTACCGCATGGGGAAGTGGCGCAGCGGCGGCTCCAGCCGCAGCGCCTCCTCCACCGCCGCGCTCCACGGCCGGGCGCCCGAGCGCACCAGGCCGAGCTGGTCCGGGCGGGACAGCAGCAGCCGGACCGCGTTGGTGATCAGGTTGACGGTCGTCGCGTGCCCCGCGACGAACACCTCCTGGACGGTGTCGAACACCTCCCCGGCGGTCAGCTCCCGGCCCTCCAGCGCGACCAGCTCGCTGATCAGGTCGCCGGCCGGGTTCCGCCGCCGCTCGTCGACGACCTCGCGGATCACCGCGTCGCGCGCGGTGCGCGCGCCGGTCAGCTCCGCCGCGTCGCCGCGGGTGGTGGCGAGCACGTGCCCGTGCTCGTGCAGCACCGCACGCCTCTCGCGCGGGATGCCCATGATGTCGGAGATGACGTCGCAGGGCAGCGGGTAGGCGAACTCCCGCCGCAGGTCGGCCGGGCCGGGCGGCAGCTCCGCCAGCCGGTCGACGAAGTCCGCGGTCACCGCCTCGACGCGGGGCCGCAGCGCGGCGACCCGGCGCGCCGAGAACAGCGGCGACAGCGGGCCGCGCAGCCGCCGGTGGTCGTCCCCCTCGGCGTTCAGCATCGTCCGGGCGAGGACGACCTGCGCGAGCGTGCCGGCCGGGCACAGCGACCGCCGGCCCTCCGCCGACCAGTGCCGGACGTCCCGGGAAAGGTCCGGATGGGCGAGGACGGCCTCCAGCGCCGAGTACCGCGCCGCCGCCCACGCCCGGACGCCCTCGATCTCGACGGGCACCAGCGCCCCGGCCCGCCGCAACCGCTCGTTGTCCCCGTGCACGTCCCGCGTCGCCGGATCGAGGACGAAACGGGCGGGCTCCTCCGTCGTCAGGGCCATGGCCGTCACACCCGTTCCGGGGTCGCGGCGAGCGGCCCGGCATCGAAGTCGGGCGTCCGGCCGAAGTACAGGTCGCGGACCAGTTCGCCGGCGGCGGGCGCGGTGCACAGGCCGTGCCCGGAGAACCCCGCCGCGTACAGGAACGGCGTCTCGCCCGGCAGCCGGCCGATGAACTCGGTCCGGTCCGGGCTGGCGTCGCGGACGCCGGTGAACGCCGTCCGCACCTCCGCACCGGCCAGCGCCGGGTACACGGCGGCGAGCCGCTCGCGCACCCGCGCCCGCCACCCGTCCCGGTCGGGCCCCGGATAGCCCATGCCGACCAGCAGCCCGTCACCGCGCTTGCGCACGAGCAGGCCGCTCGCCGCGTGCAGCGTCATCGGGACGTCCGGCACCGGTTCCCCGGACGGCGGCGGCCCGCAGGCCAGCAGCTCCTGCTCGACGGGGTCGCCGAGCGGCAGCTCCACCCCGGCCGCGCGGGCCAGCGGAGCCGACCAGGCGCCGGCCGCGCAGACGACGGCGGCGGCGGTGAGCGGGCCGTCGCCGGTCTCCAGCCGGCCGGACGCGATGTCGACCGCCTTGACGGGGCAGCCCGTCCGCAGCTCCGCGCCCGCCCGCCGCGCCGCCGCGGCGAACCCGCCGACGATCGCCGCGGTGTCCGACACGTACGCGTCCGGTGACCACGCCGCCGCCAGCAGCGGGACGTCGCCGAGCAGCGGGTTGCGCCGCCGCGCCTCGTCGGCGTCGATCAGCCGCACGTCCACGCCGGCGGCGCGCTGCGCCGGGAGGTCGGCCTCGAACGCCGCGACCTGCTCCGGCTCGCCGAACAGCACGAGGTATCCGACCGGCCGCAGCGGGACCGCCCTCCCGGACCGCTTCGCGAACGTCCGGTAGGCGGCCAGGCTCCGCACGGCCATCGCCGAGCTGACCGGATTGCCGGGAAAGTAGGTGCGGACGACGTCCGCCGTCGCGCGGGACGCGCCCGACCCCAGCGCGCCGCGCTCCAGCAGCACGGTCTCGACGCCCGCCTCGGCCAGATGGCAGGCGGCCGACAGCCCGACGACCCCGCCGCCGATCACCGCCGCCGGCCCGCGGCTCACGACGCGGCCCCGGCCTGCCGCAGATGGTCGCCGACGCTCCACGGGAACAGGTGCAGGTTCCAGCCGCCCAGGCAGTTGACGTACAGCGCCATGTGCGCCAGCACCGCGGCGAAGTCCTGGCGCGTCGCGAGCCGGTCCAGGCCGTCCAGCAGCCGCTCGGTGAACGCGCCCAGCGTCTCCAGGCCGCAGTAGGCGAGGAACTCCGCCGGCACCGCGATCATCGCGCGGGCCGCCATCCGCAGCGACTCCAGCGGCATCCCCTCGTGCGCCAGCCGGACGAGTCCGCTGTAGGCGTTGTAGCCCAGCGGGCGCGTCTCGCCGTTGACGAACAGCAGCGTCGTCAGCACGGTCCCGTGCGTGCCGGCGCGCGAGGCGATGCGCCCGTCGTGCAGGTCGGCCAGCTCGCGCGGCGGGTCCAGCCAGATCCGCTCGGTCTCGGCGTGCACGTCGCCGGCCAGCGCGTCCATCTCCGGATCGGCCGCGTGCAGCCGCGGCAGCCGGTGCCCGCCCGGCTCCCCGGCCCGGCGCACCTCCGCCACCACCGGCTTCTTGGAGGAGTACACCGACTCCCACACGGCCCGCCCCGCGTCGGTGAGGGCGTCCAGGTCGCCGGGGACGACCTGCCCGATCGGCGTCGCCGCCATCGGCTCGGTCAGCTCGCCGTACTTGATGCCGAGGTGCTGGAGCCGCGAGCAGAACAGCGTGCCGTCCGGCACGGTCCGCCGGTCCACCCGGTACGCCGCTGGCAGGTGCAGCACCTCGTGGACCGGCGCGACGTGGTAGAGGTGATGGCCGGCGATGAGGGCGTGGCCTTGGAGGCTCCGGTAGGGCAGCGCGTCCCAGAGCGCGTCCGCGAGCACGGCGTTGCGTTCGTCCAGGTCGGCGTGCACGGTGACGCCCAGCACGGGCCAGCCGATCTCAATGCGTCGAAGAGTGTTCACAGTGCGTAGCGATACCCGGCGGTCTGCGAAAACATGCCCTCTGACCTGCGAAGACACGACCTCCGATCGGCATGCCGCGGCCCTTCGCGCGTTCCGCCCGCGCCCTCCGCGCACAGTGACGGGCCCCGGATCCGGCGGGGGCGGATCCGGGGCCCGTCGTGGACGGAGGCGTCAGCCGGCGAGGGCGGGGATCCTCTCGGCCTCGGGCTCCGTCTCGTCCTCCGCCGCCTCGGCGGACGGCTCCGGCTCGGGGACCGGCAGCACCCGCTCGTAGGCGCGCAGCGTCTCGGCCGCGATCCGGTCCCAGGAGTAGCGGGACCGGGCCCGGTCCGCCGCCGCGATCGAGTAGCCGTGCAGCGTGGTCTCCTCGCCGAGCAGCCGGCGCACCGCGCGGCCGATCATCGCGGGCCGCCCGGCCGGCACGTGCAGGCCGGTGATCTTGTCGAGCACCTCGTCGGTGTTGCCGCCGGCGGGCGTCGCCACCACCGGCACGCCGCAGGCCATGGCCTCCAGCGGCGCCGCGGGGGACGGCTGCGCCGGGGTCAGGCACAGCGCGAGGCTCGCGGTGCGCAGCAGCTTCGGCAGCGACTTGCGCGGCAGCCGGCCGAGGAAGATCACGCGGTCGGCGACGTGCAGCTCCTTGGCCAGCATCATCAGCCGGTGCACGACCGCGTCGTTCTCCAGGTCCTCGCGGGCGGGACCGCCCGCCACGGCCAGCTCGGCGCCGGGCACGTGCACCAGCGCGCGCAGCGCGGTCGCCACGTCGCCGGTCTCCAGGTCGTCGCAGACCATCACCAGCCGGTCCCGGTCGCCGTGCGGCATCGCCGGGCCGACCTGCGCGAACTGCTCGGCGTCCACGGCGTAGGGGACCACCGCGACCGACGGCCGCGGCACGCCCATCCGGACCACCGCGCCCGCCTCCTCGGCGTGCCCGGCGATGACGACGTCGGCGCCGCGGCCGATCGCCTTCTCCAGCCGGTCGCGGTGCGGGTGGACGGGGCGGCCGGCGCGCCGCTCGGCGGCGGCCACGCCGTGGTAGCTCTGGGCGAAGGGGATGCCGAGCTCGCGGGCGACGGCGCAGGCGGCGAGGCCGCCGATCCAGCCGTGCGCGTGCACGAGGTCGGGGCGGCCGGCGCCGGACCAGCGGTGCCGCAGCTCGTCGGCGAGGTCGCGGACGTGCTGGAGCAGCTCGTCGTCGGACAGCGGGCGCGCCGGGCCGGCGTCCAGCCGCACCAGGGTCGCGCCGGGGCCGAGCCGGACCCGGCCGCGGGCGTCCTCGTCCTGGCGGCGGGCGTACACCGTCACCTGGTGGCCCGCGTCACCGCGGGCGAGGGAACGGGCGAGATCCCGGACGTGGACTGACTGCAGGTGTTCGCCGTCAAGGTCGGAGGCGGACACGAGAGCGATGTTCAGCGTGCGGTGCATGACGTATCCTCCGGGACAACACAGGGGAAGCCTGGAGGTATCTGCGTCGTAGACACCTGACTCGCTGAGACTATTTCCGGCCGCTCTCCCCGTCAAACCTCGCGAATCGGAACGCTCTCCCCATCGCGCCCCCGCCGCCGCCCCTCACCAGCGTGGATACTGGAAGGGATGGACGAAAGTTCGCTCTGGTACGTCGCGTACGGCTCGAACCTCTTCCACGAGAGGTTCGCCTGCTACCTGTCCGGAGGCCGGCCCGCCGGCGGCGCCCGCCGCTACACCGGCTGCCGCGACCCCCGGCCCCCCCGCGCCGAGCTGTCGGTCACGGTGCCCGGCGGCATCTACTTCGCGCTGACGTCCCAGGTGTGGGGCGGCGGCATGGCCTTCTACGACCCGGCCCTGCCCGGACGGGCCGCCGCCCGCGCCTACCTGCTGACCCGCCGCCAGTTCTGCGACGTGATGTCGCAGGAGATGCGCCGCGACGTCGGCACCGACCACGACCTGTCGGAGGCCGTCGCGCACGGCCGCCAGCGCGTCGGCCCCGGCCGCTACGAGACGATCGTCAGGGTCGGCGAGCGGGGCGGCCACCCGATGCTGACGTTCACCGCGCCGCAGCCCGCGTCCGCCGCCGAGCTGAACGCGCCGTCCGCGCCGTACCTCACCATGCTCGGCCACGGCCTGCACGAGGCGCACGGCTGGGCGCCCGCCCGCGCCGCCGGCTACCTCGCCGCCCGTCCCGGCGCCCGCGGCGCCTGGACCCCGCGCCGCATCGCCGCGCTCCTCGACCCGCCCCGCCGTCCCGCCGACCGCGCCGCGGGGCTACCGTCGTCGCATGAACGTCGGTGACGTCGTTGACGACTTCGAACTGCCCGACCAGACGGGCGAACCGCGCACCCTGACCGGCCTGCTGGAACAGGGCCCGGTCGTCCTGTTCTTCTACCCGGCCGCCATGACCCCCGGATGCACCGCCGAGGCCTGCCACTTCCGCGACCTCGTCGCCGAGCTCGCCGAGGTCGGCGCGCACCCCGTCGGCGTCAGCGCCGACGCGGTCGCCAAGCAGAAGGAGTTCGCCGAGAAGCACTCCTTCGCCTACCCCCTGCTCTCCGACCCCGAAGGCACCGTCCGCGCCCGCTTCGGCGTCAAGCGCGGCCTCGCCCTCATGCCCACCAAACGCCAGACGTTCGTCATCGACACCGACCGCCGCGTCCTCGCCGTCGTCAAGAGCGAGGTCCGCATGAACACCCACGCCGACAAGGCCCTGGAGGCCCTGAGAGCCCGCAAGTAGCGCGCCCCCGCTCCGCCGCGCCGCTCAGGAGGCGGGCACCACCGGGAGGACGACGGCGCTCGGATGGTCCGGGGTGTGCAGGATCTCCTGGTCGGCGGTGAGCATCTCGGTGGCGGTGCCGATGGGGGCGCCGGTGCCGGGGTTGCGGGCCACGCGGGGGTAGGCGCCGCTGGCGACCTGGACGCGGACGCGGTGGCCGCGCAGGAAGCGGTGACCGGCCGGCCACAGCTCGACGGTGACGCGGCGGACGCCGTCCTCGCCGGTCTCCGGGGTGCCGGGGACGAGCCGCCGCATGCCCTCGCACAGGTTGCGGGACTCGCCGTCCGGGGCGACGTCGCAGAGCCGGACGACGAAGTCGGTGTGCTCCCGGTTCGACCGGATGTGCAGGTCCGCGGTGACCGGGCCGATGATCTCCAGGTCGTCGTCCAGCACCGGCGAGGTGTAGACGAGCACGTCGCGGCGGCGCTCGAGGCGGCGCTGGTCGGTGACGGGGTGGGTCTCGCCGAGCAGGGTGGGGCCGCCGAGGAACGGCGTCGGGTGCTCGGGGTCGTACCGGTAGGTGTCGGGTTCGGACTCGGGCGGCTGGTCGGGGGAGAGGGCGCCGGCGGGCTGCAGGTGCCAGCGCTCCTCGCGCATGCCGGGGACGGGCCAGTCGGGGAACTCGCGCCACTCGTCCACGCCGGTCACCAGCAGCCGGACGGGCTGCTCCCGCAGGCCGGACGGGTCGTCCAGCAGGTGCGCGCGGAACCACTTGACGGACTCGGCCACCGAGCCGCGCATCATCCGCTGGTCGGCGTGGAACCAGGGGCCGATGGTGAGGTAGGGGCGGTGCCCGGCGGCGCGGAGGGCGGCGTAGTCCTTGAGCTGCCACGGCAGGAAGATGTCGTACCAGCCGCCGGTCATGTTCACCGGCGCGTCCACCCGCGAGACGGTGGGGCTGAAGTCGCGCTTGTCCCAGAACGGGGTGTCGGGGCCGTTGACCAGGAGCTCCTGGAAGAACCGCTGCTGCTCGCCCGTCGCGAGCCGGTCGAGCTCGGCGAGCGGGCGCCCCGACAGCGCGGCGCGCCGGGCCCGGCGCGGCGACATGATGCCGGTGGTGATGCCGGACAGGGAGTTCTTCATCCGGGCGGTGAGGTCGACCCAGATCAGCAGGGACTCCAGCGCGAACGTCCCGCCGACGTTGATCGCGTCGCGGAACGTGGACGCGGTGACCTGCATCGACAGGGCCTTCAGTGCGGACCCGGCCTCCGCGGCGACGGCCCACTGGACGTAGCCGAGGTAGCTCGGCCCGTGCATGGCGAAGGATCCGCCGAACCACGGCTGGTCCTTGAGCCAGGCGATGGTGGCCAGGCCGTCCTCGCGCTCGTCGAGCGCCTCGAACACGCCGCCGGAGCCGAAGCCGCCGCGCACGCTCTGCACCACGGCCTGGAAGCCGTGCGAGGCGAACGCCTGCCCGCACATCAGCCCGAACGGCCCGCGCCGCCCGTACGGCGAGCGGACGAGCACGACCGGCGCCCGCTCGACGTCGGCGGGCGCGTACCGGTCGGCCAGCAGCGTCACCCCGTCGGCGGCCGGGACCTTCAGGTCGCGGTCGACCGTCACCTTATGGGGGCCGTTCCGCAGTCCGAGCGCCGTGACCCCGAGCCGGCGCATTCTCTCCACGGCTACCACTTGATCGATCGTATCCGCCGGGGGACGGGGGCATGGCTGTGAGGTGTCTCGCAGAGTTGTGGGGTTTCACTACGATCGAGGGCGGTTTGCGGCAAGGTTGCGCGTTGCCGATGAACGGGCGGCGCGAGCCGTTCGGGAGAGGGATCGATGGACGCCTTTGACGGGGTGAGCTGGGAACGGGTCGTCGCCGCCGCCGTCGTGATGGTCGTCGCCCTGGTGATCGCGGTGGTGCTGCGGCTGCTCACCGGCCGCCTGCTCAGCCGGGCCGGGGACACCCGCTGGGCCTGGGACGACCTCGCGGCGCGGCTGGTGCGGGACCTGGCGGTGCCGGTCGCGGTGCTCGGCGGCGCGTGGATCGCGGCGAACGTCCTGGAGTTGCGGCGCGGCACGCTGGACGTTTCGGCCAGGGTGCTGACGGCCACGACGATCCTGGTGGTGTCGCTGGCGCTGGCGCGGCTGATCGCGGGGGTGGTCGGCTCCGTCGCGTCCGCCCGGCAGGGTGTCGCCGCGAACGTGACGATCTTCGCGAACATCACCCGGGTGGTGGTGATGGGCCTCGGCGTGCTCGTCATGCTGCAGAGCCTCGGGATCTCGATCTCCCCGCTGCTCGGGGCGCTGGGCGTCGGCGGCCTGGCGGTGGCGCTGGCCTTGCAGGACACCCTCGCCAACCTGTTCGCGGGGGTGCACGTGCTGGCGTCCAAGACCATCGAGCCGGGCGACTACATCAAGCTGAGCACCGGCCAGGAGGGGTACGTCGTCGACATCAACTGGCGCAACACCTCCATCCGGACGCTGTCGGACAACATCGAGGTCATCCCGAACGCGCGGTTCTCCGACTCGATCCTCACCAACTACCACCGGCCCGCCCAGGACATGTCGCTGCTGATCCAGGCGAGCGTGGCCTACGAGAGCGACCTGGAACACGTCGAGAAGGTGGTCGTGGAGGTCGGGGAGCAGGTGATGAACGAGGTCGAGGGCGGTGTCAAGGAGGCCGAGCCGCTGGTGCGCTTCCACACCTTCGCCGAATCCGGGATCGGCTTCACCGTGATCCTGCGGACGGGCGAGTTCGGCGACCAGTTCAGGATCAAGCACGAGTTCGTCAAGCGGCTGCACCGCCGGTTCGGCGAGGAGGGGATCCAGATCCCCTACCCGCGCCGGCAGCTCATCCTGCCCGCCGCTCCCGGCGCCGCCGACCTCGACGGCGCCGCCGTCCCGCGTCCGGCGCCCTGACCCGCGCGGCGGGCCCGCCGCCGGCGCGCGGCCGCCCCGGTGCTCCGCCCGGTCAGGGGCGGAGCATCGGCATGATGACGTCGTCGACCAGCGCGACGATGAACGCGTCGGTGACCTCGGACGACTCGGTGAGCGTGTGGTACACGATCATCGCGGGGCCGACGTTGGCGACCTGCCGGGTGGCGGCCCCGGGCCGGACCGCGCCGCGCTCGGCGCCGTCCACGAGCACCCGGTACAGCGCCTCCTTGAGCGGTTCGCTCAGCCGCGACTTCACGACGTCGTGCATGAGCCCCTTGCCATCGGCGCCGCCGGTCTCCTCCTTGAGCACCCGGATCGGCGCGCCGTGGCAGGCGATGATGGTCTCGCGGAAGGCCCGGCACAGCCGCAGGACGTCCGCGCGGACGTCGCCGGTCGGCTCCTGGGCGGGCGGTTCGGGGAGCGCGTGCTTGAGCGCGTCGGTGATGAGCTCGTCCTTGGACTGCCAGCGCCGGTAGAGCGCGGCCTTGCCGGTGCGGGCGGCGGCGGCGACGCCCTCCATGGTCAGTTTCCGGTAGCCGACCGCTTCGAGCTGCTCGAACACCGCGCCGTAGATCGCCGCCTCCAGCGCGTCGCCGCGCCTGCGGGTGGCCGGGCTCACCGCGCCCTCCCGAAAATAGTGAACGCGGACGTTCTCTCTCGTGCCGATCGGTGGTACGTTTCCCGCATAGTGTACGTCGCCGTTCCCTAATCTCTGTTCCGGAGGTTCGCCTTGCCCGCCGCACCGCACGGTCGGACGGCCGCGCCGCAGGAGCCCGCCGCTCCGCCGGCCGGTCCCCGCCCCCATCATCGTCCAGGGGCCGTCCTCGCCGTCATCGTGGGCTGCCAGCTCATGATCGGCCTCGACACCTCCGTCGTCACCATCGCGCTCCCGGACCTGCGGGCGGGCCTCGGCCTGTCGACCGGGGGCCTCGCCTGGGTCCAGAACTCCTACATGCTCGCATTCGGCGGCCTGCTCCTCCTCGGCGGGCGCGTCGGCGACGTGTTCGGCCGCCGCCGCACGTTCGCGGCCGGGATCGCGCTGTTCACCGCCGCGTCCCTGCTCGGCGGGTTCGCGGACGCCGGCTGGTGGCTGCTGGCGGCGCGCGCCGCGCAGGGCGTCGCCGCCGCCGTCGCCGCGCCGAGCGCCATGGCGCTGATCGCCACCAACTTCGAGGGGCCCGCCCGGCTCCGCGCGCTGAGCGTCTTCTCCGCCGTCACCGGCGCGGGCGCCGCCGTCGGCATGCTGGTCGGCGGCGTGCTCACCGAGGCCGCGTCCTGGCGGCTCGTCTTCTTCGTCAACGTGCCGGTCGGCGTCGTGCTGGCGCTGCTCGCCCCGCGCGTGCTCGCCGAGACGGCCCGCCGCCCGGGACGCTTCGACGTGACCGGCGCCGTGATGTCCACCGGCGGCATGACCGCGCTCGTCTACGCGCTGATCCGGGCCGGCTCGGACGGCTGGGGGGACGGCCCGGCGCTCGCCGCGTTCGGCGCCGCCGCCGTCCTGCTGGCCGGGTTCGTCGTCGTCGAGCGCCGCGTCGCGCAGCCCGTCATGCCGCTGTGGCTGCTCACCGGGCGCGACCGCGCCGCGTCCTACCTGTGTCAGCTGCTGGTGGTCGGGGCGAACTTCGGCGCGTTCTTCTTCTGCACCCTCTACCTCCAGCAGGTCCTCGGCTACGGGCCGCTCAAGGCCGGCGCGGCGTTCCTGCCGTTCGTCGGGCTCCAGTTCGTGACGGTCCGCGCCGCGCCGCGCCTGCTGCACCGGTTCGGCGCCCGCGTCCTGATCATCGCCGGCATGGCCTGCGCCCTGGCCGGGCTGCTGTGGCTGACCCGGCTCTCCCCGGGGGACGGGTACGCGGCCGGGGTGCTCGGCCCGTTCATGCTGATGGGCGCGGGCGGCGGCCTGTCGATCATGCCGCTGAACGCGACGATCCTCGGCAGCGTGGACCCCGCGGACTCCGGCGCCGCCTCCGGCGTCGCGCAGACGATGCTGTGGTCGGGCGGGTCGCTGGGCTCGGCGGTGATGGTCACGGTCTTCGGCTCCGAGCACGCCGACACGGCCGCGCTCCTGCGGGACATGGACGCCGCGTTCGCGACCGGCGCGGGCTTCGCCGCCGCCGCGCTGCTGGTCGCGGTGCTCGTGCTGCGGGTCCGGCGGTGACCCGGTGGGCGGGGACCGGCCGGCCCCCGCCCACCGGGCTCCCGGTCAGGGCTTCGGGGCGTGCTCGGCGAGCCGCCCGCCGATGCTGCCCGCGGCGTAGTCCAGGTGCTTCTCCAGCGCGACGAGCGCCCCGTCCTCGGGGTAGGAGTCGAAGCGCACGTCGTCGGCCAGCGACCGCATGATCATCAGGCCGCGGCCGTGCTCGGAGACCGGGTCGGGCTCGGGCACCCGCTCGGCGTCGAAGCCGCCGCCCGAGTCGATCACCTTGATCACGCAGCGCTCGTCGTGGATCGCGGCGCGCACCGTGTAGTCGTCGCCGTGCCGGGCGTGCCTGATCACGTTCGTGCACGCCTCGGTCAGCATGATCTCGATATCGCCGCGGATGTGCTCGTCCACGCCGAGGGCCTGCAACGACGCGTCCAGGATCTTGCGCGTCGCGGGGACGCTCGCCGTCTCCCGGGGGAGCAGGAGGTCCAGGCTGATGTCCATGTCGCGTCTCCGTCGTCTCCGGCGTCCGTCACCATGACTGGTGCCCCGGCGCCCGCGCCCAAACATCCGGCCTAGTCCTCGCAAGCCCCACGGGCCCCGGCGGTCCCGGCGTTCCCCCCGGCATCGCCCGGCCATGCGCCGCGCCCCGCGATGTCCAGGACGAGCGCGCCGATGTTCCACGCGTCGTCGGCGCCGCAGTGGTGCCGGCCCTCCAGCGGCAGCCCCGCGTGCCGCAGCGCCCCGGCCATGCCCAGCCGGCGCGGCAGCGCGTGCGCGGCGGAGTAGGCGGCCTTGGCATTGGTGTGCCGCCGCCCGAACGGGTACCGGACGCCACCGGCGCACTGCCGCTCGAACTGCTTGCGGTCGTAGTCGCCCCAGCTCGCCCACGCCCGGAAACGCGACCGGTGCTCGCGCTCCAGCAGCGCGCACGCCTCGGCGAAGGAGATCCCGCCGTCCACCTCGTCCTGCGTCAGCCCGGTCAGCTCGGTGCAGAACGCGCTGACCGCCGACCGCTCCGGCCGCACCAGGATCCGGTGCTTCGCGACGCGTTCGCGCTCGTCGAGGTCGACGACGCAGAGCCCGATCTCGATGATCTCGTTGACCTGCCCGCGGGCCTGGCGCTCCCAGCACGTCGCCTCGACGTCGACCACGTTGAGGTACCGGCCGAACCGCTCGTCCATGGACGGCGACGGTACCGGCGCGCGGGCCGGCGGCACGACCGGTTTTCCCGGCGCCCGCCGCCGTCAGGGCGTCTCGGCCGGGCGCGGCGCGTAGTCGTCCACGTACTCCTGCCCCGACAGGCCCTGGATCGCCTCCATGATCTCGTCGGTGACCTGCCGGGCGACCTTGCCGCGCGGCATCCCCTCGTCGCGCCCCGCGAACCGCATCGGCGGACCGATCCGCACCCCGATCCGGCCCGGCTTCGGGACGACCCGCCCGCGCGGCTGCACCTTGTCGGTGCCCCTGATCGCCACCGGCACGACCGGCGCGCCGGTCCGCATCGCCAGCCGCGCCACCCCCGTCCGGCCGCGGTAGAGCCGTCCGTCCGGCGACCGGGTCCCCTCGGGGTGGATCGCGAAGACGTCGCCGCGCTCCAGCACGGCCGCGCAGGTGTCGAGCGCGTCGAACGCCGCCCGCCCGCCCGCGCGGTCCACCGCGATCGCGCCGACGCCGCGGAAGAACGTCGCGGTCGCCTGGCCCTTCGCGCCCGTCCCGGTGAAGTACTCGTTCTTGCCCAGGAAGTGGACCCGGCGCGGCACGATCAGCGGCAGTACGAACGAGTCGATGAACGCCAGGTGGTTGGCCGCCAGGATCACCGGCCCCGTGCGCGGCACGTTCCGCAGACCGCTCACTTGCGGAAGGAAGGCCACCCGCATCGCCGGGCCGAGAACGACGTACTTCATCAGGGGATAGACAACGCGTTCGGGATCCATGTCCGAGAACGCTATGGCGCCCGCGCCCGCCCCGGCGGTGGGGCACCGTTACAAGTTCGACCCTTGGAAATTTGTAGGTCTCCGCACTGGCGCCCCTTGGGGCGGACGCTCCGGGCCGCCGTCAGGAGCCGCCGCCGGACGCCGCGCCCGAGGCCATCGCGGCGCGCTGGGAGCGCAGGACCTTGCGGGCCGCCACCGGCGCCGGGCCCGACCGCGCCGTCAGCTCCTTGATCCGCTGCTTGTGCCGCCGCCGCTCCGGCCCCGGCAGCACCGACTTCAGCTCGCCCGCCGCCGCCAGCGCCACCGCCGCCGCGTCGTAGCTGTTCACGTGCGCCACCGGACGCCCCCGCAGCGCCGACGACGCCCCGCCCCACAGGTCCTTCACCACGCGCGGGTCCCGCACGGTGACCTCCTCGTACGGGAACAGCCCCAGCCTCCGGCGCCCCCGCACCCGGATCCAGCCGTCCCGCACCAGCTCGTCGCGCACCGTCCGGGCGAAGGCCCGGCCGTCCTTGCGCACCCAGTGCTGCCAGGACCGCGGGCGCGACGCGGAGATCTGCGCCAGCACGCCGTACGGGTCCTCGCCCGGCGTGCCCGGCACCGGCCGGCCCCGCCGGTCCTCCAGCCGCCCGTCCAGGAACAGCTCGGTCAGCGCCGCCGCCCGCAGCACGTACCCGAGCTCCTGGCCGCGCACGGTCAGCTTCTCCTTGCGCAGGTCGTACGCCAGCAGGTACATCCTCGCCGGCAGCGTGTCCGGAACCTCGACCATGCCTACTCCTCGCTCGCCCCGGGCAGCGGGCCGCGCTCGCCGCCCGGTGCCCCCTGCCCGTCCGATACCCCGTGCCCGTCCGATACCTCGTGCTCGCCCGGACCCTTGCGCGGCCGGCCCGGCCGCCGCATCCGCCCCGCCGACCCGGGCATCCGCCCGGCGTCGGCCAGCGCCTGCCGCAGCAGGAACTCGATCTGGGCGTTGGTGCTGCGCAGCTCGTCCCCGGCCCACCGCGCCAGCGCGTCGTGCACGGCCGGGTCCAGCCGCAGCAGGATCTTCTTGCGCTCCGTGGCCACGGCCCGCGGTCACCTGCCCCTCCGGGTGCCTGCCCGATTCTCTAGCCGGGCAGACGCCCGGGCTATGGCGGTGGTATCCCACTGCAGAAGGAAGGCCACCTTGCATGCGTGTCGTCGGGACGGATGAGCCATCGTGCCGTTTGAGTAACGCATGGTGACCGTGTGTGTAAGAGTTGTGCTGTGCGGATGGCGTACAAGTGCCGGGCATACCCGGACCCCGAGCAGGCGGCGCTGCTGGCCCGCACGTTCGGATGTGTGCGCGTGGTGTGGAACAAGACCCTCGCCGAACGGAGCCGGGCGTGGCGCGTCGAGCGCCGCCGTGTTTCCTACAAGGAGACCGATGCGGCGTTGACGGCCTGGAAGATGACACCCGACCTGGCGTTCTTGGCCGAGGTCTCCAGCGTGCCGTTGCAGCAGACGCTTCGTCATCAGCATGCCGCCTTCCAGAACTTCTTCGCCGGACGGGCACGCTATCCGCGGTTCAAAACCCGTGCTTCGCGTCAGTCGGCGCACTTCACCCGATCGGCGTTCCGGATGCGCGGGGGCGAATTGACGCTGGCGAAGGCCAGCGCTCCGCTGCGGTTCGTGTGGAGTTGGGACCAGGTCGACGTGGCCGCCCTCAAGCCGACGATGGTCATCGTCTCGCGGGACGGCGACGGCCGCTGGTACGTGACCTTCGCCGTGGACGCCGATGCCCCCGAACCGCTGCCCGCCGGCCGGCGGGCGATAGGCATCGACCTCGGGGTGAAGGAGTTGGCCGTCACCTCCGACGGAGAACGGATCGCCAATCCGCGCCACCTGAAGCGGAAGGCCGAGAATCTCGCGCGATATCAACGGCGCATGGGGCGCTGCCGGAAGGGCTCGAAGAACCGAGCCAAGGCGAAGGCGAAGATCTGCCGCGCTCACCGCAAGGTCCGCGCGGCGCGCGCCGATCTCCTTCACCGCACCACCACCCACCTGGTACGCGACCACGATGTCATCGTGATTGAGGATCTCAACGTCAAGGGCGCGATGGCAGCGGCGTCCGGAACGGTCGACCAGCCCGGACGCAACGTCGCCCAAAAGCGGGGTCTGAACCGGGCGATCGCTGACTGCGGTTGGGGTGAGTTCCGCCGTCAGTTGGAGTACAAGTGCGAACGCCACGGGCGACGGCTGGTCGTCATCGACCGCTGGCACCCGTCTTCCAAGAAGTGTTCGGTGTGCGGGCACACGCTTGCCGAACTGTCTCTTTCTACCCGGCACTGGTCGTGTCCGGGTTGCCGCACTCGGCACGACCGGGATCACAACGCGGCTAAGAACATTCTTGCGGCAGGTCTTGCCGTAGTCAGAGGTGATGTGGCCTTTGGCGATGCCTGTGGAGCTGATGTCAGACACTCCGAGCCCTCTCGGGTGCGGTCGGCGGTGAAGCAGGAAGCCTCTTCTGTGAGGAAGAGAATCCCTGCCCTTTAGGGCACGGAGAAGTCAATGGTAGAGGGTGCCGGTGTTGACCACCGGCTGGGCGTCCCGGTCGGCGCACAGCACGACCAGCAGGTTGCTGACCATCGCCGCCTTGCGCTCCTCGTCCAGCTCCACGACGTCCTCCTCGTCCAGCCGTTCCAGCGCCCGGTGCACCATGCCGACCGCCCCGTCCACGATCCGCTCCCGCGCCGCGACGACCGCGCCCGCCTGCTGGCGGCGCAGCATCGCCTGCGCGATCTCCGGCGCGTACGCCAGCCGGGTGATCCGCGACTCGACGATGTCGACGCCCGCCGAGGCGACCCGCAGCCGCAGTTCCTCCGACAGCTGCCCGGTGATCTCGTCGGCGTTGTCGCGCAGCGAGGTCCGGTCGCCGGCGTCGTAGGGGAAGCTGCCCGCGATGTGCCGGACGGCCGCCTCGGTCTGGAACGCGACGAACTCCACGAAGTCGTCCACCTCGAACACCGCGCGCGCGGTGTCGCGCACCTGCCAGACGACCACCGCCGAGATCTCGATCGGGTTGCCGTCCAGGTCGTTGACCTTCGCCAGGCCGGTCTCGTGGTTGCGGATCCGGGTCGACACCCGCCGCCGGTCGGTCAGCGGGTTCACCCAGCGCAGCCCGTCCTCGCGGACCGTCCCCTTGTACCGGCCGAGCAGCTGCAGCACCCGTGCCTCGCCCGGAGCCACCGGCGTCAGCCCCGCCGCCGTGACCAGGCCCGCGATGACCAGCAGCACCCCGGCCGCGATCCCGGCCGCCAGCGCGGCGCCGCCGCCGGCGGCGAACCCGGCCACGAGCGCCGCGATCCCCGCCAGCACGAGCACCGCGGCGACCCCCAGCATCGGCCACCCGCCCCGGTCGCGGGCCGCGCGCTCCCCGATCTGCGGCCTGGGCATCTCCACCTGCGCCGTAGCGTCCACCACGCTCGCCTCCTCCTCGGTTATCACCAACATAGCAAAGTGATATCACTTTTTCCAAACGCGGAAGGCCCGGCCCTGGACGGGACCGGGCGCTTCCGGGAGGGGCTACTTGGCGGCCGGGACGGGCGCGGCGTCGGCGTCCTCGACGGCGTCGGGGATGACCTTGGGCACCGACCGGAGCGTGACCAGGGCGAACACCGCGACCAGCGCGGCGAGCCCCGCGCTGCACAGCAGGGCGCCGTGCATGCCGTCCACGAAGGCGCCGCGGGCGGCGCCGAGGACCTCGCCGCCGAGCCGGCCGGGGAGGCCGGACGCGGCCTGGAACGCGCCGGCGAGGGAGTCGCGGGCCGCGGCCGCGGCCGGCGCGGGCACGTTCGCCGGCAGGTGCAGCGCGTCGCGGTAGACGGCGTTCAGGACGCTGCCGAGGATCGCCATGCCGAGCGCGCCGCCGAGTTCGGTGGCCGTCTCGGAGATCGCCGACGCGGCGCCGGAGCGGTCCTTCGGGACCGACGCGAGGACGGTGTCCGCGGTGGTGGTCAGGGCCATCCCCATCCCGATGCCGGACAGCAGCATCGCCGGCAGCATCGTCCAGTACGAGGTGTCCAGGCCGATCGTGAGGAAGAGGGCGAACCCGCCGGCGGCGACCAGCATGCCGATCGCGACGACGCGGGCCCGGCCGAGGGCGCCGATCAGCGGCGGGGCGAGCGCGGCGCCGCCGATCATGGCGCCGGCCGCGCCGGGCAGCCCCGCCAGGCCCGCCTTCAGCGGCGACCAGCCGAGCG
Source organism: Actinomadura sp. NTSP31 (assembly GCF_041951385.1). Lineage (NCBI taxonomy): Bacteria > Bacillati > Actinomycetota > Actinomycetes > Streptosporangiales > Thermomonosporaceae > Actinomadura > Actinomadura sp. NTSP31. The sequence goes on along the minus strand of NZ_JBGNUT010000001.1, from coordinate 656,006 downwards.
CGAGCTGGAAGAACAGCGAGAAGATCAGCGACTGGGCGACCAGCGCGAACATCGCGAACATGTTGGTGCCGACCGAGCCGGAGAACGCGGCGCGGCGGAACAGCCGGACGTCGATCAGCGGCTCGGCGATCCGGGTCTGCCGGAACCAGAACGCGGCGAGCGCGGCCGCGCCGGCCACCGCGGCGACGGCGACCTTCGGCTCGCCGAGCCCGTGCGCGGCCGCCTCCTTGACCGCGTACACCAGGCCGAGGACGCCGGCGACGGACAGCGGCACGCTGGCCAGGTCCAGCCGGCCGGTCACCTTGGCGCGGGCCTCCGGCAGCACGATCGAGCCAGCGAGCAGCGCCACGACCATGATCGGGACGTTGATCAGGAAGACCGAGCCCCACCAGAAGTGGTCCAGCAGCGCGCCGCCGATGACCGGGCCGAGCCCCACCGCGAGCCCGCCGACGCCGCTGAAGATCCCGACCGCCATCGTCCGCTCCTTCGGGTCGGTGAACACCCGGCGGATCAGCGACAGCCCGGACGGCATCAGCGTCGCGCCGGCGACGCCCAGCAGCGCCCGCGCCGCGATCAGCAGCTCGGCGCTCGGCGCGTAGGCGGTCACCGCGGACGCCGCGGCGAACAGCGCCGTGCCCATCAGCAGCAGCTTCTTGTGCCCGATCCGGTCGCCGATCCCGCCCATGGTGATCAGCAGGCCGGCGAGCGCGAACCCGTAGGCGTCCGCGATCCACAGGATCTGGGTGGCCGACGGGTGCAGGTCGGCGCTGAGGTGCGGGACGGCCTGGTTGAGCGCGGTCAGGTCGATGTTCGGCACGACGGCGAGCAGGCAGCAGATCGCGAACGTGCCCCATTTGCGGGCTGAGGAGTACATGTCCGCAAGGTTCGCGGGGGGCGCTGACCGTGCGCGCACCGTCCGCTGACCGTCCGGCGCGCGGGCCGTCAGCCGTCCGCCAGCGCCCGGCCCGCCTTCGGCCCGCCCCCGTCCCGCGCCCGGCGGTCAGCCCTCCGTCAGTTCCCGCCAGGATTCGGGCTGGGGCAGGCCGGCCCCCACGTTGAGCATCGCGAGCGCCTCGTCGCGGGTGAGGGCCGCGCCCTCGGCGAAGGCGGCGTCGTACCCGGCGTCGCCGAGCACGGCCCGGGCGTCCGCCTCGACCCGTCCGGCGTCGTCGTCACCGGGGACCTGGGCGCCGCGCAGCGTCGACGCGACCCCCGCCAGCAGCGCCGCGCGCTTCGCGTCGCCCTCCGCGAGGGCGGCGCCGCCCAGCCCGACCGCAGCGGCGGCCTGGTAGGTGAAGATCGGATGGTCGAACGAGATGTCCAACGCCTCGCGGAACAGCTCCCGCGCCCGCGCCGCGTCGCCGTTCTCGTCCAGCTCGAGCCAGCCGAGGCCGACCAGCGCGGTGCCGCGCACCGCCGTCGCGATGAACCGCTCCGACGCGAACCCGGTCAGCGCCGTCTCGTACAGCCGCCGCGCCTCGCCGAGGTCGCCGCGCAGCCGCGCGATCCGGGCGAGGCCGGCGTACCCGCCGGCGATCTTGTCGGGGGCGCCCGCCCGGCGCGCCAGCTCGATGCCGCGCTCCAGCTCGGCGGCCGCCCGGTCCGCGTCGCCCGCCCGCACGAGCACCTCCGCGCGCCGGTACAGCAGGTCCGCGGTGTCCTCCAGCGCGCCGAGCTGCCCGGTCAGCTCCAGCGCCTCGTCCAGCATCTCCAGCGCCCGGTCCAGGTCGCCGCGCCAGGCCGCGAGCTGGGCGAGCGGGTCCAGGGAGTTCGCGGTGCCCCAGCGGTCGCCGCACGCCCGGAACCCCGCGACCGCCGCGGTGCACGACTCCTCCGCGCGATCGACGTCGCCGCTGAACTGGCGCAGGAACCCCTCGCTCATGTGGATCAGCGCCTGCGCCCACGGGTCGGTGCCGACGTGCACCGCGAACACCGCGAACTGCGTCCGGCTGGGCCCGGCGGTCAGCGCGTACTGCACGATGGTGGACGGGTACGTCAGCACCCGGCGGATGCCGTGCAGCAGCGCCTCGGCCCGGTCCAGCCACGCCCGGACGCGCCCGCCCGTCCCGCCCGCCGACACCGCGTTCATCACGCACAGGACGTACTCCTCCTCGCACCCCTCCGGCGGGTCGAGGCCCACGACGTCCAGCAGCCCGGACGCGATCGAGGCGCCCTCGACCCGCCCGCGCAGCCACCAGTACCACGACAGCGCCGCCACCAGCCGCAGCGCGAGGACGGCGTCCAGCCGCACGCACCGGCGCAGCGCCGCGTGCAGGTTGCCGTGGTCGGCGGCCAGCAGCCCGAGCCACTCCAGCTGCTCGGCGCCCCGCAGATGTGGTTCCGCCCGCCGCGCCAGGTCGAGGAAGTACGCGGCGTGCGCCCGCTCGAACCGCTCCGCCTCGCCCGCCTCCGCGAGCCGCTCGGCGCAGAACGCCCGGACGGTCTCGAGCATCCGGTAGCGCGTCCCGTCGCTCTGCAGCAGCGACCTGTCGGCCAGCTCGACCAGCAGCTCGTCGGCGTCGTCGAGGTCGCAGACCTGCGCGGCCGCCTCCAGCGTCAGGCCGCCGGAGAACACCGTCAGCCGCCGCGCGAGCGTCTGCTCCGCCTCGTCCAGCAGCTCCCAGCTCCACTCCACGACCGCCCGCAGCGTCTGGTGCCGGGGCGCCGCCGTCCGGTTGCCGCGCGACAGCAGCCGGAACCGGTCGCCCAGCCGGTTCGCGACCTGCTCCACCGGCAGCGACCGCAGCCGCGCCGCCGCCAGCTCGATCGCCAGCGGCAGCCCGTCCAGCGCCCCGCAGATCCGCAGCACCGCGTCCGCGTTTCCCTCGTCCACCGCGAAGCCCGGACGGACCGCCGCGGCCCGGTCGGCGAACAGCCGCACCGCCGGGAACCGGGTGACCTCCCCGGCGGGCGTCCCCTCCGGCGGCAGCGCCAGCGGCGGCAGCGGCCACAGCGCCTCCCCGGTGATCGCCAGCGCCTCCCGGCTGGTCGCCAGCACCCGCAGCTCGGGGCAGGCGCTCAGCAGCCGGTGCGCCAGCGGCGCGGCCGTCGCCACCACGTGCTCGCAGTTGTCCAGGACGAGCAGGATCCGCCGCCCGCTCAGCGCCGTGACCAGCCGCTCCGCCGCGTCCGCCGGACGCTCTCCGGGCGCGGGCAGCATCCCGCCCTCGCGCAGCCCGAGCGCCCCGAGCACCGCCGTGGTCACCTCGGCCCGGTCGACGGGCGCCAGGTCGACGAAGCAGACCTCGCCGTCCTCCCGGGCCGCCGCCTCGACCGCCAGCCGCGTCTTGCCCGCACCGCCGGGCCCCAGCAGCGTCACGAGCCGCCCCTCGGCGAGCATCGCCCCGACCCGCCGGACCTCCTCGTCGCGCCCGACGAAGCTGGTGAGCTGCGCCGGCAGGTTGAGCCGGACGGCCTCCGCCCCGGCCGCCGGGCCCTCCAGGTCGCCGCGCAGGATCGCCAGGTGCACCTCCGCCAGCTCCGCCGACGGATCGGCGCCCAGCTCGTCGGCGAGGACCCGCCGGCCCTCCTCGAACACCGCCAGCGCCTCGGCCTGCCGCCCGGCCCCGTGCAGCGCCCGCATCAGCAGCGCCCGCGCCCGCTCCCGCAGCGGCCGCCCGTCCAGCAGGTCGCGCAGCGCGGCGGCCACCGCGTCGAACTCGCCGAGCGCCAGCCGCGCCTCGGCGTGGTCCTCGGCGACGGCGGCCCGCGCCTCCTCCAGCCGCGCCGCCTGCGGCTCCGCGAACGGCGCCGACCGCACGTCCGCCAGCGCCGGGCCCCGCCACAGCTCCAGCGCCTCCTTCAGCAGCACCGCCGCCCGCGCCCGGTCGCCCGCCGCGAGCGCCCGCCGCCCGTCCCGGGCCAGCGCCTCGAACCGGTGCGCGTCGACCTGGTCCCGCTCGGCGAGCAGCCGGTACCCGGCGGGATGCCCCTCGACCAGCCCGGCGTCGCCGAGCCCCCGGCGCAGCCGCGACACCTGCGACTGCAGCGCGTTCGCCGCCCCGGCCGGGGGATCCTCCCCGTACAGGCCGTCGATCAGCCGCTCGCCCGTCACGACCCGCCCCGCGTCCAGCGCCAGCATCGCCAGCAGCGCCCGCACCCGCGGGCCCCCCACCGGCACGGCCCCCGCATCGCCACGGGCCTCGACGGGCCCCAGAACCCCGAACAGCATGGCCTGATTCTGGCGTATCACCTCAAGTACCGTGGTCGTCCATGAGCGAGATCCAGACCGTCCGCGACTTCCTCTCCGCCCTCGAGGCCCTCGACGTGGACCGGGCCCTCACCCTCGCCGACCCGGCCATGGTCTACCAGAACGTCCCGCTTCCCCCCGCCCGCGGCCTGCCCGCCGTCGAGAAGACCCTGCGCGCGATGACCCGCTACGGCACCGGCTTCGAGGCCCGCCTGCACAACATCGCCGCGAACGGCCCCGTCGTCCTCACCGAGCGCACCGACGTCCTCGAAGCGGGCGCCTGGCGCGCCGAGTTCTGGGTCTGCGGCACCTTCGAGGTCCACGACGGCCTCATCACCCTCTGGCGCGACTACTTCGACTGGACCACCTTCCTCGCCGCCTCCGCCAAAGGCCTGGGCGGCCTCCTCCGCGCCAAACTCACCCCCCGCCCCCGAACCACGACCCACTGACCGCGCGCGCCCCCGCGCGATTTCTGTCGGACGTCCCGGCCATGCGGCGCCCCGCGGGCCCCGTTATCGTCTGCGTGGAACGTGTCGCCGTCCGCTCAGCGTCGGACGGAAAGAACCTCCGTCGCCCGGGAGACGCGATGCCCCTCGAACCCCGATTCCGGCGGGTGGCCGCTCTGCACCGTCCCTTCGTGGACAGGGAGCAGGTGACGGCCGCCTTCGCCGAGGCGTTATCCGTTCCGGACGGATCCCCGCGCGTGTTCAACCTGGTCGGCGTGGGAGGCATCGGCAAGTCGCGCCTGCTGCAGGAGCTCGGGCAGCGCTGCGCCGCCACGCACCGCAGGGCGACGATCGACCTCCAGGTGCCCGCCATGCGCCAGCAGGAGGACGCCCTCGCCGTCCTGCGCGTCGAGTTCGGCCGTCAGGGCGTCCGGTTCGATCGCTTCGACATCGCCTACGCCGTCCTCTGGCAGCGGTTGCACCCGCACTTGCGCCTCTCAAGCAAGGAACTGCCGTTCGTGGACGAGAGCGAGGCCCTGTCGCAGATCCTCGACGGCGCGGCCGGCGTCCCGGTGTTCGGCACCGGCGTGGGGTTGCTGCGCCTGCTGGGCAAGGCCACGACCGGGATGCGCCAGCGGCACCGGATCAAGGCCGACGACACGCTCAGCCACCTCGACGACCTCACCAACGCCGACCTCGCCGACGCGGTCACCTACCTGTTCGCCGAGGACCTGCGGGACGGCTCCGACCGCCCCTACGTCATCCTCGTGGACGCCTATGAGGCCCTGGTGCCCGCCTCGGCGCGGTCCGGCCGCGCGATCGCCCAGGACGTCTGGCTCCGCGACCTGATCGCCCAGCTCGACCGGGGCGTGGTCGTCGTGGCCAGCCGCGAACCCCTCGCCTGGGACGCGCAGGACCCCGCGTGGACCGAGGTGATCCGCCACCACCGCGTGGACGGCCTGCCCATGGCCGCCCGGCTGGAACTCCTGGCCGACGGCGGCATCACCGACCACGCGGCGCGGCAGGCGATCGCCACCGCCAGCCAAGGACTGCCGTTCTACCTGCATCTGGCCGTGGACACGCGCACCACGGCCCGGCAGGCGGCGGCGACCGTCTCCTCCGAGGAGATCCTGCAGCGGTTCCTGACCCACGTCGCCTCCGACGAGATCCGCTCGCTCGAGCTGCTGAGCGTCGCCCGGATCTTCGACTTCGAGATCTTCCAGGCGCTGGCGGACGCCTTCGACCTGCCCCGGCACCGGATGGCGTGGGAGTCGCTGACCGCCTACTCGTTCGTCTATCCGGCGGGCGCGCACGGCAGGCGCCTCCACCAACTCATGCGGGCGGCACTGCACCAGCGGCTGTCACAGGACACCATCCGCGACGTCCAGACCCTGCTCCAGGGAGTCTGGGACGTCCGGGCCACGCGCGACCACGCGGCGGAGGACGGGGTCGCCACACGGGCCCGCGCCGTCCGCGAGGCGGCGTTCTGCGGACTGCACGCCGGGACCCTCCAGGGCGAGGACGTGCTGGCGTACGCGGACCGCGCCATGGTCCACGGCGGCAAACAGGGCATGGACGGTGTGGCCCAGGACCTGCGCGACTACCTGGACGCCGGCCGCGGCGACGCGGACCTCGCCCAGACGGCCCGCTGCCTCGAAGCCGAAGCGGCCGTCCTGCTCGGGGACGCCGCGACCGCCAACCGGCTCACCCCGTCCATCAACTGGCCGCTGCGCGCCACCCCCGGCGCGCGCCTCGCACTGGCGGGCGCGCACGGCCGCCGCATCGCGGGAGCGACCGGCGAGGCCCAGCGGATCTTCACCCGGGTGTGGACCGAGCACACCGGCCCCGCGCGGCTGCGGGCCGGCTTCTGCATGGCCGACCTGGACATGTGCCAGGGACGGTTCGGGGACGCCGCCGCCACCGCGGAGCAGATCCTCGCCGACGCCCCGGACGACGACCTCGTGCTGCGCGGAGACGTCGTGCGCCTCCTGCATCTCGGGCACCGGTTCTCCTTCGACCTCGACTCCTCGCACCGGTCCCTGGAGGCCGCCGCCGCGCTCTACGCGCGCGCGGGCACCACGATCGGCCAGGCCGACATCAAGACCAACCGCGCCGAACTGCTCGCCTGGACCGACCCGCCACGCGCCCTCGGAGCGGCCGCCGAGGCGATCGAGGTCCAGACCGAACTCGGAGCGCACCACGAGATCGGCAAGGCCTGCACCGCGCTGGCCATCGCCCAGCTGCGGCTCGGGCAGCACGCCCCGGCCGCGATGTCGTTCCAGGCCGCGGCGGACGCCCTGGACCGGGCGCGCTACCGGTCCGGCCGGGCCCGCGCGGAACTGTTCCGCGCCTTCCTGCACGCCAGGACCGGCGACGTCCCGGCCGCGTCGAAGTCCGCCCACTGGGCCGTCGCCGAACTCGTCGCCGCCGAGGTCTACCCGACCCTGATCATGGTCGCCGGCCACCTGCTGGACGTCCTCGGCGCAGCCGGCGAGCACATCGCGGCCGAGACCGCGCGGGCCCGCGCCGAGATCAGCCCGGCCCACCTGCTGCCAACCTTGGACGACCACGCACGCGCGCTCGTGAAGGCCATGCTGGAGGACGCATGAACTGGCGGGACCTGTACGAACGGGCGCGCGCGAAAGGCGACTCCGCGGCCGGCTACTACAACGACAACATCCGCATCGACACCGCCGACGGGCCGGTCATCGTCCGCATCCCGATCCACGGTGCCGACATGATGGACCTGCGGCCCTGGCGCGAGGACCGCGTGCTCGCCGCCATCGCCCCGTACGTCCGCGACGCCCCGCGCCTCCTGCACGTCTCCGCCGACCCGCCGTTCCAGGTCCACGAGTTCGTCGCCGGCGACGTCCTCAACGACGCGGCGCCCCGCGGCGTCCCCGTCCCGCCGCACGTGCTGGACGACACCGTCCGGCTGTTCACGCAGCTCGCTCGCGTGCCCCGGCTCCCCGACATCCCCGCCACCTGGCCGGCGGAGAAGGACACGGCGGCCTTCGCGCGCCTCCTGTCCGACCTCACCCAGCGGGTGTACGACACCTACAGCACCGAGTACGCCGACCTCTTCGCGACCCTGGCCATCCCCGCCGACCCCCTCGCGCCCGTCGGCGCCCTCTGGCGCGGCCTCACCCCCCGCCCGTTCACCTGCGTCCATGCCGACGTCCACCGCCGCAACATGATCGTCGGCGGCGGCGCGACGACCTTTCTCGACTGGGAACTCGCCCTCTGGGGCGACCCCCTGTACGACCTGGCCGTCCACATCCACAAAATGGGCTACCTGCCCGCCGAGCAGGACGCCGTGGTCGCCCGCTGGCGCGTCGCGATGCCGCCCGAGCGGACCGCCGGCTGGCAGCGGGACCTCGACGCCTACCTCGCCCACGAGCGGATCAAGTCGGCGATCGTCGACTCCGTCCGCTACTCCCAGATCTTCGCCCGCGGCGGCCCCTATCCCTACCCGCCGGACCAGCTCATCGACACCCTGACCGCCAAGCTCAACGCGGCCCGCGCCTACTGGCGCATCCCCGCCCCCCTCGACCGCCGAACGACCGAAACCGCCCTCCACCCCGCCTGATCCCCACGCCCGGGCGTCCTGAGTCGTCATTTCAGCCGTGCGCTTCCCAGGCCGTCGGACGCGGCTGCGACACTCTCCGTCGATGACGACGCGACCACGCTGGACCGACGACCTGTTCCCGTTCCCCAACCCCACCCGCGCTCGCCAAAGTGATCGACATCGCCTGGGAAGAGGGGTTTCTGACAACGGACCCGTACGAGGAGGGCCTTTACGACGCCTCGCCCGTGCGCCCTGCCCTCCGACCTGTGCGAGGTACCGTCCGCGCCCCAGGGGTGGGACTGCTGCTACGCGGGGGGAAGTGTTCCGCCGGCACCACGTACCGTTCATGTCCGTACCGGAACTCCTGCCCTTCGCGGACCTCGGCAACGGCACCTGTGTCGGATGGGTGGTCCCCGCGCCGGAACTCGAGCGCCCCGACCATCCCGTCGCCTCCTTCGGCCACAAGAAGCCGGGCGCCATCGGCCGGAATACCCTTGAGGGCCTCGTCTTTCTGCTCTCCCTCGCCCTGCGCAGCGGAGGAGACCGCCACCCTGCCCAGGTGGCACGCCTGTCCGCCGAACTCGGCATAAACCCCGCACCGGAGTACGGGTGGCGGCGACGCGGAGGTCCCTTTCGATCTCGCGCCGCCGGCCGGATGGCGCCACGAACCCGACCCGTCCGGCACCGGTATCGGCGTACTCGCGCCGAACGACGCCTTCGCCGATGAGTACCCCTCCTTCACCGGTGACATGGACGGCATCCTGGCCGACGCCTCCCGGATGCTCGATGAGGGCTGTCCGGCGAGCGCCCTTGTGGGGCTCACCGCCGCCTGCCACGAGGATGAACAGCGCCTCCCGGCGCTCCACCCCTTGTAGGCACGCGCTTACGACGATCTCGGTCGCACGCTGCTCCGCGAACGTCTCGATGTCATGCTGGAAGACCACCAGACGGCGCTCCAGCGTCATGAGCCGGAGCGCCTGGCGATGGATGCCGCCGGGCGCCGGCCGCAGCGGTCGACGGACCGGTAGATGCCCACTCGTGACGACCACGAAGAGGCCGCGCACGGACCACGTTCCGTACATGGAGTATCCGCGTTCAACGCCTTGGGCGTCCGTGTTGATCAGAGCAGCCGGAGGATTTCCCTTTCCCTTCCGCAAGCCCGCCATTTTCTCAATGACGGTCAGATGCGCCTCCATCTGCGCGCGGACCGTCTCCGGATCCGCAACCGTGGGCTTGTGCTCGATACCATTGGTCCCGTGGCACCCCCTCGAAAACATCAGGGCGATTTCCGTTATCGATAGAAACCTGCTCAGGTCTCTTGTCGAGAGATCTGCATGTTGCCGGGTCGCTTACGTACCGCTAATGGTTCGTTCTTCATCCTGGGCTGGTCGAGTTGTCGTCGAAATGGCTGCCGCGGACCTCGGGGGATAGAAAGTCGACCGCTCCCGGTCCGTAGTACGCCCAACCCCCGGTCATGCCGATCCGTCTGGAGTCTTCAGGAGGAACTTGGCCGCCCGGGGCACGGCTGACATGGACATGCTCGGAGGCGATTCCGCGCCCTGAGGTGCCCGGAGTCTCAGTAGAAGGTGTTCAAGTCGACGTCCTCTGGAGCGATATAGATAATAGAGTCCACTGTTCCGAGTAGTTGTGCGCTCTTATCGCCGTCAGCATGCCACCATTCGATGGTGATCGTAGCGTGATCCGAGGTGTGTTCGGCCCACACCTCTGGCGAGCCTTTCCTGATGCTTGACTCGCCTCTCTTGACGATCTTCCAGCCGTTGGCCGGGAGTGCGGCGACAATCCGATCGAACCCTTGGCCGGTCTCCACGTCCGGCAGGCCGTAGATGGACCAGGTGTCGTGCATGCGGAAGCCGCGCTTGACGCCCTGCGCGTCCAGATCGATGAGCGCGCCGTGTGGGCCGACCTTTCCCTTGGGAAGACCGGCCGCCCGGCGAAGGCTCGTAGAATAGGCATCGATCTTCATGCCGACGTCCCTGGGATGGGCGACTTTCGGTGTGTATCCGAGGTCGTTCACGCCTGAACATCCACTTGCCGTCATCACACCGATCAGTGCGGTTACAAGAAGGGCCTTTACGCGAACCCGGCCTGTACATCGGGAGTCCGTCGTGTATGCCGAAGTCGTTCGGCGCCAGTTCGCTGTTGAGGCCCCCGAAGGGCACGGGGTCCGCCGGAGCTCTCTGCGTGTAAACGTGTTGGGCGCCGATTCCGAGGTCCGCGACCAGGTGAACCGCCTGGTCCCTCGGAAAACCCGCGCCGATGTCCAGCGACGCCTCAACGTCATGCCCCTGCCCGAGGTCACCGAAATGGGCGGCCACGCCATCCCGAATACCAGCCATGCTGGTCGTTGCCCGCGTTCGTGTGGAAGGTCGCGGCGATCGACCACCACTCGCCGTGCAGTGCGCCCAGCCGGTGATTCCACGAGTTGAAGACCTTGGTCAGCCCGCTGGCGAAGGCGAAGCCGTCCGCTCCGCCTTGGACGCCCTGGTGTGCGTCCTCCAGCCGCTTCAGCGCCTTCTGGACATAGTCCCCGAGGTCGTCGGCCGACTTCCCCGTCTCCCGCAGGTGCGCAGGGCTGAACCGCCGAGTCTCGGCCACTGGCTTTCTTCCTTGTCAGCGTCCTACAAGTGGGAAGCACGGCCGAGCCCGCGCCTGCGGCTCAGCACGAGAAGACCGGTGATCAAACCGCCGACGACGAGCACCGCCGCACCCACTCCGGCGACGACCGTGGACGTCGCGACCCCGCTCGAATGGGCGGCCTGTTTCGGTTTCGTCGTTTCCGCTGGCTCCGATGGCCCCCGATACGTCGACGCCTTCCACTTATCGAAGGCGTCGTAGACGGGGTTGGGTGCGTTCGCCGGCACGGGGTATTTGGCGGCATCCATCGCACCGCGGACGAGGACGACCCCGAACCCCGTCTGGGAATTCCACGTCTTGTCGCCCAGCCGCATCGCTGTGGCGATCAGTCGCTGCACCACTGTCCGCCCCGGCATGCTGGGATTTCGCGAGCGTACGAGCGCCACCGTGGCCGACGTCAAAGCGGCCGCGTTGCTGGTTCCTCGACTGTTCGGATAGTAGGTTCCATGATTATCGACGGCCCCCATCTGGACCCCGGGCGCCGCTAATGTCACATAGTTCTGTCTCTGCGTATCGGCCCACGGTTCGGTGGCTTTTGTCACAGCACCTACCGCCACCACTCCCGGGCATCTGCCTGGAAGTTCGGGTATATTTTCGCCTCGCCCGTCATTGCCTGCTGAGGCGACCATGACAACGTCATGTTGGATTGCATATCCGATGGCGTCCATGAGTCCCGTCGGGCAGCGGAAGGACTGTTGGCCGACCGACATGTTGATGACCTTGGCGCCGTGATCGGTTGCCCAGTGGATCCCCTTGGCAATGCGCGCATCCCAGTCGCCGTTGCCGGACGGAGGAAGGCGCACTGGGAGAATCTTGGCGTCCGGCGCCAGGCCGACGAAACCGGTTGTGCCGCCACCTCGCCCAGCGATAAGTGCTGCCATTCCGGTTCCGTGCCCCTGGCGGTCGAAGTCCACTTGCCCCCTGCTTCGCCCTCCCGCAAGATCGAGTCCGGGAAGCACCGCTCCCGATAGTTCAGGTAGTTTGGCATTGACGCCGCCATCGATTACGGCGACGGTGATCCCCGAACCCGTGCTGAGCGGCCATACCTTGTCCTTAACCGACCATGTCTTCAACCACCATTCGTCACCTCGCGGGGAGGGTGTCGCGAGAGCGGGGAATGTCATGGCTGCGCAGACAAGCGCGGCAGCCGCTGTCCCCGCACAGAGACGATGACCCCATCTGCGACCGGTCAATCCGTCCACTCCATCCGGCGCGGAGTGGGAGGTGGTGAGGCTATGCCTTCGCGCCTTTCCACCTCAGCGAGGCGAGCAAGGGCTCGACGCAGCAGGGCGGCATCGTCCGTCGGCAGCTCCTCAGTGGGCTTGCTCATCTCTGTAGGGTTCGGGGAAGCATTGCCGATGACACCCGGCACGGCTTCGACGTCTCCATCCCAGATGTCGGGATCATCCGGCAGCCAGGCGCCGCGCTCACGTTCCTTGTCATTCCGGCCGCCATGTCCTGGGGTGCCGGGAAATCCCGTGCCGGGCGTACCAGGACGTCCGGCAGCTGACCCTCCGGCGCCGCCCGCCGTGCTGAGCCCCAAGGCACCGCCGATGGCGCCGGGACCGGGGACGTAAGCATTTCCTGTGCCCAGAGGGACACCGCTGCCCGCAGGAAGACCGCCGGCGGCGCCCCCGGCAGGGACGCCGATCCCCGTCGAGCCGCCCGGTCCCGTCCCGCCGCCGACACCGTAGCCGCCGGCAGGCCCCTCGGGGGCGAATCCGCCGCCAAGGTCGCCGGAAGGGGAGAAGCCGGAGAGTTGAGTACTTTCCGGAGCCTCTGGCGCGGGAAGCGAACCAACTTCCTTGTTACCGCTCATAGGACGGCCGCTGGCCGAATTGGTACCGTCGTCAGAGAAGTGCGTCGAAGCACCTGGAGATCCGTGACCGCCGGAGGCGGCCGCCATGTGGGCGCCCCCTATGGCCCCCGGGCCGGAGCCGACCGAGCCCGCACCACTCGAGCCGCCGGCACCGGCGACGCCATCGCTCGTTGCGGGAACGCCTGAGCTGGAACCGCCGGCGGGTGATCCGAGTTCGCGTCGCCCCGACTGGATGGCCGGAAGGCTCGTGGAAATGTCGGCGGGGATGGCGCTCCAGGTTTCTCCGGCGCGTTCGTTGGCGCCCTGCATCCACTGGCGCGCTTCTTCGAGCGTTTTCGGAGCGGGCATGTTCGCCTTGTACCAGGCGAGATAGCTCGTGCCATGGGTCTTGACCGCGAGACCGACCTGCTGAGAACGCGAAGAGATCTGGAACGCGGCGGTGAAGAGGTCGCGCAGCTGGCCTTGGGCGGCGTTGGACGCCGGGCCCTTCCAAGCGCTCGCGAGGTCGTGAGCGAAGGTGCGCAGCTCGGTCATCGCCTTGTCGTAAGCATCCGCCAAGTCCAGGTAGCCCTGGCCCGAGGAGGTCACGGCATCCGGAGCGACCCCGCGGAGGTACTGGGTGATGACTTCCTTGGTCGCGTACGAGTTCGGGTTCCCTGCAGGAGCGTTCTCGCGGAGCGGTGAGTCCTTGATGTCGGTCATCAGTTGCCTGCCTCGGGCCAAGTGGGGCCGGTGCCGGACTCGGGCCATGACGGGCCGGCGCTCGGTGCCTTCGGAGCCGGGCCGCTGCCGGTCCTGGGGGCCGGGCTGCCGTCGAGCAGCCGTTCGAGCTTGCGGATCTTCGCCTTGATCTCGGCCTCGTGCTCGTCGTAGACGTGGGCGGTGGCGTAGAGCTTATGGACCACGGCCTGCATCGCATGGACGAACCGCATGTGGTGGTCGGTGATGGCGGCGTGGGCGGTCGTCGCCGTGCCGGCGAGTTGGGAGGCGGCGTCCCACTGGCCGTAGGCGGTGGGCGGGGCGGAGCCGGCGGCCTGCAGGTGCGCGGTGGCGGTCGAGATCATGTCCTCGAGCTGCTTCTCCAGCCTCCGCGCCAGGGTCTTCAGGTCGCCGACGACCAGGTCGGGACCCTTGCTGTCGAGTCCGGGCCAGGCGCGCGCGTTCGGCGGAAGTCCCGGAGGGGTCGGCGGCACAAGTACCTCCAAGGGGGAGCGAGGAAGCATGGGGCGCGGGGACTTGAACACGGATCTTTCCGGAGTGCGACGCGGGTGTCAAAGGCCTTGTCGAGAGATACGGGCATTTCGGACTCCCGTTATGGACCCGAGAGCCGCGTCGTCGGGTGGGTGGTGACAGTCATGCGCAGTGCTCGAAAGAAACTTGCCTGGTGAGCGGTAGTCGTTAGGCATTGAACTACGCATGGCCGATGTGGCACGCTCTTCTGATTGAGGACCTCGTCGGGTGAGGAGTCGGAACGTGACCGCAGCGGTCGAGGGAGTCGAGGCGTGGCATGGGCTTTACGAGGCGCTCGCCGAGGAGCATGACTACGAGATCGGTGAGATCGACGGGCGGCTTCCGGACGGGCTCGTCGGGACGCTCTATCGGAACGGTCCAGGGCGCTGGCAGGTGGGCGAGACCCTGCTCGACCACATCTTCGACGGCGACGGGATGCTGTCACTGTTCGCGTTTCCGGGTGACGGCCGTATCCATTACCGGAATCGGTACGTAAGGACGAGGCATTACCGTTACGGCCAGCGCAAAGGACGGGTCGGTCTGCGAGGGCTCGGCACTCAGCGGCCTGGCGGGGTGCTGGGCAACATGCTGCGTCCGCCGGCGAACGTCGCCAACACGGGGGTGATCCTGCACGGCGGCCAACTGCTGGCGCTGTGGGAGGGCGGTCGTCCTTACCGGCTGGACCCCGACAGCCTGGAGACCATTGGCGAGCATTCGTTCGACGGACGGCTGAAGGTGATGTCGGCGTTCTCGGCCCATCCGTCGCGGTGTCCGGAGACGGGTGAGCTGTTCAACTTCGGAATGGATTTCACGCGACTGCGGAGCCTGCGCTGCTATCGGGTCGACCCGGGCGGGAAGTTGCACCACATGCCGCGGATATCGCTGCCCTACAGTCCGTGGAACCACGACTTCGCGCTGACCCGGCGGTATCTCGTGTTCGTGATCAATCCGGTCGTTCCGAAGGCAACGTCGATCCTGTTCGGCACCGGGTCGATCGCGGATGCCCTGTCGTACGAGCCGCACCGGCCGACGTGCTTCGCCATCGTTCCAAGAGATGGCGGCAAAGCACGGATCATCGAGCATGAAGCCCTGCTCGGTTTCCATTTCGTCAACGCGTTCGAGGACGGCGACGACGTCGTGGTGGAGTTCGTGCGCTTCGCCGACTGGGACCAGGTCGCCACTCGATTCCGCGACTTCCGCACCAGCGATTTTCCGTGGGGTGATGCGCTGATGCGGTACCGCGTCACCTCGTCCGGACGGATCGAGGAGCAGGAGGTCTACAAGGGGCCGATGGAACTTCCGCACACCGACGTCCGGCAGGCCGGAAGCCCGCACCGCCACACCTATTTCGCCGGCCGGACGGAGGCCAGTACGGGCATTCACGCGTACGACCATGCGACCGGCCGCCGGGCGACCCACGAACTGCCGCTCGGGCACGGTTTCGGTGAGCCGGTCTTCGTGCCGCGGACACCGGACGCGGACGAGGGGGACGGCTGGCTGCTGACGCTCGCCTACGACCCGGACGAGCACCGCTCACGGCTGCTGATCCTGGACGCCCGGGACGTCGAGGCCGAGCCGATCGCGGTCGCCCACCTGCGCCACCACATCCCGATGGGCTTCCACGGCTCCTTCACCAGCCGCGTAGCGAACCCTCTCCGCTGAACTCAGCTCCGGCCCTACTGGGCAGGCGAACAGGCGGGGGAGAGCGCGCCGGACGCGAACAGGCGGGCCCCGGAACGATGAGCGGCCAAGTGCGCTTCGCGCCCGAGGATTTATGTCCACCAAAAGGGCCCCTGGCTGACCAGGAAGGCGGCGTGCCCGACGGCATGTACATCGGCGGCCAGGTGGCCATAGGTCACAACGTGTCGCAGCCCCAGCGCACGGCCGCGCTCCCGAACCGCGATCTCTTCAGTACCGTCGCGATGCTGATCGGCGAGGACGAGGCTGCGCTGCACGCTACGCGCTCACCCGCTCCGCTCGAAGCCGTCCTTGGCTCATGGACGCCGTCCGACGCTTTGAGGGAACGTTGAGGTTCCATGCCCTTAAAGGGGTCTTTGGGGTGGAACAGCCCGTTCTATGGGGCTACATCCGGTCCCGCCGCGCCGGCGGCTGGCCGCGGCCTTCGCCGGACTGGCCGCCGTCGCGCTCGCCGGGGCCTGCGGACAGCAGTCCCAGACGCAGAACGAGCCCACCCGGACGGTCTCCCCGCCCGCGACCACCACCGTCCCCGGCAGCCCGGCCCCGCACCGGCCGTCCGCCGGCAGCCCCACCCCCGGCCAGCCCGGCCTCGACCCGCGCTTCCGCACCTGCCAGGAGGCCAACGCCCACGGCTTCCACGACTACGTCAAGGGCCGGGACCCCGAGTACTACTGGTACACCGACCGCGACCACGACGGCGTCGACTGCGAACCCGCCCACGGAGTGGTGCCCACCGTCCCACCCGCGAGCCCCGGCCTCGACCCGCACTTCTCCACCTGCCAGGAGGCCAACGCCCACGGCTTCGGCCCGTACTACCGCGGCATCGACCCCGAATACAACTGGTACATCGACCGCGACCACGACGGCATCGACTGCGAACCGGGCTTCATCGAGCGACCCCCGACGCCGACCGAGCACCCGACCACCCCGACCGAGCAACCCACGACCCCCACCGAGCGACCCACGACTCCCACCGAGCAGCCCTCAACGCCGACCGAAGAACCGCCGACGCCCACCGAGGAGCCCTCATCACCTGAAACCAGCGAGCCGACTCCGTCCGAAGAGCCCTCTGCGCCGGGCTCCGGCGACGAGCAAGGCCCGCCGAGCTCGTCCGACCAGGCCCCCGGCGGCGAACCCTTCGCCGGTCCGACCGCCCCCCCACCTGACCAACAAGACGACCTGAAGCGCCCCAAACCCGTCTCCGCTACAGGCCCGCCTGGGACTCTCGATGCCACGAGAGCAGTACGGCCGCCTTCTCGCCGAAGGCGCGCTCCTTGAGAGGACCGAGATCGCGGGGTACCGGAAGAGCGGCAGTCCCGCCATTGCGGAGCATCGCGACAACGCGTCGTCCCGTGACGTTGTGCTCGGTCTTGAGCTCCGACACCTGCGACCAGAGGATCCGCCGACTTCCCATTCGTCGCAGGATCACACCATCGTCCTTGCGTTCGACGGACTCGCGATGACATCGCCATGCATTGCATGCGAACGGAAGGACGAGGACAAGGAAGATGAGATCGGCCACGCTGACCGCTAGAGCGGTACTGATCGCCACCATGGCGGCGATCAGTACCGCTCCGGTCGTCCAGAATGAGACAAGTGCGGGCCGGTATGAATTCTGCAGCTTGTGCTCACACCCCATCGTTCCGCCCGCCTTTCACGGCCAGTGTGCTCAATTGCCGGTCACCGGCTACTTGTGCTGCCGGTCGTCCCAGTCGCCGACGATGTTGGTGCGGGACGGTTCGGACACCACGCCGCCGCCTCGGTCGATCTTCTGCTGCTCGCGGAAGGTCTCCATGGCGCGTCCATGTGCGTCCAGATCGTTGCTCACGTTGAACAGGTAGCTGGCCAGGGTACCGAGCAGGGACATGCCGGCGACGACGGCCGCGCAGACGTCGAGCGGGTTGCCGGACGCGGCCCCGGTGATCTGGATGATCACCAGATGGTCGCGACACGTGTTGATCGTCCCGATGACCTCGTCGAGCTCGTTGCATCCTCGCTCGTGGGTCGGCGGCACGGGTGGTCCTGGCGCCACACGTGCCCGCAGCCGCTGCACCGGTACCGGTGGATCGTGACCAGCGGCGTCGTGGGACGCCACCCGAATGGCTCGTGAGCCAAGCGCCTGGTCGCGGTGTCCCGCGGCGATCCCTCCCGTCCGCAGCGCCGGCACCACTGGTCAGGCTCAACGACACGCAGGCGAAGACGGCACAGTCGGGGCCGAGTCGTTGGCCAGTGACCTCGGGTTCGAGTTCGTCGAGCCGGCAGGGGAGACCTCGACCTCTATCCGGCCCTCGGCGTGCCGAACCATGACCGCTCGGCCTGTCAGGCGCGGTCGTGGAGAGTGATCTGGTAGCCGTCAGGGTCGGCGAAGGTGAACGTCCGGCCGAAGGGGCCGTCGATCGGTGCGGAGACGATGGTGTGACCGTCGGCGACCAGAGCATCGTGAATGGCCTGGACGTCTGTGGCGTGGAGCCAGATCGCGGCACCGATGCCGGGCTGGGGGGCGGATGCGAGATCGGTGCCGGGAACGATGTCGCGGAGTGCGAACGCGATCGGTTTCGTCTCGAAGACGGCGGCGTGCGGAGGTCCGGTCTGCGAGCGGACGAGGCCGAGGTACCGCTCGTAGAACGCCTGCGAGGCGTCGAGGTCGCGCGCTTGGAGAGAGATGAAGTCGGGGCCGGTGGCGGGCATGATGACGCTCCTTCTCTTCGTGTCAGTTTTCTGACACAGGCAACGTATGTCAGAATACTGACATGAGTCAAGACGGTGCCGGCGTCGACCTGGAGACGTCACTGGGCTACCTGCTGAAAGAGGCGTCGAGCGCCCTGCGCGCGGCCATGGAGGAGGTGCTGCGGCCGCTCGGGATGAGCGTGACGCACTACTCCTGCCTCGAGCTGCTGGCTCAACGGCCGGGCTTGTCGAACTCCGAGCTCGCGCGGGGCGCGTTCGTGACCCGGCAGACGATGAACGTGCTGCTCCAGGCCCTGGAACGGGACGGCCTCGTGACCAGGCCCGCGGAGGCGCCCGTCGGAAAGGCTCTTCCCACGCGGCTCACGCCTCGCGGCCGCCAGAGCCTCGAGAAGGCGAGCGCAGCGGTCAGGTCCGTCGAGGTGAGAATGCTGGCCGGCATGACCGAGACTGAGCAGGCAGAGGCGCTCCGGATCCTGCGGAGCATGATCCATTCCTTGCGCGATGGCAACAACGGGGCATAGCTCGTCCCCCTAAGCGCCCGCCAGGAGTGCAGTCGAGCGTGAAAATCCGCGCGGGCGACCTCGAAAACCGACGGACTCCGAGTACACGTTCTTCTGCGATGAGCCGTACTGGCCCGTTGGGGCCGTAGTCGGAGCGAGAGCCGGAATTGCCCGACTCGAAAATCTTTCGCGACCTGGCGTTTGTGGACGCCCTCGGTAAGGGCCGCGTGCTCCTTGGACGCCGCGCGCGTGTCCTCGAGGAGCGCGACGCGCGGTCCCACTCGCCATCCCTCATGGGTGACCTGGCGCGGCTCATCCGGCTCGCGTCGTCAAGATCCGCACGATCCTGACGCTGGTCCCGCACATCGGCCTGATCCCGCGGCGCTCCCGCCCGCGGCCGCAGGTCGCGTGCACGTGCGGCGCCGACCATCTGCGTCCCAGAGTCTGGACCTGAACCGGTACGCGGGAGACCGGCGGTCACGACCGGAACAGGGAGAGGACGACGGGCCGCAGACGGGTGGACATCTCGGCCGGGACCGCCTCGGGGCCGCACCAGCGCGCCTCGAGGATCTCCGCCGGATCGAGTTCAAGGCGCCCGCCGATGACGCGGGCTTCGTAGTACGCCTCCACCCGGTACCGGAAACCACTGGCGAGCCGGACCGGAGGACCGCCGACCTCGACCTCCAGCGAGGTCTCCTCCCGTATCTCGCGGGCCACGCCGTCCTCCAGCCGCTCGCCCGCGTTGACGTACCCGCCGGGCAGCCCCCAGGCGCGGTACGCCGGCCAGAGCCGGTGCCGCAGCAGCAGAATCCGCCCTTGGTCGTCCCGGACGACCCCGGCCGCGTAGACCAGGAACGTGTGGTGCCGGAAGCGGGCGAGCCGCCACTGCACCCGCCCGCCCAACCTCCGCCAACCCCAAACGACCACCCGCCGCACCACGCCCCTGCTCACCTACGAATCGTCCCATGCCTCCAGACTGGCGGCCGCTGTAAGGCGTATCCGACGTCCCCGACGGATTCCTCGTGCGACGCCCCCTCGACACCGGCGACGATGTGAGCCCGCCGCTGGCCGTCGACTGGGAGACCGGCGCGCTCAGCGGTTCGGAGGTCGCGGCACTGCCGGGCCGGCGCTATTCGCTCCGGGTCATGTGGACGAACCAGTCCAGAGTGGCGACCACCACGTCCCAGACCGCCTGGTCCGCCAGACGTGTGATCGGGAAGTTGGGGTACAGCGTCAGTTTCGCCGCGGGAATGTCGATGCCCGGCGCCTCATTGAGTCGCCGGCGCAGCTGGTCCCGAACCTCCGGATCGTTGAACGGGGGCCGAGTCGTCAACGGCGAGAACGGGACCTCGACGCTGTCCGGGTAGATGTTGAGCAGCCAGTAGCCGCGGCCGTCGCGTCCCAGCGACGGCGTGCAGCGCGCGGTCGCGGCGGAGCCGAAACTGCAACCGAAACCGAGTGCGGACCAGTGGTTCAGCAGCTTCGCCACCGCCCCCGCCACCTCAGGGCCGTTGCGTTCGACGACCTGGCTGTGGAACCGGTGCTCGTGCTCGGACATTTTCCCTGGATCCACGTCCACGGTCTCGGGCGCCTGCATGTCCTCCGCGCCCGGAAGGCCGAGCAACTGGGCCAATTCCGCCGCGGAGATCCGCTGCGCCAGGTCGGCCCGGCCGGACTCGTCGAACGTGATCCCTTCCTTCTTCAGCACGTCGTGCACATCACGGTCGTCATCCGGGTCATGCCAGCGGAACCCTTTCGCTGGGCGCCCCTCGCTGGTGAGGACCCGGTGGGCGTTGAGCACCGGCACGTTGGCGATGTGGACGCCCACCGGCAGCGGCGCGGACCCGGTCAGCTCGGCGACCTCCGCGTACGTCGTCCAAGTGCCGGTCGGCAGGGCCGCCAAGGCGTTGTGGAGCAGTGTCCAGTCCCGGCCCGCCGACCTGTCCGGCTCGCGTTCGGCGGGGCCGGGCCAGAGCTCGATCGCGCGGTCCGCCAGGTCGTCGGCGCGGGCCAGGATCTCGTCCTTGCCCCAGCGCGGCCGCTCCACGACCGCCTGGGTCATCGCGATCCCCGTCTGGCCCAATCTGGTCCGCTTCCGCTCGTACGGCAGGTCTCCGAGCTCGGAGTTGTAGGCGGTCAGCGTGAGATTCCCGAGCGTGTGCACGAGCTCCTTGTGCAGCAGCTCGGGATCCTCCCCGTTCGCGCGAAGCTCGTCGCGCCAGGCGTCGGTGAGGTGCTGCGGGAGGACATGCTCGATCGTGATCCGCTTGTCGTCGATCCTGACAGGTTCGCCGCCCCGATACGTCTCCGCCAGACGCCCCAGCACCAGCTTCTTCTGCCCCGCCCGGCCCTGCCAGTAGAACTTGCTGCTGCGGATCGCGGTCCGCAGCTCTTCGTCGTCCAGCCAGTACGAGCGCGCGGGCGAAAGCGCGGCCTGCACGGCCTCGGGCACGGATTCGTCCCTCGGGATCTGGCCGGTGAGCCGTTGGAAGATCCGGTTCAGATTTCGCGTCGGGATGCCGCCCACCAGCCTGCGCACGAGGAAGCTCTCGATGTAAGTGAGGGAAGCGGCCACGTCGTCATCGGTGGCGTCGCCGTCCTCGCGGAGTTCCAGCAGCTTCATGATGGCCGGGTAGGTCGTCTGCGCCTGCCACTGGTTCAGGAAGCGGAACCTGTCCCGGATCCGCGGATCCTGCTCCGTCTCCGGTGCCAGAATGAGCTTGAGGTGTGCGGCCCTTCTCGCGAGATCGGCGACGTAGGCCTCGACCTTGGCCTCGTCGCCCGCCGTTTCGTCCAGCAGTTCCTGGTGCCCGCGGTAGACGTCGGAGTACTTCGCGTCCTCGCCGAGCCTGAGCACGAGGACGAGATACATGAGCAGTTCGAGAGCCTGCGTCCCGTGTTCGTCCCGGAGCTTTTCCTGGAGTGGCAGCCAGTACATGTCGTAGACGTACTGTCCGCGGTTCGGCAGGCACATGAAGACGTAGTTGCGAATCAGATCGACCGGACTGAGTCGCGTTCCGGTGTTGTTGAGGGACTCGAAGATCCGGAACGCGTTGTCGTCGGACTCCACGGTGATCTGGACGAGGCTCAGCCGGTCGAGGATCACGTTCTCGATCCGCGTGATGTCGTGCGGGTCCGCAGGGTCGTCGGCGTCGACCAGTTGCGCGCGGAAGAACCCGTAGGCATCAGCGATCGGGCCGGTAACCCGCTGGTCGATCTGCCCGTCGATGAGGGCCATGAGCGCGGCCCGGTCCGCCTGGGTGGGGAGCAGCCGGTAACGGAGATCGCCGTGCCGCCACTTGTTGATCAGGTGCAGTTCGTTGATCCGGTCCAGGCTGCTCGGATCCTCGGCCGCGAGATGGTCCCGGATCGCGCAGAGGGCCAGAAGAAGCGTCGTCAGTCGCTGCTGCCCGTCGACCACGATCCATTGCGAGTTCGTCGGGGCCAAGTCGGGACCGGGTGCCAGCACGATGGACCCCAGGAAATGACCGGAGTCCCGGCCCTTTGCGAGACCGTCCGCCTGATCGAGGACGTCCGACCAAAGCGTGCGCAACTGCTGCGGTCCCCAGGCGTACGTACGCTGGTAGAGCGGCACCACGAACTGCTGCTCTCCCTGGATCAGTTTGCGGAGTGTGCTTTCTCCCGCCTTCATGCTTCCCCCTGCCGAGTACGCCGCCGCGTCCGCGCTTTATCGATCAATGTTGACATTTTCCGGGTTGTCCTGTCGTCCCTTCTGCGGGAGCGTGACCGGGTCGTTGCCCTCTGCCTGTGGCGTCTTCGGGGCCCTGCCGGGTGATCGATCGGCGCTATGGTTGCCCGGTGGAGCGAGTGTTTTCGCTGATCCTCCGGGGACGGGACACGATCGCGTGGGTGCGGGGGGAGGAGCGCATGGCCTTTCCGGCGACGGCCCGGCCGGAGGTCGAGCGGCTCGCCGGGGGCGACGAGCTGCTGATCTATGCGATGCGCGGCACTTGAGGTGCTTCCCGACGTCCGGGATTGAAGCATCCGGCTCTGTCGGCCCCTGCTGCGCCTGCCAGGGCCGACGCCGAACTGCTGAAGAGCGCGCTCGATTCTGCTGCGGGTTCCCGGACGCGAAATGTCGGTGGTAGTCGCGGCCGGGAGACTGTCAGGACGTGACGCTCATGGGTCTTCGTCGAGTACCTCACCCAGCGGGATCTCCGGTGAAATGGCCCTGGCCAGGCATGCGCGGTGGGCAAAGAACTCTTGGGAGGGGAAGCCGTCCATAGTCTCGATGTTCAGTCGGCGAAGGTCCGGTGAAGACATAAGGATATCGTTTGCGCAGAAGGCGCAGACGTACCCGGTGTCTTGGTGGTCTGTTGTCATTGCTCAGTAGGCGCTTGTGATGGTTCCGCTCTTGCCCCAGTCGCTGTAGGCGGCGGTGAAGAGCGAGTGGTAGATCACGTTGGGCTGGACGGTCGTCCAGAGGTCGAGGTCGAGGCGTTTCGGCAGGTGGTCGCGGGTGATGACGAGTGTGAACGTTATCTTTGTGACCTTGTTGCCGAAAGATCTGTAGAAGGCGGCCACCGGACCGCCGACTGCCATGGCGGTGCCGGACGCGGTGCCTCGATAAGTGACCGTTCCGACGTCACTTCCACTTCTTAGAGAAGTGGAATTCTTAAGCAATTCCTGCAGGTTGTACGGTGAACTCACCCAGCGGACGTCGCCGGCCATCCACAGATGGGGGTCGTCGAGTTCGGTCGCCGTGGCCGTGATGTGCGCGCAGTGCTTCGGGTCATCCCGGTAGTAAGCGCAGTCGCCAAGGATGATCAGGCGTTGCGCGTAGTCGTCGGTGATGTGGGGGTTCCGGACCGTGAGATCATAATTGGTGCTGTCTCCTTGTCGGTAGTGAAGTCGTCCGTGCGCCTCAAAGGCGTCTTCCCCTTCTGGAAAAGCGCCCGTGGCCGTGAAGGCGGCGGTTTTGCGTTGAGCGACCGCGCGTTCGATGGCACTGGCGATCTGCGTCGGGCTGGTGGGGTCCGTGGTCGGGACGGCCGCACGCGCAGCGGGGAGAGGGGTACCGCGTCCGCTTTGCGCGGCCATGGGGTGAGTGCGGTGCGGGGACGTGCGATGGCGGATGGCGAGGGCGGTGGTGAGGACCAGGAGGGCGGTCGCGGCGGCGATTCCGGACAGGAGTACGCGGCGCTGGAAGAGCGGGCGGGCGGGGCGTTGCGCCGTTGCCCAGCGGGCGGTGCGGTCGGTAAGGGTCCGGTCGTCGGCCATGGCGAGGGCGCGGCCTTGGGCGAGGGCTTCAGGAGCGGCGACGGGGCCTTGGGAGTGTTCGAGGAGGCGGAGGAGGAGGTCCCGGCTCTCGGGGCGGCGGGACGGGTCCTTGTGCAGAGACTCGGCGACCAGAGCGCGGAGGGGACCGGTGAGGCCGCCGAGGTCCGGTTTCCCCTTGACGATGCGGTTCATCACGGCGGGGATGGTGTCCTGGCCGTAGGGCGGGCGGGCGTTGGCGGCGTAGGCGATCGTCGCGCCCCAGGCGAAGACGTCCGCGGGCGGGCCGACGGCCGCGCCGGCGAGTTGCTCGGGGGCCATGTAGGACGGGGTGCCGATGACCGTGCTCGCGGCGGTGACGGTGGCGTCGACAGAGCGCGCGACGCCGAAGTCGATCACGCGCGGGCCGTCCGGACCTACCAGGACGTTGCCGGGTTTGAAGTCGCGGTGCACGATGCCCGCCTGATGGATGGCCGCGAGCGCCGTCGCCGTCCCGATTCCGAGGCGGTAGAGCGCGGGACCGCTCTGCGGGCCTGTGTCTTCCACCAGTTCGCGCAATGAAGGGCCGTCGATGAATTCGGTGACGACGTAGGGCAGATCACCGTCCTCGCCGACGTGCAGGATCTCAGCGGTGCAGAAAGGCGCCACTTTGCGGGCCGCCGATATCTCCCTGAGGAACCCGTCGCGCGAGCCGCCGCGGTCGTGCAGGACTTTCAGCGCGACCTGCCGGCCCGACGGATCCTCGGCGAGGTAGACGACCCCCTGGCCGCCCTCGCCGAGCCGCCGGAGGAGGCGGTGCTCGCCGAGACGCTCCGGATCCCTCGAGGTCAGTGGCCTGCTGCCGGTCATGGACGACCAACGTCGGGACGGGCTTCTCGGGGCATGCGGCCCGGCCTTTCTTCAGCTGTGGAAAAAGAGGCGGCAGTGGCCGCCGCCGTTCAGTGAGACGGTTCAGCGGAGGCTCCCGTTTACGGGGTCGCAGGGGTGATCTGGAATGGCGCGCCGCGCAGGAAACAGGGGTCGCGCACGGCGTCGAGCAGGCGCGGCCACGCGCCGGCCGCCACCGTTCCGTGGCGACCGGCGTCCCGAGTGCGAGCACCGGGGTTTCGTCACCGCCGCCGGTGACCGACCGGTTCCTCAGCGGTCGTTGTCCGAGGGTGGCCAGGGCTCCGGGCGCGGTGCGGAGCCAGGCATGTCGGCGTCGTCCGGCGTGCGCGGCGGGTCGAAGCGGGCCTTGATCTCGTCGGCCACGTCGGGGTGGCCGTTGTGCGCGACGGTGTCGGCGAATTCGCGGGCGACGAGGTTGCGTTGCGGATCATCGGTGGACAGTCCCAGGCGGTCCAGCATGGCGCCGAAGTGGTCGGCGGCGGACCTCTCCGGTTCGGGCGGCGGTTGGACGTTGTTCGCGACGTCGGCCAGTTCTTTCAAGACGTCGATGTGCTCGGCGGTGCCGTCCAGCTGCCCGTCGTTGCGGGCCAGCCACCACACCACGGCGCTGCCCTGGTCCTTGAGGGCGTCCTCGCCGAGGTAGCGCCGCCGGCTCTGCTCCTGCTTGCGTTCGTGCTCCCAGACGGCCTCCGTCTTGCGCACCGTGGCGAGTTCGTCGAGCCGTCTCCGGTCGTCCTCGGGCACGGAAAGCTTGACCGCCTGGGCCACGGCCCGGACGCGGCCGGTGGCATCGGGCTGCATCTCCGCCAGCGCGCAGGCGAGTTCATGCGCCACCAGCGAGACGTGCTCGGGGTCCCAGCGCCGGACGATGTCACGCGCACGCCGGACGATCGCGTTCCGCGCGATGGCGTCCAGGTTGACCGCCGAACCTTCGGCGATGCCGTTCGAGCGCGTCCACACCACGTTCGCGGAGAAGACGAAGAAGTAGTCGGGGCGGTTGCTCGGCAGACGCACCTCGGTGATGCGGCCGACCTCGGTGGACGGCGGAGCATCGGGCACGTACGTGAACTCGCGCGGCGGCGCGCGGCGGAACGTCCTGCGCAGGACGAGCGTGAGCCCGGCGAGCGCCGCGACTGCGATGACCGGTCCCCAGACGAAGACCGGCGCGAGCAGGATCAGCGTGGCGAGCAGCAGCCCGCCGATCAGCAACGGGAAGAAGACCGGCGGAACGCGACCCGTATCGAGGCGACGCACCTTGTCGAACTCGCTCATAGGGAACCGGCCCTCCTACCCGACCTGATCTTGCGAAGCACGAGATCCTCCAGGTCCGCGTGCGCTGCGGCCTCGCGCGCGAGCGTGTACATCCGGGCGAGGACGCGCGGACGGTGCGCGCATCCGGTGATGAGCAGGTCGAGCAGCAGATCCCGGTGGCACCCGTCCTCCATGGCGTGACGCAGCCAGGTGCGTGCGGCCGGAGCCCACGCTTCTTCGGGTAGCGAGCCGATGGCGCGGTCCCAGCCGTCGGCCAGCCGAGCCTGGACGGCCGCCTCGTCGAGGAGCGGGCGCCCACTCGCGCCTGGGGACGCAAAGAGCGCCGGGTCGGCGAGTGCTAGGAAGATCGGTGCGTCGGAGACCCGCCGCCGTTCGTCCGTGCTCGGCAACGTGACGCGGTCGAGCATCCGGCGGAGGAGACGAGGATCGTCGCGAACCAGGGCGGACAGGGCGTCGCGAGCGCGCGTACCCCGCTCGCGCCTGGCCAGGTGGTGCAGGCGCACGATCGCTTCATCCGGATGGCTCACCACCATCTCGTCCCGGCACGCGACCATGACGACCTCGGCCAGGGCCGGCGGCGCATCATGCCGCTTGGACCATTCGTAGATCCTCCGGCGGAAGAAGCGGCCGTGCGCGCGGTCGCGCAGTCCGGCCTGGAGGACGAGGGCCGCCGCCGCGATCCTCGGACGGGAGGGCGGTTTCTCCGTCCAGTTCTCCACGAGTTTCGGCAGAAGGCCGCAGTGCCGGTCGGTGAGGCACAGCGTGGTGAAACGCCCGATCAGATCCGTCCGTTCGGTGTCGGAGAGGCCCGTGTCCTGGGCCGTCCGGGCGACCCATTCGCGGATTTGTCCTTGGAGGAAAGGCAGGTGCATCCAGATGTACGATCGGACCGCCGCGTCGTAGCCGGTTTCTTCGAAGTGGACGTGGCCAGAGTCGTCGAGGCTCGCGTGGACGTCGGCCAGCCGCTGCTGAAGAGGCGAATGCTCCAGGAGCGGAACGTCCTCCGGTGGTTGCTCCATGATTCGCAGGAATTCTGTAGCGCCCTGGTACACCGTCTCAGCGTGCGCGCCGTGCAGCAACGCGGTCACGAGCAGGAATGCTCGTTGTGTTCCTCGCGTCAGCTCGGCGATGTGGCCGGCGAGCTCATCGCGATGACCGGACAGGGCGCGTTCTGCGACTTCGCACCACTCGGTGAAGCTGCCGCCCCCTGTTCCCTTCTTGTGCTCCACCACGACGAAGTGCGCGTACCGGGCGACTCTCTCAAGAGACGGGCGCGCGGTCAGCGGCGGCAGCGGGGGCAGCGGCGTGGGGAAGGGCACGCCGTCCTGCTTGAGGTAGCGCCGGAACACGGCGTCCGGTGGAACCTCGCCGAGTTCGACGCAGAACGGCAGCAGTTCTGGTCCGAGTTCCCACCCTTTGCGGGTCGATGCGTTCCTGGGCGGCAGGACGACGACCAGATGACCGTTCCTGTCGCGGGTCCGGCTGCGCAGGCTGGACAGTTCGCCGTGCACCTTGCGCCAGTCGTTCTCGCCGGCAGTGGAAAGGTCGAGCAGGATGCAGTCGGATTCGCCCACGTGATCGAGGTCCAGGCAGTTCGATCGCTCTTCGTCCTGCAGCACGATCTCGTGGACGGGACGCTGCGCCAGTTGCCACAGGAGCATCTTCGCGGCGGCGAGCCTTCCGCTGCCCGGCAGACCCTCGAGGAAGACGGTGCTGTGCCGCTTCAGGACGTCCCGTGCCGTGCCGAGCCCGGACGGTTCGACGAAACGCTGCCAGAGCCACTCGAGTTCGTCGATGTCCTTCTTTCTGGGCTCCCTCCCTTTCGAATCCCGCAACATGTAGTTGTAGTTGTAATTGTTCTGCGGGGCGTCGCCCGCTTGTACCGGGCCGTGAGCATGAGATATCTGCGGGCCGGTTTGCGTGGTCATCGATCGGCTCCGTCGTCGGTCTTTCCGCCGAACCGGTGGGCGACGTTACCGTGGTGATCGCCCTGGATGTAGGTGGCGCCGTCACCGGAAAAGGTCTGGGAATAGTTGTTCATATCACCGGAGCCGGCATGGACGGGGCCGTGGACATCCCGTATCACCGGGCCGGAGCTACCGACGGCACCGGAGATGTCGCGTGCCTGGACGACGGTTCCGGACGCGTCGGAGGACGAATTGCGCACCGAGTCCTTCCCCGGCGCGTCGGCGGAGGCGGCTTCCCTCAGGGCCGGGACCGCCTTCGCGACGACCTGGGCGATGCGCGCAAGGCCGGACTCGCCGTCCCGGACGTCCAGACGAAGCGACTGGGCATCGGCGAGGCGGCCCAACTCCGGCGGTAGAAGGTCCTTGCGGAGCCGGTCTGTCAGTCTGCCCTTGAGGACAGGGATGACCATCGCCGCGTTGGCGTACGCCTCCATAATCTCTCGCCGTACCCAGTCGTTCTCGTCCCGGAGGCGCGGATCGCCGAGCCAGTCCGGGCCGATTACGGCCAGCAGGACGGTGCAGTTCTGCGCAGCGCGGAGCAGTTCCCTGTTGAAATCCGCTCCCGCACTGATGGATTTGGACGCACGGAACACCGCTTCGGAGCCGAAGCGGCCGGACAACTCCCTTTCGATCGCGAATGCGGCCTCGTCGCCGTCCCCGGTGCGGTAGTTGATGAACACCTCGTGCATGTCCCGTCCCCTTTCATGGGCTCGAGTTCCGCAGGGCCGTTCCGAGTTCGGGCGCCAACTTGCGCACGGCCGGGTTCGTCGGATGGCGCGACAGCGTCCGCGCGAGTTTGCGCAGGTCCGTGGTGATGGTGGCGGAGGCGACGGTGGCCGCTCCGCCGAGGAGTTCGCGGGTCTGCTCGCAGGCGCGGTCGATCTCCCCGGACGCCGCCACGGCCAGCGTTCGCCGCATGCCGAACCGGGTGCGGGCGCGGACGGCATCGGGCGGTACGCGGGCGAGTTGGGCGTCCAGGATCTCAGCGGCCGCCTGCGGACGACCCAGCTCGTACAGGCACCAACCGCGTCCCATTTCCGCCGGGTCGTCCACATTTGTGGTGCCAAGGACCGGCGTTTCCTGCTCGTGCGGCGCGGTGGCGAGCAGGTCCTGGGCCAGGTCGATACAGCGCATGCAGGCGTCGTGGTCCCCGGCGAGGGCGTGCCCCTGCGCTTCCCGCTGCGCGGCCAGCCCGAGGACGCGCGGCGAGATCCGTCCCACCTGCGCCCGCCTCGCGAGGTCGATCGTGCTCCGGGCGTCGTTGCGGTAGAGGGCGACCAGCGCGTGGCGGACCAGCCCGTAGGCGGTGAGCTCCCGGTCGCCGCCGGCGGCCGCGAGGTCGACCGCGTACCGGGTCCACCAGAGCGCGGCCTCGTCGTTGCCGGTCTCCTGCACGAGCCAGCCGATGTATTCGGCATATCGGGAAGCGAGCTGCAGCAGGTCGGGGCGGGCGAGCGGGCCGGCGTGCGACGCCAGTTCGCGGAGCGTGTGGGTCTGGGCGATGAGGACGGGCAGCACGAGGCCGGGGGCGACCGCCTGACCGAGCCGCCGGTACTGCGCGAGCATCGACCGGTAGACGTCAGGGAGCTCTGGGTTGTCGGCGGCTGTCGGTCCGGCGTGACCGATCCCGAGGCTCGCGAGGGACGCGGCGCCTACGGCCACCGCTTGCCGTCGGCTCACGGGCTGGAACCAGCTCGGGCCGTTCGCCGACAGCCGCATCAGCCACACCTCCGCCTCCCGGTCTTCACTCTCTTCAGGCACCGACACTGAGGGATCGGCGGCGAGCGTCGCGAGCGCGCCGTCCGCGCGGAGTTCGGTGTCGCAGAGCCGTGCCAGGTCCCGGGCCGGGGGCCGGAGGCCGCGTTCGACCAGGCTCAGGTGTCCCTTGCTGTAATGCACGCGGGCGGCGAGGCGGGCGAGTGACATGCCCGCCGCGAGCCGCCTTCTCCGAAGCTCTTTCCCGAAATCCGCCGGACCGTCGTTCGTGCGCACCGTCATGCCGTCCATCCGAACAGCGGGACCCGTCGGGGGCAAGAGTGCGTTCCCGGCGGTCCGCTCGCAAGAGGAATGGGTGTGTTTCCTGTTTCGCCTTTTCTGGTTCGGGGGATACGGTCGGGCCGATGCGTCCGAAGTGGGGCGGGTGGTGTTGGTGTGGCCAGGGTGGTCGGCGGGTTTGTGGCGTATGCGTGGATGCCTTGTTATCTGCCATTTCAATGGCGGAATGTGACGAAAGAAAGTTGATCAGGTCGGGGCTTGGGGGAATGGTGGGGCGGGTATGTGGTGGGGGACACAATTCGGTACGGCGCCCCCGGAGGGCAGATGCGTCTCTTCCGCCCCTGTCTGGCCGCTTTCGGTGCGGTGACCTTCGCCGCCGGCATGATCACCTGGTCCGGTGCCGCCTCGGCGGCCGGGACGAACTACGTCGCTCTCGGCGATTCGTACTCGTCCGGTACGGGGGCCGGGGACTACGACCCGGCGAGCGGGTCGTGCAACCGCAGTAAGAACGCCTATGCGGAGCTGTGGGCCGCGGCCCACGCGACGAGTTCGTTCAAGTTCGTCGCGTGCTCGGGCGCGACGACCGCGACCGTGGCGTCGGGGCAGCTCGGCGCGCTGAGCTCGTCGACGACGCTGGTCAGCATGACCGTCGGGGGGAACGACGCCGGGTTCAGCGACGTGATGCAGACGTGCGTGCTGCACTCGGCGTCGACGTGCCAGAGTGCGGTGGCGTCGGCGGAGAGCTTCATGAAGAACACGCTGCCCGGAAGGCTCGACTCCCTGTACGGCAAGGTCCGGGCGAAGGCGCCGGAGGCGCGGGTGGTGGTGCTGGGCTACCCGCACCTCTACAAGATCGTGAGCGTGTGCGTCGGGCTGAGCAACGCCAAGCGGACGGCCCTGAACGGTGCCGCCGACGTGCTCGACGGCACCGTGAAGGCGGCGGCCGGGCGGGCCGGGTTCGCCTGGTCGGACGTCCGCGACGAGTTCGCCGGGCACGAGCTGTGCTCCGGCGACGACTGGCTGCACGCGGTGACGATCCCGATCGGCTCCAGCTACCACCCGACCGCCACGGGGCACCGGCTGGGCTACCTGCCCGCGCTCACCGGGTCGGCGAAGGCGTCGCTGCAGGCGCAGACCTGACCCGCAGCGCGAACGCCGCCGTGGTGAGGGCGCCCGCCATGAGCAGGGCGCTCACCCAGGCGGGGGAGCGGTAGCCGAGCCCTGCGCCGATCGCCAGGCCGCCGAGCCACGGCCCGATCGTCGCGCCGACGTTGAACGCGGCGGTGGTGAGGCCGCCGGCGAGCGCCGGCGCGTCCGCGGCCAGGTGCAGGACGCGGGTGATCAGCGCGGGGCCGGTGCCGAACGCGAGCATGCCCTGGACGAACACCAGCGGCACCGCGGCGGCGGGGGACCCGGCGGTCAGCGCCAGGGCCGTCCAGCCGGCCGCCAGCGTGGTCATCCCGGCGATGGTCAGGGTGCGCGGGTGGGCGTCGGCGATGCGGCCGCCGAGGGTGACCCCAGTGAAGGAGCCGAGGCCGAACAGCGCCAGCAGCGCGGGCACCCAGGCGGTGCGCAGGCCGGTGACGTGCGTCGCGAGCGGCGCGAGATAGGTGAAGGTGCAGAACGTCGCGCCCTGGAACAGCGCGTTCATGGCCAGCGTGAGCAGGAGCGGCCGGGACGCCAGGACGCGCAGTTCGCTCGCGGCGCCCGCGGCGGGGGAGCGGTCGTCCGGGATCGTCCGGGCGATGGCGGCGACCGCGGGCAGCGACACCAGCGCCACCGCCCAGAAGGCCGAGCGCCAGCCGAGGTGCTCGCCGAGCAGCGCGCCGGCGGGGACGCCCGCGACGCAGGCGACGGTGACGCCGCCGACCACGACGGACGTGGCGCGGGCCCGCGCGTCCGGCGGGACGAGCGCGACGGCGGCGGCGAGCGCGACGGCCCAGAACCCGGCGTTGGCGAGGGCGGCGGCGACGCGGGTGGCGAGCAGGACGGCGTAGCTGGTGGTGACGGCGCCGATCACGTGGACGGCGATGAAGGCGCACAGGAAGGCCAGCAGCGCGCGGCGGCGCGGCCGGCCGCGGGCGAGCAGCGACATGGCCGGCGCGCCCACCGCCATGCCGATGGCGAAGGCGGAGGTGAGCAGCCCGGCGGCGGGCACGGACACGTGCAGGCCGGCGGCGATGCCGGGCAGCAGGCCGGACAGCATGAACTCGGAGGTGCCCTGGGCGAACACGGCGAGCCCGAGGACGTAGACGGCGAGAGGCAAGGCAGAACTCCCGAGACGGCGAACAGGGGTGCGCTGAATCGGTGGGGGCGGTGCCGCGGACGGCCGTCATCGACGGCGGCGGCGAGAAAGGAAAGGCCCTCGGGGAGACGCGATCGCGTCGAGGGCGGCCCGCACCGCGGCGCGGCGGCCGTCATGGCCGGGCGCGCCGGGGGTCAGCGTCTGTTCGCCTCCGGGCTGGACATGGGCGCGAGGCTACCAGCGCGGCGGCGCGGGCTCCACACGATAATCGGGTCGTCGAGAGGAGACGCGATGATCGTCGACGCGTGGATGCAGCACGGGACGGTCCGGTTCCTGCGCCACGAGATGCTGGACTCGCTGTGGCGGTGGACCGGGCAGAAGCCGCCGGACGAGGAGGTGCCGGTCTCGGTCACGGTCGGCGCCATGGACGCCGGCGGGGTCGACGTCGGGCTGATCAGCGCCTGGTACGGCCCGGAGGGCGCGCTCGTGAGCAACGACGAGGTCGCGTCGTTCGTCGCGCAGGCGCCGGACCGGCTGGCGGGGGTGGCGTCGGTCGACCTGCGCAAGCCGATGGAGGCGGTGCGGGAGCTGCGGCGGTGCGTGAACGAGCTGGGCTTCAAGGCCCTGCGGGTGGTGCCGTGGTTGTGGGAGCTGCCGCCGACGGACCGGCGGTTCTATCCGCTGTTCGCCGAATGCGTGGAGCTCGGGATCCCGTTCTGCACGCAGGTCGGGCACACCGGGCCGCTGCGGCCGAGTGAGACGGGGCGTCCGATCCCGTACGTCGACCAGGTGGCGCTGGACTTCCCCGAGCTGGTCATCGTAGGCGGCCACATCGGGTACCCGTGGACGGAGGAGATGGTCGCGGTGTGCCGCAAGCACCCGAACGTGTACGTCGACACGTCGGCGTACACGGTCCGCAGGTACCCGCCGGAGCTCGTCCGGTACATGGTGCAGGACCGGCACCACAAGGTCATGTTCGGCACGAACTTCCCGATGATCGCGCCGGAGCGGGCGCTGAAGGGACTGGACGAGCTGGGGCTGGACGCGGCGGCGCGGGAGGCGTTCCTGTCGGGCAACGCCCGTGCCGTGTTCCGCCTTTAATGATCTACAACGTAAAGGCCGTCACCGGCGCAGCATCCGACAGGCCAGCACACCGACCGGGACGGGCGCCCAGAACGTGACCGCCCGGAACACCAGGACGGCGTGCAGCGCCGGACCGGGCGCGATGCCGCCGGCGGCCAGCGCCGCCACCAGTGCGGCCTCGGTGGAGCCGATGCCGCCCGGTACCGGGACCGCCGCCCCCGCGGTGGCGCCGGCCAGGTAGGCGGCGAGCAGCGCGGGGGCGTCGGCCGGGCGCGCGCCCGTCCCAGGGACGGCGAGCACGCTCAGCGTGAACGCGGCGCCGAGGACGAGCGTGCCCGCGGCCGACGCGGCGAGCGTGACCGCGACGTCGCGGGGGCGCCGTCGCAGCTCGGCGAACCCCGCGGCGGCCTGCGCCAGAGCGGCCCGTCCCGCCGAGGCCGAACGCAGGGCCCTGCGCGCCCACGGGGCCGCCGCGGCGAGCAGGACGCCGATGACCGCGAGCAGCGGGACGGGTGGGAGGGCCGGGACGAGTCCCGCCGCCCGGTCCGCGGCCCGCGCCGCGTGGTCGGCGACCGTCTCCGCCATCCGGCCGTCCGCGCCGCCGGAGATGAGGACGGCCGCCATCAGCGCCAGGCCGCCCACCGGCCGCGCGGCCTGCTGCACGGCGACGGCGACGGCCGCCCGGGCCAGGGGCAGGCCCCGGCATACGAGGTACCGGGTGTTGACGGCGGCGGCGCCGAGCCCGCCCGGCGTAACGCGGTTGGCGGCGGCCGCGGTGAACTGGGCGAGCGTCGTCTCGCGCAGCGGGAGGGCGTGGCCGGAGGCGCCGCGCAGCGCGATCGCCGCGAAGAGGTAGTGCAGCACCGCGGGGACCAGCAGGAGCGGCAGGAAGGCCCAGCGCATGTCGCCGATGGCGGCGAGCGCCGCGCGCAGGGGCGCCGAGTGCAGGAGCGTCGGCGCGGCGATGGCACCCGCGGCGAGCAGGGCGGCGAGGGCCGTCCAGCGGACGAAGGCCGGGCGCGCGGCGGGACGGCCGAGCGCCTCGGCGGAGGCAGGGTGTTCGGCGCCGGCGGCGATCGTGTCCACACGGTCCGTTGTGGACCATCCGGTTGACGAGCGTGCGACGACCGTCCGCCCTGCAGGGGAATGGCCGCCGGACGTTGCGCGGCGGGTGGACCGGCCCCGCGACGTCGAGGGCGGCGGCAGAGGTGTCGAGGACGGGCTGGCCGGAGACGATGATCTCGTTCACGAGGACGAGAACGGAACGATCTGTTCCGCTCGCTGGTTTTCTTGTCACGTGGCCCGTGATTGGTCCACCCCATAGATTCTTTTCACCCTATGATTAGGGAGCACTACTCAGTGTGGCCGTCCCGCGACCGGGGAGAGTGACGACCATGACCAGCGCCCATCAGCGGCTGGGCGATCGCATCAGGCATCTGCGCGGTGCCGCGGGCGGACGACGGGCGCGCCGGCCCGCGGCGCCCGGCCGGGCCGTGCCGGGCACGCGGACCATCGTGCTGACCTGCGGCGACTATCTGGCCATCGGCGAGCATCCCCGGGTCACCGAGGCGATGGTCGGCGGGCTGCGCGCGGTGCGGGAGCGCTGCCCCGAGGGCGCCGGCCTCCCCGCCGACCATCCGCAGGTGAGGCTGGGCGCCGAGTTCGCGCGTCATCTGGGCGCGCGCGACGGTGTGCTGTGCCCGTCCGGACGGGACGCGGGCATCGGCGTGCTGCAGCTGGCCGCCGGTCCCGGTACGCCGGTCTACCTGGACGAACTGGCGCACCTGTGGCTGTGGGAGGGGGCGCGGGCGGCGGGCGCCGAGACCGTCTGCTTCCGCCACAACGACCTGGAGGACCTGCGGCGGCGGGTCGGGGCGGGCGGTCCCGGTGTGATCTGCGCCGACGCCGTCTACGGCACGGACGGGTCGGTGTGCCCGCTGACCGGCCTGGTCGAGGTCGCCGAGGAGCACGGCTGCCTGCTGGTGGTCGACGAGTCGCACGCGATCGGGGTACGGGGCCTGCGGGGCGAGGGGCTGGTGGGCGAGCTGGGGCTGGCCGGCAGGGTGGCCTTCCGTACCGCCGGGCTCGGCAAGGCGTTCTGCGCCCCCGCCGGCCTGATCGCCGGGGACCATCCCGCGTTCGCCGGAGCGACCGCCGCGGCGACGGCCGGTGCGGCGGCCGGTGCGCCGCTGCCGCCGCACGAGGTCGCGGGGCTCGCGGCGGCGCTGGAGGTCGTCCGCGCGGACGGCTGGCGGCGGGAGCGGGTGCGCGCGGCCAGCGGCCGGCTGCGCGGCGGCCTGGCGGCGCTCGGGTTCGGCGCGGTCGACGCCGACACGCAGATCATCGCGCTGGAGACGCCCGCGGAGGCCGACGCGGTGCGGCTGCGCGACGAGCTGGCCGGCCGGGACATCTTCAGCGCCGCGCTGTTCTCGGTGGTGCCGGCGGCCCGCACGCTGCTGCGCCTGTCCGTGCACGCCGGCCTCACCGACGACGACGTGGACCGCGTCCTCGCCGCCTGCGAGGAGCTGAGCGGCCAGGTCCGGACGCCCATCGCCGCGCCTCAGGCGGGCGGGCCGGTAGCGGTCGGGGCGGGTCTGGGCGCCGATGTAGCGGAGCATCGTGCGCAGGGCCCAGTGGTTGATGCCGGTGGGGACCATCCGGTAGCCCTGCCGGTTGGCCATGGCGAGCGCGGCGAACCGCGCCTGGTCGAGGGCGGTCCACGGGATGTCGAAGCGGTCGCGGACGATGGCGGGCAGGCAGCCGAAGGTGATCAGGCGCAGCGGGCGTTCGGCGACGATGCGTCCGGCGCGGTCGAGGCGGGGACCGCCGACCGGCAGCAGCGTGACGGTGTCGGAGCCGTGCTTGGCGATCTCCAGGGCGCGCGCGGCGGCGGGGGTGAGTTCGAGGCGTTCGGTGCAGATGTGCCAGAACGCGGACTGGAAGGCGGCGTAGTCGGCGGGGACGGGGCGCATGCTGACGCCGTAGCGGGAGTACCAGGTGACGGTCTCGGCGTACATGCGCTCGTGGTCCTCGGCGGTGAGGGCGCCGGGGTGGAAGAGTTCGGCGGCCTTGAAGATCTCCCAGGTGAAGGTGGCGTGCGCCCACCAGAACGTCTCGGGTTCGAGGGCGTGGTAGCGGCGGGCGCGCTCGTCGGTGCCGCCGATGCCGCGGTGCAGGTCGCGGATGGCGCGGGCGCGGGCGCCGGCGTCCGGGGCGAGGATCGTCGCCCAGATCTGCGGGACGGACCGGTGGATGCGGTCGAAGGGCGCGTCGAAGAAGGCGGAGTGCTCGCCGACGCCGGCGCCGATGCCGGGGTGCATGAGCTGCATCAGGCCCGCGGCGGCGCCGGGGAGCAGGGAGCGCAGGTCGGCGGCGTGCCGCCAGAGCAGGGTGCCGGGGCCGAGCGGGGCGGTGGCGGCGGCGCGGGGACGCGGGGGAGCGGAGCGGGCGGTCGTGACGGTGCCGGCGGTGGGGCCGGGTGCTGGGGCGGCGGGCATCGCACCTCCTGCCAGTGAACGCTTACGTCCACCGTACTCGCGATGAGACAAGAGTCAATTCCTGTCGCATGTCCAAATACTCCGTGAGCGTACTTTTGTGGGACGGGCCACAGGTCCGCCGGCGAAGCTTCGTCGCCGGGCGCATAGCCCGGCCGGGGCCCGCGCCGGTGCAATGGCGGCCTCACGAAGGGACCCCGCCATGAGCGATGAGCACCTGTCCGCGCGCAGCCGGTTCCTGTACGCGGTGGCCGGGTTCGCGGCGCTGGCGGTCGCGGTGGCGGCCATGGTGGTGGCCGGGAGTCCCTCGCCCGGCCGGGTGCACCGGTTCACGGCCGTGTTCTCCACCGCCGGGGAGGGCCTGGATCCCGGCAGGTCGGACGTCAAGGTGCGGGGGATCGCGGTCGGGCGCGTCGAGACCGTCCGGCTGCGGCGGGACGGCCGGGTCGCCGTGGGGCTGCGGGTGCAGGCCGGCGTCGCCGTCCCGGCGACGACGCGGGCGGCGATCGAGCCGGTCTCGGTCTTCGGGCCGAAGGACCTGAGCCTGGACCTCGGCGCCGGCCCCGCGCTGCCCGACGGGGCCGAGATCACTCGGACGTCGGAGCCGCGCGAGCTGACCGGCATCACCGACCGCGCCTACGACCTCGCCCGCGCGATCGACCCGTCCGACGTCGCCACGATCATGCGGACGCTGTCGGCCGGCCTGGACGGCGAGGGGCCCGCGCTGCACCGGACGGTCGTCAACGGCGCGGCGGTCACCGACGCCGTCCACGCGCTGGAGCCGGAGATCCGGCGGCTGATCGGCGACGTCACCGGGGTGTCGGGGACGCTCGCCGGCCGGGGCGGGGCCATCACGGGCGCGGCCGGCGACTTCGACCGGCTCGCACCCGTCGTCTACCAGCGGCCCGACAAGGTGTCGCAGCTGCTCGACGCCGCCGGGGACCTGGCGGACCGGGTGGGCGGCACGTTCCGCGCCCACGGCGCGAACATCGGCCGCATGGCCGACGGGACGGCGAACGTGGTGCGCGTCGTGGCGTCGCAGGACCGCGACCTGCCCGTGCTGATGGACGTGCTGGACCGGTTGTTCCGCGGGCTAGGCGGGCTGATCCGCGTCCCGGGACCGGAGGGCACGCTGCTGGGCAGGGGCGTGGACACCTTCAGCCTGGACCTGTGCACGACCTTCATCGACCTTTGCCGGGCGCCGTGACCTCGGCCAGGCGGGCTTCCAGGCCGTCCAGGAACAGGGCGAGCGCGCCGGGATAGGCGCTGGTCACCATGGTCCTCGCGAGCGGGCCGGCGCAGGCGCTGATGTGCGGGTGGGTGCGCGGGTCCAGCCGGGCGTAGGTGGCCGTCCATGCGGCGCGGTCGGCGGCGGCGGCCTTGGGCGGCAGGGCGTTCGCCGCGGCGTCCAGGGCCGCGAAGCCGAGGGTCAGGTCGACGAACTGGTGGTAGTGGCGGGCCGCGAGGTCCGGCGGGAACCCGGCCTCGCGGAAGATGCCGAGGCCGGTCTCGACGGCGCGGATCTCGTTGGGCCGGCGGGTGACGCGGGACGCGGCGAGCAGCGCGGCCTTCGGGTGCGCCACGTAGGTGGCGTGCAGGTGCTCGCCGGTGTGGCGCAGCCGCTCGCGCCAGCCGCCGTCCCGCCGGGTGCCGGCGAGGGTGCGGCCGATCAGCTCGTCGGCGACGGCGAGCACCAGGTCGTCGGTGCCGCGGAAGTACCGGTAGATCGAGGACGGGTCGGCGCCGAGCGCGGTGCCGAGCCGCCGGACGGTCAGCGCGTCGTCGCCGCCCTGGTTGAGCAGCCGGATCGCGGTGTCGACGATCAGCTCGTAGGTGAGCACGACCCCCGACCTGGTGGGGCGGCGGCGTCGCTTGCGCGCGATGACGCGCTCGGGCTGCGGGGGCGTGCGGTCCATGGGGGCTCCTGGAGGCGCGGGCGGGACGGCCGACACCTTATGACAACACCATTGACCGCAGAAGCGTGCGCGCTGTTTCCTATGGACCCTGCCTTCCTGTGGACCCTGCCTTCCTGTGGACCCCGCCTTCCTGCGGGCCCCGCCGTCCCCGCCGCGCCTCGCCCGTCCGCGCTCCAGCAGAGGAGATCCCGCTCATGACCCGCCTGCCCGCCGACCTGCTGTTCACCGGCGGACCGGTCCTGACCATGGACCCGGCCCGCAGCCGCGGCACCGCGCTCGCCGTCACCGGCGGGCGGATCACCGCCGTCGGCCACGACGAGGTGAAGGACCTCGCCGGGCCCGGCACCGAGGTCGTCGACCTGCGCGGCCGCCTCCTGCTGCCCGGCTTCCAGGACGCGCACGTCCACGCCGTCATGGGCGGCATCGAACTCGGCGAGTGCGACCTGACCGGCACCGTCGACCCGGAGGAGTACCTGCGGCGCGTCCGCGCCTACGCCGGCGCGCATCCCGAGCGGGAGTGGATCACCGGGGGCGGCTGGTCGATGGAGAGCTTCGAGGGCGGCACCCCCACCCGCGAGGCGCTCGACGCGGCCGTCCCCGACCGGCCCGTCTACCTGGTCAACCGCGACCACCACGGCGCGTGGGTGAACAGCCGGGCGCTGGAGCTGGCCGGGGTCACCGCGGACACCCCCGACCCGTCCGACGGGCGCATCGAGCGCGACGGCGCGGGACGCCCCACCGGCATGCTGCAGGAAGGCGCGATGATCCTCGTCGGGCGGCTCATGCCGGCCCGCACCCGCGACGACCGGATCGCCGGGCTGCTGCGGGCCCAGGAGATGCTGCACGGCCTCGGCATCACCGCCTGGCAGGACGCCCTGGTCTGCGGCTCCGACGGGTACCCCGACGTGTCCGACGCCTACGCGGCGGCCGCCGCCGACGGGTCGCTGACCGCCACCGTGGTCGGCGCGCTGTGGTGGTCGCGGGCCCGAGGCGAGGAGCAGATCCCTGACCTGCTCGACAAGCGGGAACGGCTCACCCGCGGCCGGCTGCGCTGCACCAGCGTGAAGATCATGCAGGACGGCGTCGCGGAGAACTTCACCGCCGCGATGACCGCGCCCTACCTCGACGCGTGCGGCTGCGCCACCGCCAACAGCGGCCTCAGCTTCGTCGACCCGGAGGCGCTTCCCGGTTACGTGACCGCCCTGGACGCGCACGGCTTCCAGGTCCACTTCCACTCCCTCGGCGACCGGGCCGTCCGGGAGGCGCTCGACGCCGTCGAGGCCGCCCGCGCCGCCAACGGGTGGCGCGACACCCGGCCGCACCTGGCGCACCTCCAGGTCGTCCACCCCGACGACATCGGACGGTTCCGCGCGCTCGGCGCGACCGCCAACATGCAGCCGCTGTGGGCCGCCCACGAACCGCAGATGGACGAGCTGACCATCCCGTTCCTCGGCCCCGAGCGCGCCGCCTGGCAGTACCCGTTCGGCGACCTGCTGCGCGCCGGGACGACCCTCGCGGCCGGCAGCGACTGGCCGGTCAGCAGCGCCGACCCGATCGAGGGCGTCCACGTCGCGGTCAACCGCGTCCTGCCCGGCGGCGAGGGCAAGCCGTTCCTGCCGGAGCAGGCCCTCGACCTGTCCACCGCCCTGGCCGCCTACACCGCCGGGTCCGCCTACGTGAACCATCTGGACGACACCGGCTGCCTGCGTCCCGGCAACCGGGCCGACCTGGTCGTCCTGGACCGCGACCCGTTCGCCGGGCCCGCCGCCGCCATCGCCGAGACCCGCGTCCACCTGACCTACGTGGACGGGACGCGCGTCCATACAGCCCCGGACGCGTGACGCATCGAGCTGCGGCGAGTCGTCGCTATGAGGCGGTGCCCCATAACGACGACTCGCCGCGAGCGAGCGCGCGTCAGGCGGAGGCGGGCTTGTAGACGGCGACGGCGCAGGCGCTGCCGAGGCCGATGTTGTGCTGGAGGGCGACGCGGGCGCCGTCGACCTGCCGGTTCCCGGCCTTGCCGCGCAGCTGCCAGGTCAGCTCGGCGCACTGGGCGAGGCCGGTCGCGCCCAGCGGGTGGCCCTTGGAGATCAGGCCGCCGGAGGGGTTGACGACCCACTTGCCGCCGTAGGTGGTGGCCTTGTCGTCGACGAGCTTGTGGCCCTCGCCGACCCCGGCCATCCCGAGCGCCTCGTAGGTGATCAGCTCGTTGGCGCTGAAGCAGTCGTGCAGCTCGATGACGTCGACGTCCTCGATGGACACCTGCGCCTCGTCCATCGCCTTCTTCGCGGCGCGCTGCGAGACGCCGAAGCCGACGACCTGGATGGAGGAGTTGTCGGCGAAGCTCTCGGGGGTGTCGGTGGCGATGTGGTGGCCGGCGATCTCGACCGCCTGTTCCCACAGGCCGTGCTCGTCGACGAACCGCTCGCTCACCACGAGCGCGGCGGCGGCGCCGTCGGAGGTGGGGGAGCACTGCAGCTTGGTCAGCGGGTCGAAGATCATCGGGGCGTTCTTGACGTCGTCGAGGGAGTACTCGGTCTGGAACTGCGCGTAGGGGTTGTTCACCGAGTGCTTGTGGTTCTTCCAGCCGATCCAGGCGTAGTGCTCGGGGGTGGAGCCGTACTTCTCCATGTGCTCGCGGCCGGCGTTGCCGAACATCTGCGGCATCGGCGCCTTGTCCAGCTCCCACTCGCGGCCGGCGGTCATCGAGCGCAGGTGGTGGTCGATGATGGTGACCTTGGACTCGCCGACGCCCGCGCCGAGCGAGCCCTTCTTCATCTTCTCCATGCCGAGCGCGAGCGCGCAGTCGGCGAGCCCGCCGCGGACGGCCTGGCGGGCGAGGAACAGGGCGCTGGACCCGGTGGCGCAGGCGTTCATGACGGTCATCACCGGGATGCCGGTCATGCCCGTCTCGTAGAGGGCGCGCTGGCCCATCGACCCGTACATCGAGCCGGCGTAGGCCATCTCGATCGTGTCGTAGGGGACGCCGGCGTCCTGGAGGGCGTTGCCGACGGCCTCCTTGGCCATGTCGGGGTAGTCCCAGTCGCGGGAGCCCGGCTTCTCGAACTTGGTCATGCCCACGCCCACGACGAAGGTGCGGTTGGTCATCTTCGGGCCCGCCTCCTGATACCGAATCCAGTTCGGGTCCACGATAACGCCGAAGCGCGGGGCGGTGTCGGCCCGCCTCCCGATGATCGGGACGCCCCGGCCCGCCCGCCGGGACGCCCCGCAGGTCAGCCGGACAGCTCCTCGGCGAGGGCCGAAGCGAACGCGTCCACGTCGTCCTCGGTGGTGTCGAACGAGCACACCCAGCGGACCTCGCCCGTCCGCTCGTCCCAGGTGTAGAACGCGAACCGCTTGCGCAGCCGCTCCGCCGCGTCCTTCGGGACGATCGCGAACACCGTGTTCGCCTGCACGTCCTGGGTGACCTCCACGCCGGGCAGCGCGCCCGCCGCGTCCGCGAGCCGGCGCGCCATCGCGTTCGCGTGCGCGGCGTTGCGCAGCCACAGGTCCCCGTCCAGCAGCGCGACGAGCTGGGCGGACACGTACCGCATCTTCGACGCCAGTTGCATGCTCGACTTGCGCAGGAAGCTCAGCCCCTGGACCGCGTCCGGGTTCAGCACGACGATCGCCTCGCCCAGCAGCAGCCCGTTCTTGGTGCCGCCGAACGACAGCACGTCCACGCCCGCGTCGGTGCTGAACGCGCGCATCGGCACGCCGAGCGCGGCGGCGGCGTTGGCGATCCGGGCGCCGTCCATGTGCACGCCGAGGCCCCGCTCGTGCGCCGCGGCGGCCACCGCCGCGACCTCCTCCGGCGTGTAGACGGTGCCGAGCTCGGTGCTCTGCGTGATCGACACCGCGGACGGCTGGCGGCGCTGGATGTTGCCGAACCCGGTCGCGTACCGCTCGACCAGGCCGGGCGTCAGCTTCCCGTCCGGCGCGGGCACCGTGACCAGCTTCAGCCCGGCGATCTTCTCCGCAGCGCCACACTCGTCGGTGTTGATGTGCGCCGACTCCGGGCACACGACCGCGCTCCAGGGCTGCGACATCGCCTGCAGCGACACCACGTTCGCGCCCGTCCCGTTGAACACCGGGAACACCTCCGCCGCCGCGCCGAAGTGCCCCCGGACCACCTCGCGCAGCCGCGCCGTCACGGCGTCGTCTCCGTAGGCGGGCTGGTGGCCCTCGTTCACCGCGGCGAGCGCCGCGAGAACTTCGGGATGGACACTGGCCTGGTTGTCGCTGGCGAAACCGCGCTTGGGGTCGGGAATGGCGAAGGTCATGCCCCCCATTGTCCCGAACGCCGGGAACGCGGCCGACCGGCCCGCCGCCGACCCGGGTCAGGCGGGACGGTCGGTGACGCGGTCGGTCACCACCGGGGCGACCGGCGTGACGGGCGTGACGGGCGCGGGCTCGGCGGCGGCCGGTTCGGCCGCGCGCAGCGCCGTCCGGGCGCGCAGCGCGTCGACGTCCTCGCCGAGCCGCGCCATCGTCGCCTGCAGGTCGCGCCACAGGCCCGCCCGCTGCTCCAGCTGCGCGAGCTTGGTGCGCAGGTCGCCGATCCGCCGCTCCACCGCCTCCAGCCGGGTGCGGTGCCCGGCGGTGTCGCGGCCGGTGCGGATCAGGCTGGTGGCGACGGCGGCGAGGTCGCGCTCGGTGTCGTCCATCCGCTCGTCGATGCGCGGCAGCAGCCGGTCGTTGAGCTGCGCGACCAGCGAGTCCAGCTCGGCGCGCAGCCCGGTCAGCTCCTCGTCGCGGGTGCGCAGCGCCGTCTCCTGCGCCTGGACGGTATCCTCCAGCCTGCGCACCCGCTCCCCGTAGGAGGGCAGGAACCGTTCCAGTTCCGCCGACCGTTCCAGGTCCCGGCCCAGTCTGACGAGCAGACCCGCACCGGCGCGCAACCGGTGCTCCGCCTCGGTGGCGGCGCGGCGGACGAGACCCGGGATCACGGTCATGGCTCCCCCCAAGGGGCGTCGAATGGATTCTCCTTAAACTCTAGGCGAACCGGCGGGAAACGGGTGGTGAACTTTCCGGGTCGTCGGCCGGATCCGGGCCGGTACCGGGTGGTTTAACGGGCGGGTTCCCCGGTGGAGCGCCGGCCGGCCCGCCGGGCGCGGTGCCGGGCGCGTTCGCCGGCCGGCGGCGGCGGCCCGCGCGCGCCGGCGGGGCACCGCACGCGCACAGCCCGCGGCGGACGATGAGCAGGGCGCGGTCGGCGGTGTAGTCCGCCCGGTCGAGCGCCGGGCGGACGCGGTGACACGTCAGGCAGAGCATTGGTCTCCATTCCCCCCTCATGCGCGGGAGCCGCGCGCGCGGGCCCGGCCCCTG
The DNA here is from genome assembly GCF_041951385.1 of Actinomadura sp. NTSP31. Classification (NCBI taxonomy): domain Bacteria; kingdom Bacillati; phylum Actinomycetota; class Actinomycetes; order Streptosporangiales; family Thermomonosporaceae; genus Actinomadura; species Actinomadura sp. NTSP31. The sequence goes on along the minus strand of NZ_JBGNUT010000001.1, from coordinate 611,787 downwards.
CCGTCCCGTGCGCATTCCCCCCGGACGCGCTCGGGACGGCGGGGCCCACAGGATGGCCCTGGCTCCCAGCGCTCGGAACGTTAGGCGCCCCGACGTTGCATGCACGTTGCGACCGTCTGATCACACACCGTGCGGAAAGAGCGTCGCCCCGGTTCGCGCGAACCGGTTGCGAGGGCCGCCCGATGGGCCGATCCTCAAACCCGTCGACGTTGTCCTCCAGGGGAAAGGCGCTGATGGTGGTGCAGAACCAGGCGGTCGCCGCGCGCCCGCCGATCGCCGAGTCCTGGAGGCGCTCGCGCGACGCCGGCGTGGACGCCGCCGTCGCGGCGGCTCCGCTGGTGTTCGACCGCGACACCGTCGCCGACGCCCGCGGCGCCCATCCGCTCGACCCGCACCTGCCGCTGCTGCGCGAGCTGCTGCGCGGCGTCGCCGACGAGACCGAGCACCTGATGGTGATCACCGACGAGGCGGGGCACGCGCTGTGGACGCAGGGGCCGCCCGCCGTCCGGCGGGAGGCCGAGCGGATCGGGCTGATGGAGGGCTTCTGCTGGGCGGAGGGGGCCGTCGGCACCAACGGCATCGGCACCGCCCTCGCCACCGGCCGCGCCGAGTACGTCTACGCCACCGAGCACGTCGCGCACGTGCTGCACCGCTGGTCCTGCGCCGGCGCCCCGATCACCGACCCCGACACCGGCCGGGTCATCGGCTGCATCGACGTCAGCGCCACCGTCGAGAAGCTGCACCCGGCGACCGTCGCGCTGGTCGCCGCCGCCGCCCGGCTCGCCGAGTCCCGGCTGGAGGTCGACATGCGGCGGCGGGACGAGCGGCTGCGCGAGCGGTTCCTGCGGCACCTGCGCGGCGCCGGGGTGCTGCTCACCGCGACCGGCCGGATCCTGGCCGCCGGCCGCGAGGACTGGCGGGGCCGGCGGCTGGCCGTCCCGTCCGAGGGCGGCGCCGTCACGCTGCCCGACGGGCGCGCCGCGGTCGCCGAACCGCTCGGTGAGGTCTACCTGCTGCGCCCGTACCCGGGCGCCGCGCCCGGGACGGCGCCCGCCGCCGCCGGCGCCGCCCGGCCCGGCGCGGACGGGCGGTCGCTGCTCACCCTGTCGCTGCTCGGCACCGACCAGCCGTCAGCGCGGCTCGACGGCGTCCACCTGCCGCTGACGCTGCGGCACGCGGAGATCCTCGCGCTGCTCGCGCTGCACCCCGAGGGGCTCAGCGGCGACCGGCTGTCGTGGCACCTGTACGGCGACGAGGGCAGCCCGGTGACCGTCCGCGCCGAGATCCACCGGCTGCGCGCCCAGCTCGGCGGCCTCGTGCGCGCCAAGCCGTACCGGCTGGACTGCGCGATCGACGCCGACTTCCTCACCGTCCGGCGGCTGCTGGACGAGGGCGACGTCGCCGCCGCCGTCCGGCTCTACGACGGCGAGCTGCTGCCCCGCTCGGACGCGCCCGCGGTGCGCGCCGAACGCGACGAGCTGGCGGTGCGGATCCGCCGGTCCGCGCTCGACCGGGGCGGCGCCGAGGCGCTGTGGACCTACGCCCAGACCGAGCAGGGCCGCACCGACCTGGAGGCGCTGGAGCGGCTCGGCGACGTGCTGCCGCAGGACGACCCGCGCCTGCCCGCCGTCGCCACCCGCCGCGCCCTCCTCCTGGACGGCGACGCCTGACCGGCGACCACAGCGCGGCGGGGGGCGCCGGTCAGGTCGAGCCGACGCCGGCGTTGACCAGGTGCGCGCACTCGTTGTAGCAGACGGCGCGCAGCCCGCCCCCGTCGTGCCGCCACCGCGTCACCGACGCGTTCACGACCGGGTCCTTCTCCACCTCGAGGATCTCCTGCTCCGACAGGTCCTCCACGAGGTAGCGGGTCATCACCACGATCGCGTCGTGCGTCACCACCAGCGCCCGGCCGCCGGGGGCGTCGGCCTCCAGGTCGCGGTAGAAGCTGCGCAGCCGCAGCGCCAGGTCCGCCCACGACTCCCCGCCGGGCGGCCGGTAGTAGAACTTCCCGAGCCGCTTCAGCCGGTCGGCCTCGTCGGGGAACCGGCGCTGCACCCCGATCCAGGTCAGGCCCTGCAGCACGCCCTGCTCGCGGTCGCGGAGCCGCTCGTCCACCTTCATCCGCAGGCCGCCGGGGTCCTGCGGCCGGGCGTAGGAGGTCTGGGCGAGCGCGATGCGGGCGGTGTCGAGGGTCCGCAGGTAGGGGGAGACGGCGACCAGCGTCGGCCGCTCGTCCTCGGGCAGGGCGGCGAGCCAGCGGCCCAGCGCCGCCGCCTGGGCCCGGCCCAGCTCCGACAGCGGGGTGTCCGCGTCGCGTTCGCGGATCCCCGTCTCCTCGGCGTCGGTGCCCTGCACCGCCTGGTAGGCGAGATTGCCGGTGCTCTCACCGTGCCGGGTCAGGTTGAGCCACTGCAGCGAATTCACGATCGCCATGCTGCCACGGCCCGCCCGGTGCGCGGACCGCGTCGCCGGTGCCGCCATGGTCAGGCACTGACCGGATCGGCCGCCCGTCTGACCGGTCCTGCCCGGCGGCCCCGCGCGGACGCCCGTCCGGCGTTCAATCGGCCTTGACCGGGGACGGAACGCACGGAAGGCACAGGCGGATGACGGAATTCGTGACTCTCGACGGCGGGCGGATCGCCTGCGACGTGACCGGCGACGGGCCGCTGGTGGTGCTCTCGCACGGCATGGGCACCGGACGCGGCGACTACCGCCGCCTCGTGCCGTTGCTGGCCGGCGCCGGCTACCGGGTGGTGAACACGGACATGCGCGGGCACGGCGAGTCCAGCCTCGGCTGGCCGTCGGTCACGGGGAAGGCGGCCATCAGCCGGGCCGACGTCGCCGAGGACCTGCTCGGGGTCGTCCGGCGCTTCGGCGGGCCCGCCGTCATCGTCGGGCACTCCCTGTCCGGCGGCGCGGCCACCATCGCCGCGGCGCGGGCACCGGAACTGGTCGCCGCCATCGTCGAGATCAACCCCTTCACCAGGAAGCAGCGGCTGGACGCCGGCGCGCTCCTCACCGTCCGGCGCTACCGGCGCGGCATCGCGCGCCTGATGGGGACGCTGGTCCTGAAGTCCCCGCGGATGTGGCGGAGCTACCTGAACGTCGCCCATCCCGGCGCGACGGACGAGGACCGCCGCCACATCGACGATCTGATGGCGGCGCTGCGGCGGCCCGGCCGCTGGCAGGAGTTCATGAAGGCCGGCAAGACCGTTCCGGCCGACGCCGAGGCGCACCTTTCCGGAGTGCGGTGCCCCGCCCTGGTGATCATGGGTGCGGAGGACCCGGACTTCGCGGACCCGCGTGCCGAGGGCGTGGCGGTCGCGGCCGCCATGCCTCCCGGCGCCGGCCGGGTCGCCGTCGTCGGCGGCGGGCACTACCCGCACGCGCAGTCCGCCGACCGGGTCGCCGGGCTGATCGTCCCGTTCCTGCGGGAGCACGCCGGCAGGCGGCTGCGCCAGGCCGGATGAACGGCCCGGCACGGCGCCGGAACGGGCACCTCATGGACGAAATGTCGCCCGATCACGGTCATGATGGAGACGTGTCCGCGCCTCGCACCGTCGTCCTCGTGGTCTACGACGGCATCCAGCTGATCGAGCTGGCCGGTCCCATGGACGTCATCGGCGCCGCCAACACCGCGACCGGGACCACCGCCTACCGTCTCCTGACGGCGTCGCCGCGCGGCGGCGTCGTCACCGCCGACGGCGGCCTGCCCGTCCAGGTCGGGCACTCGCTGCGGGAGATCGCGTCCGGCGGCGAGGAGATCGACACCCTGATCGTGATCGGCGGCACGGGCGTCTTCGAACCGGCGGTGTCCGCCGAGGTGGTCCGGGAACTGCCGGCGCTCGCCCGGCACTCGCGCCGCGTGGCCTCCGTCTGCGCCGGCTCGCTGCTGCTCGCCGCGGCGGGGCTGCTCGACGGCCACCGCGCGACGACGCACTGGGACGCGGCCCGGCTGCTCGCCGAGCGCTTCCCGCGCGTGCTCGTCGAACCCGACCGGATCTACGTGCGCGACCGCGACCGGTGGACCTCGGCGGGGGTCACCGCCGGCATCGACCTGGCGCTGGCCCTCGTCGAGGACGACCACGGCAGCGAGGTGGCGCAGCTGATCGCCCGCTGGTTCGTCGTCTTCACCCGGCGCGGCGGCGGCCAGGCGCAGTTCAGCGCGCAGCTGCGCGCGCAGCCCGCGCGGACACCGGCGATCCGCGCCGTGCAGCAATGGCTGCCCGACCATCTCACCGAGGATCTGAGCGTGGCCGCGCTCGCGGGGCGGGCCGGGATGAGCGAGCGGGGGTTCGCCCGCGCCTTCCGCGCGGAGACCGGCGGCACGCCCGGGGCCTTCGTGGAGGGCCTGCGCGTCGAGGCGGCCCGGCGCCTGCTGGAGACCACGGACCTGACCGTCGGCGCCATCGCCAGGATGGTCGGCTACAAGCACGGCGAGACGCTGCACCGGGTCTTCTCCCGGCACCTGGCCACCACCCCGGAGCGCTACCGGCGGCACTTCTCGACCGGCGCTCCTACCTGACCGCGACCGGTGGCGGGCCGAGCACGGGGCGCCGCCGGGGCCGGGCCGGGGGCGGGGGCTCGCGGCCGGATCGCGGTTGCTCTACAGCCGGTAGTACTCTCGTGTGCGTGACGACCGCCCTGGCCACCGTGATCATCGTGGTGGCGCTGATCATCGCCGTGTACGCGCTGGTGACGGCGCTGCGCGGGCGCGCGATGGGCCTCCCCGACCTGATCGGGCTCGGGGTGCTGGAGGTGCTGCTGATCGCGCAGGCCGTGGTCGGGTTCGTCAAGCTGTCGGGCGACGGGGGGCCGGAGCATCCCGCCACGTTCATCGGCTACCTGCTGGCCGTCCTGCTGATCCCGGTCGCGGGCGCCGGCTGGGGGCTGCTGGAGCGCAGCCGCTGGGGGTCGGCGGTGCTCGTGGTCGCCGGCGTCGCCGTCGCCGTCATGATCGTCCGAATGAACCAGCTGTGGAGCGGCAGTGCCTGAGCCCGACACCGGCGTCACCGGCGAACCGGCCGCCCGCCCCGGCGGCGAGCGCGTCCGCACGGGCACCGGCAGCGGCCCCGGCCGGCTGCTGGTCGCCGTCTACGCGATCTTCGCGCTCGCGGCCGGTGCGCGCGCGGGCGTGCAGATCGGCACCAAGTTCTCCGACGCGCCGCTGGCCTACTCGCTGTCGGCGTTGGCCGCCGCCGTCTACGTCCTGGCGACGGTCGCGCTGGCCCGCGGCGGCCGGACCTCGTTCCGGGTCGCCGTCGCCGCCTGCTCGGTGGAGCTGGCCGGGGTCCTGGCGATCGGCACGCTCAGCCTCGTCGACCGCTCGGCGTTCCCGGACGCCACGGTCTGGTCCGGATACGGCGAAGGGTACGGGTTCGTCCCGCTGGTGCTGCCCGTCATCGGGCTGCTGTGGCTGCGCCGCACCGCCCGCCGCGCCCGTCCGGCGGACGGCTGACCCCTCCACCCACCCTGCCGGCCAGGGGGCGGCGGACCGCGCGCCCGCCCGTCCCGCGCCGGTTCCGGCGGGCGCGCGGCGCTCACCCGTTCCCATCATGATCATCGGCCCTCGGGCGGTGGCGGCGCGCGCCGTCACGCCGCCGTCGTGACCGCGCCGCCCTCGCCGGCCTCGGCCTGCTCCGTCCGGCCCTCCTCGGCCTCGGGCCCGGGGGACGGGTCGGCCGTCAGCGGGGCGGAGGCCGCCGGTTCCGCGGCGGCCGCGGTGACCGGGGCGGCCGCCGGGGGAGCGTCGGTCATGGTGCGCCCGCCGATCGGCAGGGCGTGGACGGCGGCCCGCGCGATGGCCTCGACCTCCTCGGCCGAGTGGTCGGCGGACGGGTTGCGGTGCATCCAGCGCACCAGCCGCAGCGGCCGGGCGAACACGATCCCGTCGGCGGTGAACGGCGCGCGCGCCAGCTTGCCGCCGTGCACCGCCAGCACCGGCGTCACCGTCACCGGCGCGCCGTACCGCTCGGAGATCAGCCTCCCGGCCGCCTCCGCCCGCGCTGTCAGCCCGCCCACCAGCTTGGACTGGGTGCGGCCGTTGACGAACAGCCGTCCGCCGTGCCGGTCGATCTCGGCGTCCGGCGCCCACGCCTCGTTGTGCACCAGCCACACCCCGCCGGGCCCGACGACCAGCTCGTCGGCGTTCTCGTGCCCGGGCACGACCCGGCCGTGCAGCACCCGGTGGCCGCGCCGTTCCAGCGTCAGCCGCAGGATCCGGTCCATCCGCTCCACGCCGCGCCGCCCGAGCCGCCACACCCGGGATGCGTTGTAGAGGCGCCAATGCACCAGCGCGTCCGCGGACGCCAGCAGAACGGCCACCACGACTCCGAAAACAGCGTTCACCAGCATCCCGCACAGCACCAGCGCCGCGACCGCCAGAAATGCGCGGGTCCGCAACCGGCCTTTTCGGCCGCGCTGCCAGAGCTCCTCGTAAACCGCCTGGGGCGAACCGCCGGTGAAAGCCTCCCGGCCGCGGATGTAGATGGATTCGCCGAGCATCCCCAACCTCCAGCACCTGCGACGACGACCTCATTATGGCGATACCCGGCCGATTGTCGCCACACGTGGCGCGGTGATGGAAACCAAACGGCAAAGCAACCTCGGGAGCCCGTAGCATTGCTTACCTGGTCTTTTGCGGGGGTTGGTGCGCCGATTCCCGGGAGAACTTTGCGCCATTATGGGCGAATGATGAAACGCTCGATGCAAGTATCACCGTAACCCGCACGGCGCCTTTCATCGCGGTGGCATTTCTCACATGGACGGTCACCCGCGGGCACCGGTACGGTCGTCTGCCGCCACACTGGACGGATGCATCTCAGCGCCGCCGAGGACCTGCCGGTCCGCCATGCCGTCCCCGGGCTGCGCGCCGCGCTGGCCGCCCGCGGCGCCGCGGTCCTCGCCGCGCCGCCCGGCACCGGCAAGACCACCCTCGTCCCGCTCGCGCTGGCCGGCCTCGCCCTCACCGCCGGCGCCCGGCAGTCCGGCGGCCCGGCTCCCGGCGGCCGGGTCCTGGTGCTGGAGCCGCGCCGGCTGGCCGCGCGCGCCGCCGCCCGCCGCATGGCCTGGCTGCTCGGCGAGCGCGTCGGCGGCAACGTCGGCGTCACCGTCCGCGGCGAGTCGCGTCCCGGCTCCCGCGTCGACGTCGTCACCACCGGGGTGCTGCTCCAGCGCGTCCAGGACGATCCCGAACTCGCCGGCGTCGGCACGGTGATCCTGGACGAGTGCCACGAACGGCACCTCGACGCCGACACCGCGCTGGCGTTCCTGCTGGACGTCCGCGCGGCGCTCCGTCCCGACCTGCGGCTGGTCGCCGCGTCCGCCACCGCCGACACCGGCCCGTGGGCCCGGCTCCTCGGCGGCGGCGACGGCCCCGCGCCCGTGGTCGAGACCGAGGCCGCGCTGCACCCGGTCGAGGTGGTCTGGGTTCCGCCGGCGCGCCCCGTCCCGCCGCCGCACGGGATGCGCGTCGACCCCGCGCTGCTGGCCCACGTCGCCGACACCGTCCGCCGCGCCCTCGCCGAACGCGACGGCGACGTGCTGTGCTTCCTGCCCGGCGTCGGCGAGATCGCCCGCGTCGCCGGGCGGCTCGCCGGCGTCCCCGCCGAGGTGCTCCAGGTCCACGGGCAGGCGCCGCCGGCGGTGCAGGACGCCGTCCTCGCGCCCGGCACCGGCCGCCGCGTCGTCCTCGCCACCTCCGTCGCCGAGTCCAGCCTCACCGTCCCCGGCGTGCGGATCGTCGTGGACGCCGGCCTGGCCCGCGAGCCCCGCACCGACCACGCCCGCGGCCTCGGCGCGCTCACGACCGTCCGGGCGTCCCGTGCCACCGCCGACCAGCGCGCCGGACGCGCCGGGCGCGAGGCTCCGGGCACCGTCTACCGCTGCTGGACGCAGGCCGAGCACGACCGGCTGCCCGCGCGCCCCCGCCCGGAGATCGAGCTCGCCGATCTCACCGGCTTCGCGCTCCAGGCCGCCTGCTGGGGCGACCCCGGCGCGGGCGGCCTCGCGCTGCCCGACCCGCCGCCGCCCGCGGCGATGGACGCCGCCCGCGACGTCCTGCACGCCCTCGGCGCCGTCCGCGACGGCCAGGTGACCTCGCGCGGCCGGCGGCTGGCCAGCGTCGGCCTGCACCCCCGCCTCGCGCGCGCCCTGCTCGACGGTGCCCGCGAGGTCGGTGCCCGCGACGCCGCCCAGATCGTCGCCCTGCTCTCCGAGCCCTCGCCCCGCGCCGCCGGTGACGACCTCACCGCCGCCTGGCGCGCCCTGCGCGGACGGGCCCGTCCGGCCGACGCCCACGCCGCCCGCTGGCACGACGAGACCCGCCGCCTCCGCAAGGCCCTGGCCGGCGAACCCCCGCCCGCGCCGCCGGGCGCCGCCAAGGCCGCGCGGGGCAGCGCCGAGGGCGGAGCGTCCGCGGGGAGGGCGTCGGGCGGTGGCGGCGACGACCATGTCGCGGGCCTGGTGGTGGCGCTGGCGTTCCCGGAGCGGGTCGCGCGGGCCCGGGCGTCCGGCGGCGGGTACCTGATGGCGTCCGGGACGGGGGCGGTGCTCGCGGACGGGTCGGCGCTGGCGGGCGCGCGTCCGGAGTGGCTGGCGGTGGCGGCGGCGGACCGTCCGGCCGGGTCGGCGTCGGCGCGCGTCCGGCAGGCCGTCGTGATCGACGAGGACGTGGCGCGGGCCGCCGCGGCGCCGCTGCTGGAGATCGCCGAGGAGGTCGCCTGGCGGGACGGCGACGTGGTGGCGCGGCGGGTCGAGCGGCTCGGCGCGATCGAGCTGGACGCGCGGCCGCTGCGGGATCCCGACCCGGAGCTGGTGCGGGCGGCCCTGCTGGACGGCGTGCGCGCCGAGGGGCTCGGGCTGCTCACCTGGACGCCGGCGGCCGTCGCGCTGCGCGAGCGGCTGGCGTTCCTGCACGGCGCGGTGGGGGAGCCGTGGCCGGCCGTCGACGACGCGGCGCTGCTGGAGCGGGCGCCGGAGTGGCTGGCCGGGGCGCGGCGCCGGTCCGACCTGAGGCGGGTCGACGTCGCGGGCCTGCTGCGCGGCCTGCTGCCGTGGGAGGCGGCGTCGCGGCTGGAGGAGTACGCGCCGGAGCGGATCGAGGTGCCGTCGGGGTCGCGGGTCCGGGTCGACTACGGGCAGGGCCGGCCGGTGCTGGCGGTGAAGCTGCAGGAGCTGTTCGGGTGGGACGCGGCGCCCCGGCTCGCGGGCGGGCGGGTGCCGCTGGTGGTGCACCTGCTGTCGCCGGCGGGCCGCCCCGCGGCCGTCACGGCGGACCTGGCGACGTTCTGGCGCGAGGGCTACAAGGCCGTCCGGGCCGAGCTGCGGGGTCGCTACCCCAAGCATCCGTGGCCGGAGGACCCCACCGCGGCGGCGCCCACCCGCCGCACGAACCCGCGCCGCTGACGGCGTTCAGGCGCGGGCGTCGACGAGGGTCTGGATGCCGTCGAGGATGCGGGCCAGGCCGAACTCGAAGGCGTGCGCGGGGCCGACGGCGGCGTTGTGCTCGCGTCCGGCGACCTCGCCGACGCGGGCGCTGAGCGGGTAGTCCCTGCCGCCGGTGTCGATCCGCGCCAGCAGCGGCACGAGCGCCTCCCACCACTGCGCGTCGGTCATGCCGCTGCGCCGCTCGGCCTCGGCGGCGTTGACCGACACGCGTGCCGAGCTCTCGGCGAAGCCGGTGACGAGCGCGACGACCGAGTCCATCTCCAGGTCGGTGAGGCCGATGCCGTCGACGGCGCGCAGCTCGAACTCGTACTTGCCGAACACGGCGGGCCCCATGGGCGGGCGGACGGCGGCGACGTGCAGCAGCCACGGATGGCGGTGGTAGAGGTCCCAGTTGTCGCGGGCGATGTGCTCCAGCTTGGCGCGCCAGCCGCCCGGGACGCCGTCGGCGGGGGTGAGCTCGGCGAACGCGCGGTCGAGCATGACGTCGATCAGCTCGGCCTTGCCGGGCACGTAGGTGTAGATCGACATCGGCGCGACGCCGAGCTCGTCGGCGATGCGCCGCATCGACAGCGCGTCCAGCCCGTCGGCGTCGGCGACGGCGATCGCGGTGCGGACGATCCGCTCGGCGGTGAGCTTCGGCTTCGGGCCGCGCTTGGGCCGCTCGGGCACGCCCCACAGGAGTTCCAGGCTGCGCCGGGGGTCGCCGCCTCCGCTGTACTCGGTCGTCACCCGTGCATCCTCCCAGGGATGAAACTCTGTACGACGTACGTTATAGTCGCCCGGACAGTTAATCCGTATGGCGTACGGAGTTTCGGGAGACCCATGACAGAGCCACACTTCGCGGTCGACGCGGCCGGGCTGCGCAAGACCTACGGCGCCACCGCCGCCCTGGACGGGCTGGACCTGCGGGTGCCCGCCGGCACCGTGCACGGCCTGCTCGGCCCCAACGGCGCGGGCAAGACCACCTGCGTGCGCGTGCTCGCCACGCTCGCCCGCCCGGACGGGGGCCGCGCGGCCGTCGCCGGGCACGACGTCGTCCGCGCCCCGGACCGGGTCAAGGCCCGGATCGGCCTGGTCGGGCAGCAGGCCGCGGTCGACGAGCTGCTCACCGGCCGGCAGAACCTCGCCATGTTCGGCCGCCTCCACCACCTCGGCGTCCGCCGGGCGCGGCGGCGGGCGGACGAGCTGCTGGAGCGGTTCCGGCTCGCCGATGCCGCCGACCGTCCCGCGGGCGGGTACTCCGGCGGCATGCGGCGCCGCCTCGACCTGGCCGCCGGGATGATCCTCGCGCCCGCCGTGCTGTTCCTGGACGAGCCCACCACCGGCCTCGACCCGCGCAGCCGCATCGAGGTGTGGGACGCGGTCCGCGCGCTCGCGGGCGACGGGACGACCGTCGTGCTCACCACCCAGTACCTGGAGGAGGCCGACCGGCTCGCCGACGCGGTCTCGGTGGTCGACCGCGGCCGGGTGATCGCCGAGGGCAGCCCGGACCGGCTGAAGTCCCGGCTCGGCGGCGACCACCTGCGGATCGTCGTCGAGGACCCCGGCGCGCTCGCCGCCGCCGCCGAGATCGCCCGCCGCGTCGCCGGCGCCGAACCGGAGGTGGACGCCGACGCGCTGACGGTCACCGCGCCCGTCCTCAACCGGGTCGGCGCGCTCACCGGCGCCGTCCGGGCGCTGGACGAGGCGGGCCTGCGCGTCGCCGACATCGGCGTCCGCCGCCCGACCCTCGACGAGGTGTTCCTGCACCTCACCGCCGGCCCCGCCGCAGGACGCGACGCGACGGCGAGCGACGACGAGGAGGTACCCGCGTGACCGGGCTGCCCTACACCCCGCTGCCGCAACCCCCGCTGCCGCACACCCCGCACACCCCGCTCGGGCGGCTGCGCTGGGCCGCCGCCGACGGCTGGACGCTCACGCTGCGGGCTCTCGCCCACCGGGTGAAGCGCCCCGAGCAACTGGCCATGAACCTGCTGTTCCCGGTGATGGTCGTGCTGATGATGGGCTACCTGTTCGGCGGCCAGATGGAGGTCCCCGGCACCGACTACCGGGCGTTCCTCATCCCCGGCATGTTCGCGATGACGATGGTGTTCGGCGTCGAGAGCACCTTCACCGCGATCGCCGTCGACGCCGCCCGGGGCGTGTCCGACCGGTTCCGGTCGATGCCGATGGCTCCGTCGGCGGTCGTCGTCGGGCGCGGCGCCGCCGACCTGGCCGAGTCGCTGCTCGCCCTCGCGGTCATGGCGGTGTGCGGGGTGCTGATCGGCTGGCGCGTCCACGACGGGATCGCCGCGGCGCTGGCGGGCCTCGGCCTGCTGCTGCTCCTGCGGTTCGCGCTGGTGTGGGCCGGGGTCTACCTCGGCCTGGTCGCCAAGGGCCCCGAGTCCGTCACGATGATCCAGATCCTGGTGTGGCCGGTCGGGTTCCTGTCCAGCGCCCTCGCCGCGCCGAGCACCATGCCGGGCTGGCTCGGCGCGATCGCCGAGTGGAACCCCATGTCGGCGACCGTCACCGCCTGCCGCGACCTGTTCGGCGACCCGTCCCTCGCCGCCCTGTCGGGCGACTCGTGGGCGGCGCGCCACAGCGTGCTGCTCGCGGTCGCGTGGCCGCTGGCGATCACGGCGGTGTTCTTCCCGCTGGCCGTGCGGCGCTACCGCGCCCTCGGCCGCTAGCGGAGCAGCCCGGCGCGGTGGCGGGCCAGCGCCAGCGCCGGGTAGCACGCCTCGGGCAGCGGTTCCGTGCCGTTCAGCGCGGTGCGGAGCCGCTCGCCCACGGCCTGCGCGTCGTAGGGCTGGACGACGCACAGTTCGGCCTGCATCGCCTGCCGCGCCGCCGTCATCAGCGCCGGTACGTCACCGACGATCACGACTTCGGTGGGGGAGCCGCCGTAGGTCAGCCGGACCGCCAGCGCGTGCATGCCCGCCGTGCCCGCGCCCTCGTAGCGGAACTCGCAGACCAGCCGGTCGCCGTCGAGCGGCCCCTCCTGGATCAGCCACGCCTGGCCGGGGACGACGCGGCCGAGCATGCCCTCCCACGGCGCCGCCGGAAGGTCGCGCAGCGCGTCCGCCGCCTTGCCCGCGGCGGTGCGTCCCACCTGCGGGCCGATCGCGGCTAGCGCGCGCAGGAACGAGCGGGCGCCGGGCGTCGCGGCGGCCCGCAGCGACATGATCAGGTCGCCGAGCGCGGCGCGCCGGCCCGCCTCGTGCGGGGCGGCGGCCTCCAGCGTGCCGAGCTGCGCGGACGTCCACACCTCGGCCTGAAGCGCCCCGGGCAGCGCGGGCAGCGCGTCGGCCTCCCGGACGAACGCCGCGTAGGCCTCGCGTAGGCCGGGCAGCATCAGCCGGGGGCCGGGAGACGGTCGGGTCCTGCTCATCCGACCAGCCTATGGGACGCCTCTCCGTGACCCCCGTCACACGTCAGGCGGGGACGGTCAGCAGCGTCCGCGCGCCGGCGCCCAGCGTCCGGACCTCGAACCGCTTGATGTCGGCGGGCTTGACCGCCGCGCCGCCCTGCACGGTCAGCCGCGGCTGCGGCGACCCCGGCAGCCCGTACCCCTTGCCGGGGACGGACCAGCCGGCGACCGTGTGGGCGCGGCCCGCGCCGTCCACCGCGACCAGCTCGCACTCCAGCGGTCCGCGGACCTTGCTCAGCTGCAGCGCGACGCGGCTGCCCCACGGGGTGCCCTGCATCGCGACGGTCCCGGACGCGCCGGTCCCCGCGTCGGCGGCGGTCATCCGCCGCCCGTCGCGCAGCAGCGCCGCGGCGCCGTCGGCGCCGCCCGCCGTGCGCGCCGGGGCCGGGTCCTTGTCGGCGCCGACGGTGTACCCGGTGCCGACCGCCCCGCCCAGCAGGACGAGCCCGGCGGCGGCGCCCACCAGCGCCCGCGTCGTGCGGCCGCGGCGCTCGCGCCGGATGCGGCGGCGCAGCAGCTCCGGCACGGGCGCGGGCTCGGGCAGGGCGCCGGGCGTCTCGGCGATCGGGCCGATGCCGTCCAGCGTCGCCGCGACGCCGCTGAGCGCGGCCAGCTCCTCGTGGCAGGGCAGGCAGGTCGACAGGTGCGCCTCGAACGCGCGCCGGTCCGGCTCCTCCAGCAGGCCGAGGGCGTAGGCGCCGACGTCGACGTGCGCGGTCGGCGCGGTCACGGCGTCACGCCCCTCTCCTCCAGGGCGACGCGCAGCGCCCGGAGCGCGTAGTAGACCCGCGACTTCACGGTCCCGACCGGGATGCCGAGGTGCCGGGCCGCCTCGTTCACCGACCGGTCCCGGAAGAAGGTCTCGTTGAGCACCTCGCGGTGCGCGGGCGACAGCGCGAGCAGGGCTTCGGAGACGACGACCGAGCGCAGCAGGTCCTCCAACCCGTCCGGGACGCGCATGTTCTCCAGCGGTCCCTCGCCCGCCTCCTGGGGCCGGGCGTTCTTGCGGCGCTGGTCGTCGATGACGATCCGGCGCGCGACGGTCGCCAGCCACGGCAGCAGCGACGCGGCGTTCTCGTCCAGCTGGTGCGCGCTGCGCCAGGCGCGGATCATGGTCTCCTGCACCACGTCCTCGGCCCAGTGCCGGTCGCCGCCGGTGAGCCGCAGCACGAACGACAGCAGCGGCCGGCCGTACACCCGGTACAGCTCGTTCACGATGACCTGGTCGTCGACCGCACCGGCGGGCCTCGGGCCGCGGAACCAGCTCCACGGGCCGGCCGCGGCGGGAGGGCGCGCGCGGGACGGCGCTGCGGTGGACGATCTGTTGGCCATCGTGCTCTCCGGCGGGTGCGGGGGCGGCGACGCGGCGGTCGGGGAGGGGCGGTGCGTCGGGTGTCACGTCGGGAGGCAGTACGCGACGGCGGCGACGGCCGGTTCAAGGGAGACCGGAACCCGGGGCGAACGCAGGACGGAAAGCGGGGCGGACGCAGGGCGGAACACCGGCGGCGCAGCCGTTTTGGCCTGGTTATTCCGGTAGCGCACTTACTGGTTCGCTAGGTATTACTTACTCCAGGGCGCCGACGGCGCCGCCGTCCCGTCCAAGTGACCGTAAACGGCGTCACAGGAGAACGGAGGAGGCGACGCACGACCCCCCTTTGACACCGGACCACCGCGGCGATCCTCCATCAGGCAACACTCACTCCACAGTGGAGCGAATGCGGGGCAACCGGCCCCACGATTTGCTCGGAGGACGAGGGGCGGACACGGAGTGGAAGGGAACGAACGACACCCGCTGCACTACCGCCTGCTGATGGCGGTGGACATCCAGGGGTACAGCAAGCGCGACACCAGCGAGCAGCTGCTGGCCCAGCGCCAGCTGTCGGACGCGCTGGACCGGGCGGCGCGCGGCGTCGGCCTCGACCGGTCCCGCTGGGACAAGCAGGTCGGCGGCGACGGGGAGCTGGCCACCCTGCCGGACGGCATCGACCCGGCCCCGGTGGCGGGCGACTTCGTCATCGGCCTCGCCGGCGCGCTGCGCGAGATCAACGCCGCGGCGCTGGACGCGGGCGCCCGGTTCCGGCTGCGGGTGCGGCTCGCGCTGCACCACGGCACGCTGACGGCCGGGCCGTTCGGGCCCGCCGGCGACGCGCCGATCGTCGTCCAGCGGCTGCTGGACGCCGGGCCGCTGCGCCGCCTGCTGGCCGACGACGCCGACCGCGACCTGGCCTACGTGGTCTCGGACTCGCTGTTCGAGGACGTCGTGCGGACCGGGTTCTGCGCGCTGCGCCCGGACGCCTTCACGGCCGTCAAGGTCACCGCCAAGGGCACGGTGTTCCGCGGCCACATCCTCACCGGCCGGACGGCGGCCCTCGCCACCGGCGGCGACGAGCAGGGCGGGCCCGCCGGGGACGGCGCCCCCGGCGCCCGCGTGCTCGACTTCCCGGCGCTCGCCGCGCGCTGACCGCGGCCGGGCGCCGGTCGCCGGCCGGTGTCGCGGGCCGGCCGGTGTCGCCGGCCGCGCTCCCGGGAAGTGATCGTGACCGGGCGCCGTTGTGCCCTGCAGAAGACGACGACCGGGAGGCGGACGATGGCGGACGACGCGGCGCTGGCGAAGCTGCTGGAGGAGCGCGACCTCGGGGTGCTGGCCACCCTGAAGCGGGACGGGCGGCCCCAGCTGTCCAACGTGAACTACCACTACGACGCGGCGGCCCGGCTGATCCGCGTCTCGATCACCGAGGACCGCGCCAAGGCCCGCAACCTGCGCCGCGACCCGCGGGCGAGCCTGCACGTCAGCGCGCCGGACGGCTGGTCCTACGCGGTCGCCGAGGGCACCGCCGAGCTGACCGCGGTCGCCGCCGACCCGCACGACGCGGCCGTCGAGGAGCTCATCGAGGTGTACCGGGCCATCGGCGGCGAGCACCCCGACTGGGACGACTACCGGCGCGCGATGGTGCGGGACGGGCGCCTCGTCGTCCGCCTGCACGTCGAGCACCTGTACGGGATCGCCCGCTCCTGACACCGCGGGGCCGGGCGCCACGCGCGCCCGGCCCCCGGCCGTCAGTGCATGCCCGTCAGTGCAGCCGGCCGCCGTCAGTGCACCTGGCCGGACGGCCGCAGCACCACGGAGTTGACCTCGACGCCCGACGGCTGCGACAGCGCCCACACGATCGACTCCGCGACGTTCTCCGGCGTCATGACCGGGCCGTCGGGCACGCCGTCGTCCCGGGAGTCCCAGAACGGCGACTCCACCCGTCCGGGGGAGACGAGCGTGACGCCGACGCCCGAGCCGGTGACCAGCACCCGGGCGTTCTCCGCCAGCGCCGACACCGCGAACTTCGTCACCGAGTAGAAGTTGCCGGGCGTGTTCTTCACGCCGGCGGTGCTGCCGACCAGCACGATCCGGCCGCCGGACACGCGCAGCGCGGGCAGCGCCGCCTTGACCAGCAGCGCCGGGCCGAGGACGTTGGTCAGCAGCATCTCCCGCCACTGCTCCGGGTCGCCGTTCGCCAGGTCGTCGTGGGTGGAGAACCCCGCGTTGGCGACCACGTGGTCGAGCCGCCCGAATCGCTCGACCGCCCCGTCCACCGCAGCGCCGACCGCGGCCGGGTCGGACGCGTCGCCGGGGAAGGCCAGCAGCGCGTCGCCGGCGCCGGTCTCGGCGGCGAACGCCTTCAGCCGCTCCTCGCCGCGCCCGGTGATCGCGACGCGGTGCCCCCGGCCGAGCAGGAGCCGGGTGGTGGCCGCGCCGATCCCGCTGCCGCCGCCGGTGACCAGGGTGACCGGGGCGCCGTCCGCCGCTGTGCTCATGATCGTTCCTTACTGTCGGTACCGGCGCGACCGCCGGCTCGGCGAACTCAACGATCGCCGAGCGTACGGCCAACGGGCCCGCCCGCGGGGCGCGGCCCCGCGCGTTGCGGTCAGGTGCCGAGCAGGGCGGCGAGCACGCGGTTGCCGCCGTGCTGCCAGAGGGTGCCGACCTCGCCGAACCCGGCCGCGCGCAGCGCGTCGGCGTGCGCGGACAGCAGCCGCGACGGCGAGCCGTGGTGGCCGGTCACCTCCTCGGCGCTGCGGCCGCGCAGCTCGGCGAAGGCGGGGTCGGCGCCGATCGCCTCCCACCACTGCTCCCAGTTCTCCGGGCGCGCTCCGCCGGCGCGGTGCCGGGCCAGCCGGCGCTCGCGCAGCGCGCCCTCCAGCCGGTCCAGGCCGGGTGCGACGTCGTCGACGTGCAGGTCGTCGCCGTTGAGGAACAGGCCGCCGGGCCGCAGCAGCGTCGCCAGCTCGGCGTAGACGACGCGCAGCCCGGCGGGGGAGATCCAGTGCAGCGCGGTGGTGCTGACGGCGGCGTCGGCCTGCCGGGGCAGCCGCAGCCGGGCCGCCCAGCCGGGCTCGCGCAGGTCGAGCGAGGTGAAGCGGACGCCGTCGCGGCCGGCGTGCACGGCGCGGCCGAGCGACAGCAGCAGCGGGTCGGTGTCGACGGCGACGACGGTGGCGCCGGGGATGCGGTCGAGGATCCGGCCGGCGAGCGAGCCGGGCCCGCAGCCGAGGTCCAGCAGGAGCGGGTCGGGGCGCCCGGCGGCGGCCTCGACGGCGTCGACCATCGCGGTGAAGCGCTCCTCGCGGTCGGGCACGTAGCCCTCCTGCTGGGCGTCCCAGCGCGCGATCCAGGTGCCGGCGGTCTCCTGGTCGAGCAGCGTCATGACCCCTCCTGTAACTGTCATGTAGCCTTTGGACAGTCACACGCTAAACCGGAAAGGCGTGACTGGTCAAGTGAATTTCAACAGTTACACCGACGGGGTGGTGGCCGACACCGTCGCCCTGGTCAACCGGCTGACCGAGGGCGAGAGCCGCGGCCGCCCCTTCGCGGTGCCCGACGTCGTCGCCGCGGGCGAGGCGTTCCTGGAGGACGCCGGCTGGGGGCGGAGGCTCACCGCGGACCAGGCCGCCGAGCTGGCCGCCGTCGCCCGCGAGCTGCGCGCCGTCTTCGAGGCCGCCGCCGGCGGCGACCTGGACGCCGCCGCCGGGCGGATCAACCGGCTGCTGGAGGAGAGCCGGGCCAGGCCCCGGCTGGAGCGCCACGACGGCCAGCCGTGGCACGTGCACTTCCACGGCGTCGGCGACACCATCACCGCCGAATGGGGCGCGTCCTGCGCCACCGGCCTCGCCGTCGTCCTCGGCGGCGAGTTCGCCGACCGGCTCGGGGTGTGCACCGCGCCGCACTGCGACCGCGTCTACGTCGACACCTCCCGCAACGGCAAGCGCCGGTTCTGCTCGACCGCGTGCCAGAACCGCGTGAAGACCGCCGCTTTCCGCGCGCGCGCCCAGACGCCGCAGGCTCCCGGAGCATGATCCATATACGCGGTGGTGCAATTCGTGTACCGCGGCGCACATGGCGCATCCGGGACGCCGGGCGGCCCTAGGCGACGTACCGGTTCCGTGTCACGCTGACGGTCCCCCACACCGGGAGACGACGATGTGCGACGCCGACCCGTTGGCACCGCCCGCTGTCGCGCGGGCCCTGGAGAAGTACCGGCGCCTGCTGCGCGAGCACGGCCCGACCTGGGGGGAGCCCGCCAACGGCTTCGTCCGGCAGATCGAGACCAGCGCGTTCCTGCTGAACGAGTACGACTTCTGGATCACCGGCCTCCAGCAGCTCATGGCGCGGTACCCGGACGCCCCGCCCGAGGAGATCGACGCCCGCATTCCCGAACTCGACGCCGCCGAGGTCGTCCGCGACGCGCTCGCCGGCCACGCCCTGGACAACCTCGCCGTCCTGCGCCTCACCCCGGACGGCGCGTCCCTGCACGCCGTCCTCCGGACCCTGCTGGACGAGCGGGACCTGCACACCACCCTGCTCATCGACCCGTCCCAGGGCGCCCCCGCCACCGTGCGGGTGGACGGCACCGACCACGAGATCGCGCCCGGCGGCGCCCGGCTCGTCCCGATCACCTCCGGCAGCCGGGTCACCGTGGACGGGACGCCGGTCGCACTCGACGCGCTCGTCCGGCGCGCCCCCGCCGGGCGGCTGCGGCTGCGCGCCGGGTTCCCCTGCCGCTGGACGGTCGTCGGCGCCGACGGCCAGGGCTGGTACCCGGGCGGCGCGCCCGAGCGGATCGACGCGCACCGCACGCCCTACTTCCACGGCGACGACATCGTCCTGGACGTCCCCGCCGAACCCCTCACCGTCCGCGTCACCCGGGGGATGGAGTACGGGACCGCCGAGAAGGCGCTCACCCCGGCGGCCGGCGCGGAGACCCTCGTGGAACTCGCCCCCGCGCGGCTGTACGACGCGGCCGCCAGGGGCTGGTTCGGCGGCGACATGCACGTCCACATGAACTGGACGGGCGACACCGTCGGGACGCCCGCGCAGGCCGCCGCCGTCCAGCAGGGCGAGGACCTGCACGTCCTCAACCTCGTCGCCGGGAACGTCGCCGGCGACCGCGTCTACGACCGCGAGGCCCTGGAGCACTGGGCCGGGGACGACCTGCCGTGGTCGGACGCCGCGCACCTCGCCCGGCTCGGCGTCGAGTACCGCAACGACCTGCTCGGCCACCTCTACGCGTTCGGCATGGACGCGCCGCCCGGCCGCTACCACACCGGGTTCCTCGGCGCCCCCGACTGGCCGCCCAACGGCGAGGGCTACCGCGAGCTGCGCGAACGCGGCGCGCTCATGGGCTACAGCCACCCGTTCCACATCCCGGTCAACGACGACGACCCGCCCGCCGCGCTGCTGACGTCCGGCCGCAACTGCTCCGCCCGCGAGATCGTCGCCGACGCCGCGCTCGGCCTCGTCGACTCCCTCGACGTCGTCAACCACTCCTCCATCCAGGCCACCGCCGTCGTCTACCGGCGGCTCCTCGGCGCGGGCAACGCGCTCGCCGCCACCGCCGGGACGGACGCGATGCTGTCGTTCCAGCGGCGCGGCAACCAGTCGAGCCCGCCCGGGTGGGGACGCGTCTACGCCCGCGTGGACGGCCCCCTCACCGCCGCGTCGTTCGCCGAGGCCGTCCGGCGGGGCCGCACTTTCGCGACCACCGGGCCGTGGCTGGAGCTGGAGGTGGACGGGCACGGCCCCGGCGACGTCCTGGACCTCGCCCCGGGCGACCGCGTCACCGTGACGGCCCGGACCATCGGCCCCGAGGTGCTGACCGTCCAGCTCCGCACGGCCGACGGCGTCATCGCCGAAGGCCCGCCCGGCGAGGTCACCGCCGAGCTCACCGCGGAGCGCCCCACCTACCTCGTCGCCGTCGCGACCGGGCCGCCGCACCCGCGGTCGATGAACCATGCCGGCGCGTTCGCCCACACCAGCCCCGTCCACCTGCGCGTGGACGGCCGGCACGTGGCCCGCGAAGCCGACCTGCGCTGGTGCCTGGACTACCTCGACGGACTGGAGGAGATGATCCGCGGCGCCGCCCGCCTGGAGGGCCCCGAGCAGCTCGCCGACCACCTCGGCCTGCTCGACCGGGCCCGCGCCGTCTACCGGACGCGGCTCGCCGGGCGCTGACCGGACGCGCGGGCACCGGGGCTTGTGCGCCGGTACCCCGCTGGCTACCGTTCGGTAATCACGCCCGGGAGGGACCGCAGCCACCATGCCGTACGAGATCGAGGCGACCGCCGCCACCACCGCCACGCCCGCCGAGGTCTTCCGGCACCTGGCCGTCCCCGAGGCGTGGGGCGCCTGGGGCAAGTTCCCCACCCCCGCCAAGCAGGCCCGCGAGGGCGACACCGCCACCTACGGCGTCGGCGCGGTCAAGGCGATCTGGCCCGCCGCCGAGCAGACCGTCGCCTACGAGCCCGACACCCATTTCGCCTACATCGCGCTCAAAGGGCTGCCCCTCCGCCGCTACCGCTCCGACGTGCACCTCGACCAGCGCGGCACCGGCACGTTCATCCGCTGGCGGTCGCAGTTCGAACCGCTGGTCCCCGGCACCGGCCCGCTGCTGCGCGTCGGCCTGAAATGGATGGTCGAGGCGTTCACCCGGTGGCTGCCCGCGCACGCCGAGCACTGCCCGCCCGACTGCCCCGCCCGCCGCGCCGGCGACCTCTAGCGCGCCCGGGCGCGAACCCGGGCGAAGAAAAAGGTGCAGGCCGAGAGCACCCCGCAGTTCCCTCGGCCTGCACGATCGAGCCCCCCTGAGGCGATCAGCCCGCGCGGTCCGGGCCGTACACCTCCCACAGCTCCCCGCCGAAGAACCGGCCGAACCGCACCAGCGCCTCCGCGCCGTCCGGACCGGTCGTGCGGAAGGTCGCCAGCTGCCGCGCGAAGTCGGTCAGCCGGATGTGCAGGACGCCCGCCCCCGCGACCGGCGCCCCGCCCTCCGCCTCCTCCGGGACGTGCCCCTCCAGCAGCCGCACGTACAGCGTGGAGGTGTCCGGCCAGATCCGCGTCGGCGGACCGTGCAGGACGTTCTTGTGCCCCGCCAGGGTCAGCGGCCGGCCCGCCCCGTCGGTGAAGTACAGCCGGTACTTCATCAGCCGGCGGTCCTCCCCGCCGTCCGGGACGAACAGGTTGAACCACCCCCGCTCCACCGCGCGGCGGCCCCCGTGCCCCCGCGCGTCCACCCACCCCTCGGCGGACGCGGTGTGGTCCGGCTCGCCGAGGAACCGGTCCACGTCGTCGGCGGTGATCGTCAGCCTGAACGACAGCGGGATCCGCCCGGCGGCCAGCTCGCCGGTCCGCGGGTCGGTCTCCCCGTAGGTGACGAACCCCTTCATCTCCTCGGTGAACGACAGCGACGTACGGCCGGGCGCCGCGGCGGACGGTCCCCCCGGACCCCCGCGGCTCCCCGAACCCGTGCCGTACGCCGGGTCGCGCCCCGCCCCGTCCGGCGAGCCGGCCACCCCGGCCGGCCCGGCCCCCGTGTCGGACGGGACGGTCCCCGCACCCTCCGCCCCCCCGTCCCCCGCCCGTGCCGCGCCCCCGCGCGCGGGCAGGTTGTCCAGCAGCCGCGTCGCGAGCCGGTCGGCCTGCGCGGCGATCGTGAGCGAGGGGTTCGGGCCCACCGGGCCCGGCATCGCCGCCCCGTCGGCGACGTACAGGCCCGGGAACCCGAACACCTCGCCGAAGGCGTCGCAGACGCCCTCGCCCGGGTGGGCGCCCATCGGGGCGCCGCCCAGCGGATGCACCGTGACGATCCGCTTGCGGAACCACATCGGGTTGTCGGCGTAGTGCGCGCCGAGCACGTCCGCCATCCCCTGCATGGTCTTGCGGACGCGGGTGAACAGCGCCTCGCTGGTCTCGGCCGTGTACTCCGCGGCGAGCCGCCCGCCGCGCAGGAACAGCCGCCCGTCCGCGGTGTCGCGGCCCATGCCGAGCAGCGGCAGCGAGCTGACCGTCAGCGCCCCGTCGCCGATCAGGTCGGAGATCTCCTTGGACAGGTTGGTGTCCGGCGCGTCCTTGAAGAACTCGGTGAAGCGGCCCCACAGGAACCGCACCGCGCGCTCGATCTCGTGGCCGGTGTCGAAGCCCTGCACGATCCAGTCGGCGAACGCCGGGTAGCCGCCGTCCTCGATGTAGGCGCCGCGGCCCGCGCCGGGCACCCCGTCGACCTCGTCCGGCAGCCGGATCGCGGTGGTGATGACCGGGCCGCGGGAGGCGTCCAGCGGCCGGACGCGGTCGCGGTCCCTGGCGTTCAGCAGGAACGTCAGCAGGTCGCCGTTGCCGCTGAAGCGGCTGCCGAGCGCCTCGCTCAGCCCGGGGAACGCCTCCTTGCACTTCATCAGCAGGAACGTCGTCCCGTAGGTGCCGGCGCCGAGGACCAGCCGGTCGCAGGAGATGGTGGCGACCTCGGGCCGCCTCTCCTTGGCGGTCAGGTCGGCGTGGTGGACGTAGTCGACCTCGTACCCGCCGCCCGGGCGCGGCCGGATCGCCTTCACCTCGTGCGAGGTGCGGATGTCGGCGCCGTGGTGCGCCGCCGCCGACAGGTAGGTGTGGTCGAGGCTGTTCTTGGCGCCCTCGTTGCAGCCGATGTCGCACTCGCCGCACAGCCGGCAGGTCCGCCTGCCGACCCCGTGGATGTTGCCGTACCCGGCGTCGGCGATCGGCAGGCCGATACCGGGGGTGCCGCCGGGCCGGTCGGCGAAGCTGACCGCGAGCGGCGGCAGCGTGCAGTCCAGCCCGAGCTCGGCCGCCGCGTCCTGCATGGCGTGCGTCTTCGGCGTGTCGTCGAACGGCGGGCGGTCCAGCGGGTACGGCGTCGCGCCCAGCATCTCCTCGACCGCGCCGTAGTGCGGGTCGAGGTCGGCGCGGGAGACCGGCCACGGCCGGTACCCGCCGCCGCGCATCGGCTCGTCGTGCACGAACCAGTGCTCGTCCTTGCGCAGCAGCACGTTGGCGTAGATCAGCGAGCCGCCGCCGAGCCCGGACGACACGACCGAGTCGCAGCCGTCGAAGCTCCACACGTCGAACATCCCGTACAGCCCGGCCGCCGGGTCCCAGAACGCCCGCCCCATCTGCGCGGGGGAGCGGGGGAAGCTGCCGGGCGGGTACGGCTGCCCGCGCTCCAGCAGCACGACCGGCCGGCCCGCCTCCGCCAGCCGGAAGGCGGCCACCGAGCCGCCGAACCCGGAGCCGATGACGACGGTGTCGGCGTGCTCGACGCTCTCGCGGGGGGCGCCCATGTCAGCCCGCCTTCCGCTTCAGGAAGTCCAGCACCTGCGGGAACACCTCGGTGGCGGACGCGGCGCCCATGAACGGGTCCTGGTGGCCGTAGCCGGGGAGGATCTCCAGCTCGTGCAGGCCCGGCGCGACCCGCTCGAGCGTGTGGTGGCAGACGATGTTGGAGTCGGTGAACACGTGGTTGCGGTCTCCGGTGAGGAACAGGATCGGAGTGGCGACGTCCGCCGCGCCGGACAGGTACTCGGCGGGCAGCGCGGCGTGGCGGGGATCTCGCGGGTCGTACCTCACCGCCCGCCCGGCCTTCACCATCTTGTGGACGTGCCGGTAGTAGTGCACGCCGACGGAGCCGAACAGGTCGGGGAGCCGGGCGTGCGTGACCGGCGACATCTTGTCGTGGCTGAAGATCGGCTTGCCGCCGCCCCACATGAAGCTGAGCATGTGGCACGCGGGCTCGTCGCAGCCCCGGTGGAACGGGCCGACCGCCTTGGCGATCATCCAGCCGCGGGTCAGCACGGGAGCGCCGCCGTAGCGCGGGTCGAGGTGGGCGGGGCCGAGCACGTACTCCAGCATCGCCGGGCCGTACCCCAGCTTGATCCTGGACCAGCGCGACGTCCGCGGCGTCAGCGCGACGCTGTTGCAGGTCAGGCTGGTGATGCCGGTGACGGTGCCGGCGAACAGCGCCATCGCGAACGACACCGACCCCAGGCAGTGCGAGATCACGTGCACCCGCCGGTCCCCGATGTGCCGGCGCAGCTCGGCGATCGCCGCGGGATGGTCCCACTGCGCGACGTCGTCGAGGGTGTAGCGGTGCGTCTCGGCGTCGTAGGGGAACCGGCCGCTCATCCGGAAGTCCAGCGCCCACACGTCCCCGAACCCCGAGTCGTGCAGGAAGTTCACCAGGTTCTCGTGCTCCGGCATGATGTACATGTCGCTGGAGGTGGTGAGCCCGTGCACCAGCAGGACGACGTCGTCGCTGTCGGCGCGGCGGAAGCGGGTGAGGTTCAGGCCCAGCCCGTCGCCGGTCGCGAAGGGATGCACGGAGACCTCGGCGTCGGCGACGCCCGCGAGCGTGAAACGCGCGATCCGCTGGTCCATGTCGTTTCCCTTCCGGCTTCCCGAGGCCCCCACCTTGTCAAACGCGGCCGCAGGCCCGGCATCGTGGAGAACCCGTACTTACGTGGTGCGTGGGACGGCGGACCCCGTACGCCCGCGTACGTGAGATAAGAGGACCGTTCCGGCCCGTTGGTTCAGCCCCGCCGGTTCAGCGCTGCTCCGGCTGGCGGTTCATCGCCGTCGCCACCCCGACCCGCGAGGACACGCCGATCTTGGCGAACACCCGGGACAGGTGCGTCTCCACCGTCCGGACGCTGAGGTACAGCCGCTCGGCGATCTGCTGGTTGCTGCACCCCTCGGCGACCAGCAGCGCGATCTCGTGCTCGCGCGGCGACAGCCCGAACGGCAGGTCGCTCCTGCCCTTGCCCCGGGCGGGCGCGGTGCGGCCGCCGCCCGGCACCCGCACGCCGAGCCGCCGCTGCTCGCGGACGGCCTGCCCGTGCAGCCCGAGCATCCCGCACTCCTCGAAGACGTCCGCCGCCGCGCGCAGCCGCTCGCGGGCCTCGGCGCGCTCGTCGGCGGCCGCGTGCGCCGTCCCGGCGGCCAGCTCGGCGCGCCCGGCCTCCAGCCGGCGGCCCGTCCCGGCCAGCAGCCCCGCCGCCTCCGCCGCGAGCCGCGCGGCACGGGCCGGCTCGGCGGCCCGGACCGCGTGCGCCCGCGCCAGCCGGGCCAGCCCGACGTCGCCGGGCAGCGCGGGATGGGCGATGGCCTCGGCGATGTCGGCCCAGCCGGCGGCGCCGGCGGCGTCGTCCTGCCCGGCCCGCACGCGGGCGAGCTGCTCGGCGCACATCACCAGCGTGCTGAAGTCGAGCCCCCGCGTGCCGTCGCCGCACGCCGCGACCAGCGCCTCCGCGCCCTCGTCGGTGCGGCCCGCGTTGATGGTCGCGGTGGCGAGCGCCACGTGCGCCATGTGCGTCCACCACTCGCCCGACCCGGTGTCGCTGGCGACCGCCTCCTCGGCCGCCCGCAGCGCCCGGTCGTGGTCGCCGGCCCAGCTCGCCGTCAGGCACTGCTGGATCAGCCCGTAGGCGAGCACCTCCGGGGAGCGCAGCTCGCGCCCGACGGCGGTGGCCTCGTCGGCGTCCGCGGCGGCCTCCGCCAGCCGGCCGCGCAGCATCAGCGCCCGCGACCGCCCGGCGAGCATGTAGCCGAGGATGAACGTCTGCCCGGTCGCCCGGGTGATCGCCACCAGCCGGTCGGCGTGCCGGATCGCGTGGTCGTACATGCCGAGGAACGCCTCGGCGAACAGCAGCCAGACCATGTAGTCCAGGCAGTCGGCGAAGTCGCCGTCGGACGCGGCGGAGAACCGCTGGTCGGCGGCCTCGGCGTAGGCGATCGCCTCCGCCACCTCGCCGCGCCCGTACGACACCATCGGGCGCATCGCCGCGACCGCCGCGACCAGGCCCGGGCCCCACTGCGGCGCGCTCTCGGGGATGGTCTCCAGGACGGCGTGCGACCCCCGCGTGTCGATGCGCTGGATCCGGTCGGCGACCAGCCGGATCCGCAGCAGCACCGCCTCGGGGGTCTGCCGGTCGGTGATGCGGCGCAGCTCGTCCAGCACCAGCGCGCGGGCCTCGTGGATGCGGCCGAGCTGCCGGTCCATCACCGCGCACAGCTGCACCGTGCGGGCCCGCCGGACGGTGTCGTCCAGCGGCAGCAGGCCCAGCAGCGTCCGGGCCGTCTCGCGGCCCTCCTCGGCGTGCCCGCTGACCGCCTGCACGTGCGCGAGCTCCATCAGGAGCTGGATCCGGTCCGGGTAGGCGCCGGACGGGTCGGTGCCGTCCGGCATCAGGCCGAGCGCCGCCTCCAGCCAGTACCCGGCGGTGCCGGGCGCCTGGGGCGCGACGGCGCGGGCCGCCTCGACCAGCGTCCCGATCGCCTCGGGGTCGCCGAACCGGGCCGACCGCAGCACGTGGTGGGCGCGCACCGCCGCCGGGGCGCCGAGCTCGGCGAGCTGCGCCGCCACCCGCGAGTGGGCCGCGAACCGCCAGCCGGCCGCCGTCGAGGCGTAGGCGACGTGCCGCACCAGCGGATGCCGGAACCGGAACCGGCCGCCCGACGTCGGCCGGACCACGTCGTGCGCGGTCAGCGCGTCCAGCGCGGCGAGCGCGTCCTCCTGCGCCATCTCCGCGGCGACCGCCGCCAGCGCCGGCTCGAACACGTCCGCCGCGACGGCCGCGCCGCGCGCCATCAGCAGCGCCTCGGGCGGCAGCGCGCTCAGCTCGACCTGCAGCGCGGTCCGGACGGCGGGCGGCACCTCGGTCAGGTTCGCCACGCCCCGCTCCCAGTCCCGCCCCTCGATCCCGTCGGCGCCGAGGACGCGGTCGCCGCGCCGGCCCATCCGGGCCAGCGCCTCCAGGTAGAACGGGTTGCCGCCGCTGGCCTTGTACAGCGACTCGGCGCGGGCGCGGGGCACCTGCGGGCCGAGGAACTCCTCCACCTCGCCGCGGGACAGCGGCTCCACCGGGACGCGGGTGCCCACGAGGCCGGCCGCGTCCGCCAGCGCCGCCAGCCGCGGCGACGCCTGCGCGGGCCGGTAGGCGACCGCGACCAGCACGTTCGCGCGCGGCGGGTGCCGGACGAGGTGGTCCAGCAGCTCGATCGTCGCGTCGTCGGCCCAGTGCAGGTCGTCCAGGATCAGCACCAGCCCGGACGGCGCCGCCAGCCGCTCCAGCAGGTGCCGGACGCTGCGGTGCAGCTGGTAGCGGGCGACCGGGTCGGCGGCGCCCTCGGCGGCGCCGTCGCGCGCCGGTTCCCCGCCGGGGCCGGCGACGCGGTCGGCCAGCGAGGGGAAGATGGTGCCGAGCAGCCGCAGCGCGCCGGGCGACAGGTCGGGGGCGTCGTCCTCCAGCCGGTCGTCGAGCGCGTCGACCACGGCGCCGAACGGCATCTCCTGCTCGAACTCGGCGGCGCGGCCGGCCAGGTAGGGCAGCTTGCGGGCGGCCGCGCCGTCGGCGAGCTCGGACAGCAGCCGGGTCTTGCCGGCGCCGGGCTCGCCGACCAGCGCCAGGAAGCCGTAGCCCGTGGCGGTCGCGTCCAGCGCGCGGTTCAGCGCGCCGAGCGCGTCCCGTCGCCCCACCAGCGGAGCACCGGCGTCGCTCATGTCCACACCCCAACAGAGACAGGCGGCCGACACGCCCTGATCATGCTTGCCGTGCTTCCCGGTCCTTCAAGCGGGTTTTACCTTATCGGGTCGAACGTCAATAGGAGCGGGGCAACACGCCCCGCGCGTCCCTGCTATCAACCGCCGACACGCCCCGCATGTCAACCGCGGGGAGTCAAACCCTCCCGGGAACGTGACATTCCCGGACCGGACCGCGGGTCAGCGGTCGAGGTGCAGGCGGGCGGCGGCCTCGGACCAGCGGGCGGTGTCCCCGGACGGCTCGTAGCGGCGCAACGGCTGCGTCGCGGCGACCAGCGCGCGCGATTCGGCGAGGGTGCCGGCGAGGCCGTGCGCGCGGGCCTGGGTGAGGACGTTGCCGAGCGCCGTCGCCTCGACGGGACCGGCCACCACGGGCAGCCCGGCGGCGTCGGCGGTCAGCCGGCACAGCAGCTCGTTGCGGCTGCCGCCGCCGACCAGGTGCACCACGTCGATCTCCTGCCCGGAAAGCCGGGACGCCTGCCGCAGCGTGGCGCGGTGCGCGAGGGCGAGGCTGTCCATGATGCAGCGGACGGTCTCGGCGCGGGTCGCGGGCTCGGGGAACCCGCGGCGGCGGCAGTGCGCGGCGATCCGCGCGGGCATGTCGCCCGGCGGCAGGAACTCGGGGTCGTCGGGGTCGATGAGGCTGCGCAGGCCCGGCACGTCCGCGGCCTCGGCGAGCAGCGCCGGCAGGTCGGGGTTCCCCCACGCGCGCATCGACTCCTGCAGCAGCCACAGGCCCATGACGTTGCGCAGGTAGCGGACGGTGCCGTCCACGCCGCCCTCGTTGGTGAAGTTCGCCTTGCGGCTCGCCTCGGTCAGCACGGGTTCGCTCAGTTCCACGCCGACCAGCGACCAGGTGCCGCAGGAGATGTAGGCGAACCGGTCGGTGGTGGCGGGGACGGCGGCGACCGCGGACGCGGTGTCGTGCGACCCGACCGCCACGACCGGGAGCGTCACCGGGTGGCCGGTCTCCGCCGCGACGTCGGGGCGCAGCGTCCCGAGCACCTCGCCGGGCTCGCGGATCGGCGGCAGGACGCCGGCGGGCAGGCCCAGGCGCGCGAGCAGGTCCTGCGACCAGGCGCCGTCCCGCACGTCCAGCAGGCCGGTCGTGGACGCGTTGGTCCGCTCCGCGCCGACCGCGCCGGTCAGCCAGTGCGCCAGCAGGTCGGGGACCAGCAGCAGCGTGCGGGCGCGCGCCAGGTCGTCGGCGGCGAGCTGGTAGACGGTGTTGAACGGCAGGAACTGCAGGCCGGACGTCTGGTACAGCAGGTCGTCGCCGACCTCGGCGCGGATCCGGTCCATGACCCCGTCGGTGCGGGAGTCGCGGTAGTGGACGGGGTTGCCGATGAGCCTCCCGTCCGCGTCGAGGAGCCCGTAGTCGACGGCCCACGAGTCGATGCCGATCGACGCGAGACCGGCGGGCGCGGCGCGCAACCCGTCCAGGACGTTGCCGTAAAGGCCCAGGATGTCCCAGTGCAGGGTGCCGTTGACGCGGACCGGGCGGTTCGGGAACCGCCGGACCTCCTCCAGCTCCAGCGTGCCGGGCCCGACCCGCCCGGCCATCACGCGCCCGCTGGACGCGCCGAGGTCCACGGCGGCGAACGTCTCGGTCATCCGTGCCTCCTGTGGGGGGACGACCCCCCACGCCCCCCGGTTCGCTTCGCTCATTCCGCGATCACCACCTCGAGGTTGCGGGGCCCGTGCACGCCCTCGACGCGCTGCAGCTCGATGTCGCTGGTCGCGGACGGCCCGGACACGAACGTCAGCGGGCGCCGCGGGTCGAGCCGCTCCAGCGCCTCCGGCACGTCCGGCGACACCTGGTCGGCGAGCACGATGATCAGGTGGTGGTCGGGGACGAGCGACAGCGCGCGCGGGCCCTGCGCCGGGCCGTGGTCCAGGACGATCGTCCCGGTCTCGGCGATCGCGGCGGCGCAGCCGGTGACCGCGCCGGCCAGCCCGTCGAGCGCGGCGACGTCCGGGCCGCGGACCAGGTCGCCGGTCACCCGCGACGTCCACTCCTCGGGCAGGCCCGCCGGGACCCCGTAGACGCCCGGACGGGCGGCGAGGCGCTCGGCGACCATCGCGGCCAGCCCGGACGCCGGTACCCGCAGGACCGTCGCCCGGTAGTCGGCGACCCGCTCGGCGAACAGGTCGAGCACGCCGTCCTCGTGGTGGCGGCGCAGGTAGCCCCGGTCGATGGCGGCGTACCCGGCGGCGACGTCGGCGGCCGGGCGGGCGGGCATGATGCCGTCGATCCGGCGGAGGATCTCCTCGCGCGCGTTCACCGGTCCTCCTCCTTGCGTCCGCCGCCGGTCCGTTTCCACCAGGCGCGGAACGACTCGGGCGGCGGCGCGGGCGCGTCCCGCGTCTCGGTCCAGGCGCTCAGCGGCCCCGGCAGCCGCCGGATCCGGCCGCGCGGCGCGACGACGCGGCGGCTCGCGGACGCGGCGCGCTGCGCGAGCGCGAGGCGGGTGGGGGAGCGCAGCGTCCACCCGGCCGCCGTCATCGCCACCCGTTCGAGGGGGTGGCGCGGGCCGCTCTCCACGGCGCGGGCCCGCAGGTGCACGAGCACCTCGGGGATGTCGATGGCGACCGGGCACGCCTCGAAGCACGCCCCGCACAGCGTCGACGCGTACGGCAGCGACGCGTCGACCTCCGACCCGATGCCCCTGATCTGCGGCGACAGGATCGCGCCGATCGGGCCCGGGTAGGGCGAGCCGTAGGCGTGGCCGCCCGCGCGCTGGTAGACCGGGCACACGTTCAGGCACGCCGAGCAGCGGATGCAGCGCAGCGCCTGCCGGCCCACCTCGTCGGCGAGGGTGTCGGTGCGCCCGTTGTCCAGCAGGACGAGATGGAACGCCTGCGGGCCGTCGCCGGGATGCACGCCCGTCCACGTGGAGGTGTAGGGGTTCATGCGTTCGGCGGTGGACGAGCGGGGCAGCAGCTGGAGGAAGACCTCCAGGTCGCGCCGGCTCGGCACGATCTTCTCCACGCCCATCACCGAGATCAGCGTTTCGGGCATGGTCAGGCACATCCGGCCGTTGCCCTCCGACTCCAGCACGACGAGCGTGCCGGTGTCGGCGACGGCGAAGTTCACCCCGGAGATCGCGACCTTCGCCGACAGGAACTTGGCGCGCAGGTGGCGGCGCGCCGCCTCGGCCAGCGCGGCGGGGGAGTCGGTCAGGCCCTCCGGCACGTCCTCCATCTCGCGCAGGAAGATGTCGCGGATGTCGGACCGGTTCCGGTGGATCGCCGGGACGAGGATGTGCGACGGCCGGTCGTGCCCGAGCTGGACGATCAGCTCCGCCAGGTCGGTCTCGTAGGCGGTGACGCCGTCCTCGGCGAGCGCCTCGTTCAGCCCGATCTCCTGCGTGGCCATCGACTTGACCTTGACGACCTCGGTCTCGCCGGTCGCCTTCACCAGGCCGGCGACGATCCGGTTGGCCTCGGCGGCGTCGCGCGCCCAGTGCACCGTCCCGCCGGCCTCGGTGACCTTCTCCTCCAGCTGCCGCAGGTAGTGCCCGAGGTTGGCGAGGACGTGGTCCTTGATCTGCTTGCCCGCCTCGCGCAGCGCCTCCCAGTCGTCCAGCTCGGCGACGGCGGCGGCGCGCTTGTCGCGGATCGTGGTGGTGGCGTGCGCCAGGTTGCCGCGCAGCCGGGTGTCGGCGACCGCGCGCCGCGCCGCGTCCGGGAACGACGGCATCCCGACGTAGGTCGGCATCGCGTCGGTGCTCATGCGTGTTGCTTGTGGGGGGGCGACCCCCCACACCCCCCGGTTCGCTTCGCTCATGTCTGGTCCTCCTCGGTGGACGCGAGGATCTCGGCCAGGTGGACGGTCCGCACCCCCGCGCGGGTGCGCGTGAGCGCGCCCCCGATGTGCATCAGGCACGAGTTGTCGGCGGCGCACAGCGCCTCCGCCTTGGTCTCGCGGACGGCGGTCACCTTGTCCGCGCACATCGCGGCCGACACCTCGGAGTTCTTCAGCGCGAACGTCCCGCCGAACCCGCAGCACTCCCGGGCGTCCGGCAGGTCGACCAGGTCGATGCCGCGCACCTCGCGCAGCAGCCGCAGCGGCCGGTCGCCGACGTGCAGCATCCGCAGCGAGTGGCACGTCGGGTGGTAGGTGACGCGGTGCGGGAAGTACGCGCCGACGTCGGTGACGCCGAGGACGTCCACCAGGAACTCCGACAGCTCGTACACCCGCGACGCGACGCCGGCGGTGCGCGGCGCCAGCTTCGGGTGCCAGTCGCGGATCATCGCGCCGCACGACGCCGACGGCGTCACGATCGCGTCGTAGGGCTCGAACGTCTCGGCGAAGCCCTTCACCATGTGCCGTGCCTGCGTGCGGTAGCCGGTGTTGAGGTGCATCTGGCCGCAGCACGTCTGCGACTCGGGGAACTCCACGTCGTGGCCGAGCCGCCGCAGCAGCCGCACCATCGCGCGCCCGGTCCCCGGGTACATCGTGTCGTTCACGCAGGTGAGGAAGAGTGCGACCTTCATGCCTGGGTGATCTCCCGGTCTTCGGCGGCGGCCCGGCTGGACTCGCGGACCACCAGCTCCGGCTGGAACATGACCTGCTGGTGGGCGTGCGCGCGCGACTCGTCGCACTCCTCGAGCAGCAGCTCCGTCGCGATGCGGCCGAGCTGGTAGGTGGGCTGCCGCACCGAGCTCAGCGGGACGGCGGCCGCCGCGGTGAACTCGATGTCGTCGTACCCGATCAGCGCCACGTCAGCCGGCACCTTCACACCGGCCTGCAGCAGCACCCGCAGCACCCCGAGCGCCAGCAGGTCGTTGGCGCAGAAGATCGCCTCGGGCAGCGGGTCGCCGGACTCCAGCAGCCGCCGCGCGGCCTCCTGCCCGGCGCGGGCGTTCATCGCCCCGACCGGCACCTCCCGCATGACGTCGCGGCCGAGGCCCGCGGCGCGCAGCGCCCGCAGCGCGCCGCGCCGCCGGTCCGCGCACTGCCGCAGGCCGGGCGGGCCGGTGACGAAACCGAGCGTGCGGGCGCCGTCGTCGAGCAGGTGCCGCACCGCCAGCTCGCCGCCCGCGACGTCGTCGACGGCGACCGAGCACTGGTTGGCGCGCGGCGTCGGATGGTCCAGCAGCACGACGGGCACGCCGCGGTCGCGCAGCCCGTCGGCGCCGTCGCCCTCGTCGCCGACGGGGGTCAGCAGCACGCCGCGGACCCGCTGCTCGGCGAGGACCCGCAGGTTGCGCTGCTCCCGCTCGTCGGACTCGCCGGACGAGGACAGGATCACCGCGTAGCCGCGCTCGCTGGCGACGTCCTCGACGCCGCGCGCGACGTCGGTGAAGAACGGGTTCGCCAGGTCCAGCACCATCAGCCCGATCGTGCTGGAGTGCCCGGCGCGCAGCGTGGACGCCGACCCGTTGCGGACGAACCCGAGCTCCAGGATGGCCTGCTCGACGCGGGTGCGCGTCGCGGCCGCGACGCGCTCGGGCCGGTTGAGCACGTTGGAGACGGTGCCCGGCGAGACGCCGGCGTGCGCGGCGACCTGCTTGATGCCGACCGTGCCGGTCCCGCCGGCGGCGCCCGCGGCGGTGCCGGTTCCGGGGCGCCCGGTGTCGTCTGTGCTCAATCTGTGCCCCCGGTCGCCTCGCTGGTGTGCCGCCGCTCACTTTGGGACATCGAATTAAAACGTGTCAACCCCGCTGTCGGAAACCACCGCCGCCAAACCTCGCTGTCCGGACCCGGACGGGAGGAACTTCGCAAACTCGCCCGTCCCCGGTGGCGTAGGGGTTTCCGCAGGGTCCCGGGCCCTCCCGGCCGAAGTTCCCTCTTGACGGGTGCTCCGGCTCACATCTAGCGTCCTCCGCAACATCGCGTTAAAACGTTTTTCATCCATCCGTCACAGACTCCCCGTCCGAGGAGGGTGGCCATGAGTGCACCCGGCAGGCCGACGCCGCCGACATTGGCACTGGTCAACGTGAGTAAGTCGTTCGGTGCCGTGCGTGCCCTGCAGGGCGTCACCCTCGAGCTGCACGCCGGCGAGGTGCACGCCCTCGCCGGGGAGAACGGTGCGGGCAAGTCCACGGTCGTAAAAACGTTCGCAGGCGTGCACCGCCCCGACGCGGGCGAGGTCCGCGTCGACGGCGAGCCCGTCGCGTTCAACGGCCCCGCCGACGCGCAGGCCGCCGGCGTCGCCGTCATCTACCAGGAGCCCACGCTGTTCCCGGACCTGTCGGTCGCGGAGAACATCTTCATGGGCCGCCAGCCGCGCGCCGCGCTCGGCCGCATCGACCGCCGCACCGTGCACGCCGAGACCGCGAAGCTGTTCGAGCGGCTCGGCGTCGCGCTCGACCCGGACCAGCCCGCCCGCGGGCTGTCCATCGCCGACCAGCAGGTCGTCGAGATCGCCAAGGCGATCTCCCGGGACGCGCGGGTGCTGATCATGGACGAGCCGACCGCGGCGCTCACCGGCCAGGAGGTCGCCCGGCTGTTCAACGTGACCCGCACGCTGCGCGAGCAGGGCTGCGCGATCCTGTTCATCTCGCACCGGCTGGAGGAGATCTTCGAGATCTGCCAGCGGGTCACCACCCTGCGCGACGGCACCTACATCGGCACCGACAAGGTCGAGGACCTCACGGCCGACGACCTCGTCCGCCGCATGGTCGGCCGCGACCTGGAGGCGCTGTACCCCAAGCAGGACGTGGCGCCCGGCGAGGTCGCGCTGAAGGTCAGCCGGCTGACCCGCGAGGGCGCCTTCACCGACATCTCCTTCCAGGTGCGGCGCGGCGAGATCGTCGCGCTGGCCGGGTTGGTCGGCGCGGGCCGCAGCGAGGTCGCCCGCGCCATCTTCGGCGTGGACCGCTGGGACGCCGGAGACGTGGAAGTGACGGGGAAGAAGCTGCCGCCCGGCAGCCCCACCGCCGCGATGTCGGCCGGGCTCGCGCTCGTCCCGGAGGACCGCCGCCAGCAGGGCCTGGTGATGGACATGTCCATCGAGCGCAACATGGGCCTCACCCAGCTGCGCTCGCTGCGCAAGGAGAGCAAGCGCGGCCCGCTGATCTCCCGCAAGGTGGAGCGCAACCGCGCCGCCGACTGGGCGCTGCGGCTCCAGCTCAAGTACGCCCGGCTCACCGACACCGTCGGCGTGCTGTCGGGCGGCAACCAGCAGAAGGTCGTGCTCGCCAAGTGGCTCGCCACCGAGCCGACCGTGCTGATCGTGGACGAGCCGACCCGCGGCATCGACGTCGGCACCAAGGCCGAGGTGCACCGGCTGCTGTCGGAGCTCGCCGCGCAGGACCTCGCGGTGCTGATGATCTCCTCCGACCTGCCGGAGGTGATCGGCATGGCCGACCGCGTCCTGGTCATGCACGAGGGCCGGCTCACCGCCGAGATCGCCCGCGCGGACGCGACCGAGGAGAGCGTGATGGCCGCCGCGACCGGGCGCGCCGGAACCGGAAAGGCGGCCTGACCCATGACCGTGCTCACCCAGTCCCCGGCCAAGCCGGGCTCCGGCGGGCCGCCCGGCGGCGGGCGCCGGCTGGTCGAACTCGTCCTGCGCGCCCGCGAGCTGAGCATCCTCGGCGCGCTGGTCGTGCTGGTCGTCGGCACCGAGCTCGCCAACCACCGGTTCCTGTCCGGGCAGGGCGTCAAGGACATCTTCCTCAACGCCTCCATCCTGGCGCTGCTGGCCGTCGGCCAGTCGATGGTCGTCGTCACCCGCAACATCGACCTGTCGGTCGGCTCCGTCGTCGGGCTCGTCGCGTTCACCACCGGCAAGTTCGCCTCCGGCGGCGACCGCAACGTCGTGCTGGTGGTGCTGCTCGGGATCGTCATCGGGCTCGCCTGCGGCCTCGTGAACGGGCTGCTCGTCAGCTTCTGCAAAGTGCCGGCCCTGGTCGTCACCCTGGGCACCCTCTACGTGATCCAGGGCCTTGACTACCGGATCGCGCACGGGGACCAGATCGGCGCCGCCGACCTGCCGTCCTCGGTGCTGTCGCTCGGCAACGACTCCATCCTCGGCGTCCCGTACCTGCCGGTCATCACCGTCGTCGTGATGCTGATGATCGGCTACTACCTGCGCTCCTACTCCTCGGGGCGCGAGTTCTACGCGATCGGGTCCAGCCCCGAGGCGGCGAGCCTCGCCGGCATCTCCATCCGCCGCCGCGTCCTCACCGCCTACCTCGTCAGCGGCGCCCTCGCCGGCCTCGCCGGGGTGCTGTGGCTCGCCCGGTTCGGCACCGTCGTCGCCGACGCGGCGCACGGCTGGGAACTGAAGGTCGTCAGCGCCGTCGTCGTCGGCGGCGTCGCGATCACCGGCGGCGTCGGCACCGTCTACGGCGCGGTGCTCGGCGCCCTGCTGCTCACCACCATCGGCAGCGTGCTGGTGGTGCTCAAGGTCAACTCGTTCTGGCAGGACGCCATCACCGGCGTCCTCCTGCTCCTGGCGATCAGCGTGGACCGGCTGCTGGCCCTGCGCGTCACCAAGGCGCTCAAGCAGCGGTCGCTGGAGTCCGGCGTCCACCGCGGCGGCGGGGCCCCGGCGCCCGCGGCGGCGACCGCATCGACGACCGCATCGACGACCAAGGACGAGGCGCCGAAAGGAAAGGTGTCGTGACCACTGACACGAAGAGCGCCCCGCGCGGCCTGAACCTGGGCCGGCTGCTGCGGTGGGAGACCGCCGTCACCGCCCTGCTGGTCATCGTCTTCGCCGGCGGCGCCGGCACCTCGCCCGACTTCGCCAACAGCGACAACCTGTCGTTCGCGCTCGGCGACCTCAGCGAGATCGCCCTGATCGCGCTGCCGATGACGCTGCTGGTGGTGTGCGGGCAGGTCGACCTGTCGGTCGCGTCCGTGCTCGGCCTGTGCAGCGCCCTCACCGGCAAGCTGTGGGACGGCGGCCTGGCGATCGAGACGATCATCCCGATCGTGCTGGTCGTCGGCGTCGTCTGCGGCCTGATCAACGGGCTGCTCGTCACCCGGCTCGGGCTGCCCTCGCTCGCGGTGACGATCGGCACCATGACCCTGTACCGGGGCCTGGCGTACGTGGTGCTCGGCACCGAGGCCATCTCCGAGTTCCCCACCCGGTACACCGACCTCGCGACCGGGTCGATCCCCGGGACGCCGATCCCGTACCCGATCGCGCTGTTCGCCGTCCTGGCCGTCGTCACCGCCGTGGTGCTGCACGCCACCGGCGTCGGGCGGTCGCTGTTCGCGATCGGCTCGCAGGAGGACGCGGCGTACTTCGCCGGCATCCGGGTCAAGCGCCTCAAGCTGCTCCTGTTCGTGGTGTCCGGGCTGGTCGCCGGGTTCGCCGGCATCGTCTACACGCTCCGCTACGGCAGCGCCCGCGCCGACAACGGCCTCGGCCTGGAGCTCACCGTCATCGCGGCGGTGCTGCTCGGCGGCATCGACTTCGACGGGGGCAAGGGCACCCTCGGCGGCGTCATCGCCGCGGTGCTGCTCATCGGCCTGCTGCGCAACCTGCTGATGCTCAACGACGTCTCCACCGAGGTCCAGTCGATCGTCACCGGGCTGCTGCTCATCATCAGCGTCCTCACCCCGCGGCTGATCGCCGTGGTGCGCGAGGCACAAGGCCGGCGGCGGGGCGCGCGACCCGCGGTCCCCGCCGCCGCACCATGATCCGCGCTCCCCGCCGCGTCCGATATCCCACCCCAGAGCACGACCTGGAATCCCGAAAGGCACTCGTGATGACCCTTCGTTTGCGCGCCCCGCGCCGCCTCGTGGCCGTCGCGTCCGCGGGCGCACTCGCCCTCTCCCTCGCCGCGTGCGGCGGCACCACCAAGGACTCCTCGGACGACTCGGGGAGCAAGGCCGCCGCCGGCGGCGAGAAGGCGGACCCGAACGCGCCCCTGAAGAAGGGCCTGAAGATCGCGTTCCTGCCCAAGCAGGTGAACAACCCCTACGAGACGATCGTCGACAACGCCGGCGTCGCGGCCGCCAAGGAGTACGGCGGCTCGGCGAAGGAGGTCGGCCCGTCGGACGCGTCGGCGTCCTCGCAGGTGTCCTACATCAACACGCTGATCCAGCAGCGGCACGACGCGATCCTGATCGCGGCCAACGACCAGAACGCGGTCTGCGGCCCGCTCAAGCAGGCCATGGCCAAGAAGATCAAGGTCGTCGCCTACGACTCCGACACCGCGCCGGAGTGCCGCAACGTCTTCATCAACCAGGCCAGCTCCGAGGAGATCGGCCGCAGCGAGGTCAAGCTGCTGGCCGACCAGATCGGCGGCAAGGGCGACATCGCGATCCTGTCGGCGACCGCGAACGCCACGAACCAGAACACCTGGATCAAGTACATGCAGGACGAGCTGAAGAAGCCGGAGTACTCCGGCATGAAGCTCGTCAAGATCGCCTACGGTGACGACGACGACCAGAAGTCGTTCCAGCAGACGCAGGGCCTGCTGCAGGCGTACCCGAACCTGAAGGGCATCATCTCGCCCACCACGGTCGGCATCGCCGCCGCGGCCCGCTACATCGACGGCTCCAAGTACAAGGGCAAGGTCACCCTGACCGGCCTCGGCACGCCGGACCAGATGCGCAAGTTCATCAAGAACGGCTCGGTCAAGTCGTTCGAGCTGTGGGACCCGAAGAACCTCGGCTACCTCGCCTCCTACGCGGCGGCGGCGCTGGCGTCCGGCCAGATCACCGGCAAGCAGGGCGAGACGTTCAAGGCCGGCAAGCTCGGCGACCGCACCATCGGCGCCAACGGCGAGGTCATCCTCGGCCCGCCGACGGTCTTCGACGCCAAGAACATCGACCAGTACCACTTCTGATCCATGACCGCTGACGGCACGAAGCGCGTCTGCTTCCTGCTGAAGGTCCGGCCGGACCGCCTGGAGGAGTACAGGCGACGCCACCAGGCGGTCTGGCCGGAGATGCGGGAGGCGCTGCGCGAGACGGGCTGGCACAACTACTCGCTCTTCCTGCGCGAGGACGGCCTGCTCGTCGGCTACCTGGAGACCGACGACTTCCAGGCCGCGCAGGAGGCGATGGCCCGCACCGGCGTCAACGCCCGCTGGCAGGCGGAGATGGCGCCGTTCTTCGAGGACCTCGACGGCCGCCCCGACGAGGGGATGCGGCCGCTCCCCGAGGTCTTCCATCTCGACTGAGGGCCGCCGCCCCCACCCGGCGGCGGCCCCGGACAGCAGAAACGTGAGGTTGCACCCGTGAACGACACCAGCGCGGTGAAGGACGCCCTGCGCCGCCAGCAGATCGAGACTCCCTCCTGGGCGTACGGCAACTCGGGGACCCGGTTCAAGGTCTTCGCCCAGCAGGGGGTGCCGCGCACCCCGCAGGAGAAGATCGACGACGCCGCGCAGGTGCACCGCTTCACCGGTGTCGCGCCGAGCGTCGCCGTGCACATCCCGTGGGACAAGGTGGACGACTACGCCGCGCTGGCCGCGCACGCCAAGGAGAAGGGCGTGCGGATCGGCGCGGTGAACACCAACGTGTTCCAGGACGACGACTACATGCTCGGCAGCGTCACCAACCCGGACCCGAAGGTCCGCCGCAAGGCGCTGGACCACCTGCTCGAGTGCGTCGACATCATGGACGCGGTCGGGTCCCGGGACCTGAAGCTGTGGTTCTCCGACGGGACGAACTACCCGGGCCAGGACGACATCCGCACCCGGCAGGACCGGATGGACGAGGCGCTCGCCGCCGTGTACGAGCGGCTCGGCGACGACCAGCGGTTCCTGCTGGAGTACAAGCTGTTCGAGCCGGCGTTCTACATGACCGACCTGCCGGACTGGGGCACCTCCTACGCGCACTGCCTCAAGCTCGGCCCGAAGGCGCAGGTCGTCGTGGACACCGGGCACCACGCGCCCGGCACCAACATCGAGTTCATCGTGGCGTTCCTGCTGCGCGAGGGGAAGCTCGGCGGGTTCGACTTCAACTCCCGCTTCTACGCCGACGATGACCTGATGGTGGGCGCCGCCGACCCGTTCCAGCTGTTCCGGATCATGTACGAGGTGGTGCGGGGCGGCGGCTACGACCCGGCGGCGGGCGTGGCGTTCATGCTCGACCAGTGCCACAACATCGAGCCGAAGATCCACGGCCAGATCCGCTCGGTGATGAACGTCCAGGAGGCCACCGCGAAGGCGCTGCTGGTGGACGCGGACGCGCTGCGCGCCGCGCAGGAGAGCGGTGACGTGCTGGCGGCGAACGCGGTGTTCATGGACGCCTACAACACCGACGTCCGGTCCCTGCTGGCGGAGCTGCGCGAGGAGATGGGCCTGCACCCCGACCCGGTCGCGGCGTACAAGGCGTCCGGCTACTTCGAGCGCGTCGTCGCCGAGCGCAAGGACGGCCAGGCGGCCGGCTGGGGCGCCTGACCGCGCCGCCGGACCGCACAGGTCACCGAATCCGACAAGCGGCCGAATCCGACAAGGAGAGAGCACCGATGACCACTCCACCCGAGGTGGAGCAGCTGCTGGAACGGGCCAACACCCTCGGCTCGGACCCGCGCAACACCAACTACGCGGGCGGCAACGCCTCGGCGAAGGGCACCGTCACCGACCCCGTGACGGCCCGCGACGTCGAGCTCATGTGGGTGAAGGGCTCCGGCGGCGACCTCGGCACGCTCACCGAGAAGGGCCTGGCCGTGCTGCGGCTCGACCGGATGCGCGCCCTCGTGGACGTCTACCCGGGCGTCGAGCGCGAGGACGAGATGGTCGCCGCGTTCGACTACTGCCTGCACGGCAAGGGCGGCGCGGCGCCGTCCATCGACACCGCGATGCACGGGCTCGTCGAGGCGGCGCACGTCGACCACCTGCACCCCGACTCCGGGATCGCGATCGCGACGGCCGCCGACGGCGAGGAGCTGACCCGGCGGATCTTCGGCGACCGGGTGGCGTGGGTGCCGTGGCGGCGCCCCGGCTTCCAGCTCGGCCTGGACATCGCCGCGATCAAGCAGGCGAACCCGCAGGCGATCGGCGTGGTCCTCGGCGGGCACGGCATCACCGCGTGGGGCGCGACGAGCGAGGAGTGCAAGGCCAACTCGCTCGACATCATCCGCACCGCGGAGGCCTACATCGCCGAGCACGGCAAGGCCGACCCGTTCGGCGAGGTGATCCACCCGACGCTGCCGCAGGACGAGCGGCACGCCCGCGCCGCGGCGCTGTTCCCGCTGATCCGCGGCCTGGCGTCGGCGGACCGGCCGCAGGTCGGGCACTACACCGACTCCGAGGCCGTCCTCGACTTCGTCTCGCGCGCCGAGCACCCGCGGCTCGCCGCGCTCGGCACGTCCTGCCCGGACCACTTCCTGCGCACCAAGGTCCGCCCGATGGTGCTGGACCTGCCGCCGGACGCGCCGCTCGACGACGTCAAGGCGCGCCTGAAGGAACTGCACGCCGCCTACCGCGAGGAGTACGCGGCCTACTACGACCGGCACGCCGCGCCGGACTCGCCGCCGATGCGCGGCGCGGACCCGGCGATCGTCCTGGTCCCCGGTGTCGGGATGTTCTCGTTCGGCGCGAACAAGCAGACCGCGCGGGTCGCCGGCGAGTTCTACGTCAACGCGATCAACGTGATGCGCGGCGCGGAGGCGCTGTCGTCGTACGCGCCGATCGACGAGTCGGAGAAGTTCCGCATCGAGTACTGGGAGCTGGAGGAGGCCAAGCTCCGCCGGATGCCCAAGCCGAAGCCGCTCGCCACCCGCGTCGCGCTGGTCACCGGCGGCGGCTCCGGGATCGGCGCGGCCACCGCCCGCCGGCTGGCCGCCGAGGGCGCCTGCGTCGTCGTCGCCGACCGCGACGTCGCCGCCGCCGAGAAGGTCGCCGCGGAACTGGGCGCGAACGCGCTGCGCGTGGCGGACGTCGCCGTCGCGGTCGGCGCGGACGTCACCTCCGAGGACGAGATCGCCGCGGCCGTGCGGGACGCGGTGCTGGCGTTCGGCGGCGTGGACCTCGTCGTCAACAACGCCGGCCTGTCCATCTCCAAGCCGCTGCTGGACACCACCGTCGCCGACTGGGACCTCCAGCACGACGTGATGGCGCGCGGCTCGTTCCTGGTCTCCCGCGAGACCGCCCGGGTGATGATCGAGCAGGGGATGGGCGGCGACATCGTCTACGTCGCCTCCAAGAACGGCGTGTTCGCCGGCCCGAACAACATCGCCTACGGCGCCACCAAGGCCGACCAGGCCCACCAGGTCCGGCTGCTCGCCGCCGAGCTCGGCGAGCACGGCGTCCGCGTCAACGGCATCAACCCGGACGGCGTCGTGCGCGGCTCGGGCATCTTCGCCGGCGGCTGGGGCGCCAAGCGCGCCGCCGTCTACGGGGTGGAGGAGGAGAGGCTCGGCGAGTTCTACGCCCAGCGGACGCTGCTCAAGCGCGAGGTGCTGCCCGAGCACGTCGCGGCCGCCGTCTTCGCCCTCACCGGCGGGGACCTGACCCACACCACCGGACTGCACATCCCGGTGGACGCCGGAGTCGCCGCCGCGTTCCTGCGCTGACCCCGCCGTCCCCGCGATGCGAGTTCGGGCCGGCGGCCCGGACCGCGCGCCGGCGCCCGGCACTCCACTGCCGGGCCGCCGCGCCGTCCCCACCCGGGCCGCCGGCCCTCCCTCCATGGGCCCGCTCGACCAAGTGAACCCGAAGGGATAACGATGCCCCCGGCCGAGAAGTTCGCACGAGCACGCGTGTCCGCCGTCACCTCCCTCGCCCTCGCCGCCGCCGCACTCGTCGCCGTGCCCGCCGGCGCCGCCTCCGCGTCCGGCCCCGCCTCCACCCCCGACCCGCTCGGCCTGCCGT
This sequence comes from Actinomadura sp. NTSP31, assembly GCF_041951385.1. Classification (NCBI taxonomy): domain Bacteria; kingdom Bacillati; phylum Actinomycetota; class Actinomycetes; order Streptosporangiales; family Thermomonosporaceae; genus Actinomadura; species Actinomadura sp. NTSP31. Next base: position 569,322 of record NZ_JBGNUT010000001.1, on the reverse strand, counting down.
CGCTGTCGCGCGCGGGCCACTACGTCCTCGCGCCGTCCGGCCGGACGGTCCGTCCCGCCGAGGTCGGGGAGGCGTACGGGGTCAACGGCGACTACGTGTCCGCCGACTCCGCCGCGTCCGAGACCGGCGGGCACGATCTTCAGGCCGGTGCGTCCACGACCGGCAAGGCGGACGGCGTCATGGTCCGCCAGGCCGGGGACAAGGCCGGCGCGGGCTTCGCCTACACGATGCGCGGCGGGCCCGGTCCGGTCACGCTGCGGGTCGAGGAGGCCGGCAGCGCGACCGCCCACTACGAGGTCCTGGTGAACGGGACGGTCGTCCACGAGCGCAAGCCCGACCCCAAGCAGGCGGGCGTGTGGAGCGGCGACAAGGACGGCCTCGTTCACTACGCGGTGAACGTCCCGGCGCGGGTCGCCGGATCATCCGGGAAGATCAAGGTCGAGTTCCGCAACGCCGACGACCCCGGGCAGGGCGCCCGCGTCCACGCCGTCTGGACGCTCGCGAAGGACGGGCGCGCCTCCGCCGCGCCCTACGGCGCCACGGTGCGCAATCCGGCGGGAGCGTTCCACGGCGGGACCACCACGCTCGCCTCGAACGAGTACGGCCGGCCCTACGTCATCTACGACTTCGGCAAGGAGGTCGGTGGGCAGGTCCAGGTGACCGCGGACGTCCGCAAGGGCACGCCGAAGCTCGGCCTGGCCTTCAGCGAGAGCGACCAGTACCTCACCACTGCCTCCGACTACAGCCAGGACCCGGTGGGCCTCGCCACCGAGACCCACTACCTCGACACCAAGGCCGGACGCACGGCGATGACCGACCCGGTCATCCGCGGCGGGTTCCGCTATCTGATGGTGTTCCTGGACGGCCCCGGCGAGGTGCGCCTGTCCGACCTGCGGCTCACGTTCACCGCCGATCCCGCCAACCCCGACCTCGACGGGTACAAGGGTGCGTTCCTGTCCAGCGACGACACCCTGAACCGGCTCTGGTACGCGGGCGCCTACACCGTCCAGATGGCGACGATCGACCCGAAGACCGGCCGGCCCTACCCGGGGCGGGAGGGCCCGGTCCGCAACGACGCGATCGTCGGTGAGGGCGACAGCGTCATCAGCGACGGCGCCAAGCGCGACCGGATGATCTGGGGCGGCGACAACGCCGTCTCCGACGCGGTGTCCTACCTGACGACCGGGCAGAGCGACCCGGCCGCGAACGCCGTCGCCTTCATGGCCAAGGGCCAGTCGCCGCAAGGCCAGATCCCCGGCCTCTACCTGACCGAGAGCCAGGGCTACCAGATGGGCTGGGGCGAGTACGCGGCCTGGTGGGTCAACAACTACTGGACGCACTACCTCTACACCGGCGACAAGGCGTTCTTCGACAAGTGGTACGACGCCATGAAGAAGAACGTCGCGTGGATGCAGTCCAAGGTCGGCTCCGACGGGCTGCTCGACATGAAGGGCGCGGGCGGCACCTGGGGCTACGGCAACGAGGGCAAGGGCACCTACGTCTCGTCCCTGTACGTCCACGTGCTGGGCCAGGCGGCGCAGGCCGCCGAGGCGCAGGGCGACGCGGCGCTCGCCAAGACCTACCGCGACGCCGCCGCACGCACCGCCAAGGCCGTCAACGACAACCTCTGGGACGCCGACGCGGGCGCCTACAAGGTCGGCCCGACCGACGGGAACCACCCGCAGGACGGCAACGCGATGGCGGTCGTCGCCGGAGTCGCCACCGGGGACCGCGCGAAGTCCGTGCTGAAGTTCTTCGGCGACCGGCTCGCCGACCCGCACGGCGACCTGACCGTGGACAAGGCCGGCGGCGTCGTCCCGCAGTACATCAGCCCGTTCGTGTCCGGCCAGTCGCTGCTGGCGTACACCGCGCAGGGCGACATGGCGGGCGCGATGTCCGTGCTGGGCCGCACCTGGTACCCGATGCTCGGCAAGGACACGCCCGGCACGCTCTGGGAGAACGTCAGCACGGCCGGCGCGCCGCAGCTCGGCTCCTACACCAGCCTCTCGCACGGCTGGGCCGCCGCACCGACCTCGTTCCTCACCAACCAGGTCCTCGGCGTCACGCCGTCGTCCGGCGGGTTCTCGACCTTCACCGTCCTCCCGCATCCGGCGAACGGGCTGAGCTGGGCGGAGGGCAAGGTCCCGACGCCGCACGGCGACATCACCGCCGCCTGGAAGCAGCGCGGCAAGACGTTCACGCTCCGCGTCGCCGCGCCGCGCGGTACGACCGCGACGGCGGGAGTGCCCGCGTCCGGCGCGTCCGAGGTCCGCGTGAACGGCTCGGTCGTCTGGCGGAACGGCACCGCCGTGAAACCCGGCGTCGCCGTCCGCGACGGCCTCGTGCAGGTGCCGGGGCTGACCGGCTCGTCCATCCTGACCGCCTCCCGCTGACCTGGAGTGATGATGGTTCCCCCCGCCTCCCGCCGCTCCCTCGCCCGCGCCGCCGTCGCCGCCGCCCTGGCGGTGTCGGGCACGGCCGCCCTCACCCTGCCCGCCGCCGCGTCCCCGAACGGCCCGTGGCAGGACGCCTCCTACACGCCGCACCAAGGCCAGTGGCGCCCGTACGTGCTGTCGCCGTCGAGCCGCACCGTCCGCCCCGTCGAGATCTACAAGGCCGACCCGCGCCAGGGGGCGATCGACGGGTCGCCGGACGCGGCGCTGCGCGACGGCGGCGGCTCGGTCCGGCTCACCGGCGCCGCCGACCGCACCGGTTCCCCGCTGCTGATCGTCGACTTCGGCAAGGAGGTCGCCGGGCACCTGGAGGTCCGGGTGAAGGGCGCCTCGTCCACGCCGCCGAAGCTGCGCGCCTGCTTCTCCGAGTCGATCCGGTACGCCGCGCTCACGCCGGACGCCAACAACGGCGAAGGCAAGATCGCGCCCGGCTGCGACACCGCCAACATCTGGAACGGCTTCCCCGGCCAGCCGTACACGCAGGACACCGACAGCCACGCCCTGCCGCTGGACGGCAAGAAGCTGCCCGCGACGGTCCGCGACGGTGTCCTGCGCGGCGGGTTCCGCTACGCGACGCTGTTCCTGGACGGCCCCGGGACCGTCGACATCGACGGCGTGTCCGTCGACTTCACCGCCGCGCCCAACCAGCGGGACCTGGACGGCTACCAGGGCCACTTCCTGTCCAGCGACAACGAGCTGAACAAGATCTGGTACGCGGGCGCCTACACCGTGCAGGTGAACACCGGCGCGTCCAACACCGCGAAGAGCTGGCCGTACGCCTCCGGCGAGGGCGACCACGCGGACGCGCAGGTCCCGTACGCCGACCCGAACAAGTCCGTCATCTACGACGGCGGCAAGCGCGACCGGATCGTCTGGCAGGGCGACCTGGCCGTGCAGGCGCCCGTCACCTACCTGTCCACCAACGACCTGGAGGCGGTCGACAACTCGCTGTCGTCGCTCGCCGCGCAGCAGCTCCCGGACGGGTTCATGCCCGCCGAGAGCCAGGTGGGGCAGCACAACGCCGACGAGCTGCGCACCTACGGCGAGTACGTCACCTGGTTCGTCAACAACATGTACGAGCACTGGCTCTACACCGGCGACCGCGCCTACCTCGACAAGTGGTGGCCGCAGCTCACCAAGGCGACGGCCTGGCTGGAGTCGGTCCGCGCCCAGGACGACAAGGGCCTCATCGCCTTCGACAAGGCCGGCTCCTGCGGCCACTACGGGTACTCCGACTGCGGCCACGAGACCTACGTCAACGCCCTGTACGCCCGCAACCTCACGCAGATGGCCGCGATGGCGAAGGCGCGCGGCGACGCGTCCGCCGCCGCGACCTACGGCGACCGGTCCGCGACGCTCAAGAAGGCGATCAACGACCAGCTGTGGGACGACGAGGCGGGCGCCTACCGGCTGTCGCGGGAGATCCCCGGCGCCTACCCGCAGGACGCCAACGCCACGGCGGTCCTCGCCGGTGTCGCCGACGGCGACCGCGCCACCCGCGCCCTCTCCTACCTGCGCAAGAACAACTGGGCGCAGTACGGGTCGCTGACCGTCTCGCAGAAGACCCCGAACGCGAGCCTGCCGCCGTTCTACGCGCCGCTGCCCAGCTCGTTCGAGTCCGACGCGCGCCTGGACACCGGCGACGCGTCCGGCCTCGACCTGATCCGGACGTTCTGGGGCCACCAGCTCCGGCAGGACCCCGGCTCCACGTTCTGGGAGCACATGCAGCCGGACGGCACCCCGAACCTCCAGCAGTTCTCCAGCCTCGCGCACGGCTGGGCGAGCGGCCCGACCGTCACGCTCACCACCCGCGTCCTCGGCGTCCGGCCGACGGGCCCCGGCTACGCGTCGTGGTCCGTCGTCCCGTTCACCGGTGGCCTGAAGTGGGCGGAGGGGACGGTCCCGACGCCGCGCGGCGCCATCGCCGCGTCGTGGCGGACGCTCGGGCACGGGTTCCGGCTGGACGTCACCGCACCGCGCGGCACGTCCGGCCGCCTCGCCGTCCCCGTCACCGCCGCCACGTCCCGCGTCACCCTGGACGGCCGGACCGTCTGGTCGCACGGCAAGGCCGTCGCGCGGGGCGTGACCGGGGATGGGAAGTACGTCTACGTGGACGGCGCGCCGTCCGGCCGCCACACCCTGACGGCCAGGTAACAGGAAGGAACAGGCATGGCAGGCAACACCGGGGCGCCGCCGCGCGAGTCTCTTTTGGGGGGACGACCCCCCAAACCCCCCGAAACGAGGGTCAAGGTCGGCCTCGTGGCCGGCGGGCTCGGCGCGTACTGGCCGCAGTTCCCCGATCTGCTGCCGCAGCTGAAGCGGTCGGCGGAGCGGGTGTCGGAGCGGATGCGCGGGCTCGGCGCCGAGGTGGTGGACGTCGGGTTCATCTCCGACGCGCAGGAGGGCGCGGCGGCGGCCGAGAAGCTGCGCGCGGCGGGCTGCGACATCATCGTCGGGTTCCTCACCACCTACATGACCGCGACGATGCTGGTCCCGGTCGCGCAGCGGGCGGACGCCCCGGTCCTGCTGATCAACCTGCAGCCGACCGAGTCGATGGACCACGCCACGTTCGACACCGGGCAGTGGCTCGCGTACTGCGGCGCGTGCCCGCTGCCGGAGATGGCGAACGCGTTCGCGCGGTGCGGCGTCCCGTTCCGCTCGGTCTCCGGCTACCTGGAGGACGAGCGGGCCTGGGCGAAGATCGGCCGCTGGGTGCGGGCCGCCGGGGTGCGCGCGGCGCTGCGCCGCGGCCGGCACGGACTGATGGGCCACCTGTACCCGGGCATGCTGGACGTCTCCACCGACCTGACGCTGGTCAGCGCGAACTTCGGCGGGCACGTCGAGGTGCTGGAGTTCGACGACCTGCGGGTGCGGGTGGAGAAGGTCACCGACGCCGAGGCGGCCGCGAAGAAGGCCGAGGCGGAGAAGATCTTCGAGCTGGACGCCTCCGTCAACGACGACGACCTGACCTGGGCGGCGCGGGTGTCGGCGGGCCTGGACCGGCTCGTCGAGGACTTCGAGCTGGACAGCCTCGCCTACTACCACCGGGGCCTGGACGGCGAGATCCACGAGCGGCTCGGCGCCGGGATGATCCTCGGCGCGTCGCTGCTCACCGCCCGCGGGATCCCGGCGGCCGGCGAGTACGAGCTGCGCACCTCGCTCGCCATGCTGATCGCCGACCGGCTCGGCGCGGGCGGCTCGTTCACCGAGCTGCAGGCGCTCGACTTCCACCGCGGCCACGTCGAGATGGGGCACGACGGGCCCGCGCACCTGGCGATCAGCGCCCGCCGCCCGCTGCTGCGCGGCCTCGGCGTCTACCACGGCAAGCGCGGCTACGGCGTGTCCGTGGAGTTCGACGTCAAGCACGGCCCGGTCACCGCGTTCGGGATCATCCAGCGCCGCGACGGCCGGTTCGCGTTCGTCGCGTCCGAGGGCGAGACCGTCGACGGCCCGCTGCTGCAGATCGGCAACACGACGTCCCGGGTGGACTTCGGCTGCGACCCCGGCGAGTGGGTCGACGCGTGGAGCGCCACCGGCATCTCCCACCACTGGGCCCTCGGCACCGGCCACCGGATCGCCGACCTGAAGGCCGTCGCCGACCTCCTGGAGATCGAACTGGTCACTGTGAATCCCTGACCCCATCGGTACGAACCGCACGATCCTGACGGACTCGAACTCTCACTAGGCGTGATCGGGGGATCCGTCCCTAGGCGATGACGGGCGAAGGCCCGTGGCCGTGCACCCCGCCCGCACGGCCACGGGTTCTGTTCGGCATGCCCGGAGACGGACGACGCGCCGCCCCCCACCCCACCGCGCAGCCTCCGAGAGGACGCCACGTCCATGCGCACCATCCCCCCACTCCGGTCCAGGCGAGGCCGCGGCCTCGCGCTGGCCGCGATCTTCGCGCTGCTCCTCGGCGCGCTGTCCGCGCCGCCCGCGCTCGCGCCCGCGCAGGCGGCGACCGTCGCCCCGATCACCAACTACGGGCCGGACGGCGAGCAGACCGTCCGGTTCGACACCGAAGGCAACGCGGTCGACGCCCACGACGGCGCGATCCAGCGGTTCGGCGACACCTACTACCTGTACGGGACGAGCTACGACTGCGGCTACCAGTGGACGGTCAACAGCACGTTCTGCGGCTTCAAGGTGTACTCCTCGCCCGACCTGGTCCACTGGACCGACCGCGGGTACGTCGCGAAGGCCCGGTCCTGCAAGTTCTGCTTCCGGCCGCATACCGTCTACGACCAGGCGACCCGCAAGTACGTGATGTGGGTGAACGACCAGGAGGCCGCGGACAAGTTCCGGGTCTACACCGCCGACCGGCCGGCCGGCCCGTTCACCGAGCAGCCCGTCCCGGACCTTCCGGCGGGCACGCACTGCACCGCCGACCTCGACGTGTTCGTCGACGATGACGGCAAGGCCTACCTGGCGTGCAGCAACGCCGGCTGGCACATCGCCGTCATCGAGCTGACGCCCGACTACCTGCGCGCCGCCGGACCGTACGACGTGACCGGCGTGACCCGCGTCGAGGCGCCGTCGATCTTCAAGCGGAACGGCACCTACTACCTGACGATGTCGGACCCGAACTGCGGGTACTGCACCGGGACCGGCACCTCGTACCTCACCGCGAAGAGCCCGCTCGGCCCGTGGAAGGGCCGCGACGCCTGGACGGCCGAGGACGGCGCGCTCACCGCCCGCGGCGGCCTGTACGGGCTGTCGCAGCAGGGCGAGGACTGGTCCGACTACACGTTCTCCTTCGACGTCGCGCCGCTGCCCACCACGTCGGGGACGTCCGCGCAGGCCGGGTTCTCCGTCCGGATGAACCAGGACGACCACGGCTACCTGTTCCTGCTGACCGGCTCGGGCACCGGCAACGGCAAGCTGAGCGTGCTGCGCCGCGCCGGCGCCACCACCGCGAGCCACGTCGTCCAGCTCGGGAAGCCGATCACCGCGGGGGAGTGGCACCACGTGTCGGTCGCCGCGTCCGGCTCCACGCTCACGACGTCGATCGACGGCGTGCAGGTCGACAGCTACACCGACGCGACCTACCCGGTGGGCAAGGTCGGGTTCCGCGAATGGAACGGCGCGAACCTCGAATCGGCGAAGTTCGACAACGTCACGGTGACCTCGGCGTCCGGGCAGCAGCTGCTCGCGGACGACTTCTCCGGCGACCTGTCCAAGTGGGTCGTGCCGACCGCCGGGACGAGCATCACGGCGAACTCCTGCGGCGGCCAGCCCGCCCAGGTCGCGACGCTCCCGCAGCGCCACGGCGCGCCGATCTACATGTACTTCAGCGACCTGTGGGACTTCCACACCAACGAGGCGCTCGCCAACTACCACTGGGAGCCGCTCACCTTCGGCGCCGACGGATCGATCGACCCGGTCAAGTGCGGCAACTCGACCGTCCGCCTCGACCCGGGGCATCCGGGACGGCAGGCGGCGATCCCCGGCCTCGACCAGAGCAGCGGCGTCACCGGCTTCCGCACCGGCTGCGACGTGGCCGGGAACGTCCGGCGCGAGCAGTCGTTCACCGCGGGACGCGGCGGCCGCCTCGACTCCCTCGCCGTCACCGCGTTCAAGGACGGCACCGAGCAGGGCCGCGTCGAGCGCACCCCGCCGTCCGATCCGCTGACCGTCGAGGTCACCGACGGGACCCGGACGATCTGGTCCGGATCCGTCCCGGCCGAGCAGATCGGCTGGTCGGCGCGGAACGTGACCGTCCACCCGGGCATCCGGGTGCGGCGCGGCGCGCACTACACCGTCCGGATCTCCTCCACCACCACGACCGGCTGCTACGGCGTCGCCTACAACGACCACGACCCGTACCGGGGCGGCGCGTCCGCCGTCAGCAATGACGGCGGCGCGATCTTCACGCCCGAGCCCGGCCGCGACCTGAAGTTCTCCACCACCGTCCGGGGAGCCTGAATGCGAACATCCGCGACACGCGTCGCCCTGCCCGCCGCGTTCCTGTCCCTGCTGGTCGGCGCGGCCGGCACGGTCCCGGCGCGCGCCGACGCGGCCGGCCTGCGGGCCACCGGGCTGCGCACCGACGCGCTCGACGACCCGCTCGGCATCGACGACACGGCGCCGACGCTGAGCTGGCGGCTCGCCGCCCCCGGCCACGGCGCGGCGCAGGCCGCCTACCAGGTCGAGGCCGCGACCTCCCGGGACGGGCTCGGAAGCGCCGACCTGTGGGACTCCGGCAAGGTGTCGTCCGGCACCGCGAACGCCGTCTACCGGGGGACGGCGCTCACCTCCCGCCGCCAGGTGTGGTGGCGGGTCCGGGTCTGGGACGGCTCCGGGCGGGCGTCCGCCTGGAGCTCCCCGGCCCGGTTCGAGATGGGCCTGCTCGGCAAGGACGACTGGTCCGGGAAATGGATCACCGACGACCGGTGGCTGAACCGGGCGCCGAGCCCCGTCACGGTCGGCCTGCCCGCCGGGACGAAGGCCCGCTACCTGCGGGTCGACGTGTCGAAGCTGGGCCTGCCGATCGCCGAGAGCGGGTCGCTGGTGTCGCGGCTGCAGCTCGCCGAGATCGAGGCGCTCGACCCGTCCGGGACGAACGTGGCGAAGGGCGCGGCGGTCACCGCGTCCGAGGTCCGCGAGTACCCGGGCAAGTGGATGCCGGAGTTCGTCACCGACGGCTCGCTCACCACGCAGAAGGCGCCGTTCGGCTACACCAGCAACTCCTACAAGGCGCAGGACCCCGGCCACCACATCTGGCTGCAGCTCGACCTCGGCGCCGCCAAGGACGTCGCGTCGGTGAAGCTGTATCCGCGCACCGACGTGATGACGAGCGACGGGAAGACCCCGAACTTCCCCGTCGACTACACCGTGCAGACCTCGGACGCGGCGGACGGCCCGTTCACCGTGGTCAAGACCGTCACCGACCAGGTCCCGCCGCCCGCCTACCAGACGTCCATGCCCGCGCTGCCGCTGCTTGCGCGGCAGTTCTCGCTGAAGAACACCGTCCGGTCGGCGCGGCTCTACATCACCGCGCTCGGCATCTACGACGCGACCGTCAACGGCAGGCCGGTCAGCGACGCCGTTCTCGAACCGCCGAACACCGACTACAAGAAGCGCGTCGAGTACGCGGCCTACGACGTGACGAAGCTGCTGCGGCGCGGCGGCAACGCGATCGGCGTGCGGCTCGGCAACGGCACGTACAACGTCGCCGCGACCAATGACCGCTACACCAAGTACGTCGGCGCGCAGGGGGCGCCGAAGCTGCTCGCGCAGCTGGAGGTGACGCTGAAGGACGGGACGACCGCGCGCGTCGCGACCGATTCGTCCTGGCGCACCGACCTCGGGCCGACCACGTTCAGCCAGTGGTACGGCGGCGAGGACGAGGACGCCCGGCTCGCGCAGAAGGGCTGGGACGGCCCGTCCGCGAACCTCGCGTCGTGGAAGCCGGCCGCCGAGGCGCCCGACCCGGGCATCGCGCTGACCGCGCGGACGTCCCCGGCGATCGTCCCGGTCGGCACCCGCAAGACCGTCAAGGTCACGCACCCGGAGAAGGACACCTACGTCTTCGACCTCGGCGAGAACATCGCCGGCCGGCCGGAGCTGCGGGTGCGCGGGAAGCGCGGCGAGAAGCTGACGGTCAAGCCGGGCGAGCGGCTCGGCGCGGACGGCCTCGTCGAGCAGGGCACCATGATCGCGGGCGGTGCGCAGAACCCGCCGGTCATGGACACCTACACGCTCGCGGGCACCGGCACCGAGACCTGGCATCCCCGGTTCGTCTACCACGGCTTCCGCTACGTCCAGATCAGCGGCCTGGACGCGGCGCCGTCCGCGGACATGGTCGGGGCGACGATCCTGCGCGCCGGGAACGCCTCCGCCGGCTCCTTCGACAGCTCGGATCTCCTGCTCAACGGCATCCACAAGATCATCGACCGTGCGGTGCAGGGCAACATGATGTCGATCCTCACCGACTGCCCCGACCGGGAGAAGCTCGGCTGGCTGGAGGAGGACCAGCTCGTCCAGGGCTCCATCACCCGCGAGTACGACGTCGCCGCCTACTACCCGGCGCTGCTGCGGAACATGGCCGAGGCGCAGACCGCCGAGGGGCTCGTCCCCGACATCGCGCCCGCGTACGTGACGTTCTCCGGCGGCGTGTGGGACGACCCGAACTGGGGCAGCGCGATCATCCTGTCCGCCTGGCAGCACTACGTCACCTACGGGGACACCAAGCCGCTGCAGGACTTCTACCCGAACATGCGGCGCTACCTGGACTACCTGACGTCCAAGGCGAAGGGGAACCTGCTCGACTACGGCCTCGGCGACTGGGCCGCCGTCGACAAGACCACCCCCATCGGCGTCGCCGCGACCTACGGCTACCAGCGCAGCGCCACGGCCCTCGCCAAGATCGCCAAGCTGCTCGGCAAGGACGACGACGCCGCCAAGTACACCGAGCTCGCCGGTGACATCGCCGGCGCGTTCAACGCCAAGTACCTCGACACCGGCAAGCACACCTACGGGTCGGGCAGCCAGGCCGGGGACGCGTTCGCGCTCGACCTCGGCATCGTCCCCGCCGACCAGAGGCAGGCCGTCCTCGACCACCTCGTCTCCACGATCAAGAACGACGGCTACCACCTGACCGTCGGCGAGATCGCGCTGCCGTCGGTGTTCCGGACGCTGTCGGCCGCCGGCCGCGACGACGTCGTCCTCGCCGTCGCGCAGCAGGTCACCAACCCCAGCTACGGCTACCAGGTGGTGCACGGCGCGACCGCGCTCACCGAGTACTGGGACGGCCCGACCGGCTACGGCTCGCAGAACCACTTCATGCTCGGCGCGATCGACGAGTGGTTCGGCGCCGGCCTCGCCGGCATCCGGCAGGCCGACGACTCGGTCGCCTACGGCAAGCTGGTCGTCCGGCCCGCCGTCGTCGGCGACCTCACCCACGCCTCGTCGTCGTACGACACCCCGCGCGGGACGGTGTCCAGCGCGTGGCGCCGGTCCGGGCACGACCTGCGGCTGGACGTGACGGTCCCGCCCGGCGCGCCCGCCCGCGTCGAGGTCCCGCTGCTCGGCGCGTCCGCCGCCAAGGCCCCGGCGGGCGCGCGCTCGCTCGGCGTCCAGAACGGGCACGCCGTGTACGAGGTCGGGTCGGGCTCGTGGACGTTCACCGTCCGCACGCCGGACGCCGTCCAGCAGGACCGCACGCAGCTCGCCGTCGAGCCGCCGTTCGGCGTGAACATCCCCGTGACCGGCGGCGCGGCCACCGACGCCCGGTTCCGCGTGACGAACCTGGAGCGCCGCGCCGTCACCGTCCCGGTGAAGGCGTCCGCGTCGGCCGGATTCACCGCGTCCGCCCCGGCCCAGGTGACGGTTCCGGCGGGCGGCTCCACCGAGATCCCCGTCGAGGTGAAGGGCTCGGGCGCGGACGGGACGGAGGGCACCGTCACCGTCACGGCCGACGACGAGGCCGCGACCGCACCGGTCCTGGTCACCGGGAACCTCGTCCGCTCCGCGGCCATGACGGCGTCCAGCAGCCACAGCGGGTCGTCGCCCGCCTGGGCCAACGACGGCGGCACCGACTCCGGCGTCTGGCTGAACGGCGTCGGCGGCTGGAACGACGACACGTCCAAGACCTTCCCCGACACCCTCACCGCGACCTGGAAGGACCCGCAGGAGATCGGCCGGGTCAAGGTCTTCACGCTCAACAGTTCGAGCAGCCCCGCGTCGAAGTCCGGCCTGCGCGACTTCGACGTCCAGGCGCAGGTCGACGGCCAGTGGACGACGGTCGCGACCGTCACCGGCAACACCGCCGGGACCGTCGAGAAGACCTTCGCCCCCGTGCGGGCGTCCGCGCTGCGGCTGCTCGTCCACGACTCCAACGACCACAACTACAGCCGCGTCATCGAGCTGGAGGCGTACACCTCGTGAACCGATCCGAAGTTCGGCCGGCGGCCGGCCCTCGACGGAGGCCGGTGCGGCTCGCCGCCGTGCCGGTGGCGGCGCTGCTCGCCGCGTCCGGTCTCGCGGTCGCCGGGGCGGCGGAGGGCGCGGAGTCGTTCGGGCCGACCGTCCCGTCCCTGACCCGCGGCACCTTCGCCGACCCGCCCGCGTCCGTGCGGCCCAAGTACCGCTGGTGGCAGCCGCTGGCCCACACCGACGACAAGGAACTGGCCGCCGAGCTCGACCAGATCAAGAAGGCGGGCGGCGGCGGCGCCGAGGTCGCGCCGTTCAACGTCGAGGGCACCGGCAACAACACCCCCGAGTTCCTGAAGACCTACGGCTGGGGCACCCCGCTCTGGGCGCAGAAGACCCGGACGATGCTGGCCGCGGCGAAGGACAAGGGGCTCGGCCTGGACCTCACCATCGGCCCGCGCTGGCCCGCGACCGTCCCCACGGTCGACGACGTCAACGACCCCAGCGCCCAGCAGCAGATCGTCTTCTCCTACGAGTTCCACAAGGGCGGCACGAGCCGGTCCGGCGGGCTGCCGGCCAACTTCAACACCGCGCCGCCCGCCGGCGCGCAGAAGAAGCTCGTCGCCGCGCTCGTCGCCAAGTGCTCCGACGCGGGCTGCGACGCCTCGTCCAGCGCGCCGCGGATGCTGGATCGCTCCAGCGTCACCGACGTCACCGCCAAGGTGGACGCGCAGGGCGGCCTCGCGGTCGACTTCCCCGGCGACGACAAGAGCACGTACGCACTGATCGCCTTCTACCAGACGCCGAGCGGGCAGTCCCTGTCCGGCTACACCGCGACCGGCACCAACTACGCGCTCGACCCGTTCAGCGAGGCCGGCGCGAAGGCCACCACCGACTTCTACGACAAGAACATCCTCACCTCCGACGTGCGGAAGCTGCTCGCCCGGATGGGCGAGACCGATCTGTTCGAGGACTCGCTCGAACTCGGCACCACGCAGAAGTGGACGTCGGAACTGGTCGACCAGTGGACGAAGCTGCGCGGCTACTCGCCGATCGACGTGCTGCCCGCCCTCGCGGGCGCCGGTGACCAGGGCATCACCGACAAGCCGTTCTTCGACTTCGGCGGCGGCGCCGGAGCCCGCGTCCGCACCGACTACCGGCAGACGCTCAGCGACCTGTACATCCGCAACCGGCTCGACGTGCTGCGCGAATGGGCGCACAAGCACCACATCAAGACCCGCATCCAGCCGTACGGCATCCCGGTGGACGTCTCCGAGGCCGCCTCGCACATCGACGTGCCCGAGGGCGAGTCGCTGGCGTTCGGGCAGTCGGTCGGCGCCTACAGCAACGTGCAGGACTACCGGGTGGTCGCCACGGGCGCGCACCTGTCCGGGCAGCCGGTCGTGTCGGACGAGTGCTGCGCGTTCTCCGGCTCGGTGTGGGGCTCGACGGCGGGCGCCGGATCGGACGCCTCGAACCTCCAGGCCGTCTACCGCGGCTTCGCCGGCGGCGTGAACCAGCTCGTCTGGCACGGCTTCCCGTACCTGAGCCGCGGACCGGCGGGCGCCGGACCGCAGTCGGCCTGGCCCGGCATGACCTACGGCGGCAACACCTCCTACTCGGAGGCGTGGGGCGACAAGGGCGGCCCGAACTGGGCCGACTACCGCGCGATCAACGACAACATGGCCCGGATGCAGCTCGTGCTGCGGCAGGGAAAGCCCCGCTTCGACCTCGCCGTGTACTGGCAGGACTTCGGCATGAACGGGACCGGCACCACCGGTTCCGGGTCGAACAAGCTGGTCCAGGACTCCTCGGAGCTGGCGTCGAGCGGATACACCTACGAGTACCTCAGCCCGGCGCAGCTCCAGCGCAAGGACGCCTCCTACTCCCACGGCGCCCTGTTCGGCGACGGCTCCGCCTACCACGCGGTGCTGCTGAAGGACCAGAAGACGATGCCGCTGGCCGCCGCCGAGAAGCTGCTGACCCTGGCGCGCCAGGGCCTGCCCGTCGTGATCGTCGGGGACGTGCCGAGCACGGTGCCCGGCAACGGCGACGCCGCGCACCAGGACGGGCGGCTCACGTCCGTGATCTCGCAGCTGCTCCGGCAGCGGACCGTGGTGCGGGCGGCGAGCGAGGCGGACGCGCCGGACGCGCTGCGCCGCCTCCGCGTCACCCCGGCCGCGACGCCGCACGACGGCTCCGGCGCGATCCTCGACGTGCGCCGCCAGGCGGGCTCGACCGATTACTACTACCTCTACAACCAGACGAACACCACGACCGCGCAGACGGTCACCCTGACCGGCGACGGCGTCCCCTACAAGCTGGACACCTGGACCGGCAAGATCACCCCGATCACGGGCTACACGTCCGGGCACGGCACGGTCACCGTCCCCGTCCGGCTCGCCGGGAACGACGCCACCGTCATCGCGGTCACGCCGCGGCACGACGCCACGTTCCCCGGCCGTCCGGGCAAGACCGACCGGCCGGGCGGGCAGGGGACGGCGGCCGTCCCGCAGCCGGTGAAGCTGAACGAGTGGTCGCTGTCGGTGGACTCCTGGGGTCCAGGAGCGTCCGGCCTGCCCGGCGACACCGCGCACAAGACCCTCGGCCCCGTCACGGTGAAGGCCGGGGCGGGCGGCGCGCTGCCCGCCTGGTCGGCGATCACCACGGCCAACGGCTACCCGGTCGACCTCAAGGACGTGTCGGGCGTGGGCACCTACACCGCGCACGCCACCCTCGACGACGGCTGGAAGGGCATCGACGCCGCCGAACTCGACCTCGGGACGCCGGTGGACACCGTCCGCGTGAACGTCAACGGGCACGACCTGCCGCCGCTCGACCAGTCGGACCTGCGGCACGTCCAGGTCGGCCGGTACCTGCGGCCGGGCGACAACACGATCACCGTGCGGGTCGCCTCCACGCTGCTCAACGCGGTCCGCGTCGCGCCCGGCACCGGCGCGTCCGCGCGGACGCCGATGGACTACGGGCTGTTCGGCCCGCTCACCCTCACCGCGACCGGCGGCGACCGGCCGGTGCTGACCGCCGAGGCCCTCGAACCCGAGCTGCCGCTGGCGGACGGCGGCTACAACCGCGCGACCGTGCTGGTCACCAACGCCTCCGGCCGCGCGGCCAACGTGACGGTCGCGGCGTCGGGCGCCGACGGGATCACCGCCGCGCCGCAGCAGGGCAAGGTGACGGTCCCCGCCGGCGGCTCGGTGACGGTGCCCGTCGACGTGCGCGACAAGGGCGTCTCGTCCGGCACGAGCACGCTGAAGGTGACCGCGCGCAGCGACGCCGGACCGTCCGCCGAGACCGCGGTGATGCTGCGGCACTCCGGCGACCTGGCGCTCAACCCGGGCGGCGCGCCGTTCCCGCGGGTCGTCGCGGACGCCGGCCAGGACCGCTACCCGGCGAAGCTCGCCGTGGACGGCTCGGCGAGCACGTTCTGGGTCTCGTGGGGCCGCGCCGCAGGTCAAGGACCGACCGCGCAGAACCCGGTGCGGTTCGGGCTCGACCTCGGCGCGCCCGTCGAGATCGGCTCGGTCGTCGTGGGCGGGCGCTCCAACTACGGGCCGCGCGACTACGCCGTCCAGGTCTCCCAGGACGGCCGGACGTGGCGCACCGTCGCCACCGCCACCGACACGCCCAAGGAGGGCGGGACGACGGCCTTCGACAAGGTCAGCGCCCGGTACGTGCGCCTCGGCATCACGAGGAGCTGGGACTCCGTGGTCGCCAACGTGCAGATGAGCGGCTTCTCCGTACGGCCGTAGGGCCCGGAAGCCGAAGGAAACTACTGGAGGTTGCTCCTCATGATTCGCCGTGACAAGACCCGCTCCACCCGGTCCC
The DNA here is from genome assembly GCF_041951385.1 of Actinomadura sp. NTSP31. Taxonomy (NCBI): domain Bacteria; kingdom Bacillati; phylum Actinomycetota; class Actinomycetes; order Streptosporangiales; family Thermomonosporaceae; genus Actinomadura; species Actinomadura sp. NTSP31. The sequence continues at coordinate 553,150 of NZ_JBGNUT010000001.1, read as the reverse complement.
GCGCCGTCATCGCCGCCGTGGCCGCGGTGACGTCGGCGGCCGTCGTCGGGTTGCCCGGCACCGCGCAGGCCGCGCTGAAGGCGGGGCACGCGCCCCAGTCCCCGATCGACCTCGCGGTCGGCGACCAGGCCCGGCCGCTCAGCGTGGAGGGCGCGCCGCAGTTCGGGTGGCGGCCCCGCGACGTGGACCCCGGCGAGGTCCAGTCCGCCTATGAGCTCGCCGTGCGCGACGCGTCCGGCAAGACCGTGTGGGACAGCGGCCAGGTGAAGTCGGCGAGCCAGGAGTACGTCCCGTACGCGGGGCCGGCCCTGGCGTCCGAGACGACCTACACCTGGAAGGTCCGCACCTGGGACCGCACCGGGAAGGCGTCGCCGTGGTCGCGGACCGCCTCGTTCGACACCGGGCTGAGCGACGACCAGTGGGGCGCGTCCTGGATCCGCCGCACCACCACCGAGTCCGACGACTACACCCTGGCCCGCAAGGACTTCGCCGTCGGCGCGTCGCCGGTCGTGCGGGCCCGCGTCCACATCGCCGCCGACCAGCAGTACGACCTGCGCCTCAACGGCGCGACCGTCGACCGGGGCCCGGCGTTCGAGTACGCCGACGACCTGTTCTACAAGACCGTCGACGTCACCTCGCAGCTCAAGGCGGGCCGCGACGCGACGCTCGGCGCGGTCTACCACTGGTACGGGTCCGGGCAGGGGCGGCCCAAGGGCGAGCCGGGGCTGCTCGTCCGGCTGGTCATCGACCACGCCGACGGCACCCGGCAGGTCGTCGTCAGCGACGGCACCTGGAAGGTGACGCGCGGCCCGTGGAAGACGGCGCCGCGCCGCAACGGCGACGGCGGCGACTGGGTGGAGGACGTCGACGGCGGCGCCGAGCCGCTCGGCTGGGACGAGCCCGGCTTCGACGCGTCGTCCTGGGCGGCCCCGCAGGTCGTCGGCGCGCACCCGACCTCGTCGTTCAAGCACGTCCACGGGCAGGAGACGTCGCTGGCGTACCAGACCGTCCACCCGGTGAAGGTGACGAAGCTGGCGTCGGGCGCGCTGGTCGCCGACTTCGGGAAGGTGATCCCGGCCGTGCCGGTCGTCCGGTTCCGCGACGGGACGGCCGGGCGGCACGTCGACATGCACGCCGGCTACCTGCTCGCCGACGACGGGACGGTGTCGCGGTCCAAGGACGACAACCAGGACACCGACCTCACCTACGGCTACACCCAGCGCGACGGCGACCAGACGTTCCGCGCCTTCACCTACGAGGGGTTCCGCTACTTCGAGGTCGGCCCGGACTCGGGCATCGACCCCGACGACATCTCCGCCGTCGTGCAGCACAACTCCGTCGACCGCACCGCGTCCGTCCGCACGTCCGACAAGGGAGTGAACGCCGCCTACGACATGATGGCGCGGTCGGCGCTGTACGGGTCGCAGTCGCAGTTCCTCGACACCCCGACCCGCGAGAAGGGCCAGTTCCTCGGCGACGCCGTCGACACCTCGACCGCCGCGATGGGCGCGTTCGGGGAGCGGCGGCTCACCCGGCAGGCGATCCGCGAGTTCATCGCCTCGCAGGCCCGCTACTGGCCGGACGGGCGGCTCAACTCCGTCTACCCGAACGGCGACGGCAAGCGCGACATCCCGGACTACACCGAGATGTTCCCGGGCTGGGTGTGGGACTACTACGAGCAGTCCGGCGACGCGACGACCCTCACGCAGGCGTACCCGGTGATGAACGCGGTCGCCGGATACGTCCGCCGCTACATCGACTCCGGGACGGGCCTCGTCACCAACCTCGAAGGCGGTTCCGGCCAGTACAAGTACGGCATCGTCGACTGGCCGGCGACGATGCGCTACGGCCACGACATGGACACCGCCGCCCGGACGGTCATCAACGTCCTCGGCGTCGACGTCCTGAACGCCACCGCCCGCGCCGCCGACGCCCTCGGCAAGACCGACGAGGCCGCCGCGCTGCGCAAGGAGGCCGGCACCCTCACCGGCAACATCAACGCCAAGCTCCGCCGCGCCGACGGCGTCTACATCGACGGCCTCAAGAGCGACGGGACGCAGAGCACCCACGCCTCGCAGATCGCGAACACGTACGCGCTCGCCTACGGGATCGCGCCCGCCGAATCGCGCGAGGCGATCGGCTCCTACGTCGCCGGGCTCGGCATGCAGATGGGCCCGATGACCGCGCACCGGCTGCTGCAGGCGCTCGCCGGCACCGGCCGCACAGGCGACGCCGTGACCCGCCTCACCGACACCGAGGGGCCGGGCTGGGGCAACATCCTCGCGCGCGGCGGCACCTTCACGTGGGAGTCGTGGGACGCGCCGGAGACCGGGCAGAGCTTCTCCCACCCGTGGGGCTCGACGTCCCTGGTGGACGTGCAGCAGTCCCTCCTCGGCGTCACGGTGACCGCCCCGGCGTCCGCGTCGGTCCGGATCCAGCCGCCGCTGTCCGGCCTGAGCGGCGCGACCGGCACGATCCCAGTCCAGCGCGGCGACGTCGGCGTCCAGTGGACCCGGCAGGGGAAGGGCGTCTCGCTCTCGGTGAACATTCCGGTCAACGTCACGGCCGAGATCCACGTCCCGGCGCGGTCGGCCCACGACGTCCACGTCTCCGGGCCGGGCGGCGCCCGCTTCGTCGGCATGAAGGACGGCTACGCGGTCTTCCAGGCGGGATCCGGCCGCCTCGCCTTCCGCTCCACCCACGCCTGAAGGGCCTTTCGATGGCGAATGAGCTGACCAGGAGACGCTTCGTGCAGGCGGGCGGGGTCGCGGCCGCCGCCGTGACCGCGGCCGGCGCGCTGCCGGCCGCGGCGGGCGCCGCGCCGGCGGCGCCCGCCCGCGCCCGGACGCTGACCCCCACCGACCTCCAGACCGCCCACCTGCGGTCGCCGCTCGGGATCGACGCGACGCGGCCGACGCTGAGCTGGCGGTTCGCCGCCGGGCCGCGCAACGCCTCGCAGACCGCGTACCAGGTCCGCGCGGCGAGCGCGGACGCCCGCCTGGACCGCCCCGACCTGTGGGACTCCGGCAAGGTCGCGGGCGGCGCGGTCTCCGCCGCCTACGCGGGCCGCGACCTCGGCTCGCGGCAGCGGGTGTCGTGGCAGGTCCGGGTGTGGGACGAGCGGGGCCGCGCGTCCGCGTGGAGCGAGCCCGCGCACTTCGAGACGGGCCTGCTCGCCGCGTCCGACTGGACGGCGCAGTGGATCGGGAACCCGGCGTGGTCCGACCCGGAGCCCACTCCGGCGGCGGTCGCGTTCCCCGCCCGCACCGCGCGGTACGTCCGGCTGAACGTGACGCGGCTCGGCCTCCCGATCAAGGAGGGCTGGCCGTACAAGGTGTCGCGGCTGCAGCTCGCCGAGGTGGAGGTGCGGGACGGCGCGTCCGGCGCCGACGTGGCGCTGCACGCGCCGGTGACGGCGTCGGAGAGCTACACCGTCGCGGGCCAGTGGGAGCCGAAGGCGGTCACGGACGGCTCGCTGACCAGCGATGCCGCGCCGTTCGGCTACACGAGCATGCAGTACCAGGACCAGGACCTCGCGAGTCCGATCTGGCTGCAGATCGACCTCGGCGAGGAGCGGCGGTTCGACCGGGTGCTGCTCTACCCGCGCACGGACACGATGACCGACGACGGGAAGACCGCCAACTTCCCCGAGGACTTCACCGTCCAGACCTCCAGCGACGGCAAGACGTTCGACACCGCCGCCACGGTCAAGGGGCAGCAGGCCCCGCCGCCGCTGCATGCCCAGCCCGAGGCGCTTCCGCTGTTCACGAAGGAGTTCGCCCTCGGCAAGCGCGTCCGGTCGGCGCGGCTGTACGCGACGGCGCTCGGCGTCCTCGACGTCACCGTCAACGGGCGGCCGGTGAGCGACGCCGTCCTCGAACCGCCGTACACCGCGTACAAGCAGCGCATCGTCTACTCGACCTACGACGTGACGCGGCTGCTGCGCCGGGGCGGGAACGCGATCCAGGCCGAGGTCGGGAACGGCATGGCGAACGTTCCCGCCACGCCGGGCCGCTACCAGAAGCTCACCCGCTCCGACGGCGGCCCCGCGTTCCTCGGCCAGCTCGAGATCACCTACACCGACGGGTCGCGCGAGGTCGTCGCATCGGACGCGTCATGGAAGACAGCGCTCGGCGCGACCACGTTCAGCAGCTGGTACGGCGGCGAGGACTTCGACGCCCGCCGCGTCCCGGCGGACTGGACGGCCGCCGTCCGCCGCGACGCGCCGACCGCGAAGCTCACCGCCCAGGCCGCCCCGCCCATCGAACGGGTCGGCACCTTCCGCACCCAGAAGATCACGAAGCCGAAGGACGGCGTGCACGTCGTCGACCTCGGGACGAACTTCGCCGGCTGGGCGCAGCTGCGGGTCAGCGGCCCGGCCGGGACGAAGGTGACGATGCGCCCCGGCGAGCTGCTCAACGACGACGGCACCGTCAGCCAGAACACCACCGGCTCGCCGATCTGGGACACCTACACGCTGTCCGGGAAGGGCACCGAGACCTGGCATCCCCGGTTCTGCTACCACGGCTTCCGGTACGTGCAGCTCGAAGGGCTGCCGTCCGCGCCGGACGACGGCACGGTCACCGGCATCGCGCTGCGCGCCGCCAACGCCACGGCGGGCTCGTTCACCAGCTCGCACGGCCTGCTCAACGACATCCACCGGATCATCGACCGGGCCGTGCAGAGCAACATGTACTCGGTCCTCACCGACTGCCCGCACCGCGAGAAGCTCGGCTGGCTGGAGCAGGCGAACCTGGTCTTCCCGGCCGTCGCCCGCAACTACGACGTGACCGCCTACTACGGCGCGATCGTCCGCGACATCGCCGAGGCGCAGACCGCCGACGGGCTCGTCCCCGACATCGCGCCCGAGTACACGGTGTTCTCCGGCGGTTTCCGGGACGACCCGAACTGGGGCAACGTCATCGTGTTCGCGCCCTGGCAGATGTACCGGGCGTACGGGGACGAGGCGACGCTCCGCACCTACTACCCGAACATGGTCCGCTACGTGGACTACCTGTCGTCCAAGGCGAAGGGGAACCTGCTCGACTACGGCCTCGGCGACTGGATCACCTTCGACAACAGCACCCCGCTCGGCGTGACGGCCACGTTCGGCTACCACCGGGCCGTCACGGCGCTGGCGTCGATCGCCAAGGTCGTCGGCAAGGACGACGACGCCGCGAAGTACACCAAGCTCGCCGGGGACATCGGCGACGCCTTCAACGGCAAGTACGCGACCGGCGACACCTACGGCTCCGGCAGCCAGGCGTGCGACGCGCTCGCCCTCGACATGGGGATCGTCCCCGCCGCGTCCAAGGACAAGGTCCTCGCCCACCTCGTGCAGAGCATCACCGACAAGGGCTACCACCTCACCGTCGGGGAGATCGCGCTGCCGTCGGTGTTCCGGGTGCTGTCGGCCGCCGGGCGCGACGACGTCATCCACGCCGTCGCCACCCAGACCGGCAACCCCAGCTACGGCTACCAGGTCGAGCACGGCGCGACGTCCCTGACGGAGAACTGGGACGGGCCCACGTCCGGCAACTCGCAGAACCACTTCATGCTCGGCGCGATCGACGAGTGGTTCCACGCCGGGCTCGCCGGGCTGTCGCAGACCGGCGACTCGATCGGCTACGCGTCCCTGCTCGTGCGGCCCGCCGTGGTCGGCGACGTCACCCGTGCCGCCGCGACGTACGAGACGCCGCGCGGGCGCGCCGCCGCTTCCTGGCGCCGCACCGGGAAGCGGCTCCGCCTCGACGCCACCGTCCCGCCCAACACGACGGCGCGCGTGGAGTTCCCGCTGTTCGGCGGCAAGACCCGGCCGACGGCGCCCAAGGACGCGAAATGGGTCGGCATCGAGAACGACCGGGCCGTCTTCCAGATCGGCTCGGGCGACTGGACCTTCGAAGGGGCCTGACAAATGAGCGAAGCGAACCGGGGGGTGCGGGGGGTCGTCCCCCCGCAAGGAGCCCGCATGAGCGACAACGGGCTGAGCCGGCGGCGGTTCCTCGGCGCGTCGGCGATCGGGGCGACCGGCGCGATCGTCCTCGGGCACGCCGGGACGGCCGCCGCCGCTGCGCCTGCCGGGAAGGGGGTCGCGGCGCGCACGCCGTCCGGGCTGCTGACCTCCCTCCTCCCGGACGGCCTCGGCGTCACGGCGGCGAGGCCGCGGTTGAGCTGGCAGGTCGCCGACCTCGGCCCCGGCACGAAGCAGACGCACTACCAGGTGCAGTTCGCCACGGCCCCGTCGCGGCTCGCCAAGGGCCCGTACCAGTGGGACAGCGGCCGGGTGGCGTCCGCCGCGTCGGTCGCCGTCCCGTACGGCGGGCCGCCGCTCGCGGCCGGGACGGCGTACTGGTGGCGGGTCCGGACGTTCGACGGCCACAAGGCGTCGCGCTGGTCGGAGCCGTCGCTGGTCGCGACCGGCCTGGACGGCTGGAAGGCCCGGCCGATCTGGGTTCCGGCCGCGACCGCGCCCGGCGACGGTGTGCTCAAGGCCCGGGTGCAGATCACGTCGGTCGCGGCGGGCCTGTGGTTCCGCGCGTCCTCGGCGAGCGCCAACTACCTGTGGCAGCTGCGCGCCGGATCGCCGGGCGTGCTGAAGAAGCACGTGTGCGTGAACGGGACGTACCGGGTGCTGGAGGAGAAGGCGCTCGGCGTCCCGATCGAGACGGGCCGCTGGTACGAGGTCACCGTCGAGATGAAGGGCTCGACGTTCACGACGTCGATCGACGGCACGGCCGTCGACACCACGACGGACGCGACGTACGCGACGGGCACCGTCGGGATGCGCAACGGCTCGACCGAGGCGAACCAGTGGGACGCCGTCACCTTCACCGCGCCCGACGGCAAGGCCCTCATCAGCGAGGACTTCACCGACGGCGCCGGCACGTTCACCGCCGGGACCGTCGCGGGCGGCGTCCTGACGCTCGGCAAGGGGCAGTCGACGCTGTCATCGGCGGGCGCCGCCGACGACAGTTGGGCGCTGCTGCGCACCGAGTTCACCCCGGCGCGCAAGCCGATCGCCGCAGCCGTCCTGCACGTCGCCGCGCAGTCGCCCACGCCGATCCGGCAGTACCCGGCGAAGATCTGGGTCAACGGCGAGGTCGCCGGGTTCGCGTCCCAGCGCGCCGGGGCGGGCGCGCCCCGCTACCACTCGTTCGACGTCACCGACCTGCTCGAACCCGGGCGGCGCAACGCGCTGGCCGCCCTCGCGTTCACCACCGAGGACAAGCGGTTCGTCGCGCAGCTCGCCGTCACCTACGCCGACGGGACCACCGCCACGTTCGCCAGCGGCGCGTCGTGGAAGGCACGGCGCCAGGCTGGCATGCTGCGGGACGCGGGCACGATCGGCTCGACCTTCTACCTCGGACCGCAGGAGTACTGGGACCTGCGCAACGAGCCGGCCGGCTGGACGAGCCCCGGCTTCGACGACTCCGACTGGGACGCCGCGCAGGTCAAGCCCGCGATCGACGGGCTGGTGCCGGCGCTGGTGGAGCCGGTCCGGCTGCATGACGTCCGGCCCGCGTCGGTGCGGAAGGTGTCCCCGGGCACCTGGCTCGTCGACCTCGGCAAGGAGATCGCGGGCGGGCTGCGGCTGTCGGTGCGCGGCAAGGCCGGGCAGACGATCGAGGTCCGGCTCGGCGAGGAGCTGAACGCCGACGGGACCGTGAAGTACGCGCTGCGCGCCGGCGTCACCTACAAGGAGGTCTGGACGCTGCGCGACGGCCGCCAGTCCGCCGAGCACTGGGGCTACCGCGGCTTCCGCTACGCGCAGCTGATCTGCGACGACGACCTCGACCTGTCGGACGCCGCCACCGGACGGGCCTGGCGCCTCGACTGGCGCGGCTCCGACGCCTCGTTCGCCAGCTCCAGCCCCGACCTCGACCGGGTCTACGAGATGTGCCGGTACTCGATCGAGGCCACGCGCGGCGACCTGTACATCGACACCCCGACCCGCGAGCGCGGCCCCTACGAGGGCGACGCGCTGATCAACCAGGCGTCGGAGTACGCGGTGCAGCGGTCGTTCGCGCTGGCCCGCGCGTCCGACTCCTACCTGGCCCGCAACCACACCTGGCCGACCGAGTACCGGCTGATGAACGTGATGTCGGCGTGGCGGGACTACCTGCACACCGGCGACCCCGAGCAGCTCGCCGCCGACTACGACCTCCTCGTCACCAAGCACCTGACGTCCTTCATCGGCGACGACGGCCTGGTCCACAAGAAGCCGGGATCGTCCAGCCAGGACCTCGGCGACCTGGTCGACTGGCCGGTGTCCAACCGCGACGGCTACGTGTTCACCGAGGTCAACACCGTCGTGAACGCCTGCCAGTACGCGGCGTTCACCGCGATGGCCGACATCGCGACCGTCCTCGGCAAGACGGCCGACGCGGCGATGTGGCGCAAGAAGGGGACGGCGCTCGCGGACGCGATGCGCAAGACGCTGCTGGACGCGTCGAACGGCCGGTTCGTGGACGGCGCCGGCACGACCCACAGCGCGCAGCACGCCACCGTGTTCCCGGTCGCGCTCGGCGTCGCCGGTCAGGGCACGGTGCCGGACGCGGTCGTCCAGGCGCTGGGGAAGACGCTCGCCGACGGCGGCATGAAGGTCAGCGTCTACGGCGCGCAGTTCCTGCTGGACGCGCTGTTCGCGACGGGCCGGGCCGGGGACGCGATCGGGCTGATGACCGCGACCGGCACGAACTCCTGGCTGCACCTCATGGACGACCTCGGCGCGACCATCGTCGGCGAGGCGTGGGACCCGTCTCTCAAGAGCAACATGACGTTCTCGCACGCCTGGGGTTCGGCGCCCGCGAACGTGATCCCCCGCCACGTGCTCGGCGTGGAGATCACCGCGCCGGGCGCCGCGGAGATCGAGGTGCGCCCGCGGCCCGGCGGCCTCACCCGGATCTCCGGCACCGTGCCGACGATCCGCGGCCCCGTCGCCGTCGCGCTCGACCGAGCGAAGGGCTACCGCCTCGACTTGGACGTGCCGCCGAACACCGCGGCCCGCGTCGTCGTGGAACTCGGCGGCACCGACCCCCGGGACGTCCGCGTCACCGGGCCCAACGCCCGCGCCCCCCGCGCCACGAGCCGGGACGCGACCGGACCGCTGCTCACGATCGGCCCGGTCGGCTCCGGCCGCACCACCGTGATCGCGCGCACCTGACCCGCGCGATCGATTCAGGAGGAAGACGACAGTGAACGACGACCGTAACGAGCCGGGACCGCGCGGGCTGACCCGCCGGCGCGTGCTGCAGATCGGCACCGCCGCCGCCGTGGTGGCGGCCGCGGCCCCGGCGCTCGGGGGAGAGGCGGTCGCCGAAGCGGCGGCCCGCCCGGGCGCGGCCGGGTTCGCGCGGCCCGGCGCGGCCGTGCGGCCGAGGTTCCGCTGGTGGTGGCCGGACGGGCTGGTCGACCCCGCCGAGATCCGCCGCGAGATCGACCAGATGGCCGACGCCGGGTTCGGCGGCGGTGAGATCTCCGCCGTGCACCACAGCATCAAGGACGCGTCCGTCCTGGACCCGCAGGGCCACGGCTGGGGGACGGCGGCATGGGTCGCCGGCGTCGAGGCCGCCCTGGACCAGGCCGCCCGCCGCGGCCTGACCGTCGACCTGACGATCGGCCCGGCCTGGCCCGCCGCCCTGCCGACGATCACGCCGGACGACGCCGCCGCCGTCCAGGAACTGGCCTACGGGGCGGTGACGGTCGCGGGCGGCGCGACGCACGACGGCCCGGTGCCCGAGCCGGTCGCGGCGGCGGCGAAGGGCGTGACGAAGCGGGACCTCGTCGCCGTCCACGCCGTGAGGATCGACACCGCGAACGCCACCCGAAAGGAGACCGGGCTCGACTTCGCCTCGTTCACCGACCTCACCGCGAAGGCGGTGGACGGCCGGATCACCTGGACGGCCCCGGACGGCGGCGACTGGGTGCTGCTCTCCTACTGGCGGCGCGGCAGCGGCCAGCAGCCCGAGGGCGGCCCGCACACCAGCCCCGAGTCCTACGTCGTCGACCACTTCAGCAGGGCGGGCACCCGCGCGGTCACCGCGTTCTGGGAGGCGCGGCTGCTCACCCCGCGCGTCCGCAAGCTGATCGGGGAGGCCGGCGGGACGCTGTTCGAGGACTCGATCGAGCTGGAGACGCCGGCCCTCAACTGGACGCCCGACCTGCCCGCCGAGTTCAAGCGGCGGCGCGGCTACGACCTGATGCCCTACCTGCCGGTGATCGTCCTGAACAAGGAGAACACCGTCTACGCCTACGACGCCGCGCGCACCGCGCACGCCCGGCACGACTTCTGGCTGACGATCTCCGACCTGCTGAACGAGTACCACTTCGAGGCGCTGCGGACGTGGGCGCACTCGATCGGGCTGGAACTGCGCGCCCAGCCGTACGGGCTGTCGACGGACGCGATCCGGTCGGCGGCGATCCTGGACGTCCCCGAGGGCGAGTCGCTCGGGTTCAAGAACCTGGACGACTACCGCGCGCTCGCCGGAGGCCGCGACATGGCGGGCCGGGAGCTGCTGTCCTGCGAGGCCGGCGCCTACCAGGGCGGCGCGTACAACACCACGTGGGACAAGCTGCTGCGCACCATGGGCGGCGCCTACGCGGCCGGCCTCAACCAGACGGTCTTCCACGGGTTCTCCTATGCGACCGCGCCCGGCGCGGCCTGGCCCGGCTTCGCGGCGTTCACCCCGTACAACGGCGGCATCGGGTTCGCCGAGTCGTGGGGGCCGCGCCAGCCGACCTGGCGGCACGTCCCCGACATCGCCGCGTACCTCGGGCGCGTCCACCAGGCGATGCGCGCCGGCACGAGCCGCATCGACGTCGCGGTGTTCCGGCAGAAGGGGTACACCAAGACCGGCATCGGCGTCGGCTGGTTCACCAAGTACGGCGTCCCGCTCGGCTGGACGCACCAGATGATCAGCGCGCCGCTGCTGGACCTGCCGTCGGCGAAGGTCCGCGGCGGGCGGCTCGCCCCCGACGGCCCCGCCTACCAGGCGCTGTTCGTCGAGGGCGACCGCTTCAACGGCAACGAGTGCACGCTTCCGCTCGCCAGCGCCCGCACGATGCTGAAGCTCGCCAAGGCGGGCCTGCCGCTGGTGTTCCTCGGCGACTGGTCGGCCGCGACGGTCCCGGGCATCGCGAGGGACGGAGAGAACGACGCCCTCCGCGCCGTCCTCAAGGAGATGTTCGCGCTACCACGCGTGAAGGTCGTCGCGGCGGAGACCGACGTGGCGGGCGCGCTCGACGCGCTCGGCCTGCGCCCCGAGGTGAGCTACGCGGCGAGCTCCACGCTGCTCAACGCCCACCGGCGGGACGGCCGCGTCGACTACTTCTACCTGTGCAACGGCAAGCACGCCGAGACGGTGAAGCCGCCGGTCGCCGCGATCGACCACGAGGTCACCTTCACCCGCGCCGACCGCAAGGCCGTCCCGTACCGGCTGGACCTGTGGACGGGCGAGACCGAGCCCATCGCCGTCTACAAGGAGGACGGCGACGGCGTGACGGTCCGCGTCGCGCTCCAGCCGTCGGAAGCCACCGTGATCATGCTGGCGCGCGGCGGGCACCACCCGTCCGCCACCGCCTCGCAGGCCGAGGTCCGGGTGGACGGGCAGAAGCTCGTCGCCCGCGCCACCACCGCCGGCACCTACGCCACGACCCTGGCGGGCGGGCGCACGGTCACGACGACGATCGGCGCCGTCCCCGCCGCGCAGACCCTCACGACCTGGCGGCTGAGCGTCGAGGACATCACCCCGGACGGCACGAAGCGCCACGACCTGACGCTCGACGCCCTGAAGGCCTGGCCCGACATCCCCGAACTCGCGGACGTCTCCGGCATCGGCACCTACACCACCACGGTGACCTGGGACGGCGGCGCCGGCGCCGTCCTGGAGCTGGGCGAGGTCTTCGACACCTGCCGGGTGTCGGTGAACGGCCGGCGCGTCCCGCCGGTCAGCGTGCTGTACCCGACCGTGGACATCGGCCCCTACCTGCGGCGCGGCACCAACACCATCGAGGTCGAGGTCGCGACGACGCTGAACAACCGGCTGCGGGTGTCCGATCCGGCCGTCTACGGCGGGGCGTCGCGCCAGGCCTACGGGCTGATCGGGCCGGTCCGGCTCGTCCCGTACGGCGAGGCGGCGGTCCCCGCCCGCTGAGCCGGCCCCGAGAACGAGTGCGGGAGGGCGTTGGCCCGCCCTCCCGCACGTGAATCCCCTTCAACCCCGTCCTGCTCACGGAACGGAATCCGAGGAATCCATGCACCACAGCGTATCCAGGCGGCGCATCGCCGCTCTGACCTTGGGAATGTCCGCCCTGCTGGCGGCGCAGGCCGTCCCGGCCTCGGCGGCCCCCGGCCAGGGGAGCGGCCACGGCTCGGCGCCGTGGAAGCGGTACAACCTGTCGCCGTCGTCCCGGACGGTCCGCCCCGTCGCCGTCTACAACACCAGCGGCGCCGTCAAGAACCCGGACGCCGTCCTCAAGGGGCACAAGACCACCCTCAGCGGCGCCGGTTCGTACGTCACGCTCGACTTCGGCAAGGAGGTCGGCGGCCTCACCACCCTGCACTTCGCCGGATCGGACGGCGCCCAGCAGGTCGGGCTGGCGTTCAACGAGTCGTCCGCCTACGTCGCCACCGACAGCGACGCCTCCACCGGCGGGCCGCGCAGCCGCGACGGCGCCCTCACCGCCGACGTGGACGGCCGCACGGCCTACACCACGCCCGAGAAGTACCTGCGCGGCGGCTTCCGCTACCTGACGATCTTCATGCGGTCGGGCGGCAGCGTCGACCTGGACGGGGTGTCGCTGTACTACACGCCCGCGCCGCAGGTGAAGGACCCGTCGAAGTACGCGAACTACTTCTACTCCAGCGACGACCTGCTGAACCGGATCTGGTACGCGGGCGCCTACACCGTCCAGCTGAACACGATCTCGCCGAAGACCGGCCGCGTCTGGGAGGCGCCGGCGCAGCTGTGGGACAACACCGGCGACATCGGCTCCGGCACGTCCATCCTCGTGGACGGCGCCAAGCGCGACCGGACGGTCTGGCCCGGCGACCTCGGCGTCGAGATCCCGAGCGCGTACGCGGCGTTCGACGACACAGCGTCCGCGCGCAACTCGCTCGACGTCATCTACCAGCACCAGCGCGACACCGGCGAGCTGCCGTACGCCGGCCCCGAGCTGAACAAGTACGGCTCGGACACCTACCACCTGTGGACCCTCGCCGCGAGCTGGGACTACTACAAGTACACCGGCGACGCGCGCTGGGTCTCCGGGATCTGGGACCGGTACAAGAAGGCCGTCGGCTACACCTCCGCGAAGGTGGACGCCAAGGGCCTGCTGTCGATCACCGGGACGTCCGACTCCGTCCGGATCCTGGCCAAGGGCGAGAACCTCATCGCGAACGTGCTGCTGTGGCGCGTCCTCGACACCGGGTCGCAGCTCGCCCGCACCCAGGGCGACGCCGACCTCGCGGCGTCGTACGCGCAGCGCGCCGCCGCGCTGCGCACCGCCATCAACGCCAACTTCTGGGACGACGCCGCCGGCGCGTACAAGTTCTACCCGGACAGCGCCGTCCACCCGCAGGACGGCAACTCGCTCGCCGTCTGGTACGGCCTCGCCGACCAGGAGCAGGCCCGCCGCATCAGCACCGAGCTGAAGGGCAACTGGAACGAGGTCGCCTCCACCGCGCCCGAGAACAAGGGCAACCCGGGCGTCTTCTCCGGGTCGATGGAGGTCAACGCGCACTTCGCCGCCGGAGGCCAGGCCGCCGACCAGGCCGGGGTCGACATCATCCGGCGCGAGTGGGGCTACATGCTGAGCAACCCGCAGGGCACCGGCAGCACCTTCTGGGAGTCGTACCGCAACCCCGGCGACGGCTGCGTCTTCTGCAGCGCGTACACCAGCCTCGCGCACGCGTGGGCGACCGGCCCCGTCACCGCGCTGACCTTCGGGGTCCTCGGGCTGAACCCGACCGGGACGGGCGGGCGGTCGTTCGACTTCGTCCCGCACACCGCCGACCTGACCTTCGCCCAGGGCCGCATCACCACGACGCTCGGCGCCGTCGACGGTTCCTGGAAGGTCTCCAAGGGCGCCTACACCGCGAAGCTGAAGGCGCCGCGCGCCGCGACGGGACGCGCCGGCGTGCCCACGTTCGGGCAGCGGATCAAGGTCCGGGTCGACGGGCACCTCGTCTGGGACGGCACCCGCGCGCTGATGAACGGCGTCCGCACCGACGGCGAGTACGTCTACGTCGAGGGCCTGCACGGGAACCACACCCTCCGGAGCGAGCGGGCATGACCGGTGCCCTGAACCGCAGGGCGTTCCTCGGCACGGCGGGCGCCGCTTCGGCGGCGCTCGCCCTCCCCGCCCTGCCCGCGCCGCCCGCCCGCGCCGGGACCGTCCGCGTCTCGCCGAAGCCGGTGCTGGCGCCGTTCCCGCTGTCGGACGTCACGCTGCTGGACGGCCCGTTCCGCGCGAACATGACCCGGACCTGCGACTACCTGAAGTTCGTCGACGCCGACCGGCTCCTGCACACCTTCCGGCTGAACGTGGGGCTGCCGTCGTCGGCGCAGCCGTGCGGCGGCTGGGAGGCGCCGGACGTCCAGCTGCGCGGCCACTCCACCGGGCACCTGCTGTCGGCGCTGGCCCAGGCGCACGCGAACACCGGCGACGACGCGTACGCGGCGAAGGCCCGGTACATCGTCGGTGAGCTGGCGAAGTGCCAGGCGGCGTCGCCCTCGGCCGGGTTCGGCGCCGGATACCTGTCGGCGTTCGAGGAGACGGTCTTCGACCAGCTGGAGGCGGGCGGCCACCCCTGGGCGCCGTACTACACCCTCCACAAGATCATGGCCGGGCTGCTCGACCAGTACCGGCTCAGCGGCAACGCGCAGGCGATGACCGTGCTCAAGGGCATGGCCTCGTGGGCCGGCGCGCGCACCGCCAGGCTGACCACCGACCAGATGCAGAAGGCACTGGGCGTCGAGTTCGGCGGCATGAACGACGTGCTCGCCGAGCTGTACCAGGTCACCGGCGACCCCGAGCACCTGGCGACGGCCCGCCGCTTCGACCACGAGGACGTCTACGGCCCCTTCGCCGAGCGCCGCGACGCCCTCGACGGCCTGCACGCCAACACCCAGATCCCCAAGATCGTCGGCGCGGTGCGCGAGTACGAGGCGACCGGCGAGACCCGCTACCACGACATCGCCGCCTACTTCTGGGACACGGTCGTCCACCGCCATTCCTACGTGATCGGCGGGAACAGCAACAACGAGCTGTTCGGCCCGCCCGGCGAGATCGTCAGCCGGCTCGGGTCCGACACCTGCGAGAACTGCAACTCCTACAACATGCTGAAGCTCTCGCGGCTGCTGTTCCTGCACGACCCGTCCGAGTCCGCCTACATGGACTACTACGAGTGGACGCTGCTCAACCAGATGCTCGGCGAGCAGGACCCCGACTCCGAGCACGGCTTCGTCACCTACTACACCGGCCTGTGGCCCGGCTCGCAGCGCGAGGTCAAGGGCGGCCTGAAGGCGGCGCCGGGCAGCTACAGCTCCGACTACGACAATTTCTCCTGCGACCACGGAACGGGAATGGAGACGGCGACGAAATTCGCCGACAGCGTCTACTTCCATTCCGGTGACGACCTCTACGTCAACCTGTTCATCCCGTCCGAGGTGACCTGGAAGGAGCGCGGGATCGGGATCCGGCAGGAGACCGGATACCCGCACTCCGACCGGATCCGGCTGGCCGTGACCTCCGGATCGTCCCGGTTCACGCTGAAGATCCGGGTGCCCGGCTGGCTGGACGCGCGGGGCGCGCGGCCCCGGATCCGGGTGAACGGCGCCGCCGTCCCGGTGGCGGCCCGTCCGGGCTCGTACGCGGCGATCGAGCGGCACTGGAAGCGCGGCGACACCGTCGAGGTCGCGATGCCGATGGCGCCCGTCTGGCGGAAGGCGCCCGACAACCCGTGCGTGCAGGCCGTCACCGTCGGCCCGGTCGTGCTGGCGGGGGAGTACGGCGACCGGACGCTCAACGCGTTCCCGGCGATCGACCCGCGCTCGCTGCGCGCCGACCGGCGGACCCCGCTGGCCTACACCGCGTCGGCGGACGGCGCGCCCGTGAAGCTGAAGCCGTTCGCCGAGGTCCAGCACGAGCACTACACCGTCTACTGGGCGACGCCCGCGCCGCGCAGCAAGCCGGCGCTGCTGGCCCACTTCCCGCTCACCGGACGGAGCCTGGCCGACGCGACGGGCCGCTGGCCGGACGCGTCGCTGGTCTCCGGCGCCTCGTGGGCGGACGACGGCGCCGCGGTCGTGCTCGACGGGACGGGCGGCCACGTCGCGCTGCCCGCCGGCCTGCTCGCCGGGCTCGACGCGCTGACCGTCTCGCTGTGGGTGAACCTCGACACCGTCGCCAACAACACGCGGGTGTTCGACCTCGGCTTCAACAAGACGACGTACTTCGCCGTCATCGCCCGGACCGGGTCGGGCACGGCCCGGTTCACCATGAAGATCACCGGCATGGACGGCGAGGACCACGCCGACGCGGCGTCCGCGCTCCCGGCCGGCGCCTGGACCCACCTCGCCGTCACGGCCGGGGGCGGATCGGCCGTCCTGTACGTCGACGGAGTTCCGGCCGGACGCAACGACGCCCTCGTCATGAGCCCGCTCGCCCTCGGCGCCACCACGCACAACCTCCTCGGCCGCTCCCAGGACACCCGCAACCCGGCCGTGGACGGCCAGGTCACCGGCTTCCGCCTGCACAACCACGTCCTGACGGCGTCCGAGATCGCGGACCTGCACGCCCAGGGCCGTTCCTGAACGCTCAGACCTCCCTAGGAGAATCCCCCTTGCGCAAGCCGATCCGCGGCCTCGCGGCCGCAGCGGTGACGGTCATCCTGCCGCTGACCCTCCTCGTCCCGCCCGCGCACGCCGACGCCCGCGCGGCCGTCACCGGCCTGCGGGCCGACGACCTGGCGGAGGCGCTCGGCATCGACGACACCACCCCGCCCCTCACCTGGCGGCTCGGCGGCGGCCGGGACACGGCGCAGGCCGCCTACCAGATCCAGGCCGCCACCAGCGAGAAGGCGCTGCACCGCGGCCGCCCCGACCTGTGGGACTCCGGCCGCGTCGCCTCCGCCGCCCAGCGCGCCGACTACGCCGGCAAGGAGCTCGGCAGCCGCACCCGCGTGTACTGGCGCGTCCGCGTGTGGACGGGCCCGAAGGCGTCCGGCTGGTCGTCGCCGTCCTGGTTCGAGACCGGCCTCACCGCCCAGGGCGACTGGCGGGGCCGCTGGATCGGCCAGAAGGACTGGCAGACCAGCACCAAGAAGCCCGACCCGATCGTGGTGAAGCTGCCGAAGACCACCGCCCGCTACGTCCGCCTCGACGTCACCAGGCTCGGCCTGCCCCTGGTCGAGCAGGTGCCGGGCGAGACGTACCGGCTGCAGCTCGCCGAACTGGAGGTCCGCGACTCCGGCGCCCCCGGCACGAACCTGGCCTCGGGCAGGATCGTCACCGCGTCCGACAACGGCGGCAACGTCAACCGCAAGTGGGGCACCCGCTACCTCACCGACGGGACGGAGACGACGAACCAGGAGTTCGCCGGATGGTCCAGCTCCGCCTTCACCAGGGCGGACGTCTCGGACAAGCCGCTGACGCTGACGGTCGACCTCAAGGAGGCCAGGGCGTTCGACGAGGTCCTCCTCTTCCCGCGCACCGACCAGCCCGCCGCAGGCGGCAAGGTCCCGTACGCGCCGGCCGACTTCACCGTCGGCACGTCCGACGCCGCCGACGGCACGTTCGAGAACAGGGCGTCCGTCACCGGGCAGGCGCCGCCGGAGTCGCCGGTCCCCGAAGCGCTGCCGATCTTCGCCAAGGACTTCTCGCTGCCGCGCGGCGTCCGCGACGCCCGCCTCTACGTCGCCGGCCTCGGCGTCTACGAGGCGCGGCTGAACGGCCGCCGCATCGGCGACGCCGAGCTCGAACCCGCCAACACCGCCTACGCCGAACGCGTCCAGTACGCCACCTACGACGTCACGAAGATGCTGCGGACCGGCGGCAACACGCTCGGCGTCGAACTCGGCAACGGCAACGCCAACGTGATCTCGACCCCCGACCGGTACCGCAAGTTCTCCGGCACGATCAGCGACCCCAAGCTGATGGCGCAGCTGGAGGTCACCCTCGCCAACGGCCAGGTCGTGCGGGTGTCCAGCGACGGGACGTGGAAGACCGTCCTCGGGCCCGTCACCTCCTCCAACTGGTACGGCGGCGAGGACCACGACGCCCGCCGCGAACGGCCCGGCTGGGACCGGCCCGGCGCGTCCCGCTCCGGCTGGGAGCAGGCCGTCCAGGTCGCCGCGCCCGGCGCGCTCAGCGGGCGCGCGGCCGAACCCGTCCGCGTCGTCGAGACCCTGCCCGGCGAGCAGGTCGGCTCCGGCGACGGCTACCGGGTGTTCGACGTCGGCCGGGTCGTCGCCGGACGCCCCGAGATCACCGTGACCGCGCCCGCCGGCACCGCCGTGCGCGTCTACCCGTCCGAGAGCCTCAAGGACGGCCGCGCCGACCAGTCGATCAGCAACGTCGGCACGCCGATCTGGGACCAGTACACGACCCGCACCTCCGGCGCCGAGACCTGGCACCCGCAGTTCTCCTACCACTCGTTCCGGTACCTGGACGTGCGCGGGCTGCCCGCCGGCGCGACGATCACCGTCCGCGGGCAGGTGCTGCGCAACGACACCGCCTCCGCGGGCACGTTCAGCTCGTCGAACGAGCTCATCGACGGCGTCCACGGCCTCGTCCGGCGCGCCATCGAGAACAACATGCAGAGCATCCTCACCGACTGCCCGAGCCGTGAGAAGCTCGGCTGGCTCGAACAGGACCACCTCGTCGGCGACGCCCTCGCCGCCAACTACGACGTGCACGCGCTGCTGCGCAAGGTCGTCCAGGACATGGCGGACGCGCAGACCGACGCCGGGCTCATCCCGTCCACCGTGCCGGACTACACCGTCCTCGCCGGCGCCTACCGCGACGACCCCAACTGGGGCGGCGCGTTCGTCGTCGTCCCGTGGCAGCTGTACCAGAACTACGGCGACACCGAGACGATGCGGACCTACTACGCGCAGATGAAGAAGTACTCCGCGTACCTGGAGGCCCGCGCGGCCGACGGGCTGACCGACTACAGCCTCGGCGACTGGTTCACCCCCGACCGGACCTTCCCGAAGATGGTGTCGGGCACCTACGGCTACTGGCGCGTCAACGACACCCTCGCCAGGATCGCCGGCGTCCTCGGCAACACGGCCGACGCCGCCGCCTACAAGGCCAAGGCGGACCAGAGCGTCAAGTCGCTGACCGCCAAGTACTACGACGCCTCCACCGGCACCTTCGCGGGCGGCGGCCAGGGCGCCGAGGCGCTCGCCCTCGACATGGGCGCGGTGCCCTCGTCCGACCGGCAGAAGCTGCTCGACCACCTGGTCACCACCGTGAAGAACGCCGGCTACCACCTGCAGCTGGGCGAGATCTCGCTGCCGTCGGCGTTCCGCGTCCTGCCCGACGACGTCGTCTACCAGATCGCCACGCGGACCGACAGCCCGAGCTACGGCTACCAGGTCGTGCACGGCAACACCGCGCTCGGCGAGTCCTGGGACGGCGGCAGCGGCCAGTCGCAGGACCACTTCATGCTCGGCTCGATCGACTCGTGGTTCACCTCCCGCCTCGCCGGCCTCCAGCAGGCCGCCGGCTCGACCGGCTACCGGAACCTGGTCATCGACCCGGCCATCGTCGGCGACCTGACCCGCGCCTCCGCGACCCGGCAGACCCCGTACGGAGAGGTCCGCACGTCCTGGACGCGCGACGGCGGCAAGGTCACCCTCACCGTCACCGTCCCGGCGGGCGGCACCGCCGAGGTCCACGTCCCCGGCGCCGCCGAGCCCACCACGGTCGGCTCCGGCACCTGGACCTTCCACGGCACCACCACCTGACGGCCCGGGCCCGTCCTCCGCTCACCGCCCGGAGGACGGGCCCGCCGCCTCGGCGGTAGCGGCGGCCGATCGGTTCCCGGCGCGGTCAGCGGCCGGTGGCGCCGTCCAGTTGTTCGCGGAGGATGTCGGCGTGGCCGGCGTGCCGGGCGGTCTCCTCGATCATGTGCACCAGGAGCCAGCGCATGGACGGCGGCGGCGTTTCGCGCAGCGATCGGGCGCCCGGACGGTCGAGGTCCGGGCAGGCGGCGGCGATCGCGTCCGAGCGGTCGGCGGCCGCGCGGTAGCCGGCGACGATGTCCGCGGCCGTCTCGCCGGGCAGCGGCGGCTCGTCGTCGTCCAGCGGGAGTGCGTCGGCGCCCTCGTAAGCCCACACGAACCAGTTCAGCTCCGTGCGGGTGAGGTGCTTGATCAGGCCCAGCAGGCTCGTGCCCGACGGGACGCCGGGCGTGCGCGCCGCCTCGTCCGGCACGCCGGCCGCCTTGGCCACCACGGCGTCGCGCAGGTAGCGCAGGAACGTCAGCAGGGTCGTCCGCTCGTCGGCGTTCAGGCTCGGTGGGCGCAGGTCCCCGCGCGGTTCGTTCATCGCACCACCGTAGGGCGGCGTCACACCGTGAAGGTCCAGCGGGTGGCGGCGTACGGCTCGACGAACGCCACGCCGATCGCGGCGTGGACGGTGAAGCGGAACACGTGCCACGGCGGCGGGCCGGCGCTCTGCGCGCTGTACGGCGCGGTGAACGCGTCGCCGTCGACCTGGGCGGGCCAGCCGCCCTCGCGGTAGGCGGCCGCGACCGGCTCGAGCACGGCCGGGTCGGTGACCCGGGCCGCCTCGCCTTCGAGGATCAGGTCCAGGCCCTCCAGCCGGGCCGACAGCGTGCAGGCCGGGTTCTCCGCGAGGTTGCGGGACTTGCGCGTGCCGGGCCCGCTGGTGAAGTACAGGTCGCCGTCGTGCCACAGCGCGCCGATGCCCGCCGAGTGGGGCCGGCCGTCCGGGCGGACGGTGCCGAGGAAGGCGGGCGTCTCCATCCGCGGCAGGCCCTTGGCCAGCGCCGTCCGCGCCCGCTCCCAGGGCATGGGGCCGCCGCTGTCGTAGATGTCGAGGTCGCTGACGTCGATGGGTTCGCGGTCGGTCATCGCTGTTCACCTCTCGTCTCGTGGGTCCTCGGGAGATATGACCGGCCGGGCGCCGGGAACTCATCGGCGGCCGCCGGTTTGACCTCGAGTCCGGTTGAGGTGTGAGTGTTGCGGGGGAGCGAAGGGGAGAGTGCCGATGAAGGTCGTGCGCGTGACGCGGTTCGGAGACCCGGACGTCCTGGTGGCGGGGGAGGCGCCGGAGCCGGCCGCCGGTCCGGGGCAGGTGGTCGTCGCGGTGGCGGTCGCCGAGATCAATTTCGTGGAGACCCAGTTGCGGCGGGGGATCACCCCCGGGCCTCCGCTGCCGGAGCCGCCCTACGTGCCGGGCGGCGGGGTGGCCGGGCGGGTGGCCGCGATCGGGGACGGCGTCGGGCCCGAATGGCTGGGCAGGCGGGTCACCACCGGGACGGCGGGCCACCTGGGCGGCAACGCCGAGCTGGCCGTCGCGGACGTGGACGGCCTCGTTCCGGTGCCGGACGGCCTCGGCCTGCCCGAGGCGGCGGCGCTGCTGAACGACGGCGGGACGGCGCTGGGCCTGATCGAGGGCGCGGGGGTCCGCGCGGGCGACCGGGTGCTGGTCGAGGCCGCGGCGGGCGGCCTGGGGAGCCTGCTCGTGCAGCTGGCGCTGTCGGCGGGGGCCCGGGTCGTCGGCGCCGCGCGGGGCGAGGCGAAGCTCGCGCTGGTCCGGGAGCTGGGCGCGGAGGCCGTCGACTACTCGGCGCCGGGCTGGGCGAAGCGGGTGCTGGACGCCACGGGCGGGGTCGACGTGGTGTTCGACGGCGTGGGCGGCGAGATCGGCCGCGCGGCGTTCGGCGCGACGGCCCGGGGCGGGCGGTTCTCCGTGCACGGGGCGTCGGGCGGCGCGGCGACGGTGATCCCGCCGGAGGAGGCGGCGGGGCGCGGCGTGACGGTGATCGGGATCGAGCAGCTCATGGGGTTCGGGGACGGGGCGAAGGAGCGGGCGCGGCGGGCGTTGGAGGCGGCCGCGGCGGGCCGGATCCGCCCGGTCATCGGGCAGCGGCTGCCGCTGGAGCGCGCCGCGGACGCGCACGCGGCGATGGAGGCCCGGTCGGTGGTCGGGAAGACGCTGCTCATCGTGTGAGGCCGGCCCGGCCCGGCCGCGCCGCCGCGGCCGGGCCGTCCCGGTCAGGGCAGCAGGGACAGCTCCAGGTGGGCGGAGACGATCCAGTTCGGCGCGTCCACGACCTCGGAGATCTTCAGGTCGGCGGCGACGCTCGCCAGCAGGTAGGCGTCCACCGGGGCCATGCCGGTGCGGGCGGCGACCTCCGCGACGAGGGCGCGGGCGGCGTCCCGGGACGCCTGCATGAGGTCGGGGCCGATGCCGGTGGTGACCAGGGCGGCGCCGGTGCGCCGGGTGCGCGGGTCCGTCTCGATGATCGGGGTGGACGGGGCGGCGCCGCGGCGGACGTCCACCCGGAGCCGGACGGTCGCGTCGGTCTCGACGCCGGTGCCGCAGACCTCGCCGTCGCCCATCGCGGCGTGCGCGTCGCCGAGGGACAGCAGCGCGCCGTCCACGCCGACGGGCAGGACGAGCCGGGCGCCGGGGCCGATGTGCCGGACGTCCATGTTGCCGCCCCAGCGGCGCGGCGGGACGATCGAGTGCGCGCCGGGCTCGGGCGGCGCGACGCCGATCGTGCCGATCATCGGGACGACCGGGACGGACAGCCCGGGCAGCAGCTCGGCGGCCCCGTCCGCGATCGTGGAGATGCGCAGGTGGGCGTCCGGGAAGTCGTCGGCGAGCAGGCCGAAGCCGGGGATGCAGGCCGTCCAGCCCCAGTCGCCGACCGACATGTCGAGGAAGTCGACCACCAGGGCGTCGCCGGGTGCGGCGCCCTCGACCAGGAACGGGCCGGTGACGGGGTTGACGCGGCCGAAGTCGAGCGCGGCGACCTCGGCGGTGCCGGAGCCGGGGCCGAGCTGGCCGCCGCTCGCGTCCGCCGTCTCGACGGTGAGCTCGGCGCCGGGGGCGATCGCCGCGATCGGCTCGATCGCGTTGTCCCACGCGTTGTGCACGCTCGTGCGGCGGATGTGCATCAGTCCTCCAGCTTCAGGTCGGTGCCGCGGCCGGAGCGCCGGTAGAACAGCAGCACCAGCGCCCCGAGGACGAGCCAGCAGATCCCGCCGATCTTCGCCCGGGAGTCGGCGTTCCAGAGCACCGAGCCTATGATCACGAAGCCGACCGCGGGGGCCAGGATGTGCAGGCCCCAGCGGGTGCTCCGGTTGCGCAGCTTGAAGTGCACGAAGACGGCGACGTGCAGGAGCAGGAACGAGAACAGCGCGCCGAAGTTGACCAGCGACGACAGCACGTCGATCTGCCCGGTGAAGAACAGGCCGAGCACGAGCGAGATCACGGCGACGAACAGGATCGCGCGCTCGGGCGTCTTGCGCGTCGGGTGGATGCGGGCGAGGAACGCGGGCAGCTTGCGGTCGCGCGCCATGCTGAACAGCAGCCGGGACGTGGCGGCCTGCGCGACCAGCGAGTTGGCGATGCCGGTCGCGAGCGCCGCGGCGACCGCGACGGTGACCTTCAGCCAGTGCCCGCCGGCGATCTGCGCGATGTCGTAGAACGCGGAGTTGGTCGCGTCGTCGCCGGCGAACTCGGTCTTGCCCGGGACGAGCAGCGCCGCCACCCACGTCTGCACCACGAACAGGACCGCGACCAGGCACAGCGCCACGACGGTGGCGCGGCCGACGATCTTGCGGCCGGTGTCGCGGACCTCCTCCGAGAGGGTGGAGATCCCGTCGAAGCCGAGGAAGCTCAGCACCGCGATCGACAGCGCCCCGAAGATCAGGCCCGGGGTCAGCAGGTCGGGCTTCAGCAGCGGGTCGAAGGAGAAGTGCGCGCCGTTCTTCCCCTGCGCCACGGCGGCCAGGCCGAACCCGACGAACAGCGCGAGCACCACCAGCTCGCCGAACAGGAACAGCCGGTTCAGCCGCGCCGTCGACTCGATGCCCAGGAAGTTGATCAGCGTGTTGACCACGACGAACACGATCACCCACGCCCATTGCGGGACGGCCGGCAGCAGCGAGTTCAGCGCCGCCGCGCTCATCACGTACAGCAGCGTCGGGACGAGCAGGTAGTCCAGCAGGATCGCCCAGCCGGCCAGGAAGCCGACCTTGTCGTTGATGCCGCGCCCCGCGTAGGCGTACACGGACCCGGCGATCGGGAACGCCCGCGACATCTCCCGGTAGCTGAGCGCGGTGAACAGCATCGCGACCAGGCCGATGACGTAGGTGAGCGCGACCATGCCCTTGGAGCCGTTGAACACGACGCCGAAGATGGTGAACGGCGCGATCGGCACCATGAACACCAGGCCGTAGATCACCAGGTCGGCCAGGCTGAGCGAGCGCTTGAGCTCCTGGTCGTAGCCGAAGGCCTTCAGCGTGCCCTCGGCCGACTCGGCGGCGGGGGACGCGGCGGGTCCGGGCGAGGCGCCGGAGGGCGCGGGGTTGGGGCCGGCGGTCGTCATCACGCGCCTTTCCGGGGGTCAGAGGGTGGGGTCGTGGGCGTCGAGGAACGCGCCGACGGCGGACATGCACGCCTCACGCTCCTCGACGTGCGGCATGTGGCTGGAGTCCTCGAAGATCTTCCAGCGGGCGCCGGGGACGCGGTCGGCGTAGGGGCGGACGGCTTCGGGCGTCGCCTCGTCGTGCCGGCCGGAGATGACCAGGGTGGGGACGGCGATCCGGTCGAGCCGGTCCACGATCGTCCAGTCCCGCAGGGTACCGACGACGTGGAACTCGCTCGGCCCGTTCATCGTGTGGTAGACGGTCGGGTCGGCGTCGATGGCGGCGAACGTGCGGGCCACCTCGTCGGGCCAGGGGATCCGGCAGACGTGCCGGTCGTAGAAGACCCGCATGGCCTCGGCGTACTCGCCGGAGCCGGTGGTGCCCGCGGCCTCGTGCTCGCGGAGCGTCGCCTCGACGCCGGCGGGCAGCGCGGCGCGCAGTTCCGCGGCGCCCTCCAGCCACAGCGGCATCGACGCGGGCGAGTTCGCGATCACCAGGGAGCGCAGGCCGGCGGGCCGCCGCACCGCGTGCTCGGCGCCGAGCATCCCGCCCCACGACTGGCCGAGCAGGTGGTAGCCGCCGGCGATGCCGAGGTGGGCGAGCAGGTTGTCCAGCTCGTCCAGGAAGAGGCCGACGGTCCAGAAGTCCGCGCCGGCGTCCGGCAGGTGGGTGGAGCGGCCGTTGCCGAGCTGGTCGTAGTGGATCACCTGGCGGCCGGTCGCGGCGGCGAGGTCGGCGAACGCCAGCACGTAGTCGTGGGTGCAGCCGGGGCCGCCGTGCAGCACGACGAGCGGCGCCCTGGACGGGCGGGCCGGGCCGGGCGGGCCGGTGACGCGGTACCAGGTGCGGTGGCCGCGGAAGGGGGCGTGGCCCTCGGCGGTCGCCGGTGCGATCACGCATACCTCCGGTGAGCTGGGAGGATCCCGCCCGGGCGGGGTGCCGGGCGGGGGACGGACGCGGCGGGGCCCGCGGCCGGATGCGAGACTATGCGGTTAAAGGTCTAATTTCTAGACCTTTGTGGGAAGTTATGGTTTCGGGCACAGGGCGGCGGAACCGGGGGGACGGCGGAGCATGGAGCACGATGCGCTCGGGCCGCTGCGTCCCGCGACCACCGGCGAGCAGGTGGCGCACCGGCTGGCGACGGCGATCGCGCTCGGCGAGTTCAGCCTCGGCGACCGGCTGCCCAGCGAGCGCGACCTGGCCGCGCTGCTGCGGGTCAGCCGGGAGAGCGTGCGGGCGGCGCTGCGCCGGCTCGCCGCCTCGGGGCTGGTCGAGGTCCGCCGCGGCCGGGGCGGCGGCGCCTTCGTCCGCGCCGAGTGGGGCGAGGCCAGCGAGGGCGCGGTGCGCAGCGCGCTGCTGGAGCGCTGGACGGAGTTCGAGGAGCTGTTCGACTACCGGCGGCTCGTCGAGAGCCTGATCGCCCGCACCGCCGCCGAGCGCGCCGACGCCGCCGACCACGCGGCCATCGCCGCCGCCCTCGACGGGTTCGACGGCGCCGCGACGCCCGGCGAGGCCCGCGACCACGACGTCCGGCTGCACGCGGCGGTCGCCCGCGCCACGCACAACGCGCGGCTGGCCGGGCTGCACGAGCGGCTGCTGTCGGAGGTCAGCCTCGGGGTGTCCGCCGAGCCGTACACCTGGGCGATCTACGAGGAGGCCAAGCCGCACCACCACGCGCTCGCCGAGGCGATCGCGCGCGGCGACGGCGAGGCGGCCGCGCGCATCGCCGGCCGCCATTTCGCGATCACCGAGGACGCGCTGCGCCGGCTCGCCGAACGGGTCCGCCCGCCCGCCGCGCCGTGAGCCCGTGAGCCCGCGCGCCCGCCGGCGTGCCGGTGGGAGCCGCGTCACAGGTTCGGTCCCGGATCTGGCGGGCACGGCACTCCTGGCACGGCGGATTCCGGGACCGGCGGATTCCGGGCACGCAGCATCGAAGGGGGAGGACCATGACCGTACCGGACGTCAGGCTCAACGACGGGGCCATGATGCCGCAGCTCGGCTACGGGGTGTTCCAGGTGTCCGACGAGGAGGCGGAGCACGCCGTGGAGGTGGCGCTGCGCGACGGCTACCGCAGCGTGGACACCGCCAGCGCCTACGGCAACGAGGAGGGCACGGGACGCGCGCTGCGCGCCTCGGGGCTGCCGCGCGAGGAGCTGTTCATCACCACGAAGCTGTGGAACGGCGACCAGGGCTACGACGAGACGCTCCGGGCGTTCGACGCCAGCATGCGCCGCCTCGGCCTGGACTACCTCGACCTCTACCTGATCCACTGGCCGCTGCCCGAGCGCGGCCTGTTCCTGGACACCTGGCGGGCGTTCGAGAAGCTGAAGGCCGACGGCCGGATCCGCTCGATCGGCGTCTCCAACTTCCGGATCGACGATCTGCGCCGCGTCATGGACGAGTCCGACACGGTTCCCGCGGTGAACCAGATCGAGCTGCACCCCTACTTCCAGCAGGACGGGCTGCGCGCCTTCCACCAGGAGAACGGCATCCACACCGAGGCGTGGGCGCCGCTCGGCCAGGGCCAGGGGCTGCTGGACGACCCGGCGCTCGCCCGCGTCGCGCAGGCGCACGGCCGGACCCCGGCGCAGGTCGTGCTGCGCTGGCACCTGCAGGTCGGCAACGTGGTGATCCCGAAGTCGGTGACGCCGACGCGGATCGCCGAGAACATCGACGTGTTCGGCTTCGACCTGAGCCCGGACGACATGAAGGCGATCGGCGAGCTGGACAAGGGCACCCGGGTCGGCCCCGACCCCGCCACCTTCAACATGGCCTGAGCCCGGCGGCCGGGGCTCTGCGGCCGGAACGCCGGAGGCGGCGGTCAGGGGCGGCGGCGCCAGGCGGTGAGGGCCGCGTCCACGTCGGCGCGGATGCGGTCGCGGGCCGCGCGGCGCGGCACCCCCGACATCAGCAGCGCGTCGTAGCCGGTGTCCAGGTGCCGGATCGAGGCGATGACGGCGAGAGTGACGGCGTTCTCGTCGAGGTCGCGGCCCGCCGCCGTGCGGCCGACCCGTCCGCTGCCGCGCAGCCCGGCGTGCCGGGCGATCTCCTCGGCGCGGCCTTCGGGGCAGCCGGGGAACAGCCGGACGATCTCGGCGGCCATCCGGGACTGGAAGTCGGCGTCCTGCCCGGCGCGGCGCTCCCGGTCGCGGTCCCGGCGCCGGGCGCGCGCGTCCTCGTCGGCGAGGCACTGCTCCTCGGCCCGCTCCAGGGCCGCCTCCTCGACCAGGACCCCGCGCCGCTCGTAGCGCTTGCGGCGCCGGTTGTGCTGGACGACGACCGCCGACAGCCCGCTCTCCTTCTTCGCGCGGCGGCTGAGCGCGGCGTTCCCGGACGGCAGGAACACCAGGTGGCCGAGGTCGGCGCAGTCCAGGCACAGCGGCGCGCCGTCCTCGATGATCTGCAGGTCGCCGGGGGCGTGGCAGCCGCCGCACCTCCACTCGCCCGGCGGCATCAGGACGGTGATGTCGGGCGCCTTGGCCTGCCGGGCGGCGAGGCGCTCGCGCTGCGCGGGCGTCAGGTCGGGGGACAGCCAGTGCGTGCGGTGGTCGCGTTCGGCGGCGGCGCTCCCGGCGGCGGTGAAGCGCAGCTCCCGGTGGTCGCGGGTGGCGGCCGGGTAGGGGGTCTCGGCGGGTTCCAGGCCGTTCGCCCGGGCCCAGGCGCGCAGGGCGCCCAGCGCGGCGGCGATCCTGTCGGGGCGGACCGTCATCGCGGCGTGCAGGTGGTCGTGCCGGCCCTGCCGCCATTCGTCCACGGTCGCCGTCCGGAGCCAGCCGAGCCGGACGAAGACGTCCACGGGGGCCACGGCCCGGGACCTCTTCAGCAGTTCGCCGGCGGCCTCCGACACCCGGCGCGCCAGCCGGGACTCCTGCACCTCGCTCACGGCGCACCACGGTATCGGCTCCGTCGGACAGCCAGCCCTGACCTGCGTCGATCACGAAAAGTGATGCGGCGTAGCGTTCCGTGCATGGGGGATGATCAGGGGAGCTGGACGGGGCCGGGCGGGCTGCGGGTGACGGCGGTGCGGCTGTCGGGTGCGCACCGGGTGTGGGCCGACCGCGCCGGCGTGCACGGCCGGGACGCGTTCCTGGTGACCAGGGACGGCGCGATCGTCGGCTACTACGCCACCGTGGAGGACCTGGCGGGCGTGCTGGACCTGGCCGAGCTGCGCGCCGACTGAGCCGCGCCGTCCGCGCGGAGTACGGGGCCGGCGGAACATTTCGGACGTTCACCGCTTGCGGGAATGCGGCGCGTCGTGTAATCGTTTACAAAGTCATCGTGTAAACGATTACACGATCATCTGCGAGGAGGTGGGCCCGTGGCCGGGGTCAAGGACGTCGCGCGGCTCGCCGGCGTCTCCGTCGCGACCGTCTCGCGCGTCCTCAACGACAGCGCGCCGGTCACCGAGGCGACGCGGGCCCGCGTCCTGGCGGCGGTGGACGAGCTGGGCTACCGGCCGAACGCCGTCGCCCGCTCGCTGCGCACCGACACCACCCGCACGATCGGGCTGGTCATCGGCGACATCCTCAACCCGTTCTTCACCGAGCTGGCCCGCGCCATCGAGGACGAGGCGCGCTCCGCCGGGTACTCGGTCGTCATCGGCAACGCCGACGAGCGGCCCGAACGCCAGGACCACTACGTCCGGACCCTCCTGGAGCAGCGGGTCGACGGCCTGCTGCTGTGCCCCACGGCGGAGATCACGCCGCTGGTCCGCGACGTCGCCTCCGGCGGCGTCCCGCTGGTGTTCCTCGACCGCACCCTGCCCGGCCTGGACGTGCCGACGGTGCGCGCCGACGGCACCGCCGCGATCGGCGCGCTGGTATCGCACCTGGCGGGCCTCGGGCACCGGCGGGTCGCGTTCGTGTCCGGGCCCGCGCTGCTGTCGACCGGCCGCGAGCGGACCGCGGCGTTCACGGCGGCGCTGCGCGCCGCCGGGCTGCCGGTCCGCCCCGAGTACCTGGAGGCCGGCGACTTCCAGGCGGCCAGCGGGCGGGCCGCCGCCGCCCGGCTGCTGGACCTGCCCGCGCCGCCCGAGGTGATCGTCGCGGGCGACAACCTCATGACGCTCGGCGCGCTGGACGAGATCCGCGCCCGCGGCCTGGCGGTCCCCGGGGACGTGGGGATCGCCTCCTACGACGACGTCCCGTGGTTCACCCATGTGGACCCGCCGGTCACCGCGATCGGCCAGCCGGTCCAGGAGCTCGGCCGGCGCGCGGTGCGCGCGCTGCTGGAGCGGATCGGGGGCCGGCCGGTGGAGCCGGTCGTGCTCGACGCGCGGCTGGTCGTCCGGCGCTCCTGCGGCGAACCCGGGGCGGAAGGCAACGAGAGTGAAGGGAGTGGCCGCCCATGAACCTGCCTGCCGACGAGCGGCCGGACCGGGGGGAGATCCTCCGGGTGCGCGGGCTGCGCAAGGCGTTCCCGGGCGTGCTCGCGCTCGACGGCGTCGACTTCGGCCTGCGGCCCGGCGAGGTGCACGTGCTCCTCGGCGAGAACGGGGCCGGGAAGAGCACGCTGATCAAGACGCTGTCCGGCGCGCACCGCCCCGACGCCGGAACCATAGAAGTAGATCGCCGCGAGGTGCGGATCCGCACGGCGCAGGACGCCGAGCGGCTCGGCATCGCGACCATCTACCAGGAGTTCAACCTCGTCCCGGAGCTGACGGTCGCGGAGAACCTGTTCCTCGGCCGGCCGCCGCGCCGGTTCGGGCTGGTGGACCGCGGGGCGATGAACGCCGCCGCGCGGGACCTGCTCGCGCGGGTCGGCGTCGAGGCCGCCCCGGACGACCGGATGGCGGGCCTCGGCATCGCGCGCAGCCAGATGGTGGAGATCGCCAAGGCGCTGAGCCTGGACGCCCGCGTGCTGATCATGGACGAGCCGACCGCGGTGCTGACCGCCGGCGAGGTCGACCGGCTGTTCGGGATCGTCGCGCGGCTCCGCGAGCAGGGCGTCGCGGTCGTCTTCATCACCCACCACCTGGAGGAGATCCCGCGGATCGGCGACCGGGTGACGGTGCTGCGCGACGGCCGGTCGGTCGCCGAGGTCCCGGCGGACACGCCCCGCGACGAGCTGGTCCGGCTGATGGTGGGCCGCTCCATCGACCAGCAGTACCCGCGCGAGCGCACCGAGGCCGGCCCGCCGCTGCTCCAGGTGAAGGGGCTGACCCGCGACGGCGTGTTCGAGGACGTGTCGTTCGAGGTCCGCGCGGGCGAGGTGGTCGGGCTCGCCGGGCTGGTCGGCGCCGGCCGCACCGAGGTCGCCCGCGCGATCTTCGGCGCGGACCGGCCGGACCGCGGCGAGGTGATCGTGGACGGCCGGCCGCTGCCGCCCGGCGACGTCCACGCGGCGATGGAGGCCGGGGTCGGGCTCGTCCCCGAGGACCGCAAGGGCCAGGGACTGGTGCTCGGCGCCGACGTCCAGGAGAACCTCGGCCTCGTCACGCTCGGCCGGTTCAGCCGCGGCGGCCTCGTCGACCGGGCCGGGCAGCGCCGGGACGCCGGCGAGATCGCCGGGCGGCTGAACGTGCGGATGAGCGGGCTGCGGCAGGAGGTCCGCACCCTGTCGGGCGGCAACCAGCAGAAGGTCGTGATCGGCAAGTGGCTGCTCGCCGACGCGAAGGTGCTGGTGCTGGACGAGCCGACGCGCGGCATCGACGTCGGCGCGAAGGTCGAGATCTACGAGCTGATCAACACCCTCACCGCCTCCGGGCACGCGGTGCTCATGATCTCCAGCGACCTGCCCGAGGTGCTGGGGATGAGCGACCGGGTGCTGGTGATGGCGCGGGGCCGGCTGGCCGGCGAACTGCCGGCGGCCGAGGCGACGCAGGACGCGGTGATGGCGCTGGCCGTCGCCGGTCCGGGCAGTGCGAAGGGCGAGGAGAACGACGATGTCCACTAAGTCCGACGGAGTCGGCCCGGGGGGCGTGGGGGGTCGTCCCCCCTCGGGCGACACTGAGACGTTGCGCAAGCGGCCGCAGGGGCCGCGGTCCGGCGGCGCGGCCCGGGTCGCGGGCCGGCTGCTGGGCGAGAACGGCGCGCTGGCCGGGCTGGTCATCCTGGTGATCGCGCTGGCGATCGCGTCCGGTGACTTCCTGACCGTCACCAACCTGCTGAACGTCGGGGTGCAGGCGGCGGTCACCGCGATCCTGGCGTTCGGCGTCACGTTCGTCATCGTCACCGCCGGGATCGACCTGTCGGTCGGCGCGGTCGCCGCGCTGTCGGCGGTGGTGCTGGCGTGGACGGCGACGCAGCACGGCCTGCCGTGGCCGGTCGCGCTGATCGCCGCGATCCTGGTCGGCGTCGTCGCCGGCCTGGTCAACGGGGCGCTGATCACCTACGGGAAGCTGCCGCCGTTCATCGCGACGCTGGCGATGCTCGGCGTCGCCCGCGGCCTCGCGCTGGTGATCTCCGACGGCAGCCCGATCGCGTTCCCCGGCTCCGTCACCCACCTCGGCGACACGATCGGGAAGTACCTGCCCGTCCCGGTCATCGTGATGATCGTGATGGGGCTGCTGACCGCGCTGATCCTGGCCCGCACCTACAGCGGCCGCGCGATGTACGCGATCGGCGGCAACGAGGAGGCGGCCCGGCTGTCGGGCATCCGGGTGAACCGGCAGAAGCTCGTCACCTACGCGCTGTCCGGCGCGTTCGCGGCCGTCGCCGGGATCGTGCTGGCGTCCCGGCTGGCCTCGGCGCAGCCGCAGGCCGCCAACGGCTACGAGCTGGACGCGATCGCCGCCGTCGTCATCGGCGGGGCGAGCCTGTCCGGCGGCAAGGGAAGGGCGTTCGGCACCCTGGTCGGCGCGCTGATCCTCGCGGTGCTGCGCAACGGCCTGAACCTGCTGTCGGTGTCGGCGTTCTGGCAGCAGGTCGTCATCGGCGTCGTGATCGCGGCGGCGGTCCTGCTGGACACCGTCCGGCGGCGCGGCCTGAAGGTCCGCCCGGCGACGTTCTGGGCGGGCGGCGCCGCGGTCGTCGCGGTCATCGTCGCGCTCGCCGCGGTCGTCGCCACCACCGGCGACGACGACTCCAAGTCCGGCGGCGCGGCCGGCGGCGGCTCGGTCAGGATCGGGCTGTCGGTGTCCACGCTGAACAACCCGTTCTTCGTCCAGTTCCGCCAGGGCGCACAGGACGAGGCGAAGAAGGTCGGCGTGAAGCTGACCGTCGGGGACGCGCAGAACGACGCGTCCCAGCAGGTCAACCAGGTGCAGAACTACACCGGCCAGGGGATGAGGGCGATCATCGTCAACCCGGTCGACTCCGACGCCGCGGCGCCCGCGGTGAAGGCCGCCAACCGGGCCGGCATCCCCGTCGTCGCGGCCGACCGCACCGTCAACGGCGCGAAGATCGAGCAGCTCGTCGCGTCCGACAACATCGCGGGCGGCAAGGACGCCGCCGCGCAGATGGCGAAGGAGCTCGGCGGCAAGGGCAAGATCGTGGTGATCCAGGGGCAGGCCGGGACCTCGGCCTCCCGCGAGCGCGGGCAGGGCTTCACCGAGGGCCTCAAGCAGTACCCCGGCATCCAGGTGGTCGCCAAGCAGCCCGCCGACTTCGACCGGACCAAGGGCCTGGACGTCATGACGAACCTGCTCCAGTCGCATCCCGACGTCAACGGGGTGTTCGCCGAGAACGACGAGATGGCGCTCGGCGCGATCAAGGCGCTCGGCGGCAGGGCCGGCAAGCAGGTCAAGGTGGTCGCCTTCGACGGCACGCCGGACGGCATCAAGGCCGTCCAGGCCGGCACGCTCAACGCGACGGTCGCCCAGCAGCCCCGGCTGCTCGGCAAAATGGCCGTCGACAGCGCGCTCAAGGCCGCCAAGGGCGGCGAGCTGGTCGCCAACGCCCCGGTGCCGGTGAAGATCGCCACGCCGGAGAACGCCGCCCAGTTCGCCACGCAGTAGAAGGGGAGTGCCGTGCCCGATCAGTACGACGTCGTCGTGGTCGGCTCCGTCAACGCGGACCTGGTGGTCGGCGTCGACCGGAGGCCCGGCCCGGGGGAGACCGTCCTCGGCTCCGACCTCGCCACCCATCCGGGCGGCAAGGGCGCCAACCAGGCGGTCGCCGCGGCCCGGCTCGGCGGCCGGGTGGGGATCGTCGGCCGGATCGGCGACGACGGGCACGGCGCGCTGCTGCGCGACGCGCTCGCCGGCGCCGGCGTCGACCGGGCGCACCTCGCGGTCACGCCGGGCCCGAGCGGCGTCGCGCTGATCACGGTCGGCCCGGACGGCGACAACAGCATCATCGTCTCGCCCGGCGCCAACGCCCGGCTCACCCCGGACGACGTCGCCGCCGCCCGCGACATGATCGCCGCGGCGTCGGTGGTGACGTTCCAGCTCGAGGTGCCGATGCCCGCGATCGAGGCCGCCGCCCGGGCGGCGGCCTCGGCGGGCGCCCGCGTCGTGCTGAACCTGTCGCCGACCGCGCCCGTCCCGGACGAGGTCC
Source organism: Actinomadura sp. NTSP31 (assembly GCF_041951385.1). Taxonomy (NCBI): domain Bacteria; kingdom Bacillati; phylum Actinomycetota; class Actinomycetes; order Streptosporangiales; family Thermomonosporaceae; genus Actinomadura; species Actinomadura sp. NTSP31. Next base: position 519,079 of record NZ_JBGNUT010000001.1, on the reverse strand, counting down.
TCGCGCTCTGCGACCCCCTCGTGGTCAACGAGCACGAGGCCGCCTGGCTGCTCGGCGGCCCCGGCGAACCCGCCGAGCAGGACCCGGACCAGATGGCGGCGGCGCTCCTGCGCTCCGGCCCCCGCTCCGCCGTCATCACCCTCGGCGCCGACGGCGCCGTCGTCGCCGACGCGGACGGCACGACGCCGATCCCGTCGCCGAAGGTGGAGGCCGTCGACACCACCGGCGCGGGCGACGCGTTCACCGCCGCCCTCTGCCTGCGCCTCGCCCGCGGCGACTCCCTGCCCGACGCGGCCCGCTACGCCACCCGCGTCGGCGCCGCCGCCGTCCGCAGACCCGGCGCCCAGACGTCCTACCCCACCCCCGAAGACCTTCCCGCCTGACCGCGGTCCGGCCGCCCAGCGCCTCAGCGGGTGGTTCGGGCGCGCAGGTGGTAGAGGTCGTCGGCGACGTCGTGGACGTCCGTGCCGAGGTCGAAGGCGCTGAACAGGTGCAGGTCGTCGGCGGTCTCGATCTCCAGCATCCGGGTGTGCAGCAGCATCCGGCGCCGCTCGTCCACGCGGATCGCGGTCACCGCGTCCCACGGCAGGCGGCGGTGCCCCGCGTACCCGGTGACGATGGTGACGCCCTCGCGGTCGGCGGCCACCCGGACGGGCGCCACCAGGTCGCGGAGCGCGACGACCGCCAGGCCGAGCGCCGCGGCGCCCGCCAGCAGCAGCCGCTGCGAGTCGCCGCCGCTCAGGGCGGCCAGCGCCCCGACCGCGACCGCCGCCGCGCACTTGACCGCGACGACCTTGGGCGGCACCCGCCAGCGCCGTCCCTCGTGCCCGTCCATGGGCCCCACCGTAGCGGTACGGGTGCTGTGTCCCGTTGAGGCTGGTCTGGCGATCCGGCCAGGCGGGCGTCCGATAGCGTCGGGGCATGCGACTCGGCGTGCTGGACGTGGGCTCGAACACGGTGCACCTGCTGGTGGTGGACGCCCACCAGGGAGCGCGCCCGATCCCCGCGTTCTCCCACAAGGCGGAGCTGCGCCTGGCCGCGCACCTGGAGGACGGCGAACGGCTGTCGAAGCGGGGCGAGGGCCTGCTGCGCGAGTTCGTCGACGAGGCGCTGCAGATCGCCGAGGACAAGGGCGTCGAGGACCTGGTCGCGTTCGCCACCTCCGCGGTCCGCGACGCCGCCAACGGCGAGGAGATCCTCGACCGGATCCGGGGCGAGAAGCAGGTGGGCATCGACGCGCTGTCGGGCGAGGACGAGGCGCGGCTGACGTTCCTGGCGGTGCGCCGCTGGTTCGGCTGGTCGTCCGGGCGGCTGCTGGTGGTCGACATCGGCGGCGGCTCCCTGGAGATCGCGGCCGGCATCGACGAGGAGCCGGACGCGGCGTTCTCGCTGCCGCTCGGCGCGGGCCGGCTCACCCGGGGCTGGTTCACCGCCGACCCGCCGCCCGCCGGGGAGGTCCGCGCGCTGCGCCGGCACGTCCGCGCGGAGATCGCCCGGCACGTCGGGGACGTGTCCCGGTACGGGCCCGCCGACCACGCGGTGGCGACGTCCAAGACGTTCCGGCAGCTCGCCCGCATCGCGGGCGCCGCGCCGTCGGCCGAGGGACCGTACCAGCGGCGCGTCCTGCAGGACGCCGACGTCACCGAGTGGGCCGAGAAGCTCGCCCAGATGACCTCCGCCGAACGCGCCGAGCTGCCCGGGGTGTCGGAGTCGCGCGCGCCCCAGCTGCTCGCCGGGGCGATCGTCGCGGACGCGGCGATGGACCTGTTCGAGCTGAAGGAGCTCGAGGTCTGCCCCTGGGCGCTCCGCGAGGGCGTCATCCTGCGCCGTCTGGACGCCCTCGGCGGCTGACCGGCCTAGGACCAGCTCGGGTGGCCGAGGACCTTGCCGGGCGGGGTGACGACGCGGTCGCCGGTGCCGTCGGCGCGGACGGCGTGGATCTCCGGGGTGCCGACCGGGCCGCGCACGTAGCAGATCCAGCGGCCGTCGCGGGACCAGCCCGGGTCCATGTCGTGCGCGTCGCCGGAGGTCAGGGCGTGCCCGCCGGAGCCGTCGGCGTTCATCACCCAGATGCCGCTCGCGGCGGAGGGGCCGCGCGTGTAGGCGATCTTCGAGCCGTCCGGCGACCATTCGGGGTCGACGGAGCGGACGCCGTCGCGGGTCACCCGCACCCAGGGCTTGGCCGGGTGGTCGGGGTCGAGGGTGTAGATCTGCTCGGCGCCGTCCTTCCTGCTCCAGAAGACGATCCGGCCGGTGGACGACCACATCGGGTCGTCCTTGGCGGAGTCGTCGCCGGTCAGCCGGGTGACGGTGCCGTTCGCGAGGGTGACGGTGTAGATCTGGCGGGTGCCGCCGGAGCCGCCCATGTAGGCCAGGCGGGTGCCGTCGGGCGACCAGGTCACCCGGCCGCCGGCGATGTCGGCGACCTTGTGGCGGCCGCTGCCGTCGGCGTTCACGACCTGGGCGGAGGTGGCCCCGTCGACCGACCGGCTGAACGCGATGTACTTGTGGTCCGGTGACCGCTCCGGGAGCGTGTCGCAGGCCGGCCCGCCGACGAGCGTGGCGGGCGCGGCGTCGCCGGGCTTGTAGGTGCCGATGTCGGCGTGGCATTCCTTCGGCCATCCGGGCTCGGTGTCGATCCGCACGAGCATCGGGCCGGTCGGGAAGCCGGTGGCGGCCTTCGCGGTGGAGCCGGTGTCGGCCTTGCCGCCGTTGTCGTCCGGGCGGGTGAGGAAGTAGGCGCCGGCCGCCGCGATCGCGGCGACGACGAGGACCGCGGCGCCCGCCGCGAGGGCCGTCCTGCGCCGGTCGGGCGGTTGCTGAGGCACCGTGACGGGATGCGGGGCGATCTCGTGGGACGGCATCGTCCCCTGGTTCGGGGCCTGCCGGTGCCGTTCGGCCACGGGCATGGGGGCCGGCGGCGGCAGTTCGTTCGCGGGTGCGGTCCGCTGATGCGGCTGCGGCTGCGGCTGTGGCTGCGGCTGGGGCCGGGGCGGTGGCGGGGCCGGGACCTGGGCCCGGGCCTGGGGCTGGGCCTGCGCGGCGCCGGGGTCGCGGGACGTGACGTCCGGGCGGGGGATCGGCGGGGTCGTCCACGACGCGCCGAGGGTGTGCGACACGTCGGCCTCGCCGGCGCCGCCGACCAGGCCGAGCAGCAGGTCGCGGGCGCCCGGCCGCTGCTCGGGGTCCTTGAGCAGCGCGGACCGCACCAGCCGGGACAGCGGCTCCGGCAGGGAGCCCAGCTCCGGTTCGGCGTGCACGGCGCGCGCCGCCATGAGCTCGAAGGAGCCCTGCCCGAACGGGTTGCGGCCGGTCGCGGCGAAGGCGACGAGGCAGCTCCAGGCGAACACGTCCACCGCCGGGGTGATGTTCTGCGTGGTGATCTGCTCGGGCGCGAACCAGCCGGGGGTGCCGACGACCTGCCCGGTGCGGGTGTGCGAGGACGCCGCGTCCAGGGCCCGCGCGATGCCGAAGTCGATCACGCGGGGGCCGGAGATGGACAGCAGCACGTTGCTGGGCTTGAGGTCGCGGTGCACCAGGCCCGCGCTGTGGATCGCGACCAGCGCGGCGGCGACGCCGACCGCGACGCCGTGCAGCATCCCCGGCGACAGCGGCCCGATGGCCGTGACGTGGTCGAGCAGCGACGGCCCCTCGATGTACTCGGTGACCAGGTAGGCGAGGCCGAGGTCCTCGCCGTGCTCCAGCACCTGCGCGGTGCAGAACGACGCGACGCGTTCGGCGTGCGCGGCCTCGTCGTGGAACCGGGCGAGGAACATCCGGTTGCCGGCGAGGTCCGGGCGGACGACCTTGACCGCGACGACCTGCCCGCCGGGGTCGCGGCCGAGGTAGACCGCGCCCATCCCGCCCTCGCCGATCCTTGCCTCGATCCGGTACCGCCCGACCTGCGTCGGGTCGTCCGGCCGCAGTTCGCTCGGCGCGGGCGCGGCGGACCGCGGATGCGACCGTGGGCTCTCCATCGGCGATCAGCCTTTCGCCGGAGCCGCGCCTTGGCGGCCGCCCACACGGCGGCACGCGACCCTCTCCGTCTCAACGATGACACACATCGGACGCGCCGGGCAGTGCCCGGGTTCGGCCGCCGGTCAGTGGAAGTTCCGGGCGCGGACCTTGCCGGGGACGGGGAGGCGGCGCAGCCGGGTGGCGCGGACGTTGGTGACGCCGTCGGCGCGTTCGAGGCGGCCGCCGACCAGCAGCGCCTGGGAGTCGACGGCGAGGCCCCGGTGCCGCTGGAACACCTGCGGCGGGCAGACGACGTTGATGATGCCGGTCTCGTCCTCCAGCGTCATGAACACGATGCCGCCGGCGGTCGGCGGGCGCTGCCGGTGGGTGACGAGGCCGGCGACGACGACGTTGGTGTCGGACGGCGTCTTCGCGAGGCGTTCGGACGACAGGGCGCCGAGTTCGTCCAGCGCATCGCGGACGTGCGCGACGGGGTGGGTGTGGGAGACGCCGGTCGCCCACAGGTCGGCGAGGGTCTCCTCGATCGGCGTCATCGGCGGCAGCGCGGGGGCGGACGCGCCGGGCGTGACGCCTTCGAGCTGCCCGGGGCCGGTGCCGGCGAGCGCGCCCGCCGCCCACAGCGCCTCGCGCCGCGTCATGCCGAGGCGGTCGAAGGCCCCGGCGGTCGCGAGCGCCTCCAGGGCCGCCGCCGACAGCGGGACGCGCCGGGCCAGGTCCTCCATGCTCGTGTAGGGGCGTCCCGCCGCGATCAGCTCGGCGGTGTCGTCGCCGAGGTTGCGGATGCCGGCGAGGCCGACGCGGATCGCGGGCTGCGGCGCGGCGGGCGCGTGCGGGTGGTCCGACGTCACCTCGATGGGCTCTTCCAGCGTCGGGTGGACGTCGCTGGCGTTGATGTCGACGCCCCGGACCACGACGCCGTGCCGCCGCGCGTCCGCCAGCAGCGACTGCGAGCTGTAGAAGCCCATCGGCTGGTTGCGGACGAGCGCCGCCGTGAACGCGGCGGGGAAGTGCCGCTTCAGCCAGGCGCTCGCGTACACCAGGTGCGCGAAGCTCTGCGCGTGCGACTCGGGGAACCCGAACCCGGTGAACCCGAGGATCTTCTCGTAGACGCTCTCGGCGATCTCGGCCGGGATGCCGCGCTCGGCCATCCCGTCCAGCAGCCGGCGCCGGAGCCGTTCGACGCGTTCGGGCGCGCGTTTGGCGCCCATCGCCTGCCGCAGTTGGTCGGCCTCGTTCGGGGTGAACCCCGCGCAGTCGACGGCGAGCTGCATCATCTGCTCCTGGAACAGCGGGACGCCGAGCGTCCGCCGCAGCGCCGGCTCCATCAGCGGATGCGGGCACGTCGCCGGTTCGAGGCCCTTGCGGCGCCGCAGGTACGGGTGGACGGACCCGCCTTGGATCGGGCCGGGGCGGATCAGCGCGACCTCCACCACCAGGTCGTAGAACTCGCGCGGCCTCAGCCGGGGCAGCGTGGCCATCTGCGCGCGCGACTCGACCTGGAACACCCCGACGGTGTCGGCGTCGCAGAGCATCTCGTACACCTCGGGGTCCTCCGGCGGGATGGACTGGAGGTCGTGCCGCTGCCCGTGGTGCTCGGCGACGAGGTCGAAGCAGTCGTGCAGGGCGGCGAGCATGCCGAGGCCGAGCAGGTCGAACTTCACCAGGCCGGCCGCCGCGCAGTCGTCCTTGTCCCATTGCAGGACGCTGCGGTCCGGCATCGCCGCCCACTCGATCGGGCAGATCTCGCCGACGGGGCGGTCCGCGATGACCATGCCGCCGGAGTGGATGCCGAGGTGCCGGGGCAGCGCCAGCATCCGCCCGGCCAGCTCCATGACGTGCGGCGGGATGTCGGTCTCGGACCCGACCGGGTCGCGCGGGTCGATGCCCTTGGACCAGGCGTCCTGCTGGCCGGGGGAGAAGCCGAGCGCGCGCGCCGCGTCCCGGACGGCCATGCGCGGCCGGTAGCTGATGACGTTCGCGACCTGCGCCGTGCACTCGCGCCCGTACTTGCGGTAGACGTACTGGATGGCCTCCTCGCGGCGCTTGTGCTCGATGTCGAGGTCGATGTCGGGCGGTCCGTCGCGTCCGGGGGACAGGAACCGCTCGAACAGCAGCCCGTGCCGGACGGCGTCGACGCCGGTGATGCCGAGCGCGTAGCAGACCGCCGAGTTCGCCGCCGACCCGCGCCCCTGGCACAGGATCCCCTTGCTCCGGCAGAACTCGACGATGTCGTGGACGATCAGGAAGTAGCCCGGGAACTTGAGCTGCTCGATGACGTCGAGCTCCTTGGCGATCTGCGCGTACGCGCCCGACACCCTCTCGTTGTCCGGCGGCCCGTACCGCTTGAGCGCGCCCTCCTTCACCAGGTGCCGCAGCCAGCTCGCCTCGGTGTGGCCGTCCCCGACGGGCCAGTCGGGCAGCCGGGGCGCGACCACGTCGAACCCGAACCGGCATTCGCGTCCCAGTTCCGCCGTGCGTTCGAGCACGCCGGGGAAGCGCGCGAGCCGCGCGGCCATCTCCGCGCCGCTGCGCAGGTGCGCGGTGCCGCTCGCGGGCAGCCACCCCACCATGTCGTCCATGCTGCGCCGCGCCCGCACCGCCGCCATCGCCTGCGCGAGCCGCGCGTCGGCGCCCGGTGCCGCGAAATGCACGTTGTTGGACGCGACGGCGCCCGCCCCGACCCGTGCGGCCAGCTCGAACAGCGCGTCGTTGCGTTCGTCGTCGTCGGGCTGGTCGTGGTCGACCAGCTCCACGAAGACGTTCTCGCGGCCGAACATCCCGATCATCCGGCGCAGCTCACGCTCGGCCGCGTCCGGGCCGCCGGACTCCAGCGCCGCCGGAACCGGCCCCTTCCGGCACCCGGTCAGCACCGCCCACTGCCCGTCGTGCGCCTCCGCCAGCGCCTCCAGGTCGTAGACCGGGCGGCCCTTGCGCCCGCCCGCGAGCTGCGCCGCCGTGATCGCCGAGCACAGCCGCGCGTAGCCCTGCGCGCCCCGGGCGAGCACCAGCAGATGCCGGCCCGCCGGGTCCGGCTCCCCGGTCTGCGGGCCGGGCAGCCCGAGGCTCAGCTCCGCGCCGAACACCGTCCCGATGCCCGACTCGTGCGCTGCCTGCGCGAACTGGACCGCCCCGTACATGCCGTCGTGGTCGGTGACCGCCATCGTCTCCACGCCGAGCCGCGCCGCCTCGGCGACCAGCGCGTCCGGGGAGCTGGCCCCGTCCAGGAAGCTGAACGACGAGTGGACGTGCAGCTCCGCCCACGGCACCCCGCCCTCCGCGCGGCGCGGCGGGCCCGGCTCCTCCGGCGCCTCCTGCGGCGCGTGCTCGGCGGGACGCCACGACAGCTTCTCCTCGAACTCCCGCCACGAGATCGGCGGGTTATGCCACCCCACGGTGCACCCGCCTAGTCATAGGTCGCCTCCACGCGCCATCGCCGGCCCTCGACGGTCAGCAGGTAGGCGGCGCCGTCCTCGGTGACGACCTGGAACCGGGCGCGGCGCCGCGCCTTCGCCGGGTCCCACCACCGCTCGTCCGCCGGCCACGGGCCCGTCCACGCCGTGACCGCCGCCGGACGGCCCGCGAGCACCAGCGCGGCCGGCGGCGCCGACACCGCGCACCGCGCCGACACCACCACCGGTTCCCCGGACGCGTCGACCAGCTCGGCCTCCGGCGCCGCGGGCGGCACCACGGCGGGCGCGGGCGCCCTCAGCCGGCCCGGCCACGGCCCGTCCGGCAGGCCCGCCGGCGGCAGGTCCCCGACCGGCACCCGGACGATCTGCTCGCCCGGACCGCGTCCGCCCGCCGGCACCGGCCGGGTGATCGCGCCGTGGCCGAGCAGCCCCTGGATCCGGTCGGCGGCCCGCGCGATGCGGTCGGTGACGGCCGTCCGCCCCCACAGCGCCTCCTGCCGGCCCCCGTCCGGGACGAGCTGGTCGGGCGCCAGCTCCAGCCACGTCACGCCGCCCCACACGGCCTCCTCTTCGGCGGGCGCCTCGATGCCCTCGGGGTCGGTGCCCGCCGCCGGGCGCCCGTCCCGCCAGGCCGACAGCTGCCAGCGCACCCGCTCGGCGACGGCCAGCGCCGACAGCCGCCCGTCGTGCCGCCACAGCCGCCGCAGGACGTGCCCGTCGGCGAACCCGGCCTCGACCTCCAGCCGCACGCACGCCAGCCCGCCCGCCGCGAGCCCCTCGTGCAGCTCGTCCGCCAGCCGCTTCGCGGTGAACACCACCTGCTCGGCCTGCGCGGCGGGCGGATCGAACGCCGCGCGCACCGACAGGTCCGCCGCCGCGCGGACCGGCGCGATCGGGCGCGGCTCCTCGCCCCGCGCCAGCCGGTGCGCCAGCGCCCCGTCCGCCCCGAACCGCCCCGCGACGTGCCCGGACGGCAGGTCCGCGAACGCGCCCAGCGTCTTGATCCCGAGCCGCCGGAGCAGGTCGGCCAGCTCCGGGCGGTCCAGCACCGACAGCGGGTACGGCGCCAGGAACGCCGCCGCGGCGCCCTCGGGCACCACCGTGCCGCCCTGCCCGGCGCGCGCGGCCAGCTCGGCGGCGAACAGCCCGTCCGCGATCCCGGATCCGCAGTCGTACCCGGCCTCCACCACCGTGTCCTGCACCAGGACCCGCAGCGCCTCCTCGCCGCCGTAGAACCGGGCCGGACCGCGCGCCGCGATCGCGCACAGCCCCGGCCGCACCACCTCGACTTTCGGCGCCAGCTCCGCGACCGCCTCGACGACCGTCTCGAACAACCGCCCTTCCGCGTCGGTGTCGCGTTCCCGTACGACCAGGTCGGGGCATCGCCGCTGCGCGTCCCGCAGCCGCTGCCCGCGCCGGACGCCTTCGGCCCGCGCCGCCGCCGAACACGCCGCTATCCGCCCCTGCACCACCACGGCCCCCGCCGCGGCGGCCTCCACCCCGACGGCCGTCACGGGCCAGTCCGGGCACCACACGGCCAGCACCCGCGTCACGCGATCCCCTCCCTGATGCGGACCACGGCCGCCTCGCCCTCGCGGCGGGTGTGGACGGCGGCGCCGTCCTTCACCGCGGGCGGCGGGACGATCTCCAGCGGCGGCCGCACCGGGGCGGCGGGCCGGACGGTGCCGTCGGCGGCGGGCAGCCACAGGTGGGCGCGGCGGCCCCGGCCGGGGGCGTCGCGGCCCTCGGCGACCACCTGGACGCGCCGGCCGCGCAGGCGCCCGTGGCCGTCGCCGATCCCCTCCCACGCGATCTCGTCCAGCCGCAGCCGCAGCCGGGTGCCCGGCCAGTCGCGGGCGAACGGCCCGGACAGCGCGAGCACGCCGCCGTGCTTGCGGGCGAGGGCCGACAGCCGGCGGACGGCGGCGGCGCCGGGCCGCTCCGGCGGGCACAGCAGCACCAGCTCGACCGCCTCGGCCAGCGCGGCGACCACGTCGGGCCAGCGGTCGCCGGGCTCGTCGACCAGCAGCAGCCGTTCGGGCTCGGCGCCCATCCCCGCGGCGGCGGCGACGCCGAACGACGGGACGCCGACGATCCCGCACCAGCCGCCGGAGCCGTCCTCGCCGCCGTGCCGGGAGACGCCCGCGACGAGCGCGAGGGCGAGCGAGGCGGCGCCGGGCCCGTCCAGCCCGACCACCGAGCCGGGGCGCAGCCCGCCGGGGACCACCGGGCGCAGCGCGGGCAGCACCGGGAGCGCGCGGGCGGGCGGCGCGGACGCGTGCTCCAGCGACCTCGCCAGGTCCCGCAGCGCCGCCTCCGGCACGGTCGTCCCTCCTTTCGCGCCCCCGCGTCCAATCTCGAACAAGAGTTCGACCCGTGTCAAGTTACCGCAGGTCACGGTATAGATGTCCGGGACGGCCCGGGGCGGCGAAAAGCCTTGCCGGGTACGGCTTCGCGGCGCCCGGCGGGCAGAATGGGCGTTATGACGGACGACGTGCGGACGGTGGAATGGGCCGGGGACGGGCTGCGGCTGCTGGATCAGACCGTGCTGCCCGGGCGCGTCGAGCACGTCGTGGTGCGCGACGCCGACGCCCTCGTGGACGCGATCCGGCGGCTGGTGGTGCGCGGCGCGCCCGCGCTCGGCGTGGCCGGCGCGTTCGGCGTCGCGATCGCGATGCTCCAGGCCGAGCGCGAGGGCTGGGACGACGCGGCGCGCGACGCGGCGATCGCCCGGATTCGGGAGGCGCGGCCCACCGCGGTGAACCTCGCCGCCGGCGTCGACCGGGCCGTCCGGCTCGCCGGCAAGGGGGTGGACGCCGTCGTGGCCGAGGCGCAGGCGGTGCTGGACGAGGACGTGCGGGGCAACCGGGCGATCGGCGCGTTCGGCGCGGACTGGATCACCGCCCGCACGCCCGACCGCCCGCTGCGGATCCTCACCCACTGCAACGCCGGCGCCCTCGCGACCGCCGGATGGGGGACGGCCCTCGGCGTCGTCCGCGAACTGCACGACCGGGGCCGGGTGGAGAAGGTCTACGCCGACGAGACGCGCCCGCTGCTCCAGGGCGCGCGGCTCACGGCCTGGGAGCTGGTCCGGGCCGGGATCCCCTGCCTGGTGCAGGCGGACGGCGCCGCGCCGAGCACCGTCCTGCGCGGCCTGGTGGACGTCGCGGTCATCGGCGCCGACCGGATCGCCGCCAACGGCGACACCGCCAACAAGATCGGTTCGGTCGGCGTGGCGCTGGCGTGCGCGGCGGCGGGCGTCCCGCTGGTGGTCGCCGCGCCCTGGAGCACCGTGGACCTCGCGCTCGCGTCCGGCGACCTGATCCCGATCGAGGAACGCGACCCCGGCGAGGTGCTGGCCTGGGGCGGGACGCCGACGGCGCCCGACGGTGCCGGCGGGTTCAACCCCGCGTTCGACGTCACCCCGGCCCGCCTGGTGACCGCGCTGGTCACCGAGACCGGCGTCCTGGAGGTGGCGAGGGGCGAGACGCCCGGCCGGGCCGCGCGGACCTGACGCCCGCGCGGCCCGGACCGGATCTCAGCGGTCGTCCTCGGGGGAGAGGGTGCGGGTGGCCGCGCGGAGGGAGGCGTACAGGCGCGCCTCGTAGGCCTTCGCGGTGGCCGGGTCGTTCTGCAGGAACAGGGCGTCGTTCAGGCCCGGGAGGCGCTGCGTGGCGTAGCCGGTGTCCATGCCGGGGGCGTAGATCTGGTGCCGGTACCAGGGCCGGCCCGGCAGGCCCGCCTGGGTGAGCAGGTCGCGCTCGTCCTGCATGAGCTTGGCGTTCAGCCGCCGGAACTCCGCCGTGTCGCCCTTGCGGAGGGCCTGTTCGGCGCGCGCCTGCAGAGCGTCGGCGGCCTTCTGCCACGCCTTGGCCTGGTCGATGTCGCGGGAGACGTCCACGACCACCTTGCCGAGCCGCTTGCGCTGCTGGTCGGTGAACGCGGTCAGGTACTGCGCGGTCTCGGCGGCGTACGGGGCGTACCGCATCGCGAGGACGTCCGCGTCGGCCAGCCGCAGCGTCGCGATGCCGACGAGCCGCGACATCGCCGCGTGGTACTCCCAGGTCGGGTCGCCGAAGTGCGACATCCAGTAGAAGTCGTCGCACGAGCAGTGGTAGTTGCCCGACGAGCCCGTCGACGAGGAGCCGAGGTTCATCGCGGGGACGCCGTAGCGCTGGAAGAACGCCTGGAAGTCCGAGCCGCCGCCGATGCGGTCGATCGGCGTCTCGCCGCCGTTCTGCGCCTTCCACGCGTCGTAGGCGGTCCCGCTCGTGCCGGGCCAGGCGACCTCCTTGGCGGCGTCGATGACGGACTGGTCCAGCGCGGGCGTCGCATCGGCGCCGAACTGGGAGCCGCCCGCGCCGTCCATGTTCACGTACGCGACCGCGTTGCGGAGCCGCTCGGCCTGCTGCTCGGCGTACTCGGTGGAGCCGAACAGCCCGTACTCCTCGCCGTCCCACGTGGCGAGCACGACCGTCCGCTTCGGTCGCCAGCCCTGCTTGAGAAGCGTGCCGAGGGCGCGGCCGATCTGCAGGACGTTCTCCGTGCCGGACAGGTTGTCGTCGCTGCCGTACACCCACGCGTCATGGTGCCCGCCGAGCACGACCTCCTGGTCGGGACGCTCGCTGCCCGGGATCTTCACGGTGACGTCCCAGAGCTTGCGGACCTGGAAGGTGTTCTCCAGATCCAGGTGCGCCTGCGTGCCGCCCGGGCCGATCCGGTAGGTGAACGGCAGGCCGCCCTGCCAGTCCTTCGGCGCCTCCGCGCCGGTCAGCGAGCGCAGCAGCGGCTCGGCGGCGCCGTAGGAGATCGGCAGCGTCGGGACGAGGCCCTTCAGCATCGGCGCCTCGGACGGCTTGAGCCGGCGGGCGTCCGGCGAGTCGTCCGACCAGCCGGGCGTCAGCGGGTCGCCGGACGCCAGCTGGATCTGCGCGACGCTGCCGCGCTGGATGCCGTCGGGCGCGCGCCACGGCCCGTCCGGGTACACCGCGCCCTTGGTGAACCCGTCGTCGGCCGGGTCGGAGTAGATGAGCACGCCCTTGGCGCCGCGCTTGCCGGCCTCCCGCGGCTTGATGCCGCGGAACACCTGCCCGTAGCGGACGAGGACGATCTTGTCCTTGACCGAGACGCCGGCCTTGTCGAGCTGCTCGAAGTCCTGCGGGCGGCCGTAGTTGGCGTAGACGACCTGGCCCTGCACGTTCCCGGACGGCGACAGCCCGTTGTGCGCCGGGATGACCTCGTCCCAGTGCTGCTGCCAGGGACGCCGCTTCTCCTTGACCGGCAGCGCCGCGCGGCGCGGCGCCGTCATCTGGAGGCTGACCTTCTTCGGCAGCGACGTGTAGGCGTAGTAGGTCTTGACCTCGGGCTTCAGGCCGTACGACGCGAACTGCTTGACGATCCGCTCGACGCGGTGCCGGTCGCCGGTCGTGGTGGTGACGGCGGGCTCGCTCGCCAGCTCGGCGTCGAGCGCCCGCGCCTTCTCGGCCGACGGGACGGCGCTGAACGCCTTCTCGTACTGGCGCTGCCAGCGGGAGCTCTGCGCGGTGAAGCCGGCGATGGGATCGTTCGCGGCGGCGGGCTGCGCGGTGGCGGGGGTGGCGGTGAGGGCGGTGGCTGCGAGTGTGGCGGCGGCGGCGCTCAGGGCCGCCAGTGCCGGGGTTCGGGAGCGGAACACCAGCGTTACCTCCCAGTACGTGCGGTACGGGTGCGCCCGGAACGTACGTCGCGATCACCGGAAGATCCAGAACCGCTGCCGGATCCGGCCACGCCCCGACCGAAACGATCTCTCCCCACCCCCGCCGACCTGCACGTCCCCTTTTCGATCAAGAAAACCAACGGCCCCGCCCGCCCATCGACCGCCGCCATGAGGTTTGCGACGCCCCGACCCGCCTCGCGCCGCCGCCACAAGTCATAAGCCGTTCGTTCGGTGGCTGTTGCGGTAGGCGCGGTACTCGCTGGCGAGGGTGTCGAGGGGAAGCGGCGGCCAGAGCGTCAGCGCTCCGCAACGGCGGTCGATGACGGCGATCTGAAAGGTCTCGCCGGACGCGGCCGTGGTGCGCCAGGCGGCGAAGCCGTCGGCGAACTCCTCGATCCCGACGGGCACCGGGTCGCCGTCCCGATTGAACCAGGCGTCGGCGCGGCGCCACGCCTCGGCCCGGTCGATCGTCACCGGGCGGACGGCGTAGGCGGCGAGGACGTCGGCGACGCCGTGCAGCGTCCGGCAGTCGGACGTACCGCACCCCCGGCAGATCTCGTCACCGTGCGGGCCGGGGCCGGGCCGGTGCGCCGACAGCACACAGGTCAGCGCCGCCGTGCAGGCGAGCACCAGCCGGCGTGCCTCGCGGACGAACTCGCGGCTGTACGGATCGAGCCCTCCGTCGCCGAGTTCGAGGAGCGCGGTGTCGATCGTCCTGGCGTCGGCGCGCATCGCGGCGGTCATCACCGAGTGGACGCGCTGGTGGACCTGGGTGTGCGCCCAGGACGCCCGCCCCTTCACGCGGGCCACTCCCCGGCGAAGACGGCGGCGACGGTGCGGCCCCGGTCGTTGCCGTGCCACCCCCAACTCGCGGCGGTGAGGGAGACGGTGCGCAGCCCGCGCCCGGACTCCTCCAACTCGCCGGCCTCCCGGCACGCCGGCTCTCCGGGCCCGCCCTGGTCGGTCACCGAAACGCGGACGCCGCCGCGCCCCTGCGTCACCTCCACGATGAACCGGCCGCCGCACTGCCCGGACTTGGTGTGCCGCAGCGCGTTGACGACGAGTTCGTCGGCCGCGAGCAGGACGTCGTCCAGCAGCGGGAAGCCGTCCAGCAGGCATTCGACGAAGCGGCGGACGGCGCGGGCCTGCTCGGCGGCGCCGGGGAACGAGCGCCGCCAGCACAGCGGCACCGGATCCGGGGCGAGGAGCATCGCGGGGGTCATCTGATCACCTCTGCTCGTGATGGAGACGGATGTTGCGGAGTGATCGGCGAGCGCCGTCCTCCACCCGCACATCGTCACAGGGAGTCGCCGTCCGGGCACAGAGAAGCAGTCGATAGGGCGCCCGGGGAAGTCGATCGGGGGGACGGGTATTTCGACGAGCAGATCCCTGAGCGGTAGGACGGTGCACGGCGGCTACCGCAGGTCACAGCTTCCAGTTCCTCCGGAATCGCAATTCTCAATTCTTACGGCCGCAGGTTTCGCGTCCCCCTGTCTCCCCTCTCGTAAAGACCTCTGAGCTGGGGTTTTCGGGACGACGGCGGGTGGATCGGCGAAAGCATTCCTATGGCGAGAGATGATTGCGGAAGGTCACTGATCAGCACGGACGGTGATCGACGTGTTCCCCAGAACACCGAGGAGATCGACATGCCGAGTGCTTACCTTCGTCGGCGGCGGCTGGCCGCCGAACTGCGCAAGATCCGCGAAGAGCGCGGCTGGAGCGTCGAGGCGGTGGCGGAAAAGATCTTCATCTCCGAGTCGAAGATCACCCGCTTGGAGAACGCCCAGCTCCGCCCCGACCTGGGCGACGTCATGAACATCCTCGACCTCTTCGAGATCGAGGGCAACCAGTACGACCGGCTGGCCAAACTTGCCCGTACGGCTGCGCAAAAGGGCTGGTGGGACCGCTACGGCATGGCCATGGGTCCCCGGCAGAAAATCGCTGCCGATCTCGAGTCCAGCGCCGCCACCATCCGCAGCTACCATCACACCGCGATGCCCGGAGTCCTCCAAAGCCAGGAGTTCCTCGCGGCGCTCATCGAACTCGACCGGCGTCAGGGGCCGATCAATTACGACCCGCAGCGGATGGCTGAGGCGCTCGGGTACCGGCAGCGTGAGCTGCTCCGCTCGGACGGCCCGACATACGAGACCGTTCTGGACGAGTACGTCATTCGCCGGCTGGATGTCCCCCTGGAGATCATGGCGGCCCAGCTCCGTCACATGGCCGAACTGGTTTCAGCAGAGGAGCGGATCTCTGTCCGCGTACTCCCATACGACGCCCGCGTCGAGGGCGGTTTCCTCCCCAAGTCGCCATTCTTCCTCTATACGTTCATGGAGCCGGGCGATCCGCCGATGGCGCTGGTGGAGACCATCACCACCGACCTCGTCCTTACCCAGCGGCGCGAGGTGAAGAAGTACGACGACATGTACGCACGGCTCAGGAAGGCCACGCTGCCTCCTAAGAGCAGCCTCGCCTTCCTGAATCGGGTGGCCAAGAGACTCGGCGAGCAGACATGATCGGGACATGACCAAGCACTTCGTCGGCTGGCGCAAGTCGAGCTTCAGCGAACCGGACACCCACTGTGTGGAGGCCGCGCATGCGGCGGACGGGGTGATCGGTGTCCGTGACTCCAAGCTTCAGGGCCGCAGCCCCATCCTGGAGTTCACCCGCGAGGAGTGGGCGGCGTTCCTCTCCCGCGTCCGGAACCCGGCCTCCTGAACGCCATGACCGACCACTACACGGGCTGGCGCAAGTCACGTCACAGCAATCCAGACGGCCACTGCGTCGAAGTCGCGACGAGTTGGCGCAAGTCGCGTCACAGTGAACCCAACGGTGATTGCGTCGAAGTCGCCGCGGACTGGCGCAAGTCGCGTCACAGCGAGCCCGACGGCGAATGCGTTGAAGCCGCCCGAGTCGTGGCTGGGACGATCGGGGTTCGGGACTCCAAACTCCGGGAAGACAGTCCGATCCTGGAGTTCAGCCGTGCGGAGTGGGCGGCCTTCCTCGTCCGTGTGCGGGGTTCGGTCGCCTGAGCGGTTCGCAGGGGGGCCGGTGGGTCCGACATCATTGGGCTCATGACGAATGCGGCGCCCCCCGAGCCGCCGCGGCCGGTGGTGCTGGAGGCCGTCCTGGAGCGGGTCACCTACGCCAACGAGGACACCGGGTACACCGTCGCGCGCGTCGCGACCGAGCGGACCGGCGGCGACCTGCTCACCGTCGTCGGGGCGCTGCTCGGCGCGCAGGTGGGGGAGAGCCTGAAGCTCACCGGGCGGTGGCGCTCGCACCCCAAGTACGGCAAGCAGTTCGAGGTCGACTCCTACACCACCGTGCTGCCGGCGACCATCCAGGGCATCCGCCGCTACCTCGGCTCCGGCATGATCAAGGGCATCGGGCCGGTGATGGCGGACCGGATGGTCGGCCACTTCGGCACCGACATCCTGCGGGTCATCGAGGAGGAGCCGGAGCGGCTCGTCGAGGTGCCCGGGCTCGGCCCCAAGCGGACCAAGCGGATCGGCGAGGCGTGGGAGGAGCAGAAGGCCATCAAGGAGGTGATGGTCTTCCTGCAGGGCGTCGGCGTCTCGACGTCGCTGGCCGTCCGCATCTACAAGCAGTACGGGGACAGGTCGGTCGAGACCGTGCAGAAATCCCCGTACCAGTTGGCGGCGGACGTGTGGGGCATCGGCTTCAAGACCGCCGACACCATCGCGCAGGCCGTCGGCATCCCGCACGACAGCCCCGAGCGCATCAAGGCGGGCCTCCAGTACACGCTGTCGGAGGGCGCCGACGACGGGCACTGCTTCCTGCCCGAGCCCAACCTCGTCACGGCCGCGGAGAAGATCCTCGGCGTGCCGCGGGAGCTGATCGTCCCGGCGCTGGACGAGCTGGCCCGCGACGAGGGCGTCGTCCGGGAGCCGATCCCCGGGCCGGGGGAGGACGCCGCGACGATCCCGGCCGTCTACCTCGTCCCGTTCCACCGGGCGGAGCGGTCGGTGGCGCGCGGCCTGCGCGACCTCCTCGACGCGAAGGAGGACCGGCTGAAGGCGTTCGCGGACGTCGACTGGGACAAGGTGCTGCCCTGGCTGAAGCGGCGCACCGGCCAGGCCCTCGCACCCGGGCAGGAGGAGGCCGTCAAGCTCGCGCTGACGTCCAAGGTCGCCGTGCTCACCGGCGGGCCCGGCTGCGGGAAGAGCTTCACCGTCCGGTCGGTGGTGGAGCTGGCCGCCGCGAAGAAGGCGAAGATCGTGCTGGTGGCGCCGACCGGGCGGGCCGCCAAGCGGCTCGCCGAGCTCACCGGGCACGAGGCCGCGACCGTGCACCGGCTGCTCCAGTTGCAGCCCGGCGGCGACGCCAAGTACGACCAGGACAGCCCGCTCGACGCCGACCTGGTGGTGGTCGACGAGAGCTCCATGGTCGACCTGATCCTGATGAACAAGCTGGTCAAGGCCGTCCCACGCGGCGCGCACCTGCTGCTGGTCGGCGACGTCGACCAGCTCCCGTCCGTCGGCGCCGGCGAGGTGCTCGCCGACCTGCTCGGCGCCGAGGTGATCCCGCGCGTCCGGCTGACGAAGATCTTCCGGCAGGCGCAGCAGTCCGGGATCGTGGTGAACGCGCACCGCGTCAACACCGGCGAGCCCCCGCACACCCGCGGCTACCCCGACTTCTTCCTGTTCCCCTGCGAGGAGCAGGAGGAGGCCGCCGAGCTGACCGTCGACGTCATCGCCAACCGGATCCCGCGCAAGTTCGGCCTCGACCCGCGCCGCGACGTCCAGGTGCTGGCGCCGATGCACCGCGGCGTCGCCGGGGCGGGCGCCCTGAACGCGCAGCTCCAGGAGGCCCTCACCCCGCACCGCGACGACCGCCCCGAACGCCGCTACGGCGGACGCGTGTTCCGCGTCGGCGACAAGGTCACCCAGCTGCGCAACAACTACGACAAGGGCGAGGCGGGGGTCTTCAACGGGACGGTCGGCGTCGTCACCGCCGTGTCCCTGGAGGACCAGTCGCTGACCGTCCTCACCGACGAGGACGAGAGCATCGACTACGCCTTCGACGAGCTGGACGAGCTGGCGCACGCCTACGCCATCACGATCCACCGGTCGCAGGGCAGCGAGTACCCGGCGGTCGTGATCCCGCTGACGACCGGCGCGTGGATGATGCTGCGCCGCAACCTGCTCTACACGGGGATCACCCGCGCGAAGAAGCTGGTCGTGCTGGTGGGGTCGCGGCGGGCGCTCGCCGCCGCCGTCCGCACGGCGGGCGCGGGCCGCCGGCACACGGCCCTCGCCCACCGCCTCACTCACACGTAGCGGGCCAGCTCCCACGGGTCGTGCGCGGAGAAGACCTCGACGCCGCCGCTCGGGTCCAGGGCCAGCTCCCGCAGCCGCGCGACACCGGCGAGCCGCTGCTCCCGGTCGGCCTCCCCGCTCGTCTGCACCAGCTCCATCAGCGGGTGCGCGACGGGCTCGGGCCGGTCGACCTCGCCGTGGTACATGTACGCGTCGCCGGCGTGCAGCAGCCAGCGGTCGCCGTCCCGCACCGCGACGCCCGCGTGGCCGGGCGTGTGCCCGTGCAACGGGATCAGCAGGATGTCCTCGGCGACGCCGTCGAGGGCCTGCACGCCGTCGAAGCCGTTCCAATGCTCGCCCGGCCCGCTCTCGTACGTCACCCACTTCGGGCCGTGCGCGAGCTGCGCCGGGGTCTTGCCGCCGTCCGCCCGCTCCGCCTCGAACAGGTGCACCGCCGCGTCGGGGAAGTCGCTGAGGCCGCCCGCGTGGTCGCGGTGCAGGTGGGTGACCGCGATGTGCCGGACGTCGGCGGGGGAGAGGCCGAGCGCCTCGATCTGCGCCACCGCCGTCGTGGCGGGGTCGAGTGCCGGCTGTGTCATCTCCACCCAGTCGTCCATCAGCCGCCCGGACGGGTCCGCGATGTCGCCGGTGCCGATCCCGGCGTCCACCAGGACGAGCCCGGACGAGTCCGTCTCCACCAGCAGCACGTGGCCGACGCTGTGGGCGGGCTTCAGCGGGCTGTCCGGCCCGTCGGCGGGCTCTATTTCCAGCATCCGGGCACAGTCGAGATGGTGCACGCGCATGAGAATCTCCGTTACGACTGCTAAGAGGCGGCTTGTTCGATGAGGTCGCCGAGGTGTCCGGTGACCGTGCGGATCACGGTGACGTCCTTCTGGACGCGGGCGAGCATCACGGCGCCCTGCAGGGACGACAGGACCGTCGCGGCGAGCGGTTCGGCGCGGTCCTCCGGGACGCCCCAGCCGCGCAGCGCCAGCGCGATGCCCTGCCGCCACTCGCCGTAGACGGTGTCGCACGCGGAGCGGATCGGCTCGCTCTCGGCGGCGGACTCCAGCGCCACGGTCGCGACCGGGCACCCCTTCGTGAAGTCCGATTCGAGGAGGTTGCGGGCGAAGTACTCGCCCATCGCCGCCACGCCGGACCGTGCGTCCTCCGCGGCGAGCACCGACTCCGCGAGGGAGTCGCCGACCTCGCGTCCCGCCAGTGCGACCGACTCCGACGCCAGCTGCTCCTTGCCCTCCGGGAAGTGGAAGTACAGCGAGCCCTTCGGGGCCCGGCTCTCCGCCAGCACCTGGTTCAGCCCGGTGCCGTGGTAGCCCTGCCGCTGGAACAGCTCCGCCGCCGTCCGCAGGACCCGTTCTCTCGTCTCGCCCCGTGCTGCCATGCCGCTACTCTAGACCGACTGGTCTAGCAACTACAAGTAGACCGGTCGCCCTATTTCGCGGGGTCGGCGTACCGCTCGATGGCGGCGACGAAGATCTCCTCGGCGAGGTCGTACACCTCTTCGACCCCCTCCGGGTCGCCGGTGAAGCGGCCGTTCGCCTCCGACGCGGCCAGTCCCATGCCGACCGTGTCGAGCAGCCGCTGCAGCGGCCGGACGACGTCCTCGGGCACGCCGGCCTCGCGCAGCATCGCCTGGATCGCGTTGCGCGGGCGGCGCGACTCCTCGGTGACGGTCGGCCGGGTCAGCAGCAGCATGAACAGGTCGGGGTGCCGGCGCGCGATCGCGCGGATGCCCGCCCCGAACGCGCGCAGCCGGTCCCGCCAGGGCAGCGCGGGGTCGTCGTCCGGCATGTCGCGCAGCAGGCGCTCGACGAGCCCGTCCAGCAGCCCCTGCTTGTCGCCGACGTAGCGGTACAGGGCCATCGGGGTGACGCCGAGCCGGTCGGCGACGGCGCGCATGCTCACCGCATCGAGGCCGCGCTCCTCGGCGAGGTCGACGGTCGCGTCGAGCACCTCGTCCCTGGTGAGGCCGCGGGTGCCGCGCCCGCGCTGGGCCGGGGTCTTCACGGATCGCAGTCTAGCCCTTAATATACGCCGTATATCTACGCTGTATATTAAGGAGCCGCCATGCGCGTCGCGCACCGTCCGGCGTGGACCACGGCCGTCGCCTCGGCGGCCGGCTACCTGCTCGTCCTCGACCTCGTCGGGGTCAACGTCGCCCTGCCCGACCTGCGGCGGCGCCTCGGCACCGGGCTCAGCGGGGTGCAGTGGGCCATCGACGCCTACGCCATCGCGCTCGCCGTCCTGCTGCTGCCCGCCGGGGCCCTGGCGGACCGGTTCGGGCGCCGCCGGATGTTCCTGACCGGCCTCGTCGCGTTCACCGCCGCGTCCCTGGCCTGCGCGCTCGCGCCGACCGCGGGGGCGCTGGCCGCGCTGCGGGCCGTCCAGGGCTGCGGCGCGGCCGTGCTGTACGGGACGGCCTCGCCGCTGCTGGCCGCCGCCTACCCGGCGGGACGCGCCCGCAACCGGGCGCTCGGCGTGTTCGCCGCCGCGTCCGGCGCCGCCATCGCCACCGGCCCGCTCGCCGGCGGCGTCCTCACCGGGCTGTTCGGCTGGCGGGCGATCTTCCTGCTGAACGTGCCGGTCGGGCTCGCCGCGCTCGCCGTCGCCCTGCCCGCGGTGCGCGAGTCCCGTGACCCCCGGCCCCGCCCGTTCGACGCGGTGGCCGCGGCCTGCCTCACCACCGCGCTCGGCGGCCCGATGTGGGCGCTGATCGAGGGGCCCCGCCTCGGCTGGGACGCCCCCGGCGTGCTGCTTCCGCTGGCCGCGGCCGCCGCCGGGGCCGCCGTGCTCGCGGTGCGCCGCGTCCCCGAGCCGATGATCGACCTGTCGCTGCTGCGGAACCGGCTCTACGCGGCCAACGCGGCGGCCGCGTTCGCCTACCACGCGGCGGGGGCGGCCGCCCTCGGCTACTTCTCGCTCTACGTGCAGGGCGAGATGAGCACCTCGCCGGCGCGGGCCGGGATGTGGTTCCTCACCTACAGCCTCCCCGCCCTGGCGACACCGCTGCTGCTCGGCCGCGTCTCGCACCGCTTCCCGCCGGCCGTCCTCGTCGCCCTCGGACCCCTGCTGATCGCGATGTCGTCGCTGCTGCTCCTGGCCGCCTACCCGGCCCGCTCGTGGCCGGCGCTGGTGCCCGGGTTCGTCGTGGGGGGCCTCGGCGGGATCGGCAACCTGGTCTCCAGCCAGGTCGCGCTCGCGGCGGCGCCGCCCGGACGCGCGGGCGTCGCGGGCGGCATCACCGGCACCGCCAAGCAGGCGGGGATCGCCGCGGGCGTCGCCGTGCTCGGCATCCCGTACCGCCTGGGCGGACTCGGCGCGATGCTCGTCACCGCGGCGTGCATCGCCGCTCTCGGCGCGCTTCCCGCCCTGCGGCTGGCGCTCCGCCTACGGGCGCGCGGCGGCGAGGTGGGCGGCGAGCGCGCCGAGCGCTCCGGCGATCTGGTCGCGTAGGGCCCCCCGGCCGGCGCGGCGGGCGGACTCAGCGGTAGAAGTCGTCGGAGTCGCGGGTGGTGCGCTCGGCCGCCGCGGCGGCGGACGCCGCGGCCCGGCGCAGCTGGTGCCCCGCCTGCTGGACGACCCGGATCGGCCGCTCCGGCAGGTGCCGGGTCGCGCCGCGGTGCCGCCGCCAGTGCTCGCGGGCGCGGGCCCGGTGCTCGACCCGCAGGTTCTCGATCAGCCGGTCGATGTCCATCGACACCTCGCCGTACAGCGGCCACAGGTCGCCGGCCGCGGCCCGCTCGTGCAGGCTGCGGGTGAGCCGGGCGCGCCGCTCGCGGGCGATGTCCACCCGCACCTCCAGCTCGTTCTCGGCCAGGTACGGGCGGGCGTCGCGGGCCAGGTCCGAGCGGGCCAGCCGGCCGTAGGCGGCGACGCTGGCGGCGATCCCGGCCAGCGCGTCGCCGAGCTGGCGGCGCAGCGTCGGGTCGGTCAGCAGCCGGCCGCGCGGCCCGAGCCGCTCGTCGTCGGCCAGCGACCGGGTCAGGCCGCGCAGCGACAGCGTGAAGTGCTCCATCGTCTCGACGGCGTTGCGCAGCGCCACGCCCGCGTCGACGAGCCGCCGCGCCTGCGTGCGCGGGTTGAGCCGGACGCTCTCCTCCGCGTCGCGCAGGTCCTGGTCGGTGCGGCCGATCTCGCGGGCGAACCGCTCGGCCGCGTCCTGCCAGCCGGCCGCCTCGCCCTCGACCGGGTCGCCCTGCAGCCCGTCGGCGATCTGCTGGATCAGCTCCCGGAGCTTCTCGGAGACCTCCTGGACGGCCTCCTCCGCGGGCCGCACCCGCACCGACGGCACCAGGAAGGTGGCGATCAGCCCGGTGGCGGCGCCGACGAGGGTCTCCACCACCCGGTCGAGCGCGCCCGCCGCGCTGGACGCGCCCAGCGCGAAGATCAGCATCGCGCTGATCGGCACCTCGAGCATCTGGTCGCCGAGCCGCAGCACGTGCCCGATGACCAGCGCCGCGAGGATCGACAGGCCGAGGCTCCACCAGGAGAACCCCACCCCGTTGGAGAACAGCACCGCGACCATCACCCCGGAGGTGACCGCGCCCACCCGCAGCAGGCTGGACTTGATCGTCTCGTAGACGGAGTGCTGGACGACCAGCAGCGCGGTCAGCGGCGCCAGCAGCGGCGGCTGGTCGGTGGTCGACGGCACGTACCGCGCGATCAGGAACGCGGCGACGGCGGTGATCGTCAGCCGGGCGATCCGGTACACCGACGAGGGGGCCTCCGTCGCCACCTGGATCGGCGAGCGGACGGCGCGGCCGGGGCGGTCGAGGAAGCCGGGACGGCGGAAGAACGCTTGAGGCATCTGGGCACTGGTGGGTAGGAGTCTGCGGTACGAGGGTCGGCATGCCCTTTCGGGCACCCGATACTCAAGGTCGGACCCATCCGCTTCTTGCCCGGCGCGCGGTCGGCTCCCGGCGGGGCCGCTCGCCCTCCGCGCTCAGCCCCGCTTGCGGGCGCGGAAGGCCGCGACGTTCGTGCGGTTCGCGCACGCCTCCGAGCAGAACCGGCGCCGCCCCGCCCGGGACGTGTCGGCGTACACCCGGTCGCATCCCTCGGCGTCGCACACGCCCGTCCGGTCGATCCCGTGCTCCACGACCAGCTCCGCGAGGTGCATCAGCGTGGTCGCGCGGAACCGGACCGGCAGCC
This sequence comes from Actinomadura sp. NTSP31, assembly GCF_041951385.1. NCBI lineage: Bacteria > Bacillati > Actinomycetota > Actinomycetes > Streptosporangiales > Thermomonosporaceae > Actinomadura > Actinomadura sp. NTSP31. The sequence goes on along the minus strand of NZ_JBGNUT010000001.1, from coordinate 495,542 downwards.
GCGACGAGGGCGGCGCGTAGTGCATGTGGATGCCGTGCGGGTCGTGCTCGGCGAGGTGGGGGTGCAGCGGCAGCTCCAGCATCAGCCCGTTCAGCAGCCGCATCGCCTCGTCGAGGTCGGCGGCGTCGAAGAACCGGCGCAGCGTCCGCCCCCACCGGCGGAACTCCTCGGCGTCGCCCGGTTCGAACTGCTGCCAGAAGAACTCGTTCTCGCGCAGCAGCTCCCGCAGCGCGTCCGCGGAATCGTCGCCGTCAGTGCTGGTCACGGCGTTGACCAGGGCGACGGCCGCCGCCACTCCGTGGCTCTTGTACCCGGTTATCCGCATTGCCCCGGCTCCCGCTCCCATGCCATCCTGTAAACGGCATCCTAATTTTAACCCTTACAAGCATCCCAGAGGACGCGCCGTGGAGGATTGCCCGCGCTGTGGCTGGCCCCGCTCCGAGGTCTACGAGGTCCTGTCCCGGCACCTCACCTCCGAGGGGGTGGTGACCTACACCCGCTGCGCCTGCGGGGAGCTGGAGGTGCGCGTCCAGCCGTTCGCGCCCGGCGCCGTCGCCGGCGCGGCCGACCCGCCCGAGCCCCGCCGCTAGTGCCGCCAGCGGGTCGCGGCGGCGATCTCCTGCGGGGTCGCGCCGTCGAACAGCGCGATCTCGCCTCGGCGGACGGCCGCGACGGTGTCGGTGACCGCCTCGCCCAGCGCGTCCCGCAGGACGGCGTCGTCCTCGAACACGGCGACCGCGTCCGCGAGCGTGGCCGGCAGCGGCCTGATGCCGCGCGCCGCGCGCTCGTCGTCGGCCAGCCCGGCCGGATCGACCTCGACCGGGTCCGGCAGCGTCAGCCCGGCCTCCAGCCCCGACCGTCCCGCCGCCAGCAGCGCCGCGAGCGCCAGGTAGGGGTTCGCGGCGCCGTCGAAGCACTTGACCTCCAGGTTCGCCGCGCGGCCCCGCTCGCCCTGCGCGCCGGTGACGAACCGGAGCGCCGCCTCCCGGTTCTCCAGCCCCCAGCACGCGAACGCGCCCGCCCAGTGGGACGGGACGAGCCGCAGGTAGCTGGCCACCGCCGGCGCCCCGATCGCCAGCAGCGCGGGCAGCCGGTCCAGGATCCCCGCCGCGAACGCCTGCCCCGCGTCCGTCATCGCGCAGGGGCCCGTGCCGCCCGCCATCGCGTTGGCCGGGCCGTCCCCGGTGTCCTCCCGCCACAGGCTCAGGTGGACGTGCCCGCCGTTGCCCACCGAGCCCGCCACGACCTTCGGGGAGAACGAGGCGTGCATGCCGTGCTCCAGCGTGACCGCCCGGATCGTCTCCCGGACCAGGACGGCGGTGTCGGCCGCGCCGACCGGGTCCTCGGCCGCCACCGAGACCTCGTACTGCCCGGCGGCGTACTCGGGGTGCAGCTGGTCGATCGACACGCCCGTCCGGTCGAGCGCGATGAGGAGCGCCCGCAGGTAGCCGGCCAGCTCGCTGACGCGCGTCATCCCGTACGCGGGGCCGCGGCAGGCGGGCGTGAACTCCTCCGCGGTGGCCGACACCGCCCACTCGACCTCGAACGCCGTCTTCACCGTCCAGCCCCCGGCGGCGAGCCGGTCGGTCTCGCGGCGCAGCACCGCGCGGGCGTCGAGGGGGTGGACGGCGCCGTCCAGCGCGTACCGGTTCGCGGGGGCGTGCGCCCAGCCGGGCAGCGCCGCCAGCGGGACGAGCCGGTCCAGGTCGGGATGGAGCCGCAGGTCGCCGACCGGTCCGCCGATGTGCCGCCCGGACACGATCGAGTCGTCCAGCAGGAACACGTCGAACACCGGCGACATCCCGACGCCCCAGGTCGCCGCGTGCTCCAGCCGCCCCACCGGGACGGTCTTGGTGCGCGTGATGCCGCTGACGTCCACCCAGGTCAGCGCGACGGCGGCGACGTCCTCACCGGCCAGCCGCCGGGCGGCCTCGGCGGCCCGCGCGCCGAGCCGGGCGCGCTCGTGCCCGTCGAGGGCGGTGTCGAAGGTCTGTTCCACGGTTCGGCTCCCGGTCGCAGGGCGGCGGACGCGGGCCTTCCGGCAGGGATGCCGCCCGCACACGCATCGTAGGAAGAACGCTCCGTGATTTCAGGGACGCCGCCCGGTTTCCGGGGACGTATGAGGGGTGCTCGGATACCTGGAGTCGCTGCCGCTGATCGACCACCACTGCCACGGCGTCTACGCCGAGGACCTCGACCGGGCGGAGTTCGAGGCGCTGCTCACCGAGGCCGAGACGGCCGGGCCGCCCGGGACGAGCATGTTCGACACGCAGGTCGGGTTCGCGCTGCGGCGCTGGTGCGCGCCCGTCCTGGACCTGGACGCGCACGCGGAGCCGGACGCCTACCTCGCCCGCCGCGCCGAGCTGGGCGCGGACGAGGTGAACCGCCGGTTCCTGGCCGCCGCCGGGCTGGACGCGCTGTGCGTCGACACCGGCTTCAACCCGCGCGCGATGCTGGACCCGCCCGCCCTCGGGCGGCTCGCCGGGGCGCGGGCGCACGAGATCGTCCGGCTGGAGACGGTCGCCGAGCAGGTCGCCGCGGACGGCGTGGACGCCCACGGCTTCGCCGACGAGGTCCGGGCCCGCCTCGCCGCCTGCGCGCCGCGCGTGGCGGGCGCCAAGTCGATCGCCGCCTACCGCGCCGGGCTGGAGCTGTCGGGCGTGCGGCCGTCCGACGCGGAGGTGACGGGCGCGGCCGGGATCCTGCTGCGCCAGGAGGAGTCGCGGGTCTGCGACGAGATCCTGCACCGCTTCCTGATCTGGTGCGCGGTCGACCTCGGCCTCCCCGTGCAGTTCCACGTCGGGTACGGCGACGTCGACGCCGACCTGCGCCGCGGCGACCCGCTGCTGCTCATCGAGCTGCTGCGGGCCATGGACCGGGCGGGCGTCCCGGCGCTGCTGCTGCACAACTACCCGTTCCACCGGCACGCCGGGTACCTCGCCCAGGTGCTGCCGAACGTCCACGTCGACGCGGGCCTCGCCACCCACAACCTGGGTCACCGGGCGCCCGCGCTGATCGCCGAGCTGCTGGAGCTGGCGCCGTTCGGGAAGGTGCTGTACTCCTCCGACGCGTTCGGCCTGGCCGAGCTGTACCACCTGGGCGCGCTGCTGTTCCGGCGCGGCCTCGCGGGGTTCCTCGCGGGCGGCGTGGAGGACGGCGCCTGGACGTCCGCCGACGCCGAACGCGTCGCGGGGCTCGTCGCGTCCGGCACCGCCCGCCGCGTCTACCGCATCTGACCCGGTGCCGCCCGCGGGTACGCTCGGGGACGATCTTCGGGAGGTGCCCATGGCAGGACGCGAGCGGCTGCTCGTCATCGGGGGCGACGCGGCCGGGATGAGCGCCGCGTCCCAGGCCCGCAGGCGGCGCGGGCCGGACGACCTGGACATCACCGTCGTCGAGCGCGGGCATTTCGCGTCCTACTCGGCGTGCGGCATCCCGTACTACGTCGGCGGCGTGATCGACGACGCGGACGAGCTGATCGCCCGCACCCCCGCCGAGTTCCGCGACCGCGGCATCGACCTGCGGCTGTGCACCGAGGCGACCGAGATCGACCTCGACGGGGCGCGGGTGCGCGTCCGGGACGTGGACGGCGGCGGCGAGGCCTGGGAGCCCTACGACCGGCTCATGGTCGCGACGGGCGCGGTGCCCGCCCGCCCGGACCTGCCCGGCGCGGACGCCGAGGGCGTGCACGGCGTCCAGGTGCTGGACGACGGGATCGCCATCCGCCGCATTCTGGAGGGCGACAAGCCGCGCCGCGTCGTCGTGGTGGGCGGCGGCTACATCGGCCTGGAGATGGCCGAGGCGATGGTCACGCGCGGCCTCGACGTCACGATCGTGGACGCCGCCGAGCAGCCGATGAGCACGCTCGACCCCGACATGGGCGCGCTCGTCGCGGACGCGGTGCGCGGCATCGGCGTCGACCTGCACCTCGGCGACCGGGTCGAGGGCTTCGACACCGGCCGGGACGGGCGGGTGACGGCGGTCCGCGCCGGGGGCCGCGCGATCCCCGCCGACCTGGTCGTCCTCGGCCTCGGCGTCCGTCCCGGCACCGACCTGGCCCGGGCCGCCGGGATCGAGACGGGGCCGACCGGCGGGATCGTCACCGACCGGCGGATGCGCACCCGCACCGAGCGGGTGTGGGCGGCGGGCGACTGCGTCGAGAACCGCCATCTCGTCTCCGGCCTGCCGGTCGCCATCGCGCTCGGCACGCACGCCAACAAGCAGGGCCGTGTCGCGGGCATCAACATCGGCGGCGGCTACGCCACCTTCCCCGGCGTGGTCGGCACCGCCGTCTCGAAGATCTGCCACGCCGAGGTCGCGCGGACCGGGCTGAACGAGCGGGAGGCGGCGGCCGCCGGGTTCGACGCGCTGAGCGTCGTGGTCGAGTCCACGACCCGCGCCGGCTACCACCCGGGCGCCACGGTGATGAAGACCAAGCTGATCGCCGAGCGCCGGTCGGGCCGGCTGCTCGGCGGGCAGATCGTCGGCGAGGAGAACGCCGCCAAGCGGATCGACGGCCTGGCCATCGCGCTGTGGAACCGGATGACCGTCGAGGAGATGACCGGCCTGGACCTCGGCTACGCGCCGCCGTTCTCGCCCGTCTGGGACCCGGTCCTGATCGCGGCCCGCAAGGCCGCCGAGCTCGTCGAGGAGGACATGCGCCGCTCCCCGTGACGCCGGCTTGATCGTTCCGGTGCCGGTTTGTCGGTGATCTCCCTTACGGTGCCGTCATGAGCACGACGGACTCCGCGGCCGACGCCCGCCCCGACGAGAACACCCTGGTGATGCCGGACGCGTGGCTGCGCAGGCTGCACCCCCGCCGCGACCGGCCGCACGCCTGGCCCGCGGTCCGCGCCGACCGGAAGGCGACGGCCCTGGCACGGGAGCGGATGGACGGCGTCCGGTCCGGCGTCGAGGAGGTGCTCGCGCTGCCCGGCACGCCGCCGGAGGTGGCCGCCGCCGCGCGCGCCTACCTGGGCGGCGAGGCGGACCCCGTCGGCGCCGCGGCGGTCGTGCTCGCCACGGCCCCGCTGCACGGGCAGCACGGGTACGGGCAGCCCAACCCGTACGTGGACGCGTGGGTCGAGGAGCACGGGCTGCCGTTCGCCGCCTGCGCCTACACGGCGCTCGCGGGGCTCTGGGCCGATTTCACCGTCGCCGGTTCAGCGATGAAATGGAACGGCGTCCGGCGGCGGAAGCCCGACGAGGGCTACTGCTGGTGGGCGGACGAGGCCACCGCCCGGCGGCTGCGCGAGATGCTGGCCGCCGCCGACGACGGCACGTACGGCGAGGCCGTCGAGGCGCTGGCGCGCCACCGGGTGAGCACCCTGCAGAAGATCGTCGTCTCCTACCTGGTGCCCGAGCGGGCGGAGTGGTTCGCCGAGCTGTGCGCCGACCCGCTGGGGACGCTGCGCGCGGTCCATCAGGCGGACCGGTGGATGCTCCTGTGCGCGTTCGCGGAACGCGGCCACCTCGACCTGTTCCGGCTGTCCCTCGACTACTCCACCCGCGGCCTCGGCATCATCGCCAGCATCGTGGACGGCGCCGGGCCGGGCGCCGTGCTGGATCTGCTGACCGAGTCCCTGGACGTCCCCTACGTCGACAGCGACACGGCGCGGACCCACTTCGACGCCCTGGCCGTCCTGCCGATGGACGCCGCGTTCCAGGCCCTGCTGGACCGGCTCGACCGCAAGTACGCGGGGCCGGCGGCGCTCGCGGCGGCGCGGCGGTTCCCGGCGCGGGCGCTGCGCCTGCTCGCCGCCGCGGCCGACCGCCCGGCGGCGGCCGACCTGCTGTCCGTGCACGTGCGCGCCGAGCCCGCGCTCGCGGAGGAACTGCTCCCCACCCTCCCCGAGGCGTCGTGGGCGGCGGTGCGGGCGGCGCTGGACGCCGGCGCGCGGATGCCCGAGGCCGATCCCGCGTCGCTGCCGCCGCTGCTGGTGGACCCGCCGTGGAACCGTCCCCGCGCGAAGACCAAGCCGGTCGTCATCAAGGACCTGCCGTCGCCCGGCACGCGGGTGATCGCATGGCGGCCGGGGGAGCGCGAGGAGTGGACGGTCGACCTGCACCACTACTGGCGGTGGGCGGAGCGGCTGGAATGGCCGGCGCAGGTCGCGAAGTACCGGCGGGGCGAGCTGCCCGGCCACCTGCACGCGATGCTGTTCACCGAGGCGCCGGAGGAGCTGGTCCTGCCGCTGCTGGCGGACTGGGAGCCGCCGGACCCCTGGTACGTCGAGGACGAGTGGATGCGGGTGGTCGTCGCCAGGTTCCAGCTCGACGCGCTCCACGGCGCCCTGCTCGCGGCGCGCCGCGAGCCCGCCAAGCTCGGGCCGGTCCTGCTGCCGTTCCTGACCGACGAGGTGGCCCGGCTGATGGCGGACTGGCTCGTCCGCCTCAAGCAGGCGAGCCGGACGGCCCGCGCCTGGTTCGCCCGGCACGGCCTCGCCGCCGTCCCGGCGCTGTTGCCGGGTGCGCTGGGGAAGGTGGGGGCGGAGCGGCGTGCGGCCGAGGGGGCGCTCCGGTTCGTCGCGTCCCAGCACGGCGCCGAGGGCGTCGTGGACGCGGCGCGCGCACACGGCGACAAGGCCGCCGACGCGATCGAGGCCCTGCTGGCGGTCGACCCGCTGGAAATCCTGCCCGCGAAGATGCCGGCGGTGGGCGACTGGGCGGACGTGCGGCTGCTGCCGCAGATCCTTCTCCGCGGCGGCGAGCGCGCGCTTCCCGACGCGGCGGCCGAGCACGTCCTGACGATGCTGGCGGTGTCGAAGCCCGGCGAGGTCTACGCGGGGATCGACGCCGTCCGGGAGCTGTGCGACCCGGCGTCGCTGGCGGAGTTCGGCTGGGCGGTGTTCCGGCGCTGGGAGGCCAACGGCGCGCCGTCCAAGGACGGCTGGGCGCTGACGCAGCTCGGATGGCTCGGCGACGACGACACCGTCCGCCGCCTCACCCCGGTGATCCGGGCCTGGCCGGGCGAGGGCGGCCACGCGAAGGCGGTGACGGGGCTGGACGTCCTCGCCGCGATCGGCACCGACGTCGCGCTGATGCACCTGCATTCGATCTCGCAGAAGGTCAAGTTCAAGGGGCTGCGGACGCGCGCGCAGGAGAAGATCGCGGAGGTCGCCGCGGAGCTGGAGCTGACCGCCGAGCAGCTCGCCGACCGGCTCGTCCCCGACTTCGGCCTGGACGCCGCCGGGACGATGACGCTCGACTACGGCCCGCGCCGCTTCGTCGTCGGGTTCGACGAGCAGCTCCGGCCCTACGTCGCCGACGAGGACGGCACGCGCCGCAAGGCCCTGCCCAAGCCCGGCGCCAAGGACGACCCGGAGCTGGCGCCCGCCGCGTACAAGGCGTTCTCCGCGCTGAAGAAGGACGTCCGCACGGTCGCCGCCGACCTGATCGTCCGGCTGGAGACGGCGATGGTGCGCAACCGCCGCTGGTCGCTGACCGAGTTCCGGGACCTGCTCGCCGGGCATCCGCTGGTCCGGCACCTCGTCCGGCGGCTGGTCTGGATCGCCGTCGAGATGGACCAGTACAAGAGCATCACGTTCCGGGTCGCGGAGGACGGCACGTTCGCGGGCGTGCACGACACCGCCCTGGACCTCCCCGAGACGGTCGTGATCGGCGTCGTGCACCCCGTCCACCTCGGCGGGACCGATCTGGTCGCCCGCTGGGCGGAGGTGTTCGCCGACTACGAGATCCTGCAGCCGTTCCCGCAGCTCGGACGTCCGGTGCACGAGCTGGCCGACGAGGAGCGTACGAGCGGGCACCTCGCCCGGTTCGAGGGCGCCACCGTCCCCGTCGGGCGGATGCTCGGGCTGACCAAGCGGGGCTGGGAGCGCGGCGCGCCGCAGGACGCGGGCGTGGAGTGCTGGATCTCGCGGCCCGCCGGCCCGAACCGGCACGTCGTCATCGACCTCGACCCCGGCATCGCCGTGGGCGACCCGGACACGCTGGGCGACCAGACGCTGAGGCAGGTGTGCCTGTGCCGCCGCCAGGACGAGCTGTGGATGCACCAGGGGAATCCGCTGCCGTTCGGCGAGCTCGACCCGGTCACCGCCTCCGAGGTCATCGCCGACCTGACCGCGCTGACCGCCGACGACCGCTGAGGAGAGCGACATGAAGGACGCGCCGCCGGCCGCGCTGCCCGCGAACCTCGTCGACCCGCCGTGGCTGCGCAAGCCGGCCGCGCCGAAGACCGCGGCCGGGCACCCCGTCGTGCCCGGCCTCGAACCGCCCGGTGACCGGCGCGTCGTCTGGGAGCCGGGCGAGCGCGAGCAGTGGGCGGCGATGCGCCCCTACGGCGGTCCCTGGGCGGACGGCGACTGGGAGCGGGAGGCCGAGAAGGTCCGCGACGGGTCGATGTACCTCCCGAGCCAGGCCGGGTTCCTGGCGAGCGCGCCCGAGCCGCTCGCCCGCCCGCTGCTGGCCGCCTGGGAACCACCCCTGGTGACCTGGAACTTCGACCATTCACTGAAGCCGATCGTCGCGCGCTTCGAGGAGGCGGCGTGGGACGTGTCGGTCCGGATGGCGAAGGCGAACCCGTTCGGGACCGGGCCCGTCCTCCTGCCGTTCCTCGGCGCGGACGTCGCGCGGCTGATGGCCGACTGGCTGTACCGGCTCAAGTCGGTGCAGGAGCTCGCCCGCGCGTGGTTCGCCCGGCACGGCCTCGGCGCCGTCCCGTACCTGGTGCCGGACGCGCTGGGCAAACGGGTCGGCCCGCGCCGCAACGCCGTCCACGCGCTGCGCCTCATCGAAGGCGACGTCGCGGCGGCGGCCCGCGTGCACGGCGACGAGGCCGCACAGGCCGTCGCGGCACTGCTCGCGGACGGGCCGGCGCAGGCCGAACCCGCCCACAAGCGGCCGAAACCGCCGGACCTGCCCCCATGGCTGGACACCGGGGCGCTGCCCCGGCCCGTCCTGCGGGACACCGGGCTGCGCCTGCCGCCCGACGCCGCCCGCAACCTCGTCCACCTGTGGGCGATGGCGCCGCGCCCGGACGCGTTCCCCGGCGCGGCCGAGGCCGCCGAGGAGACCGCCGCGCTCTGCGAACCGGCGTCCCTCACCGCGTTCGCCTGGGCGCTCTTCGAGGCGTGGCGGGCCGCCGGGACGCCGGGCCGCTCCGCGTTCGTGCTGCCCGCGCTCGGCCGGTTCGGCGACGACGACACCGTCCGCCGCCTCACCCCGCTGATCAAGGAATGGCCCGGTCAGGCCGGGCACGACCGCGCCGCCGCCGGCCTGGACGCGCTCGCCGCGATCGGCACCGACCTCGCCCTCCTGCACCTCGACGGCATCGCGCGGAGCGGCCGGTACAAGGGACTGCAACGGCAGGCGCAGGTCAAGCTGCGCGAGGTCGCCGCCCGCAAGGGGCTCGGCGACGAGGAGCTCGCCGACCGCCTCGTCCCGTCGCTCGGCCTGGACGCGTCCGGCGCGATGGCGCTCGACTACGGCCCGCGCCGCTTCACCGTCGGGTTCGACGAGCAGCTCCGGCCCTACGTGACCGGCGAGGACGGCAAGCGCCGCAAGACCCTGCCGAAACCCGGCGCCAAGGACGACCCCGCCCTCGCACCCGCCGCCTACACGGCGTTCACCGCGCTGAAAAAGGACGTCCGCGCCGTCGCGTCCCTCCAGATCGCCCGGCTGGAGACCGCGATGGTCGAGGGCCGCACCTGGACGCCCGACGAGTTCGCGGCGTTCTTCGTCCGGCACCCGCTGATGTGGCACATCGCCCGCCGCCTCGTCTGGACGTCCGGCGGCATCCCGTTCCGGCTCGCCGAGGACCGCACGCCCGCCGACGTCGCCGACGACGCCTTCGCCCTCTCCTCCGACGTGCGGATCGCCCACCCGCTGCCGCTCGGCGACGCCCTGCCCGCCTGGGCGGAGGTGTTCGCCGACTACGAGATCACCCAGCCGTTCCCGCAGCTCGCACGACCCGTGTTCACCCTCGCCGCCGGCGCGGGCCGCGACGGCCGCCTCGCCCGCTTCGAGGGCCTCACCGTCCCCTACGGGAAGATCCTCGGCCTGACCCGGACGGGCTGGGTGCGCGGCCCCGCACTCGACGGCGGCCTCCAGCGCTGGATCTCCCGCCCCGCCGGGCCGTACCACGTCGTGATCGGCCTCGACCCGGGGATCGCGGCCGGCTACGTCGACCTGCACCCCGAGCAGAAGCTGGAGCACGTCTGGATCGCACCCGCGCCCCGTGAATACGATCCGGCGTTCCCCATCGAGAACGGCTTCGCCGCCGTCGACCCCGTCCTGCTGTCGGAGATCCTCGCCGACCTCACGCGCCTCGGCTGAACGGGATCACGAGGCCGCCTCGTCCAGGGCGGCCAGGACGTCGGCGACGAGGTCCCCGGTGTTCTCGACGCCGACCGAGAACCGGACGAACCCCGGTGCCACGGCGTCGCCGCCCCAACGCGCCCTGCGCTCGGCGGAACTGTGCACGGAACCGAAACTCGTCGCCTGGTTGACCAGCCGCATCGCGCCGAGGAAGCGCTCCGCGAACGCCTCGTCCGGCAACGTGAAGGAGACCACGCAGCCGAACCGCCGCATCTGCCTCGCCGCGATTTCGTGGGACGGGTCGTCCGGCAATCCCGGATACCGCAGACCGGCGACCTCCGGCCGTTCCCGCAGCGCCTCCGCGAGCGCCATCGCATTGACCGCCTGCCGGTCCAGCCGCAATTCCAGCGTGGCCAGCGAACGGTGCGCCAGCCACGCCTCCATCGGCCCCGGAATGGCGCCGACCGTCTTGCGCCACAACCGCACGCTCTCCGCCAACGCCGCGTCCCGCGTGGCGACATGGCCCAGCAGCAGGTCACCGTGCCCGGTCAGCGCCTTGGTGTCGCTGGCCACCGCGAAGTCCGCGCCCAGGTCCAGCGGCCGCTGCCCCAGCGGCGTCGCGAGCGTGTTGTCGACCGCGACCAGCGCACCCTTCTCGTGCGCCGCCTCCACCACGCGCGCGATATCGCACACGTCCAGATTCGGGTTCGACGGCGTCTCCACCCACACCAGCCGGGCGCCGTCGAGCAATGCGATCTGCGCGTTCCCCGCCGTCGGCCCCATCCTCACGACCGCGCCGTACGATTCGAGCCGCTCTTTCAACGCCCGCGTCGTCTGATAGCAGTCGTCCGGCAGCACCACCACATCACCGGACCGCACCTGCGACAGCAGGACCGCCGCGATCGCCGCCATTCCCGACGAAAAGGAAACGACCTCGGCGCCGCCCTCCAGTTCCCCGATCGCCGCTTCCAGCAACGTCCACGTCGGATTGGTGTCGCGCCCGTACGTGTAGGGACCCGTCGGCTCTCCCGGCAGATGGAAATGCGCGGCGAAGACCGGCCCCGGCAACGGCGGCGCGTACTTCTTCGCGGGCGGCCTCCCGGCCCCCACTGCCAGCGTCCCGTCCCCAAGCTCACGCGTCACACGTCCTCCTCTTCCTCGCCACCATCGTCCCGCACACCCCCCACCAGCACGAACACGCCCCCGGACGATCGCCCGCAGCGTCCGCCCCACCACGACGCCCGCCGCGTCCACGTCCGAGCACGGCGCGACGAGCCGCCCCGCCGAATCACGGAACCACGGCGCCCCGTCCACGAGCACCACCATGACGCTTTCCCCGACCCGAGGCGCCGACCGGTGCGACACCCGAAGCAGCGGCGGCTTCCCGTACCGCAGCGCGACCGTCCACCCGTTCCCGGCCAGCTCGGCGGCCAGCGCGTCGAGGTACCGCACCGCGTTCACCGGGCCGTCCACACGACGCCGCCGTCCAGCCGCGACGCCTCCGCGACCTCACCGAGGTCGACGTACCCGCCGCACCCGACGAGGCTGACCCCCACCCGCCGGACGACACCGCGCGCCCCACCCGGCAGGCCGAGCAGCGCCGCGTCCACGTGCCGCGCCACCGTCGCCCAGTCGTCCGACACCCCACCCGCCGACGCGTCCGGCACGTCCCACGAGTAGAGCGTCGGCGGCTCGCAACACCCCCGCCTCATGCACCCTCCGTGTTCGTCTCGCATTCCGTAACGAGATGAACACGCTAAGTTCGAGCAACCCCGGCAGGTTTCGCCCCCGAAACCATCCCGACCACGCCCAGAGGGAACGACGCTCCCTCAACGAACGGTCAGGCGAGATTCATGCGCCAAGCGAGGCCGCGCAGGTCGCGGTTTGCCGCGCGGTCGTGGAGGTCGGCGACGAGGTCGCGTACCAGCGGGTTCTTGTAGACCTTCACCGGCGCGTGCTTCTCGGCCTGGCGCAGTTCGCGGACGGCCTCCCTCGACTTGCCGAGCATCGCGAAGGCGCGCGCCTTCTCGATGAAGAGCGCGGCCCTGCGGGTCTTGGAGGGGAGCGCCTCGACGTCGATGCGGGACGCGGCGTCCACCGCCGTCTCCGGGTCGGCGGCCTCCACGGCGAGCATCGCGCGCCAGACGCCGACGTTCGCCGTCCCGAAGCTCTGCCACCCGTCGCCGGGGGACGACTCGGGCTGCTCGCCGATCCGTGCGGCGATCCGCTCGGCCTCCTCGACGTGCCGCGCCGCGGCGGCGTGGTCGCCCTGGACCTGGGACGCGAGGGCGGCCGACAACTGCAACATGCCGTACACCTCGTGCGCCGTGCGGTCGGCGCCGAGATGCGGCTCCAGCCGTCCGGCGGTCCGTGCCGCCTCCCGCATCGGCCGCGACAGCGCGGCGGCCGGGCGGGAGTGCGCGCGGGCGAACGCGGCCGCCGCGGTCATGACGGGATCGTCGAGCAGGTGGGCGGCGTGCCCGGCGCGGTCCGCCGCGATCCAGGCGAGATCGACCTGCCCGAGGTTGCGGAGCATGAACGTCGCCGCGGTGCACGTCTCCACCAGCAGCCTCAGCGCCGCCGCGCGCTCCGCCTCGTCGCCCTCGGCCGCGTGGACGTGCAGTTCCGCCACCACCGGCGGCAGCGTCACCCCGAGGCCGGGGTAGTCCGACGTGCGGCGCTGCCGCCGGATCCGTCCATCGATCAGTTCGGTCAGCGCGCCGAGCGGCCGGGCGGGGACGTCCGGCGGGTCGTCCAGCGACGTGTCGAGGAGGACCTCCCGCAGCCGCACCGCGTCACCGTACGCGCGCTCCTTCGGACGGATGATCGGAACCGGTTCGCCGACGAGGTCGGAGGCCGAGACCTGGAGGGCTTCGGCGAGGGCGCGGATGTCGGTGCGCCGTTCGAGCCGCAGGTGCCCGTTCTCCACGCGGGACAGCCATCCCTTGGTGCGTCCTACGAGCCCGGCGAGCACTTCGAGCGACATGCCCCGGTACAGCCGGGCGGCGCGGACGTTGTCGCCTATGCGCCGCACGTCGTCCGTCATGGTCGACCACCTCGATCATCCAACGTACGCCGGACCGCGCAGGATAGGAGCTTGCGGCGGGGGCGGGTTTCCGTGCGGAAACGGGGGCGGGCTGAATCCTTTCGGGGGGACGCGGCCTCCTATGGGTGTCGCCGGTGCCCTGCCGGCGCGGAAACGGAGGTTGCCGTGACCATCGCAGTGGTTCTCGCGGGTGCGGCGGTGCTGGTCTGCGCGTGCACCGTCACCGTCCTGCGGCGCAGGAGGGGGTCGCGTGGCTGAGCGGGCGTGGCCGGGGGAGCGGCTGGTCGCCGGGGCGCAGCAAGGGGACGCCGAGTCGATCGCGGCGCTGGTGTCGGGGTCGCATCCGCACGTCCGGCGGTTCGCGCACGCGCTGTGCGCGTCGCCGCAGGACGCGGAGGACGCCGCGCAGGAGGCGCTGATCGTCCTGTACCGGAAGATCGGGACGTTGCGGGCGTCGGGTGCGCTGGCGTCGTGGATGTTCCGGATCGTCCGCAACGAGTGCCTGCGCCGGGCGCGGACGGCGCTGCGGCCCCGGGAGCTGCCGGTCGGTGACGTGCCGTCGGCGGAGGACGACGTGCTGCGGCGGCTGGAGGCCGAGCGGGTCGCGGCGGCGATCGCCGCGCTGCCCGCCGACCAGCGGCGCGTCCTGATCATGCGGGACGTGCAGGGGATCTCGGGACCGATGACCGCTTCCGCGCTCGGGCTGAGCGTGCCCGCGATGAAGTCGCGGCTGCACCGGGCGCGGGCGGCGGTCCATGAGGCGCTGGAGGCCGGCCATGGCCGATGAGTCGCTGGGGCGTCATCTCGTGCGGGGCGTGGTGGGGTTCGGTGCGCTGGCCGGTGCGGTCGCGCTCGTCCCCGTGATCGGGTTCGCTTCGCTGGTGCTGGTGCTGGTGCTGGTGCTGGCGCCGGTCGGCCTGGTCGCGCTGCGCGGATGCCCGGCCTGCTGGTTCATGGGGCTGGCGCAGACCCTGTCCCGGGGGCGGCTGGAGCGGTCGTGCGAGGGCGGAGTGTGCGAGTTGACCGTGGCCGCGCGTCCGGCCGATCCCGGGGCGGTCTGTCGGGACTCTCCTCTACGGTGAGGCGGCATGGACGATCTCCCCCCGCTGCCCGATGAGGACGCTCTGACGCTTCCGGCCGCATGGCGCCGCAAGCTCCACCCGAGGCGCGGCGGGCTGCCCGGCCCGGCCTTCGCGCCGGACGGCGCGGCGCCCGCCAAGGCTCGCGCGCTGATCGAACGACCGGGCGGCCCGGTCGAGGCGCTCGCCCCGGGCAAGGGCGGTTGGCCCGCCTTCACCGACGCCGCCCTGCGGCACCTGGCGGGGGAGCCCGACCCGGCGGGCGCGGCGGCCGTCGCGGCCGTGGCCGCCTTGGAATTCACGCGGCGGGGCGGCGCCGCGCCCTACGGGATTTTCATCGACTCCTGGATCATCGAGCACGGCCTGCCGTTCGCGGCCTGCGCGGTGGTCGAGCTGGCGCAGTCGTCCGGCTCCCTGATCGGGAAGGACGGCCCGTGGCAGGGCAGCTGGACGGTGGTGAACCGCGGGCTCCACGACGTCGGGCGCGGGCCGACGGCCGACGGGCTGCGCGAGGTCCGCGCGCTGCTGGCGGCCGCCGACGAGGAGGTGTACGCCGAGGCGGTCGAACGCCTGGCGGCGCACCGGGACGGCTGGGAGGCCCGGTGGCTGGTGTCCTACCTGGTGCCGACCCGCCACGACTGGGTGGAGGAGTGCTGCGCCGCCCCCATCGTCACGGGACGCCCCCGGGGCCTGCACGCGCTCGCGCTGGCCTCGCTCGGCACGCCCGCGCAGCTCGCGGCGCCCTATCCGGCGATCGGCCTGCACTTCGGCGGGGCGTCCATCGACGTGCTCGCCACGATGGCGGACGGGATCGGCCCCGGTCTCCTGCCGTTCCTGCTTGCGCAGATGGACGGCCGGTACCTCGACGCCGAGGGCCGCAAGCGCGTCGCCAGGACGATCGCGCTGCTGCCGTCGGACGAGGCGTTGCGGGCGCTGCTCGACCGGCGCGACCACAAGTACCTCAAGGCCGAACTCGGCGATGCGCTGAAGCGGTTCCCGGTCCGGGCGCTGCGGCTGCTCGCGGAGGCGGGCGAGGACGCGCTACTGGAAGAGCACGTCCGGACCGGCCCCGGCGCCGTCGCGGCGCTACCCGGCCTTCCGGACGACCTGCGCGCGGCCGTGGAGAAGGCCGCGGGGACGTCCGCCCGGGTGCCGGAGGCTCCGGCGGGCGCCGTCCCCGAGGTCCTGGCCGCCCCGCCGTGGGCGAACCCTTTCCTGCCGGCCGTCGCGGGCCTCACGCCGCCCGAGGGGGAGCTGCGGTGGCGGGACGGCGAGCGCGCGGACTGGCTCGGCACCGACGTCGGCTCCGTCGGCGCCCCGCCGGACGGTGACGCCGAGGCGCTGGCCCGGGCGATCCGCGAGGGCGGCGTCGGGTCCATGGCGCCGGTGGTGCACGGCCCCGAGGACGTCGTCCGGCCGCTGCTCGCCGGGTGGAAGGGCTACGACCGGTACGACACCGGACGGTGGATGAGGCGCGTCATCGCCCGCTACGGCCTTGACGCGCTGCCGCCGACGCTGCGCATCGTGAAGAAGAACCGGATGCGGCTCACGCTGCTCGCGCCGTTCCTGCACACCGACGTGGCGCTGTCCATGGCCGGGCGGCTCGGCGGCAATGACCACGACGCCGAGCGCTGGTACGACCGGCACGGGTTCGACGCCGTGCCGTTCCTCGTCCCGGCGGCGCTCGGCAAGGCGAAGACGGCGCGCCGTTCGGCCTTCCGGGCGCTGCGCCACCTCGACCGCGACGACCCCGGCAGGCGCCGCGCGATCGTGGACGCGGCCCGCGCGGCCCACGGCGACGAGGCAGCCGCCGCGATCGACGGCCTGCTGGCCGCGCACCCCGTCGAGACCGGCGAGGCCGCCCCGCCGAAGACGCCCGGCTGGGCGGATCCGGCCGTCCTCCCGCAGGTGCTGCTGCGCGGCGGTCAGGCTCTCCCCGGCGGTGCGACCGCCCATCTCGTCGAGCTGCTCGCCCTCCCGTCCCCCTACGGTCTGGACGCGGTCCGGGAGGCATGCGACCCCGCGTCGCTGGCGGAGTTCGGGTGGGAGCTGTTCCAGAAATGGCAGGACGCGGGAGCCCCGCCCAAGGAGGGCTGGGCGCTCGTCCAGCTCGGCCGCACCGGCGACGACACCACCGTCCGCCGCCTCGGGCCGATCATCCGCGCCTGGCCCGGCGACGGCCGGCACGCCTACGCGGTGACGGGCCTGGAGGTGCTCACCGAGATCGGGTCGGACGTCGCGCTCATGCACCTGCACGGCATCGCGCAGAAGGTGAAGTTCCAGGGGATCAAGCGTGAGGCGCAGCGCCGCATGCGGCAGGTCGCCGACCGGCTCGGGCTGTCCACCGACCAGCTCGCCGACCGGATCGTCCCGTCGTTCGGGCTGGACGGCGACGGCGCCATGACGCTCGACTACGGCCCGCGCCGCTTCGCCGTCGGGTTCGACGAGGCGCTGAGGCCGACCGTCGCCGACGAGAGCGGCAGGCCCCGCAAGTCCCTGCCGAAGCCCGGCGCGAACGACGACCCCGCCCTCGCGCCCGCCGCGCACAAGGCGTTCGCGGACCTGAAGAAGGACGTCCGCACCGTCGCCGCCGACCTGCTGCGCCGGCTGGAGGGCGCGATGGTCGCGCAGCGCCGCTGGACGCCCGCCGAGTTCGGCGAGTACGTCGTCGGCCACCCCCTCGTCCGGCACGTGGCGCGCCGCCTCGTCTGGTTCGCGCAGGACGGCGACGCCGTCACCCCGTTCCGGATCGCCGAGGACCGCACGTTCGCCGACGTCGCCGACGACCTCGTCGCCGTGCCCGGGCACGCCGCCATCGGCCTCGCGCACCCCGTCCAGCTCGGCGACGCCCTCGGCGCGTGGTCCGAGGTGTTCGCCGACTACGAGATCCTGCAGCCGTTCCCGCAGCTCGGCCGGGTCGTCCACACGCTCACCGGCACCGAGCGGGACGGCGAGCGGCTGGAACGGTTCGAGAACCTGAAGGTGCCGCTCGGCACGGTGCTCGGCCTCGTCAACCGCGGCTGGGAGATCGGCGCGCCGCAGGACGCGGGCGTCCAGCGGTGGATCTCCCGCCCGGTCCCCGGGAACCGGTACGTCGTCATCGACCTGGACCCCGGCCTGTACGTCGGAGAGCTGGCCGCGTCCGGCGACCACCAGACCCTGGAGTACGTGTGGCTCGGCGCGGAGGCCACCGACCACCGGTACCGCTCCACCAAGGAGGCCCCGTTGCGCTTCGGCGACCTGGACCCCGTCACCGCGTCCGAGGTCCTCGCCGACCTCACCCGCCTCGCCGACGCGGCCACCTGACCGACGGAACCGGGTGCGGGGGCGGCGACACGTCGTGAAACGGGGTGGATTGTCGGCGTGCTCCTCTAGCGTGGAGCGCCATGGACGATCACCTCCCCGGCGAGGACGCGCTGGTGCTCCCCGAGGCGTGGCGGCGGGCGCTGCACCCGCGGCGCGGCGGCGCGCCCGGCCCCAGGGCCAAGGTCGGCGGCTCGGCGGCGGGGACGGCCCAGGCCTACCTGAAGCGGGCCGTGAGAACGGTGGACCCCTTCCTGGAGGGCCGGCACGGCGATCCCGTGCTCGTCGAGGCCGCGCGGCGGCACCTCGGCGGCGACCCCGATCCGCGCGGCGCGGCGGCGGTCGCGGCCGTCACGGTGGCGGGCGTCGGCCCGTACTACCGGCGGGAGGTCCATGAGGCGTTCGCCGACGGCTGGGTCGCCGAGCACGGGCTCGGCTTCGCGGCCGGCGCGCTGGTGGAACTGAGCCGGACGCGGGCCAGCTACCTGCGCCGCCCCGGCGGGAGCGGCAACTGGGTCGGAGCCGTCCACGGCCCCGACGACGACCTGGGGAACGCGTCGCCGGAGGTGCTGCGGCGGGTCCGGGGGCTGCTGGCCGCGGCGCCCGACGAGGAGTACGCCGCCGCCGTCGAGCGCCTGGCGGAGCACCGCGGCGGGCCGGGGACGAAATGGGTCGCGTCGTACCTGGTCCCGACCCGCGAGGACTGGGTGGACGAGTGCTGCGCGCTTCCCGTCTCCGTGCGGCCCGAGGACCACTGGCTCGTGCTCGCGACGCTCGGCAAGGCGTCCCAGCTGGGGGCCGCGCCCGCACTCTCCGCCGAGACCTCCGGCCGGGCGGTGCTCGCCACGATGGCGGACGGCGTCGGCACCGCAATGCTGGGCCTCCTCCTCACCGCGGTCGACGGGACCGCGCCCCTCGGGCCGGACGAGCGCCGCCACATCTTCGAGACCATCGCCGCGCTGCCGTCGGACGAGGCGTTCCAGGCCCTGATCGACCGGATCGACCGCGAGCACGTGCGGGCGGCGCTGGTCGCGGCGGCGCGGCGGTTCCCCGCGCGGGCGCTGCGGCTGCTGGCCCGGGCCGGCGCCGCCGACCTGCTGGGCGCGCACCTCGACGCCAACGCCGACCTGGTCGCGGCGGTGCTGCCCGGGCTGCCGGACGACGAGGCCGCGCTGGTCCGGCGCGTCGCCGCGCAGTCCACCCGCGTGGCGGCGGCGGAACCGCACGAACTGCCCCGCGTGCTGGCCGACCCGCCGTGGCTGCGCGTCCGGCGCCCCGTCATGGCCGGGCTGCGGGCACCCGCGCCGCGGGTCGTGTGGCGCGACGGCGAGCGGCAGGCCTGGCTGGACGCCGACCCGGGCGTCCCGCAGCCGGACGCCACCGACTGGGAAGCCTGCGTCGACGGCTACCGGACCGGCGACGCGAAGATCCGCGCGCTTCAGCTGATCGTGCACGGCCCGGAGGAACTGATCCGTCCCCTCCTCGCCGAGTTCACCGACTACTTCCAGTACTCCCCGGCCCCATGGGTGCGGCGCCTGGTGGCGCGCTACGGGCTCGACGCGCTGCCCATCGCGATGCGGACCGCGACGAAGGGCCCGACGACCAACGCGGTCCACCTGACACCGTTCCTGGACGCCCAGGTCGCGGAGCTGATGGCGGAGTGGTTCGCCAAGCCGGCGAAGTTCCAGGAGCCGGCCCGCCGCTGGCTCGACCGGAACGGCCTCGACGCGGTCGGGCCGCTCGTCCCGGCGGCCCTCGCCCAGAAGGGCGCGCGGCAGGCGCGGGCCGAAACCGCCCTGCGCCACGTGACGGGCGCGCACGGCCTCGGCGGCGCCGTCGCCGCGGCCCGCGAGGCGCACGGCGACGAGGTGGCGGCGGCCGTCGAGGAGCTGCTGTCCGCGCCGCCGGCCGGGACCGGCCTCGAACGGCCCGCGAAGATCGCCGACTGGATCGATCCGGCGGCGCTGCCGCAGGTGCTGCTGCGCGGCCGCGACCGGGCACTGCCCGCCGACGCGGTCCGGAGGCTGCTCGAACTGCTCACCCTGCCGACCTCCACCGGCATGGACGAGGTCAAGGAGCACTGCGAACCGGACTCGGTGGCCGCGTTCGGCCGGGCGCTGTTCCGCCAGTGGCGCGAGGCCGGCGCCCCGTCCAAGGACGGGTGGGCCCTGACGCAGCTCGGCCGCACCGGCGACGACGAGACGGTGCGGCTGCTGACGCCCGTCATCCGGGCGTGGCCGGGGGAGGGCGGGCACAAGAACGCCGTCCGGGGGCTGGGCGTGCTCGCCGAGATCGGGTCGGACGTCGCGCTCATGCACCTCAACGGCATCGCGCAGAAGGTCAAGTTCAAGGGCCTGAAGGCCGAGGCGCAGGCGCGCGTCCGCCAGGTCGCGGAGCGGCTGGGCCTCACCGCCGACGAGCTCGCCGACCGGCTCGTCCCGGCGTTCGGCCTGGACGCCGCCGGCGCCATGACCCTCGACTACGGCCCGCGCCGGTTCGTCGTCAGCCTCGACGAGCAGCTCAGGCCGGTCGTGTCCGACGAGGACGGCACGCGCCGCAAGTCGCTCCCCAAGCCGGGCGCCAAGGACGACCCGGACCTCGCCCCGGCCGCCCGCCAGCGGTTCACGGCCTTCAGGAAGGACGTGCGCGCCGTCGCGTCCGGGCAGCTCCTGCGCCTGGAGCAGGCCATGGTGATGCGGCGCGAATGGACGCCGGCCGATTTCCGCGAGTACGTCGTCGGCCACCCCCTGGTCTGGCACATCGCCCGCCGCCTGGTCTGGATCGCCGGTGACGGCGACGGCGACGAGGCGACGGCGTTCCGCGTCGCCGAGGACAGGACGTTCGCCGACGCCGCCGACGACGCGTTCACGCTGCCGACGTCGTCCCGCGTCCGCATCGCGCACCCGCTGGACCTGGGCGGCACCGTCGACGCCTGGTCGCGGGTGCTCGCCGACTACGAGATCACGCAGCCGTTCCCGCAGCTCGCCCGCCCCGTCCACGCGCTCACCGAGGACGAGCGGGGCAGCGGGCGGCTGGCCCGCTTCGAGGGCCTGAAGGTGCCCTGGGGAAAGGTCCTCGGCCTGGTGAGGCTCGGCTGGGAGCGCGGCGAGCCGCAGGACGCGGGCGGCGAGCGGTGGATCTCCCGGCGCGTCCCCGGCGGCCGGTACGTGGTGATCGGCCTCTACCCCGGCATCTCGGTCGGCGCGGTCGACGCGGCCGGCGACCACCAGACCCTCGAGGACGTGTGGTTCGCCACCGAGCCCGCCGACTACTCGCCCCGCAGGGGCACCCCGCTCACCTTCGGCGAACTCGACCCCGTCACCGCGTCCGAGATCCTCGCCGACCTGACCGCCCTCGCCGAAGCCGCCGCGTGACCCCGGAACGGACACCATGACCGACGACACCACCGACACCCCCGAGATGACCGAAGACAGCGCCGGGACGACCGGAGACGTGGCGGGGTACCAGCGGCCGCCCGCCGAGGTGCGGTTCGCCGACGAGCTGGAGCGGCTCCGCGAGCACGACGACGGGCCGCGCCCGCCCGGCTGGGCGCTGAGCCTGACCGGGGCGCGGCGGTTCGTCGTCGGCGACGAGGCGCTCGGCGTGACCCGCAAGTTCGTCGGGGACACCGCGCTGATCGACCGGGCGCTGGTCACCCTCGCCACGAGCCGCGGGCTGATGCTGGTCGGCGAGCCGGGCACCGCCAAGTCGCTGCTGTCGGAACTGATCGCGGCGGCGGTGAGCGGGACGTCCACGCTGACGATCCAGGGCGGCGCCGCGACGACCGAGGACCAGATCAAGTACTCGTGGAACTACGCGCTGCTGGTGTCGGAGGGGCCGTCCGCGCGGTCGCTGGTGCCGGCGCCGCTGCTGACCGGGATGGCCGAGGGGAGGGTCGTCCGGTTCGAGGAGATCACCCGCTGCCCGCTGGAGGTGCAGGACTCGCTGCTGTCGCCGCTGTCCGACCGCGTCCTGGCGATCCCGGAGCTGTCCAAGGCGGTTGCCGGGGGGCGTGGGGGGTCGTCCCCCCACACGGGGGACAGCCCGGAGTCGATGGTGTTCGCGCGGGACGGGTTCAACGTCATCGCGACCGCGAACACCCGCGACCGCGGCGTCAACGAGATGAGCGCGGCGCTGAAGCGGCGGTTCAACTTCGAGACGGTGTTCCCGATCGCCGACTTCGCCACCGAGCTGGACCTGGTCGAGCAGGAGGCGGCGCGGCTGCTGGAGCGCAGCGGCGTGGGCGTCGCGCCGCGCCGGGACGTCCTCGAGGTGCTGGTCACCACGTTCCGGGAGCTGCGCAACGCCACGACGGAGGAGGGCCGGCCGATGGACCGGCTGTCGGCGGTGATGAGCACGGCTGAGGCGGTGTCGGTCGCGCACGCGGTCGGCGTGCGGGGCTGGTTCCTGCGCGGCGAGGCGGGCGGCGCCGCCGACATCGTGGAGTGCCTCGCCGGGACGGCCGCCAAGGACAGCCCGGAGGACCTGACCCGGCTGCGCCGCTACCTGGAGCGGCAGGCGCCGCGGCGCGACGGCGAGCAGTGGAGGGCGCTGCACGCCGCCCGGCACCTGCTGCCCGGCTGATGGCCGTCACGTTCATCGGCGTCCGGCACCACAGCCCGGCGTGCGCGCGGCTCGTCCGCGACACGATCGCGCGGCTGCGCCCGGCGTACGTGCTCGTCGAGGGCCCCGCCGACTTCAACGGGCGGCTGGACGAGCTGCTCCTCGGCCACGAGCCGCCGGTCGCGATCTACAGCTTCTACCGGGACGCCGAGCGGGTGCACTCCTCGTGGTCGCCGTTCTGCGGGTACTCGCCGGAATGGACCGCGCTCAACACCGGGCGGGCCGCCGGCGCGGAGCTGCGGTTCATCGACCTGCCCGCCTGGCATCCCGCGTTCGCCGAGCGCGGCAACCGGTACGCCGACGCCGAGCGCCGCCACGCCGACGCCACCGAGCGGCTGTGCCGGGAGTTCGCCGTCGACAACACCGACGTGCTGTGGGACCACCTGTTCGAGATCGACGCCGACGACCTGCCCGCGCGGCTCGACGCGTACTTCGCCCTGGTGCGCGGCGAAGCCGAGGCGGGGCCCGACGACTCCGCGCGCGAGTCGTACATGGCCGCGTGGATCCGGGCCGCGGAGGCCGACGCGGACGGACGCCCCGTCGTGGTGGTGACGGGCGGGTTCCACAAGCCCGCGCTCGAAGCCCTCGCCCGCGACGGCGGCACCGAGTGGCCGGAGGTCCCCGCGCCGGGCGCGGACGCGGCGGGCGGCAGCTTCCTCGTCCCGTACTCGTTCCGGCGGCTCGACGCGTTCACCGGCTACCAGTCCGGCATGCCGTCGCCGGAGTACTACCAGCGGCTCTGGGAGGACGGCCCGGACGGCGCCGCCGCCGCGCTGATCGAGACGGTCGTGACGCGGCTGCGCGAGCGCAGGCAGGTGGTGTCGACCGCCGACCTGATCGCCGCCCGGACCCTCACCGAGGGCCTGACCCGGCTGCGCGGGCACCGCTCGCCCGCCCGCACCGACCTGCTCGACGGCCTGGTGTCCGCGCTGGTCGGCGAGGACCTCGACCAGCGGCTGCCGTGGACGTCGCGCGGCCCGCTCGCGCCCGGCGCGCACCCGGCGGTCACCGAGATGGTGGCGGCACTGAGCGGCAACCGCGTCGGGCGCCTGCACCCCGACACGCCCGCGCCGCCGCTCGTCCACGACGCCGCCGCCGAACTGGAACGGCTCGGCCTCGCGGCCGGCGGCCGCATCGCGCTGAAGCTGACCGCCGCGCGGGGCCTGGAGCGCAGCCGCGCGCTGCACCGGCTGCGCGTCCTCGGCATCCCCGGCGTCGAGCGCGAGTCGGGCCCGTCGACCGGCGCCGACCCGGTGCTGGAGGAGGTCTGGCACGTCGACGCCTCCGACCCGGACGGCACCCGGCTCGCCGCGCTGATCGAGGCGGGCGCCTACGGCCCGACCCTCGGCGACGCCGCGGCGGCCGCCCTGGACGAGCGGACGGCCGGCGCGGCCGGCGACATGGAGCGCCTGGCGGAGGTGCTGTTCGACGCGGCGCTGTGCGGCTGCGCCGGGCAGTCCGGCCGGATCGCCGCGTCCATCGCCGCCGGGGTCGCGGGGACGTCCGAGGTCGGCGCGCTCGGCCGCGCGCTGGACGTCGTCCTCGGCCTGTGGCGCCACGACCACGTCCTCGGGACGGCCCGCAGCCCGCTGTTCGGCACCGTCATCGAGGAGTGCACGGAACGGATCCTGTGGCTCGCCGAAGGGATCCGCGGCGGCCCGGGGCCCGCCGACCGCGCCCGCCTGCGGGCGCTCGCCGCGGCCCGCGACGCGCTGCTGCACGCCGCCGGCACGCTGCGCGTGGACCGGGCCGCGGCGCTCGGCGTCGCCCGCCGCGTCGCCGCCGCGCCCGACGCGCCGCCCGACCTGCGCGGCGCCGCGTTCGGCCTCGGCCGGGCGCTCGGCGACACCGCCGACCCCGCCCGCGCGGTGCGCGGCGCCGCCGGGCCGCAGGTGTTCGGCGACTGGCTCGCCGGCCTGTTCGCGCTGGCCAGGCAGGAGGTCCTCGACCACGGCGGGACCGTCCTCGCCGTGCTTGACGAGCTGGTCGGCGCGCTCACCGACGAGGACTTCCTCGTCGCGCTGCCCGCGCTGCGGCAGGCGTTCGAGTACTTCCCGCCGCGCGAGCGCGAGGCCATCGCCGGGCAACTGCTCGCGCGCCGGGGGCTGCGCGGGTCCGGCCGCGCGCTGCTGCGCCCGTCCGGGGACCCGCTCGTGGTCGCCGAGGCGCGCGCCCTGGAGGAGCGCGTCGACCGCGCCCTGGAAACAGCCGGACTCAGCGGAGGACGACCATGACCCCCGACCCCGCCGCGGACCTGGAGCGCTGGCGGCTCATCCTCGGCGCCCCCGCCGAGGCCGCCACCGGCGCGCTCGGCGGCGACGCCGCCGCCCGCGACCGCGCCCTCGGCTGGCTCTACGGCCGCGACCCCGAACTCGCCCGGCGCGGCGTCCGCGCCCGCGCCCCCGGCACCGGCGAGGGGGCCGGCGGCGACTCCGCCGGCGGGCGCTCCGGCGACCGGACCGGCGGCAGCGGGCCGTCGGTGCTCACCACCGTCGACTGGCTCGACGAGGTGCACCGGCTGTTCCCCAAGGAGACCATCGAGCGGCTCGAACGCGACGCCGTCGAACGCTACGAGATCCACGACATCGTCACCGACCCGGCCGTGCTGGAGCGGATCGAGCCGGACCGGTCGCTGCTGCGCGCCGTCCTGCGCACCAAGCACCTGATGAACCCCGAGGTCCTCGCGCTCGCGCGGCGGATCGTCGACGCCGTGGTGCGGGAGCTGATGGACAAGCTCGCCACCGAGGTCAGGCAGGCGTTCCACGGGACCCGGTCGCGGCGCCCGAGCCGGATCCGCAACTCCCGCAACTTCGACTTCCACGGGACGGTCCGCGCCAACCTCGCGCACTACCGGCCCGACGAGCGCCGCCTCTACATCGAGCACCCGCGGTTCGTGTCGCGGACCCGCCGGCACGTCGAGCAGTGGCAGCTGATCCTGCTGGTCGACCAGTCCGGCTCGATGCTCGACTCGGTGATCCACTCGGCGGTCACCGCCGCCTGCCTGTGGGGGCTGCCGGGGCTGAAGACGCACCTCGTCGCGTTCGACACCGCCGTCGTGGACCTGACGTCCGACGTCACCGACCCGGCGGAGCTGCTGATGAAGGCGCAGCTCGGCGGCGGCACCGACATCGCCCGCGCGGTCGCCTACGGCGCCGGGCTGGTCGACAACCCGCGCCGCGCGATCGTCGCCGTCATCAGCGACTTCTACGAGGGCGGCGACGCCGGGCGGCTCGTCCGGGAGGTGCGGCGGCTGGCCGAGCAGGGCACCTGCGTACTCGGCCTCGCCGCGCTGGACGGGGAGGCCAACCCCACCTACGACCGCGACATGGGGCGCCGGCTCGCCGACGCCGGCGCGCACGTCGGCGCGATGACCCCCGGCCGGCTCGCCGAGTTCGTCGCGGAGAGGATCGGATCGTGACGCGCGCCGACCTGCTCGCGCTGACCCCGGACGCGCTCGCCGCCCTCGCCAACCGGGGACTGGTCAAGCGCGCCGCGAAGGACCTGGACGCGGGCGGCGGACCGGAGATGACCGTCGCGCCGGACGGCGGCGTCGAGGGCCGGTACCCCGACGGCACCACGGCGGCGCTCCCGGCGGGCGCGGGCCTGGAGGCCGCGACCTGCACCTGCGCCGCGACCGGGACGTGCCGCCACCAGATCTGCCTCGTCCTGGCCTACCAGCGCGACGCCGCCACCGAAGATGCCGCCGCCGAAGTCCCCGCCGGCCCCGAACAAGGACCCGCCGAGGCGGCCGCCTGGTCGCCCGGGTCGCTGGACGACGACGCGCTCGCCGCCGTCCTCGGCCGCCGCGCCATCACCGCCGCCCGCCGCGCCCACCGCGCCGGGTACGCGGCCACGATCCACCGGCCCACCGCCGCCGACCCGGTCGCGCGGGTCGAGTTGCAGACCTGCACGGTCCGGTTCCTCGTGCCCGGCGAGCTCGGCTACGTCCACACCGACGCCGCCGCGTCCGTGCGCGGCGAGATGACCGTGCTGGCCGCCTGGGCGTTCCGCGCCGCCGACGAGCGCGGCCTGACCGGCGCGGACGCCCGGCTCGACGTCGGCGGCGAGGCGAAGGGCGGGAGCGCGGGCGCCGGGCTGGACACGGCGGCCGGCCTGGTGGACCAGGTCCTCCTGGAAGGCGCCGTGCACGCCGGGCCCGTCCTCGCCACCGCGCTGCGCCGCGCCGCCACTGAGCTGGCCGCGCGGAATCTGCACTGGCCCGCCGGGGCGTTCGACGACCTCGCCGGGCAGCTCGCCGCCTACCACGAGCGCGACGCCGCCCACGATCCCGCGAGGTTCGCCGCGCTCATCGCCGAGGTGCACGCCCGGCACCGCGCGTCCGCCGCCGGCGGCGGCCCGCGCTCGCAGGTGCTCGGCACCGACGAGTCCGCCGAGACGCCGCTGCGCCGGGTCCGGCTCACCGCGCTCGGCTGCCGCGTTGGCGGCACCGACCTGGTCCGCACCGCCGACGTCTTCCTCGCGCACGCCGGCACCGGCGTCGTCCTGGTGCTCAAGCGCCGCTGGAACGTCCCGGACGGCGAGGAGCTCACCGGCGCCGACCTCGCCGGACGCCGCGTCCTCGGGTCCCCGCTGCGCGCGCTCGCCGCCGCGAACGTGGTGTCGGAGAGCGCCTCCCGGAGCGCCGGGCGGGTCGTCCGGGTCGCCGCGGGCCGGATCGCCAAGACCACCGTCACGCCGCTCGGCGACGCCTGGAAGGGGCTGCCCGCCGGGCTGCTCGTCCGCGACCTGAAGGCCGAGGAGCAGGCGCTGGACGCGCTGCCGCCCCGCCTGGTCCGGCCGCGCGTCGAGGCGGAGCTGGTGCGCGCCGTCGAGATCGCCGAGGTGCGGGACGTCGGCTACCACCCGGGCGCGCAGCGGCTGGAGGCGGTGATCGCGGACGCGGCCGGCGCGACGGCCGTCGTGTCCGCCGAGCACGGCCCCTACCGGCCCGCGGCGCTCGACGCCCTCGCGGCGGCGCTCGCCGACGCGCCCCGCATGGTGACCGGCGCCGTCCGCCGCGACCGGGGCGGGCTCGTCATCGACCCGTTCGCGGTGCTGACCGCGTCGGGCGCCGTCGTCCCCGACCTGGCGCCCGGCGACGGCGCCGCCGCGCTCGACGGCCCGTCCGCCGCCCCGCCCGACCCGCTCGGCGACGTCGTGCGGGCCGCGCTCGACGTCTGCGCCGAGGCCGCGCACCGCGGCCTGCTGCACGCCACGCCGGGCCTGCGCGACCGCATCGCCCGCTCCGGCGAGGACCTGCGGCGCGCCGGGCTGCGCGCCGCCGCCGCCACGCTGGCCGACCTCGCCGCCGCGCTCACCGCCGACGACCCGCACCGCACCGCGGAAGCCTGGGCGACCGCCCACATCCGCCTCCTGGTGACCGCCGAACTCCGCTGACGGGCTCCCCTTCGCCGCGCCGTCAGCGGGCGCCGCTGTCGAAGGCGGCGAGCATCTCCCTGCTCCAGGTGAGCCGGCCCGAGCGCAGGTCGTCCACGACGGAGCGCACCCAGCCGGTCTCCGCGGCGGTGACCGCCCGCAGGTACTCCGTCTCCAGCATGGTGACGCGCGGCAGGCCCATCCCCTCCTCCTCGCCGAGGCTCGCGTCCAGCCCGGCCAGGTCCTTCTCCAGCGCGCGCAGGCGCTCGTCCAGGACGTCCAGCAGTTCGGCCGGCGGCAGCAGCATCATGTTCGACAGCGCCGCCGGGAACTCGGGGAACTCCCGCTTCGGCGCCGCGAGCATCTCCCGCAGCCACGTCCGCGCCGCCTCGCGGCCCGCGCCGGTCACCTCGTAGACGGTCCGCTCCGGGTACTGGCTGCCGCGCTCGGTCTGCCGGACGGCGATCAGCCCGGCCGCGTTCAGCCGGTCGATCGTCCGGTACAGGCTCGCGCGCTGCCCGACGTTGACGACCTGCTCCTTGCCCCATTCCTTGATCAGCCGCTGGATCCCGTACGGGTGCAGCGGCCGGTTGTGCAGCAGCGCCAGCACGGTGAGGGCGAGCGGGGAACTGCGGACCGGTGAGCTCATGCACCGATACTAGCTTCGCCATCACTAGTTGACTTGCAACTAGTTTCAGTGTGACTATGAGCCCATGACGACGCGAGGAGACGACATGACCCCGGTACGCACGGCCCTGGTGATCGGCGGCGGGATCGCGGGCCCGGTGACCGCGCTGGCCCTGCGCAAGGCGGGCATCGACGCGACCGTGTACGAGGCGCACCCCGGCGACCTCGACGGCGGCGCGGCGCTGACCGTCGCGCCGAACGGCCTGAACGCGCTGGAGGTGGTCGGCGCGGGCGAAGCCGTCCGCGCGGCCGGCCGCCCGATCCCCGGCATGGCGATGGGGGACGGCGCCGGCAACCGGTTCGCCGAGTTCGCCGGGCTCCCCGGCCTGCCGCCGAGCCACGTCATGGCCAGGGCCGACCTGAACCGCGCCCTGCACGACCACGCGGTGGACCGCGGCATCAAGATCGAATATGGGAAGCGGCTCACCGGCGCGGAGGAGACCGCCGGCGGCGTCACCGCCCGGTTCGGCGACGGCACCACCGCCACCGCCGACGTCCTGGTCGGCGCCGACGGCATCCGCTCCACCGTCCGCGCCCTGATCGACCCGGACGCGCCGGGCCCCGAGTACACCGGCCTCATCGGGATCGGCGGGTTCGCGTCCGGCGGCGGCGTGGCCCCCGATCCCGACGTCATGTACTTCGCGTTCGGCGCCCGCGCCTTCCTCGGCTACTGGTGGATGCCGGACGGCCGCGTCGCCTGGTTCAGCAACGTCCCGGAGCCCGACGCGGCCACCGCGTTCGCGTCGCGGACCACGCCGCCCGCCGAATGGCTCGAACGGCTCCGCGGCCTGCACGCCGACGACGTCCCCGGCAATGCGCTGCTCCAGCACAGCCGGGCCGAGGACCTGTTCGTCCTCGGCGGCATCGAGATCATGCCCCGCGTCCCGCACTGGCACCGGGGCCGGATGGTGCTCGTCGGCGACTCGGCCCACGCGCCGTCGCCGAGCTCCGGGCAGGGCGCGTCGCTGGCGATCGAGAGCGCGCTCGAACTGGCCCGCTGCCTGCGCGACCTGCCCGAGCCGTCCGCCGCGTTCACCGCCTACGAGAACCTGCGGCGCCCGCGCGTCGAGGCGATCGCCGCGGCGGCCGCGCAGACGAACAAGGAGAAGTCGGCCGGCGGACCGGCGGGGCCGGTCGAGCCGGAGCGGATGTTCGGGTTCGTGCAGCGGTTCCGCGTCGACTGGGACGAGCGCGTCGCCGGCTGATCACGCCCGGCAGGTCAGGGGACGGCCGCCGTTGTAGTCGACCATCTCCAGCAGGGCCGTGGCGGTGTCGATCTCGCCGCCCGGCTCCAGGCCGTCCAGCTCGGCGTACGCCCGGTGCAGGTTGCCGACGAGGCGCTCGGCGTCGGTCAGCTCCGCGTAGGGGCCGAGGTCGGTCTCCCGGGCGGCCTCCAGCGGGGCGAGCCCGGCGGCCTTGGCCTCCGCCGCCGTCGCCTGCACGAACCGCAGGTAGCCGAGGACGCGGCCGATCAGCTCCGGGCCCGCGACGGGACCGTGCCCCGGGACGATCGTCGCCGCGTCCAGCGGCGCGACGACCTCCTCCAGCACCGCGATCGCGCCCGCCACCGATCCCTGCATCACGAACGGCGTGCCGCCGTTGAACAGCAGGTCGCCGCAGAACAGCACGCGGCGCTCGGGGATCCACACGATCGAGTCGTTGGTCGTGTGCGCGGCGGTGCCGACGTGCCGGACCTCGCAGCGCAGCTCGTCCGACCAGAGCGTCACGCCGTCGGTGTAGGTGAGGAACGGCGGCTCGACCTCGACGCCGCCCCAGTCGACCTTCGTCCAGAACGGCTCGTCGAACGGCCCGCCCCACGCGAGCGCGCTCTCGCGGGTCCGCTCGTGCCCGACGATGGCCGCGCCCGCGAACAGGTAGTTGCCGAAGGTGTGGTCGCCGTGGTGGTGGGTGTTCACCAGCGTCCGGACGGGCCGGTCCGTGACGCGGCCGATCGCGTCCAGGTAGGCGCGGGTGCGGCGCTCGGTCGAGCACGCGTCGACGCTGATCACGCCGCGCCCGCCGGCGAGGAAGCCGGTGTTGTTGATCCACCAGGTGCCGTCGGGCTGGACGTAGGCGAACACGCCGTCCGACACCTCCTCGAGCCGGGGCTCGCCGGGGCCGTCGCGTCCGGGCGCGTCGCTCATGGGACCTCCCTCGTCCGGGACGTACCCTACGAGGCCCTGCGGCGCCCGGCCAGGTTCGAGCGACCCGTCACTGCTCCGGCACGGTGGTGAGCAGGTGCGGGCGCGGAGAGCTGCGGCGGGCCGGCGGCTCCTGCGAGCCGGCCGAGCGCAGCACGTCGGCCGCGCCGATGACGGCGGCGTCGCCGGTGTCGTCGCCGATGCGCGCGGCCAGGCCGGTGCGCTCGCGGATGAGCCGGTCCAGGCCGGGCAGGCGGGAGGTGCCGCCGGTCAGCGTGATGCCGACGCCGAGCAGCTCGCCGGAGATCTCCGGGGAGCAGCCGGACAGCCCGCGCTGGACCGCGGTGACGATCTCCGCGACCGGGCCGGCGATGGCGCGCGCGACGTCGGCGGTGGTCAGCACGATGCCGCGCGGCATGCCGGTGGACAGGTCCCGGCCGTGCACCACCGTCTGCCGCAGCGGGCGGCGGCCGATCGGCGGCACCGCGCCGACCTCGAGCTTGGCGGCCTCGGCGCTCGCCGGCGAGATCCGCACGTTGTGCTCGCGCCGCACGAGCGCGACGATCGCCCTGTCCAGGGACGAGCCGCCGACGAGCGCGGTGTGCGAGGTGACGAGCCCGCCGAAGGAGATGACGCCGACGTCGGTGATGTCGGCGCCGATGTCGGCGACGACGACGACCTCCGGCCGGCCGGACGAGGTGAGCCCCATCCCGATGGCGGCCGCGATCGGCGTCGGCACCAGCGTCAGGCGGCGCGCGCCCGCCTGGAACGCCGAGAACTGCAGCGCCCGGTAGTGCACGGACGACATGCCGCTCGGCACCGTCACGACCAGCCGCGGCCGCGCGGTGTAGCGGCGCCCGTGGTGGGCGCGGACGAGGGCCCGCATCAGGTACTCGGCCTCGTCGGTCTCCGTGGGGGCGCCCTCACGGATGGGCCGGACGAGGCGCACGTCCGGGTTGCGGCCGGCCATCTCCTGCGCCGGGAGGCCGAGCGCGAGGATCTTGTCGGTGTGCAGGCAGCGGGCGAGCAGCGACGGCTCGCGCGCGACGACCCCGCGGTCCCTCACATGCATCCGCACGGTCGCGCTCCCCAGGTCGATGGCGGTGTCCCGGCCCGCGAAGTCCCACATCGCGTCCCCTTCCCAGTCGCCCTGCATTCGCAGAGTGCTGATGCCCTCACGACCTGCGGCGACGCCCATCGGCGGGTAAGCGAATCGCAACGTCCCGGCGAACAGGGATCCGGAATATCCGATACGGCGACCGGCGGCCCGGACCCGCCCGGCCGCCAGTGCCGAGCGGGCGTCAAAAGATCATGTGGAGACGGTGTCGCGCCGCCGCGCCGGGTGGCGGCGCGCCGTCCGGCCGCGCCGCGTCCGGACGGCGCCGGCCGCGCGGCACACCCCGTACAGCAGGAACGAGATCGTGGTGACGTACGGGCTGATCGGGACGCCCGCCCCGAGCGACAGCAGGATCCCGCCGACCACCGAAACGGTCGCGAGCACGGTGCTGAGCAGCGGCACCAGCACCGGCGACGCGGTCACCCGCACCGCGGCGGCGGCCGGCGTGCAGATCAGCGCCAGCACCAGCAGCGCCCCCACGACCTGCACCGACACGGCGACGGCGAGACCGAGGACGAGCGTGAACAGCACCGACAGCGCGCGCACCGGGACGCCGCGCGCCGCCGCCACGTCCGGGTCCAGGCTCGCGAACGCCAGCGGCCGCCACAGGACCGCGAGGCACACCAGCACCACCGCCGACGTCGCGAGCAGCCACGACAGCCGCGGCGTGTCGATCGCGACGATCTGCCCGGTGAGCAGGCCGAACTTGTTGGCGGCGCGGCCCTTGTACAGCGACAGGAACAGCACGCCGAGACCGAGCCCGAACGGCATCAGCACCCCGATCACCGAGCTGCGGTCGCGCGCCCGGGCGCCGAGCGCGCCGATGAGCGCGGCGGCCACCAGCGCGCCCGCGACCGAGCCGCCCGCGACGCCGGCGCCCAGCAGCAGCGCGGCGGCGGCGCCCGCGAACGACATCTCGCTGATCCCGTGCACCGCGAACGCGAGGTCCCGCATCACGACGAACGTCCCGGCGAGCCCGCCGACCAGCCCGAGCACGGCGCCCGCGATCAGCGAGTTGCGGACCAGCCCGAGCAGCGCGCCGTAGTCGTCGAAGTTGAAGATCTCATGCCACATCGCGCGCCTCCCGGCCCGGCTCGCCGGGCATGCGCAGCACGCGGTCGGCCAGCGGCAGCACCGGCTCGACCTCATGCGTCACGAACACGACGGCGGTGCGGTGCTCGCGGCGCCGCCGGTCGACCAGCTCGCTGACGATCCGCTGGTGCTCGGCGTCCAGCGAGGCCAGCGGCTCGTCGCAGAGCAGCACGCGCGGGCCGGACGCGAGCGCCTGCGCGACCCGGACCCGCTGCAGCTCGCCGCCCGACAGCAGTTCGAGGGGGACGTCCGCGAACGCCTCCGCGCCGACGTCGCGCAGCGCCTCCTCGACGCGGCGCCGCGCGTCGGGGCGGGGGAGCCGCGGCCCCCAGCGGTGCCCGTCGACGCCGAGCCGCACCAGGTCGCGGGCCCGCAGTGGAGTGTGCGGCGGGATGCCCCGGTGCTGGGGGATGTAGCCGATGAGGTCGCTGCCGCGGCGCGGCGGGCGCCCGCCGACCGTCACCGTCCCGGCCGACAGCCCCAGCAGGCCCAGCAGCACCTTCAGCAGGCTCGTCTTCCCGGACCCGTTCGCGCCGAGGACCACGACGAACTCGCCGGCCGCCACGTCGAGGTCGAGGCCGCTCCACACCGTCCGCTCGCCGTAGCGCAGGGCCGCGCCGCGCATCGCGATCACGACAGCGCCTTCCCGAGCGCGGCGATGGTGCCGTCCATCCAGGAGATGTAGTCCTGACCGGACGGCAGGGTCTCGGTGACGGGCACGACGGCGACGCCGTGGCCCTTCGCGGCCTTCTCGACCTGCCCGGTCTGCGGGCCGCTGGTCTGCGCGTTGTAGACCAGCGCCTGCACCTTCCGGCCGCTGAACAGCCTGAGCGTCTCGCGCATCGTCCGCGGCGCGACGTCGTCGCCCTCCTCGATGGCCTCGCTGAAGTCGTCCGGCGTCTCGTTGCGCAGCCCGGCCGCCTCCAGCAGGTAGAGCGGGACGGGTTCGGTGATGGCGACGCCGTCGCCGGAGTGCGCGGCCCTGAGCGCCGCGACCTTGCCCTCCAGGTCCTTCAGCCTCGTCTTGAACGCGGCGGCGTTCGCGGTGTACGCGCCGGCGCCGGCGGGGTCGGCCTTGGCGAGCGCGGCCGCCAGCCGGTCGGCCAGCAGCGCCATGGACGGCAGGTCGTACCAGACGTGCTCGTTCAGTTCGCCGCCCTTGGGGGCCGTCCGCCCCGAGATCCGCACCGCGTCGAGGACCTCGGCCTTCGAGCCCGAGGCCTTCAGCAGCGTGCCCATGAAGTCGTCGTAGCCGCCGCCGTTCTCGATCACGACCCCGGCCCGGCTCAGGGCGAGGCGGTTGCGCGTCCCGGCCTCGTAGGAGTGCGGGTCCTGCGCCGGGTCGCTGATGAACGAGGTGACGCGCACCCTGCCGCCGCCGATCGTCCGCGCGATGTCGCCGTACACGTTGGTCGAGGCGACGACCGCCACGGTGCCGCCGGACGACCCCGACGACCCGGCCGGCCCGGCCTCGGACGAGGAGCCGCAGGCGGCGAGCGCCAGCGCGGGCGCGACCGCGAAGGCCGCGCCGAGGGTGCGAAGGGGGAGAGGGGGCATGGAACGCTCCTGGAAATGAAAACGGTTTTCAATGCAACTTAGCATGAAGTGTCCGGATGCGTCCCAGGGCGGGCAGGGCAGGCGGGCCGGCGCCGCGGCGCCGGAAAACACCTCGCCCCCGCAGGCCGCTAGGGCCTACGGGGGCGAGGTCGAGAAACTCTGGGCGGTCAGCGCTTGCGCAGGACGCCGCCGTACTCGTAGATGCCGGTGTCCTGCTTGGAGGCGCCCTCGTAGCGGCGCAGTTCCTCGGGGACGGGTGCGAGCGGCGGCTGGAGGTCCATCGGGCGCCAGTCGACCAGGTTGCACAGGCCCGGCTCCACCGGGTCGAAGTCCGACAGCAGCGCGTCGATCTCGCCCGGCGTGCGGGTCTGCCAGGGGATCCCGGCGCCGGTGACCTGTGCGGTCATCTCCGCGCTGCGCACCGGGTCGTCGCACGCCACCTGCGAGAACGTCAGGTGGCTGCCGGGCGCGGCGCGGTCCATGACGGCGCGCAGGACCGCCTTCGGGTCGTCGGCGTCGGGCAGGTGGTGGCCGACGGACAGGAACAGCGTCGCCACCGGCTCGGTGAAGTCGATGAGCCGCTTGACGTCCGCGTGCTCGAGGATGGCCTCCTGGTCGCGCATGTCCGCGGTGATGACCGTGGTGCGCTCGTCGCCGGCGAGCAGCGCGCGGCCGTGCGCGAGCACGATCGGGTCGATGTCGACGTAGACGACGCGGGCGTCCGGCGCGAACTGCCGGGCCACCTGGTGCACGTTGGCGTCGGTCGGCAGGCCGCAGCCCATGTCGATGAACTGCCGGATCCCCGCCTCGGCCGTCAGGTACCGGACGGCCCGGTACAGGAACAGCCGGTTCTGCCGGGTGATGTCCAGCCCGGCCGGGTGGTGCTCCAGCTGCCCCCGGATGAACTGCCGGTCGACCTCGTAGTTGTCCTTGCCGCCGAGCAGCCATCCGTAGGCCCGCGCCGAGGTCGGCACGTCGTTCGGGATGTCGTCGATCGAAGGCTGCTCATCGCTCACGGCCCGCTCCGCATCTGCGCAGTGAAGGGGGATCAGTATCGGTTGGAACGGTATACGGCTTCGCCCCCCGATGGTGATCGTTTGCCGCCTTCGTTACCAGGCGAACGCCTCCGGGGCGGCGCCGGGGCCGGGGAAGATCTCGTCGAGGGCGGCCAGGAACTCCGCGGAGAGCTCCAGCTCGACGGCGCGCAGCGCGGAGTCGAGCTGGTCCCGGACGCGGGGGCCGACGATCGGGCCGGTGACGCCGGGGCGGGTCAGCAGCCAGGCGAGGCCGGCGTCGCCGGGGGCGACGCCGTGCTTGTCGCACAGGTCCTCGTACGCCTGGATCCTCGCCCGCTCCGCCGGGTCGGACAGCATCTCCGCGGCGCGGCCCGACCGGGACCGGGACGTGCCGCCCTCGCTCTCCTTGCGCAGGACGCCGCCGAGCACGCCGCCGTGCAGCGGCGACCACGGGATGACGCCGAGGCCGTAGGCCTCGGCCGCGGGGATCACCTCCATCTCCGCGCGCCGCTCGGCCAGGTTGTACAGGCACTGCTCGCTGACCAGGCCGAGCGAACCGCGCCGCGCGGCCGCCTCGTTCGCCTGCGCGATGCCCCAGCCGGGGAAGTTCGACGACCCGGCGTACAGCACCTTGCCCTGCTGGACGAGGACGTCGACGGCCTGCCAGATCTCGTCCCACGGCGTCGTGCGGTCGATGTGGTGGAACTGGTACAGGTCGATGTGGTCGGTGCCGAGCCGCTTCAGCGACGCCTCGCAGGCGCGGCGGATGTTCAGCGCCGACAGCCGGCTCTGGTTCGGCCACGGGTCGTCCTCGGCGGCCATGTCGCCGTAGACCTTCGTCGCCAGGACGGTCTTCTCCCGGCGGCCGCCGCCCTGGGCGAACCAGGTGCCGATGATCTCCTCGGTGCGGCCCTTGTTCTTCCCCCACCCGTAGACGTTGGCGGTGTCGAAGAAGTTGACGCCCGCGTCGAGCGCCGCGTCCATGATGGCGTGGCCGTCGGCCTCCTCCGTGAACGGGCCGAAGTTCATCGTGCCGAGGACGAGGCGGCTGACCTTCAGGCCGGTGCGGCCGAGCTGCGTGTACTCCATGGTCGTCCAGCCAAGCAGCTGGAGTGTGCTCCAGGTCAAGGCCGCGGAGCGAACGGCGTGCCGCCATGGACGTCCGGACGTCCATGGCGGCGTGCGGGCGGCGTCACGATGGCGTCGGTGACGGCGCGGGCGGGTGCCGGTGGAGACGTGACCTGGATCGGCTGGATCAGCCGGGGACGTGGCCGGGAGCCTTCATGGTCCCGGAGTGCCCGAAGGGCGTCCAGGACTGCCAGTCGGCGTCGTTCCGGGAATTCTTGCCGGCGCTTCCATGCGGTGCGTCCGTGTGGTTCGGGTGCTTCGCGGCGGGCTTCACGTGCCTCGGCCGCGGGGCCGGATCCCTGTCCGGTCTGGCAGGCTTCTTATGGATCGACGTGTGGTCGCTTCGCGGTGCCTGGGCCGCGGAATGTGCGGGGGTGTGCGCGGGGGCCTTCGCCGGGTGTCCGGCCGGCATGTCGTTGGGTGGCGGAAGATGGGGGGTCCGCTGCTTATCTGGCGGCTTCCGCTGCGTCTCGCGATCCTGTGCGGCCATTTTGTCTATTTTGTCGACGAGTTCGCGGATGGACGGAGAGAACGTCCGCTTCGCCGGCGCCCCGGGCCGTACCGCGCCGGCGAACTGCCGTTTTCGGGTACCGCCCAGCTTGTCCACCCGGACCCGCGCGCCGGTGTGCGGCGCGTGCAGGAAGCGGCCGCGGCCGACGTAGATGCCGACGTGGCTCCGGCCGTGGAAGAAGACCAGGTCGCCGGGCTTGAGATCGCCCAGGCCCACCTTCCGCTCGACCACCCGGTACTGCGAGTAGGTGACGCGCGGGAGCTTCACGCCGGCCCTGCGCCAGGCGGCCATGGCCAGCCCCGAGCAGTCGTAGCTGGACGGGCCCGTCGCGCCCCACCGGTACGGCTTGCCGATCTGCTGGCGCGCGAACGCCAGCGCGTGCCTGGCGTCGGTGCGCTGCTCGGCGACCCTGGTGCGGTACCGGTCGTAGGCCTTGACCTTGCTCAGCGTCGCGGCGTCGAGGTTGAGCCGCTTCAGCACGGTCGGATTGAGCGACGCCCGTGCCGGTGCCCCCATCGGGACCGCCAAGGCGAATCCGGCGGCGGTCGCGGTGACGGCGATGGCGATCGCCCGATGTTTTCGGACCGGCCGCCCGGTATGGCCGGTGGACCGGACGGTGCGTGATCGGCGATCGGTGCCGTCCCGATGCGAGTGGCGTGCGATGCACATTCTCGAGCTCTCCGTTTTCCCTCGTCGGTTGATCATCCCGCCGACAGTTCGGGTACCCGGTGATCGTGCTTGAATGGGGGAGAACCGGCCGATTTTGCATGATCATGGAGCGGAATTGAGGCCGCTGTTCGGTGCTCTTGATCAAGCGGTCAGATGCGCCAGCGATTTCAGCGGCACCGGCAGCCAGGCCGGCCGGTTCCGCGCCTCGTAGCGCACCTCGTAGACCGCCTTCTCGAATTCGAACGCGCGCAGCAGCACCGCGTGCGCGGCCGGGTCCGCGCCGCCCGCCGCCGCGTAGCCGCGGCAGAACGCGGCCCGGTTGCGCGCCGCCCACGCGTGCGCCCGCGTCTCCAGGCGGCCGCCCGACTCCAGCGGCACCGTCCCGGACCTGGTGATGAGGAACCGCGCCGCGTACTCGAACGAGCGCAGCATCCCGGCGACGTCGCGCAGCGGGTGGGACAGGGCGCGGCGCTCGCGCTGCGTCCGGGCCGGCTCGCCCTCGAAGTCCAGCAGCGTCCAGCCCGACTCCGAGCGCAGCACCTGCCCGAGGTGGTAGTCGCCGTGCACGCGCTGCACGGCCAGCGGCCCGGCCTGCGCGGCCAGGTCGATGAAGGCGCCGGTGAGCGCCTTGGCGTGCGGGGCGAGGCCGGGCACGTCCCGGCACGTCCCGGTCAGCTCGGCGTTCATCCGCGCGGCCATCGCGCGGATCTCGTCGGCCGGGACGACCGTCACCCCGAACGCGTCGGCGAGCGCCCGGTGCACCTGCGCGGTCGCGGCGCCGAGCCGCTCGGCCTCGGCGGCGAAGTCGCCGCCGGCGGCGCTGGCGTCCAGCTCCGCCCACTCGTCCTCCTCCGGCTGCGTGGTGTGCGCGAACCAGTCCCGGACGCTCGCGATCGCCAGGCTCCAGCCGTCGGCACCGGTGCGCAGGTAGTCCGACAGCAGGCCGAGCGTGACCGGCTCCCCGCCGGCGCCGTCCGCTTCCTCCAGCTCGATCCAGCCGTGCACGGCCGGGACGTGCTCGCAGCCGGCCTGTGTCAGCGCCAGGTTGACCTCCAGGTCGAGGTTGATGCCGTCGCTGAGCCGGCGGAACAGCTTGCAGATGTAGTCGTCGCCGAACAGCAGCGAGGTGTTGCTCTGCTCCGCCGTGATCGGCAGGCTCGTCAGGTCCGTCCGGATGCGGGCCCCGGGGACGTGCCGGAAGCGCAGCGGGCCGACCGACGCACCGGCGGCCAGGTCCTCCAGCAGCGTGCGGGTCAGGTCCGGGTCGTGCGCGGCGTCGTACACCTGCTCCTTCGCGCCGCCGTCCGGCGGCGCGCCGATCCGCGCGTACCTGAGGCGGTCCGGCAGGTCGCGGCGGACGCCGAGCAGCACCTGGTACCGGTCGGACGCGCCGTTCTGGCGGACGTCGAGGACCAGGTGGTGCAGCCCCGGGTCGCCCGCCCGGAGCTCGGTGGCGATGGCGATGGACAGCTCCTCGATCGGGGCGTCCTTGCCGCCGAACCAGCGCTGCCGGGGCAGCCAGGCCGCGAGATCCCGGGTGAGGACGTGCTCGGGTGGCAGCACCGTCAGCCGTCCCTCTCCACGCCGGTCCCGGGTTCGCCGCCCGTGTCCGGCGCGGTGCCGGCGGCGGTGTCGCTCACGGTTCCGGCGGTGTCGGCCGCGGGACCGGCGGGCGGGTCGGCGGGCGCCTCGTCCGGAGGCGTGAGCTGGAACCAGTAGAAGCCGTGGCCGGGGAGGGTGAGCAGGTAGGGCAGTTCGCCGATGGCGGGGAACTGCACGCCGCCCATGCACTCGACGGGGGAGTAGCCCTCGAACCGCCGCATGTCGAGTTCGACCGGCTGCGGGAAGCGCGACAGGTTCGCGACGCACAGCACGGTGTCCATCCCGCCCCAGCGCGCCTCGTCGGCCTCGTCGATCTCGCGGGTGAAGGCGAGGACGGAGGGGTTGGAGGCGGAGAGTTCGACGTAGGAGCCGACGCCGAAGACGGGGTGGCGTTGCCGGATCTCGATCATTTTGCGGGTCCAGTGCAGGAGTGATCCGGGGTTGTTGGTCTGTGCTTCGACGTTGACGGCTTGGTAGCCGTAGATGGGGTCCATGATGACGGGGAGGTAGAGGCGGGCGGGGTCGCATTGGGAGAAGCCGGCGTTGCGGTCGGGGGTCCATTGCATGGGGGTGCGGACGGCGTCGCGGTCGCCGAGCCAGATGTTGTCGCCCATGCCGATTTCGTCGCCGTAGTACAGGACGGGTGAGCCGGGGAGGGAGAGCAGCAGGGCGGTGAAGAGTTCGAGTTGGTTGCGGTCGTTGTCCAGGAGGGGTGCCAGGCGGCGGCGGATGCCGATGTTGGCTTTCATGCGGGGGTCTTTGGCGTATTCGGTGTACATGTAGTCGCGTTCTTCGTCGGTGACCATCTCCAGGGTGAGTTCGTCGTGGTTGCGCAGGAAGATGCCCCATTGGCAGGATTCGGGGATTTTGGGGGTTTGGGCCATGATTTCGGAGATGGGGTAGCGTTGTTCGCGGCGGACGGCCATGAAGATGCGGGGCATGACGGGGAAGTGGAAGGCCATGTGGCATTCGTCGCCGCCGGCGCCGGGGTCGCCGAAGTATTCGACGACGTCGGCGGGCCATTGGTTGGCTTCGGCGAGTAGGACGCGGTCGGGGTAGAGGCGGTCGACTTCGGCGCGGACGCGTTTGAGGTAGGCGTGGGTTTCGGGGAGGTTCTCGCAGTTGGTGCCTTCGCGGGCGTACAGGTAGGGGACGGCGTCGAGGCGGAAGCCGTCGATGCCCAGGTCGAGCCAGAAGCGCAGGACTTCGAGCATGGCGTCCTGGACGGCGGGGTTGTCGTAGTTGAGGTCGGGTTGGTGGGAGAAGAAGCGGTGCCAGTAGTACTGGCCGCGGACCGGGTCGTAGGTCCAGTTGGACTGCTCGGTGTCGACGAAGATGACGCGGGCGTCGGGGTATTTCTCGTCGGTGTCCTCCCACATGTAGAAGTCGCCGAACGGGCCCTCCGGGTCCATTCGCGATGCCTCGAACCACGGGTGCTGATCCGAGGTGTGGTTCATCACCAGGTCCGCGATGACCCTGATACCGCGGGCATGGGCCTGTTCGAT
This sequence comes from Actinomadura sp. NTSP31, assembly GCF_041951385.1. Taxonomy (NCBI): domain Bacteria; kingdom Bacillati; phylum Actinomycetota; class Actinomycetes; order Streptosporangiales; family Thermomonosporaceae; genus Actinomadura; species Actinomadura sp. NTSP31. The sequence goes on along the minus strand of NZ_JBGNUT010000001.1, from coordinate 454,815 downwards.
GAGCTCGACGAAATCGCCGAGTTCCCCGAAGTCGGGCAGGATCTTGGTGTAGTTCGCGATGTCGTAGCCGCCGTCTTTGAGCGGTGACTGGTAGATGGGCAGCAGCCACAGGCACTCGACGCCGAGCCATTCCAGGTGGTCGAGTTTGGAGATGAGGCCGCGCAGGTCGCCGTAGCCGTCGTTGTTGGAGTCGGCGAACCCGCGCACCGACACCTCGTAGAACACGGCCGTCTTGAACCAGTGGGGCGTCCGCGGCGCGTCCTCGTCGAAGGGGTCGGGGATCGCGCCCGCCGCCGGCCGGGCGGACTCCGCCGGAAGAGCGCCCCGCGCCGGGCCGTGACCGGTCTCCGGCTCGGTGACCGGGCCGGACGTGCTGCAGGTGAAGTACTTCGACTGGGCGTGCATGGGCCATCCCGGAGTGTCGGCGACGTCTAGATCAGCAATTCCCGCCGCCCGTCGCGGGGACGTGCACGACAGGCAACCATCCGTAAAAATCTCAGTACTCTCTGTAATCGGGCCGTCGCGCCCGGCCCCGGCGCGGCCTGTCGCCGACGGTCGGCGGGACTTACCGCCCGGCAGGCGTGTCATGCCCGGACCTTTAGCTTCGGCACCGTTTTCGCCCCGGGCCCCGGGTAGGTCGATCCCAAGCTCAGAACCTGCCGCGCGGGCAGTTGACGACCAGCCCGGACGGGGCGGCTCGCCGCCCCGTCCAAAGCGATCGGAGGGACAGTGGAGCGCTGGGAGATGTCGCCATCGGTCGTACCGACGCGCGATGACCTCGTGGCCCGGCTGCGCGCTCGCTTCGCCGACATTCCGGCCGAGCACGTGCGCCGTTGCGTGGACGACCTGTGGTGCTGCTGCACCCACCTCGGGATGCGGCCCGACGCCCGGACGATCGAGCGCCTCGCGGCGTCCCGGCTGACGGGCGTCGTGCGCGGCGCCCGGCCGCCCTATCCGGACGGCGGGCGGGCGCCGGGGCCGCACGGCCCGGCCGGCACCGCGCTCCCTCCCGTACCCGCGGCCGCCACGGCACCGCCGGCCGCCGCCAGGCCCAGGACGGCCCGTGCCGCCGCGAGCACCCCGATCGGGATGTGACAGATGAAGGACACCGCCGTGCCGGGCCTGCGGATGGACACCCGGCGAGGGTTCGTCGTCCTGCGGCTGCCGGCGCAGATCAGCTGGCACAACTACGCGGGGATCCGGGAGGGGGTGTGCCGGGCGCTGTCGCTGGCCGGCGGCGCGCTCGCCCCGGACGGCCCCGCCGCGCCCGGGCCGCGCAAGGGGGTCGTGGTCGACTTCGGCGACTCGGTCCTGCTGGACGCGTCCGGGCTGGTGCTGCTCGCCCGCACCGAGACCCGCGCCCGGCTGCTCGGCTGCCCGCTGCGCGCCGTGGTGCCCGCGATGGCCATGCCCGTGCGGCGCGCGCTGCACCTCACCGGCCTGTCCAGCCTGGTCCCGGTCTTCGAGGACGTCGCGGCGGCCACCGCGGCGCCCGTGCCGCCCCGGGAGACCGCGCCCGCCGACACCGGCCACGTGCTGGACGCCATCCGGGCCCTGCACCCGGCCGACGCCGGGTTCGCGCCGGCGCCGGCCGCCGCCGCGCCCGGCCTGCGCATCACCACCGCCGAGGCCGGCGACGGCGACCACACCGTGGTGCACCTGTCGGGGGTGCTGGACCCCGTCACCGTCCGGCGGCTCGGCGAGACGCTGACCACGCTGGTCGAGAGGAACCTGCGGCACCTGATGGTGCGGATGGGCGACCGGATCGGGGTGCGCTGCGACCCGCTGCCGGTGCTGCTCGGCATCCGCTGGCGGGTAGCGGCCGAGGGCGGCTGCCTGTCGCTGCCCGGGCTGCCCGCCCGGCTCCGCGAGATCATCGACCGCGAGGGGCTCGGCTCGGTGTTCACCGCCTGCCGGTCCCTGGACGGCCGGATGCTCGGCGAGCCGGCCTGACCGGCGCCGGTTCCGCCATCGGGCCGTCCCGCCCTCCGCTCAGCTCCCGCCCGGCCGCAGCAGGTTGCGCGCCGCGCGCAGGGAGTCGCGGACGGGGCGGCCCGCGCCCGCCGTCCGGCCGGAGCGGGCACCGGCCGCGCCGCCTTCGTCCGGCCCGGGACGTTCCTCGTCCCGCTGGATCGTGAAGACGTGCGCGGGCCGCGCGTGCGGATCGAGCCGGACGTAGTTCGCCCGCCGCCACGTGTAGGTCTCGCCGTCCAACTGGTCGATGACGGTGAACGGCCGCTCGGGGTCGTTGGGGAGGCCGAGTGCGGTGAGGTCGAGGTGGACGGTGGCCTCGCGCGGTTGGTGGGGGTTGAGGTTGACCACCGCGAGTACCACGTCGTCCATGTGGCGTTTGGAGAAGGCGAGTAGTTCCGGCTGGTCGATGTGGTGAAAGCGCAGGTTCCGGAGCTGCTGCAAGGCCGGATGCAGCTTGCGGAGCGTGTTCAGCTGGCCGATGAGGGGGGCGATGGTGGTGTTGTCGCGGTCGGCGGCTTCCCAGTCGCGGGGGCGGTACTGGTATTTCTCGGAGTCGCGGTATTCCTCGCTGCCGGGGCGGACGGGGGTGTTCTCGCAGAGTTCGTAGCCGGAGTAGATGCCCCAGGTGGGGGAGAGGAGGGCGGCGAGGATGGCGCGGATTTCGAAGGCGGGCCGGCCGCCGTGTTGGAGGTATTCGTTGAGGATGTCGGGGGTGTTGGTGAAGGCGTTGGGCCGCATGTAGGCGGCGGCGTCACCGGCGAGTTCGGTGAAGTAGTCGGTGAGTTCGTCGGCGGAGTTGCGCCAGGTGAAGTAGGTGTAGGACTGGTGGAATCCGATTTTGGCCAGGGTGTGCATCATGGCGGGGCGGGTGAAGGCCTCGGCGAGGAAGAGGACGTCGGGGTCGGTGGTGTGGATGTCGGCCAGGAGGCGTTCCCAGAAGTCGACGGGTTTGGTGTGGGGGTTGTCGACGCGGAAGATCCGGACGCCGTGGTCCATCCAGTGCCGGATGACCCGTTTGACTTCGGTGTAGAGGCCGTTGGGGTCGTTGTCGAAGTTGAGGGGGTAGATGTCCTGGTATTTCTTGGGCGGGTTCTCGGCGTAGGCGATGGTGCCGTCGGCGCGGGTGGTGAACCATTCGGGGTGGGTGTGGACCCAGGGGTGGTCGGGGGAGCATTGCAGGGCCAGGTCGAGGGCGATTTCGATGCCGTGGTCGGCGGCGTAGGCGACGAAGGCGTCGAAGTCGGCGATGGTGCCCAGGTCGGGGTGGACGGCGTCGTGGCCGCCGTCGGGGGAGCCGATGGCCCAGGGGGAGCCGGGGTCATACGGGCCGGCGTCCAGGGTGTTGTTGGGGCCTTTGCGGTGGGTGGTGCCGATGGGGTGGATGGGGGGCAGGTAGACCACGTCGAAGCCCATGTCGGCGATGGCGGGCAGGCGTTTCATCGCGGTGCGGAACGTTCCGGTGATGGGCCCGCGTCGCCCGAGCGGGTCGAAGGTGGCGCCTTCGGAGCGGGGGAAGAACTCATACCAGGCGCCGTACAGGGCGCGTTGGCGGTGCACCACCAGGGGGTGCCAGTCCGACACCGTCAGCAGATCCCGCAACGGATACCGCTCCAGCACATCGGCCACGTCCGGGTGCTCGACGGCGGCCAGCCGCGCGAGCGCGTCGGTGTCCCGGTCGGACAGGACGCGGGCCAGCCGCGCCAGCGTCCGCCGCTCCTTCGCGGGGGCGCCGCGAGCCGCACGTGAGAACAGGGCCGCGCCTTCGGTGAGCATGAGTTCGACGTCCTGGCCGCGCGGGATCTTGATCTGCGCGTCGTGCCGCCAGTGCGCGATCGGGTCGCCCCACGCCTCGACCCGGAACGACCACTCGCCCAACTGCGTCGGCGTCACCCGCGCGGCCCACCGGTCCAGACCCGTACCGACCTCGCTCATCGGCGCACCGGGCTGCTCGGTCCCGTCCGGCGAACGCAGCACCACCGCCGCACCCAGCATCTCGTGCCCCTCACGGAACACCGTCGCCGACACCTCGACCGTCTCGCCCACCACGGCCTTGGCCGGCCACCGGCCACCCCCGACCACCGGCGCCACATCCAGGATCGGGATGCGCCCGAGCGCGCCCGTCGGTTCCACCTGCATCTGCGTCCCGCTCCCGCCTGTCCGCGCCGTCCGCGCCCGCCCGTTCCGCGGCGGTCCCCGGGATCCATGCCCGGCCCGCGGTCGCGCGGCATCCCGCGAACCACAAGATCGCGCAAAGAGATCGCGCGCCGCGCCGCCCGTGGCGCGACGCGCGACGGCGCCGGTGCTCGGGAGGGTCAGCCGTGCGGGACGGGGGCGAGCGCCTCGCGCGCGGTCGCCACGTCGGGCGCGATGGCGACGCGGCGCGGCAGGCCCGCGATCTCGGCGATCCGGCGGACGATGCCGCGCTGCGGCAGCACCACCCACATCGGCACGCCGAGTTCGGAGGCGCGCATCTGCGAGCGCAGGATGACGTTCAGCGCGTTGGAGTCGCAGAAGGTGCAGCCGGACAGGTCGAGGATGAGGGCGCGCACTCCGGAGTCGAGCAGCCCGAGGGACTGGGCGAGGATGGCCTCGCCGTTGCTCAGGTCGACCTCGGCGGGGAAGGTCACCGTCCCGCAGGTCTCCGTGCTCTCCACTCGCGCTGCTCCGAGATCCATGGCTCGCCCCAAGGTCGGGTTCCTCACGTGGGTGACATCTGGGGGTGCTTCACTGCGACTGTAAGCCCCAAAGCTGGACGAAACCTGAAAGAAATGGTCAAGACTGGGACGCCGCTCCCTCATGTCGCCGATCATCGCGTTCACTTCCCGTTGGTCCTGGTTCGTCGCTTCGGATATGCGCATGCGCCATCACAGGACGTTCCTGGGACGACGCTCGCGAATCCAGATCCGGCACCCGGCCGAGCCGGGCCGCGCCCTCGCGGGCGCCGTTCTCCGAAGCACGCGCCGGGACTCACTCGATGACGTCGTCGGCGCTCCGGTCCGGGCCGTCGCGCACCGTCCGGTACACGGGCCCGTAGACATAACGATCGCCCCTCGTGGGATGTTCCGCGGGTGATGCGCACGTCGCAAAGCCCTATATTTCCCCCAGGGGCATGGCTCGCTTCGCGAGGCGCGGACAGGGGGACGGCGGATGGGCGCGGAACCGGTGGTCATCGACGGCGGCGACCGCTCCTGCGTGCGCCTCCTGCTGGAGCTGCGCGGGCACGTGGCGGAGCTGGCGCCCGGCACGGTCGTGCACCTGATCGCCTCCGACCCCGCGGCCCCGATCGACCTGCCCGCGTGGTGCCACCTGACGGGCCACGCCTACCTCGGCCCGGTCGCCGCCGGCACCCCCACCTACGCCCTGCGCGTGGCCGAGCGGCCGCGCGCCACCGAGCCTGATTCCCCGTGGCGCCCCGCTAGCGGCTCGTGAGCGCCGCCCGCACCTTCCGCAGGTCGTCGGGGGAGGCGGGGACCTCGGTCACCACCCGGAAGTCGGGGTGGTCGGACGGATGGAGATGGAACAGCTCCAGCTCGATCGGACCCGCCGACGGATGCGTCACGGTGATGGTCGTCGGGCGGAAGTCGCCGACCGCGTAGTCGGGCCACCACTGCCCGAACTCGGGGCTGGCCGCGGTGAGCCCCTCGGTGATCTCGGTGAACCGGGCGTCGCCGGGACGGCGGCCAGCGGCGGCGCGGAACTGGCCGAGCACGGACCGGGCGACGTGCCACCAGCGCGGCAGGGACGCGCGGACGCCCGGGTCGGTGAAGACGAACCACAGCAGGTTGCGGCGGTCCGGCGGAACGGACGCGGGGTCGTGCCGGACCCGGCAGTAGGGCAGGTTCCAGGCCAGGTAGTCGTAGTGCAGGTCGTAGACGGCGGCCGGGCTGGGGGCGGCGGAGTCGATGAGCCGCTGCAGGCGCCCGAGCGCGCCCGGGGGCGGCGGGACCGGGGGAGGCGGCGGCAGGTCGGCGAGGGCGCGCAGGTGCCGGTGCTCGGCCGGGCCGAGCCGCAGGGCGCGCGCCAGGGCGTCCACCACCTGCGCCGAGGCGGGGATGTCGCGGGCCTGCTCCAGCCACGTGTACCAGGTGAGGCCGACGCCGGACAGCTGGGCGAGCTCCTCGCGGCGCAGCCCCGGGGTGCGGCGGCGGCCCCGGCCGGGCGGCAGCCCGACGTCGGCCGGCGCGAGGCCGGAGCGCCGGGCGCGCAGGAAGGCGGCCAGCTCGGCGCGGCGGCCGGACGCGTCCTCGTCGGTCATCGGGCTCCCCCGACTGGTAGCGCTGCTACCAGTACCGATCCTGCTCTGGCAGCCCATCGTAGATCGCGGGAGCCTCGAGGCCACCGGGACAGCGACGGCCACTCGCGGCCATGGAGGGGGCGAGGGAGCATGACCGACGGACTGGTGCTGCCGCCAGGGGCGGGCGGCGCGAACGGGACCACGGGGATGACGCTCAAGGTGGGGGCGGGCCGATCGCGGGTCTGGTCGGCGTTCGAGTCGGTGGTGCAGCCGGGGTTCGACGTGGGCGCGCATGTGCACGCGGAGGCGGAGGAGCTGTTCTACGTCCTGGAGGGGGAGCTGGACCTGCTCGCGTTCGAGCCGGCCGAGCGGACGCCGCGGGACTGGCGCTCCTGGGAGGGGGCGGACGGGGCGAAGGTGACGCGGGGCGGCCCCGGGAGCGTGATGTTCGTCCCGCCGGACTGCCCGCACGCGTTCGCCAACCCGGGGACGGCGCCCGCCCGGATGCTGTTCCTCGTCACGCCCACCGGACATGAGATCTACCTGGAGGAACTGGCCGAGCTGCTGGGGGACGGCCCGCCGGACAACGTCGCGATCGCGCGGCTGCGCGCCCGCTACGACATCGCGCAGTTGACGCCGATGGTGCCGGGGCGTCCGCCGGGGTGAGGCCCGGCTCCGGCTCCGGCCCCGGTCCGTCCGCCTGCGGACGGGCCGGGGCTTTCCTTGTGCCGCCCCGTCCGGCACTATTGGCGTAGCGCCAATAGTGACCGGAGGTGACCGGGCATGGCGGGACGGCCGTCGATCGCGAGTGCGGCCCGCTTCGCCGCGCCGATGCGCGTGACAGGTCCCACTGAGCGGGACCTGGACGGGACTCGGCGGGAGAGAAGGCGAGCCTACCTGGGAACGGCCGTCGCAGGTTTCCCGAATCTCCTCATCTACGGGCCCAACACGAGTGTCGGTTCCGGGTCGGTGGTGCACATGCTGGAAAGCCAGATCGCCTACATCGTCCAGGCCGCCCGCACGCTGCGTGATCCGGAGGTGCTCGACATGGACGTCCGCGAGGGCGTGCCGGCCCGCCGGCGCCGCGGCCGCGCGCTCGACCCGTCCGGCTCCCGGATCGTGATGCGCTGACATGGGCACCGGATCCGCCCGCACGGCACGGTCCCGCGGCGCCGCCGGCGGCGTGGACCGGCGGCTGCTGCGCGCGCTGGAGGGCCTCTACGTCATCCCGCCCGAGTACCACCGGCCCGACACCGGCCGCGCCGAGGCCGCGGAAATGCTCGCCTGCGACGACCGGACGCTGACCGCGCTCGCCCGGCACGGCCTGCCCGGCACCGGCGAGCCCGGCCGGGAGCGGTTCGACTCGCGCGACCTGTTCAACCTCGCCCTGTACTCCGGGACGGGGCGCACGCCGGTCGAGCGGGACGTCGTGTCCCTGCTGCGCTGGACCCGCTCGTCCTGCGAGGACCTCATCGCGCCGCGCGTCTCCCGGTTCGAGCTCCGGGTGGCCTGCGGCGACCCGGACGGCTGCCGCCCCGACGCCCGCAACGCCCTCGCGCGTCCCCGCACCGGCGCCTACGGCGGGGCGGTCCGCAACGTCCGGGCGCATCCGGGGCGCGGCGGCCGCCGGGTCGGCGCCGCGCCCGACGCCGCCGCGACGACGGCGCGGTCGTCCGGGCCCGCCATGGCGATCTCCGCGGTGCTGCGGACGGTCGGCGACTGCCCGGTGCTGCGCTCGCCCGTGCTGCGCGCGATCGTCCGCGAGTTCATGGGCGCCGAGCCGCGCTTCCTCCGGCTGCCCGTCGAGCTGCGCGACGACCCGGACCTCGTCCCGCGCGGCTTCGCCGGCTGCGGCGCCGCCAGCCGCTACATCGAGCGGCTGTGCCGGGAGGAGGGCGTGCCCGCCACCACCCGGATCGGCTGGGTCGTCGGGCTGCCCGACGTCGTGCACGCCTGGGTGGAGGTCGTGGACGACGACGGCGTCACCAAGGTGATCGACCCGACGTTCGCGCTGCTGGCGGAGGTGATCCCCTGGTCGAACCCGATGCTGCGCGACCCGTCGCTGGCGTTCCGGACGAACCGGCTCGTCCCGACCGGCCTGCACGTCGGCGGCGACATCGCGTCCCACACCTGCGGCCACGCGGTCGGCGCCGCCGACCGCCCGCACGCGCGCGTCACCACCCGGATCGTCCCGCTGCGCCCGGGCCCCTGACGCTCAGTCGAACAGCCTCAGCCGGTGGGCGCGGGCGGCGGCCTCGCCGCGCCCGGCCACGCCGAGCTTGCCGAGGATGTTCGACACGTGCACGCTGGCGGTCTTCGCCGAGATGAACAGCGCCTCGGCGATCTCCCGGTTGCTGCGCCCGGCGGCGACGAGCCGCAGCACCTCGGTCTCGCGCGGGGTCAGGCCGAGCCCGGGGGACGGGCGCTCGCCGTCGAGGGCGATGCCGGCGCGGCGCGCGAGGTCGCCGGCGCGGTCGCGGAGCGGGACGGCCCGCAGCCCGTCCGCCAGCTCGGCGGCCCTGCGCAGCGCGGCGCCGGCGCGGTCGCGGTCGCCGGCGGCGAGGGCGGCCTCGCCGGCCCCGGCCAGCGCGAACGCCGTCTCGTAGGGGCGGTCCAGCGCGTCCCACGCCTCGGCCGCCGCGTCCCAGGCGGCCCGGTTCGCGGCGCCTTCGGCGCGCGCCGCCTCGGCGGCGAACGTCAGCCGGTGCGCCGCCTGCACCGGGCCGTAGATCCGCAGCCCCTCCAGGCGGGCCCGTACCGCGGCCAGCGCCCCGGCGTCGCCCAGCTCCGCGCACGCGGTCGCGGCCATCACCAGCCCCGGCAGCGCGTACCGGGAGTCGTCGGGCAGGCCGACGTCGGTGAGGACCGGGCCGAGGGCCTCCAGGGCGTCGGCCGGGCGCCCCTGCGCGAGCGCGATCGCCGCGTCCAGCCGGCACACCGGGAACAGGTTCTGCGCGCGCCGGGCCGCGCCCCGCGCGATGAGCTCCGGCGCCTGCGCGGCATGCTGCTCGGCGGTGGCGACCTCACCGCGGGCGAGCGCGACCGTCCCTCCCAGGTTGTGCAGCCCGGCCCGGATGACGCCGGCCGACGTCCGCGGCAGCGTCCGCCCGATCACGGCGAGCGCCTCGTCCCACCGGCCGAGCGAGACCAGCGGCTCCGCCGCGTTGATCGACAGGTGCGCGCCCGCCGACCGGGCCAGCCCGTACTCCTCCGCCCGGGCGATGCCCGCGGCGGCCACCTCGGCGGCCTCCGCGTGCCGCCCGTACATCTCCAGCACGTCGGAGTGGTTGGTGTACGCGCGCAGCAGCGGCTCGAACGCCCGGACCTGCGAGGACCGCGCGGCGACCCGCCCGATCCGGGCGAAGAACGCCTCGGGGTCGTCGTCGCGGAACAGGTCGAGCCAGGTCATGTTCAGCTCGATGGACAGCTCCACCTCGGTCTCGCCGACGGCCCGCGCGACCGCCAGCGCCTCCCGCGCCGCCGCGTCCGACTCCGGGCCGGTGCCCTGCAGGCCGATGATCTTCGTGGCGAGCGTCGCGAGCACCCGGGCGCGCGCCGCGGACGGCGGGTCGGCGGGCACCAGCCGGGCCGCCTCGCGCAGGTCGGCCGGGGCCTTGTCGCTGCCCGCCCGCAGCCGCATCATGCCGCGCAGCTCGTAGAGGCGGGCCGTCCGCATCGGGTCGCCGGCCGCCTCCTCGTGCCGCAGCGCCTCCGTCGCCAGCCGGACCCCGGTCTCGGGCTCGCCCGCGAGATCGGCCAGCGTGACGGCCTCCTCCATCACCTGGACGTGCGGGACGCCGATGCGCCGCGCCGCGTCCGGCACCCGCTCCCACAGCTCCAGCACCCGCGCGGCCATCCGCAGCGCCTCGGCGTAGGCGAGCGCCCGGCGGGTCTCGCCGACGGCCCGCCACGCCGAGGTCAGCGCCTGCACGACGTCGTGCGCGGCATGCCAGTGGTGCGCCAGCGTCACGGCCCGCGCCCGGTCCGGCATCAGCTCCGGGCGCTCCTCCAAGACCCGCGCGTACCGGACGTGCAGCCGGGTCCGCTCGCCGGGCAGCAGGTCGTCGTGCACGGCCTCGCGGATGAGCGCGTGCCGGAAGGCGTAGCCGTCGCCGTCGACCACGAGGGTGTTGGCCGCGACGGCGGGCCGCAGCCCGCGGGTCAGCTCCCGGTCGTCCAGCCCGGCGACCGCCGCGAGCAGCTCGTGGTCGATCCGCGCGCCGCCGGCCGCCGCCACCCGCAGGATCTCCTGGGTGTCCTCGGGCAGCCGCTGGACGGCGCCGAGCAGCAGGTCCCGCAGCGATTCCGGCAGGTCACGGCCGCCGCCGGAGCCGACCAGCGCCTCGACGAACAGCGGGTTGCCCTCGCTGCGCTCGAACACGTCCGCGAGCGCGCCGGGCGGCGGCTCCGCGCCGAGGATGCCGCGGACGAGGCCGCGCACCTCGTCCCGGCCGAGCCGCCCGACCTCCACCCGGGCGACGTGCTCGACGCGCTCCAGCTCGCTGAGCACGGGGCGCAGCGGATGCGCGCGGTGCAGCTCGTCGGTCCGGTACGTCACGACCACCAGCAGCGCGTCGCCGCCGCTCAGGTTGCGGACCAGGAACGTCAGCAGGTCGCGGGTCGAGGCGTCCGCCCAGTGCGCGTCCTCGACGACCAGCACCACCGGGCCGGCCGCGGCGAGCCGCTCCAGCAGCGTCAGCACCAGCTCGAACAGCCGGGCCCGCGCCTCGCCGGTGAACGCGCCCGCGTCGGCGTCGCCGAAGTCGGGCAGCAGCCGGGCGAGGCCGTCGCCCGCGCCGGCGGGCAGCAGCCCGCACACGCCGTCCACGCCGAGGTCGCGGACGAGCCCGCGCAGCGCCGCGGTGAACGGCGCGAACGGCAGCCCCTCGGTGCCGAGCTCCAGGCAGCCGCCGAGCAGCACCCGCGCGCCCTCGGCGCGGGCGCGCGCGGCGAACTCGCCCACCAGGCGGGTCTTGCCGACCCCCGCCTCGCCGCCGAGCAGCACCGCCGAGGGCGTGCCGCCGCGGGCGGCGCGGAAGGCGGCGTCGAGCGCGGCGGACTCGCGCTCGCGGCCGACGAGCACCGGGCTGACCGTGCGGGCGTTCACCGCTTCGGCGCGTCCGGCCGCGCGGCCGCGCGCACGGCCTCGGCCATGACCGGATCGCCGTCGGCGAGGTAGCCGGCGGCGACGCCGTCCCGGTCGGCACGCGGCCGGTTCTGGCTCATCTTCGCCTTCGCCTCGATCCGGGTGATGGCGAGCTCGAGGCCGACGATCGCGCGCAGCTGGCCGGCGATGTACTCCGGCGGCGCGTCGTCCACCGACCACGCCTCCGCCCGGCCCGCCTCGTGCTTGACGGTGAGCCGCCGCACCAGCGAGTCCAGCCACTGCGGGTCGTCGTGCACGACCAGCCGCCCGTAGACGTGCGCGGTGAGGTAGTTCCACGTCGGCACGACCCGCCCGTGCTCGGCCTTGGACGCGTACCACGACGGCGTCACGTACGCGTCGGGCCCGTGCACGATGAACAGCGACTCGCCCTGCGCGGGCTCTTTCCACTGCTCGTTGTTGCGGGCGACGTGCGCAAGCAGCGCGCCGTGCTCGCCGGCGTCCGGCTCGTAGAGCACGGGCAGGAACGTCGCGACGAGGCCGCGCGGCGTGCTCGTGACGAGGTCGGCCGCGCCACAGCCGTGGAGCAGCTCGCGGACCGCGGTGTCATCGGCCGAGAAATGGGCGGGTATGTACACGCCCCGACGCTACCCGACCGGCCTGTCGGAGGCGCGTGCGAAGGTGGGGGTGTGAGCGCAGAAGAGGAGCGGGACGGGGTCCGGCTGACCAATCTCGACCAGCCGCTGTTCGACGGGGCCGAGGCGACCAAGCGCGACCTGGTCGACTACCTCGACGCCGTCGCCGACCGGCTCGTCCCGCGGCTGGCGGGCCGTCCGCTGTCGGTCATCCGCGTGCTGCGCGGCCAGAAGCCGTTCATGCAGAAGAACCTGCCCAAGTACACGCCGCCGTGGGTGCGCCGCGTCACCGTGTGGGCCGAGACGTCGCAGCGCGAGGTGTCCTACGCGCTGTGCGACGACCGCCGGACGCTGCTGTGGTTCGCCAACCAGCGCGCGGTCGAGTACCACCCGCCGCTCGTCCGCGCCGGCGAGCCCGCCCTCCCCACCCACCTCGTGATCGACATCGACCCGCCCGAGGGCGGCCCGTTCTCCGCCGTCGTCGGCGCCGCCCGCCTGGTGCGCCGCGCGCTCGGCGACTGCGGGCTCGACGGCGCGGTGAAGACCAGCGGGTCCAAGGGCGCGCACGTGTTCGTCCCGCTCGACGGCCGGACGGCCGCCGACGACGCCGCGGCGGCGACCCGCGCGCTCGCGGCCCGCGCCGAACGCCTCGACCCGGCGCTCGCCACCACCGCGTTCATCCGCGAGGACCGCGCCGGCAAGGTCTTCCTCGACTCGACCCGGGCGGGCGGCGCGACCGTCGCCGCCGCCTACAGCCCGCGCATCCGGCCCGGCACCCCGGTGTCGTTCCCCGTCCCCTGGGACGACCTCGACGCCGCCGATCCCCACGCCTTCACCGTCCGCACGGCGGCCCGCCTGCTCGCCGATGGCGACCCCTGGGCCGAGCTGATGCCCGCCGCGCGCCCGCTCCCCGCCGACCTGGTCGAGGAGGGGCACACCATCCCGATCGCCCGCGTCCAGGCGATGCACGAGGGCAAGCGCCGGGCCCGCGCCCGCCGCGCCCAGGGCTGACGCCCGGAATGGTCAACGGCCGCCCATGATCGTCCCGGCCGCCGCGTCGCCGCGCGGCGCCCCGGGTACGACCCCGCCGGACCGATGCGCGGACGGAATCCGGGGGAGCGGCACGTGACCGTGATGGGGCAGCTGGCGGCCGGCGCGACCCCCGGCGACCTGGTGGCCGCGCGGACGCAGATGGCGGTCTCGCTCGGCTGGCACATCGTGCTGGCCTGCCTCGGCGTCGGCATGCCCGCCATCACCCTGATCGCCGAATGGCGCGGCCACCGCACCGGCGACGCGAACTACCGGCTGCTCGCCCGCCGGTGGGGCCGCGCGATGGGCGTGCTGTTCGCCGTCGGCGCCGTGTCCGGAACGATCCTGTCGTTCGAGATGGGCCTGCTGTGGCCCGGCATGATGGGCGTCTACGGGCAGGTCATCGGGCTGCCGTTCTCGCTGGAGGGCATCGCGTTCTTCATCGAGGCGATCTTCCTCGGCCTCTACCTGTACGCGTGGGACCGGCTGAGCCCGGTGAAGCACCTGCTGTCCGGCGTGCCGATCGTCGTCGCCGGCGTGCTCAGCGCGTTCTTCGTGGTGACCGCGAACGCGTGGATGCAGGCGCCCGTCGGCTTCCGGGCGGTCAACGGCCGCATCGTGGAGGTGCACCCCTGGCGGGCCATGTTCAACCCGTCGTTCCCGTCCCAGACCGTCCACATGATCCTCGCCGCGTTCATGGTCGCCGGGTTCGGCATCGCGTCGGTGTACGCGGTGGCGATGCTGCGCGGGCGCCGCGACCGCTACCACCGGCTCGGCCTGCTCCTTCCGTTCACCGTCGCCGCCGTCGTCGCGCTGCCGCAGGTCGTCGTGGGCGACTGGGCGGCGCGGTTCGTCGCCGACCACCAGCCGATCAAGCTCGCCGCGATGGAGGGCGTGTTCGACAGCGCGCGCGGCGTCCCGCTGCACATCGCCGGTGTCGCGATCGACGGCAGGCTGCGCTACGCGCTCGGGATCCCCGACGGGCTGTCGCTGCTGGCGCACGCCGACCCGCACGCCGAGATCATCGGGCTGAACACGGTGCCGCCCGCCGACCGCCCGCCGGTGAACATCGTGCACTGGGGCTTCCAGGTGATGGTCGGCCTCGGTCTCGCGATGCTGCTGCTGGCAGTCTGGCTCGGCGTGTCCTGGTGGCGCCGCCACGACATGCCCCGCACCCGGTGGTTCCTGCTGGCCACCTCGGTGTCGGGCCTCGCCGCGGTCGGCGCGCTCGAAGCCGGGTGGGCGGTGACGGAGGTCGGCCGGCAGCCGTGGATCGTGTACGGGGTCCTGCGGACGGCCGACGCCGTCAACCCGGCGCCCGGCCTGGTCTGGGGCGCCGTGCTGGTCGGGGCCGTGTACGCCGTGCTCACCGTCGCGTCGGTGTACGTGCTGCGGCGCATGGCCCGCGACAAGCCCGTGCCGATCGCGCCGCAGGAGCAGGACGTCACCGGATTCACGGTGGTCTGACCCGTGGCGGCCGCGATCCTGCTCGCCGTGCTGTGGATCGGCCTCAGCGCCTACGTGCTGTTCGCCGGCGCCGACTTCGGCGGCGGCGTCTGGGACCTGCTCGCCGGCGGCAGCGAGCGCGGCCGCCCGCAGCGGGCCCAGATCGAGCACTCCATCGGCCCGGTGTGGGAGACCAACCACGTCTGGCTGATCTTCGTCCTCGTGGTCGCCTGGACGGGCGTGCCGGCGGTGTTCGCGGCGCTCGCCTCCACCCTCTACATCCCGCTGACGCTCGCCGCGCTCGGCATCATCGCGCGCGGCGCCGCGTTCGCGTTCCGCAAGGCCAGCACGGCGCTGTGGCAGCAGCGGCTGTTCGGCTTCACCTTCGCGTTCTCCTCGCTCGTCACCCCGTTCTTCCTCGGCACGGTGGCGGGCGCGATCGCCTCCTTCCGCGTCCCGCCGGGGCCGGCGAAGGGCGACCTCGTGACGAGCTGGGTGAACCCCACCTCGCTGATCAGCGGCGGTCTCGCCGTCGGCGTCGCCGCCTACCTCGCCGCCGTCTACCTCACCCGGGACGCCGAGCGCGGCGGGCACCCCGAGCTGTCCGAGCGGTTCCGGCGGCGGGCGCTGGCCGCGGGCGCGGTGGTGGGCGTCCTGTCGGGCGGCGGCCTCGCCGTCCTGCACGCCGACGCCCCGCGGCTGTTCACCGGGCTGACCTCCGGACGCGGGCTGCCGCTGCTCGTGGTGTCGATCGCGGCGGGGATCGCGTCGATCGTCCTGCTGTGGCGGCGCGCGTACGTCGCCGTCCGCGCCACCGCCGCGCTCGCCGTCGTCGGCCTGCTGTGGGGATGGGGCGTCGGCCAGTACCCGCACCTGCTGCCCGGCGTCGACCTGGACCAGGCCGCGGCCACCGACTCCGTCCTCGTCGCGAGCCTCGCCTCCCTCGGCGTCGGCGCGCTGCTGCTCCTGCCGTCGCTCTGGTGGCTCTACGCGACGTTCCAGCGTGAGCAGGCACCGGAGGCGTGAGACCGGTGATTTCGCCGATGCGGTGACCGGCGGCCGCACCGACACTCGGTGACGAAACCCCCACCCCCGAGGAGGAGCAGATGCGCCGGATTCTCGGCACACTCCTGACGGCGGCGGTCACCGTGCTCGGTGCCGTCGTCGGCGTGAGCGCGCCCGCGCATGCGGCCGGGCACACGCCCGTGGTCTTCGTCCACGGCTACACCGGCAGCGCGTCCAACTGGGTCACCGCGGAGGCGGTGTTCGCCGCGGCCGGCTACAGCAGCAACGAGATGTTCGCCTTCAACTACAACTCCTACGGCGACAACAAGACCAACGCGGCCAGCCTGGCCTCCTACGTGAACCAGGTGCGGGCGCAGACCGGCGCGTCCAAGGTCGACATCGTGAACCACTCCATGGGCGGCCTCGTCAGCTGGTGGTACATCAAGCAGCTCGGCGGCCAGCAGTACGTGCGGCACCTGGCCTCCCTCGCCGGCGCCAACCACGGCACCACCGCCGCCTACGCCTGCCTGACGTTCGTCACCTGCCAGCAGATGTCGCCCGGCTCGTCGTTCATCCAGACGCTGTCCGCCGGTGACGAGACGCCCGGCGACACCAGGTACGCCACCTGGTACTCGCCGTGCGACGGCGTCATCAACCCCTACACCAGCACCATGCTCAGCGGCGCCACCAACAACTACGTGCCCTGCGAGAACCACCTCACCTACCTCACCGACACGGTGGTGCTGAGCTCCGTCCGCACCTTCCTGGCGAGCTGACGCCCGCGCCTCCCGCCCCGATCGGAAAGCCCGCGGCCCGCCGGTGCCCCCACCGGCGGGCCGCCCCCCTCTCCGGAGATCAGACCCGGTCGGCCGCGATGAGCAGGTACTGGAAGCTGCCGCCCTTGTAGGCGTCCAGGAACGCCGCCTCGATGCCGGTCGCCAGCGTCGACTTGGCCCGCAGCTCCCAGTAGGGGATCGTCGCGGCCGTGAGGTCGACGACGCTCACCGGGACGAGCCGGTTCGCCGCCATCTCCCGGAAGTAGGTGCTGCGCGGGTGGATGTCGCAGATGTAGTGCGCGTTGATCTCGCTGACGGCCCGCGAGGGGAGCCCGTAGGCGTCGTTGTAGCAGCCGGTGATGCACACGTAGCGGCCGCCGCGCCTCAGCAGCCTCGAGTGCTCGGCGAACAGCAGGCCGAGTTCCACGTACATCGTGCTCTCGTTGTTCCAGATCGCCTGGAACGCCCCCGTCTCGAAGCCGGTGTCCAGCATGTTCTTGAAGTGGAACCGCACCTTGTCGGCCACGCCGCGCCGCTCGGCCTGCTCGTTGGCGAACGCGACCTGCGCCTCGGAGATCGACACCCCGTCCACCCGGCAGCCGAACCGCTGGTTGGCCACCAGGCTGGACCCGCCGCGGCCGGACCCGGCGTCCATCAGCCGGTCGGACGCCTTGACCGGGGCGAGGTGGCTCATCAGCAGGTCCGCCTGGGCGCTCTCCAGCCGGTGCAGCTCGGCGATGGTCCGCTCCTCGCGGGTCTCGGCCGGGCCGTCCATCACCGTCCAGTCCACGGCGCCGATGCCGTAGTGGTGGTGGTAGATGCCGTCCACCTCGCCGAGCCGCAGATTGACCGGGTTGCGCTCGGCGTTCCAGTACTCCGCCACCGAGTGCTGGTAGAGGCTGCTGAGGACCGGGGACTCCTGGGTCGCGGTCATATCCGGTGATCCTTTCTCGTGGGTTCGGGTCATCGGTGCTGGTCGGCGGGTGGGGCGGGGAGCGGGGCGGGGGAGCCGGGCGTCACTTGTAGCGGTCGGAGGCGCCGTGCCATTCGAGGCAGCCGCCCATCCAGCTCTGCACGCCGAGCAGGAAGCGCTGCAGCTCGGCGGACGGGACCGAGGCCAGCTCCCGCTGGCTGGCCTCGAAGCCGCGGACGAAGTCGTTGTGCATCGCCACGGCCGTCCGGACCGCGTCCTCGAGCGGGCAGCCCTCCTCCTCGGCGATCAGCAGGACCACGTTGCAGTCCGGCAGGTCGTCGGCGGCCTCGCGCTCCACCGAGTGCAGGTCGTTGACGATGACCGAGGCGGTGCCCGCCTGCATCACCGCGCGGTGCACGCGCGGCTCGTAGAACAGGTCGGCGTCCAGCTGGTAGCCGCCGACGACGTCGATCAGCGTCATGGACGTGTAGAAGCTGTCGTGCTGGCGGGCGGCGAGGTAGCGCCACACCGGCGGCAGTTCGCCGAGGTGCCGCCAGGCCGCGTAGGCGGTCCAGCTCACGTACATCTGGAACGTGGTGTTGAGGATCCGCATGAGCTGCGACGGCCCGGAGTGGCGCTTCAGGTGCCCGGTGGCCGAGCGCAGCGCGACCAGGACGGGATCGGACCGCACGGCCTCGTCCAGCCGGGCGCTGTACCCGCCCGCGTCCGGCGGCGGGTCCATCGCCGACATCACCAGCGCCAGCCGCGGCGGCAGCTCGGTGGGGGTGGCGCCGAGGTCGCTCTCGTCGGCGTAGTAATCGTCGCACGCCCACCACGCGGCGTTCATCTTGGCGGCGAGCAGCAGCGCGTCGACGTCGTCGGTCTCGGGGTGGGCGAGGACGGCCAGCCGCCCGAACCCGGTGTCGCGGAACTTCTCCAGCTGGTCGGCGTAGATCCCGACCTCGCCGGCCCATTCGACGAGCCGGTCGTTGACTACGCGGGCGAGGTCGTCGTCGATCCGCGCGGTCAGCGGGCAGTACAGCGGCGGGAACGAGCCATCGCCCCACTCGCGCTCGGCATAACCCGGCGAGAAGAGGCCGCCCAGGCGGGTCGGGCTCGGCAACGGCGTCGGCAGGACCGGGAGTGCGGCTTCCGGCTCCGGGACGCCCGGCCGGGGGGTTTCCGGCGCGAGGGCGTCAGGGGCGAGGGCGTCCGGCGAGGGCGTCACCGGGGCTGGGACGGACGGCGGGGGCGGGGCCGTGCGGAGCGCGTCCAGGATGCGCGCCGCCGACGTGCCGAGGCCGCTGGGCCCGGACGGCAACCGGCTCGCCCGCCCGGCCGCCGCGCCGTCGGCCCCGGACGTGCGCGGCGGCCCGTCCGTCCCGCAGCCGGGTCCGCGGGCAACGCTGCACTCGTCCATCGTCGGTCCCCTCGCTGGATCATGGCGTGGTCGGCCGGAACCAGTTACTCACAGCTTCAGGGTGACTACAACAGGCAATGACCTTGCCTTGGGGTGACAGCATGTAAGCGGACGGGCACCTTCGCCGGCGGCCGTGGCGGCGGGATCCTCGACGGGGGCGGAAAAGGCGCCGTGCCAGGGCCGGGAGGCCTGGCACGGCGCCTTACGGACGTCAGGCGGACGTCAGGCG
This sequence comes from Actinomadura sp. NTSP31, assembly GCF_041951385.1. Taxonomy (NCBI): domain Bacteria; kingdom Bacillati; phylum Actinomycetota; class Actinomycetes; order Streptosporangiales; family Thermomonosporaceae; genus Actinomadura; species Actinomadura sp. NTSP31. The sequence goes on along the minus strand of NZ_JBGNUT010000001.1, from coordinate 436,050 downwards.
GCGGCGGTGGCGGCCGCGGCCGGGGTGTAGTGCCCGGCGTCGTCGCCCTGGATGATGTAGCTGGTTTCGCCGTCCACGCCCACCGGCGCGTCGCCGGCGACGGTGACGCGGTGCAGCGTGCGCGGCAGGTCGCCGTAGTCGTCCGGCGCGTAGTGCTGGGTGATGCGGTTGTCGAACAGCACGAGGTCGCCCGGATTCCACGCCACCCGCACGATGTTCTCCGGCCGCGTCACGTACCGCTGCAGCAGCCGCAGGATGTCGCGCGACTCGGTGCCGGACAGCCCCACGATCTTCTGCGCGAACCCGCCGATGAACAGGCCGCGCTCACCCGTCTCCGGATGCACCCGCACGACCGGGTGGGCCGTCTCGTAGCGGCGGGCGGTGAACACCTTGCGGTACTCCAGCGCCTTGTCGGTGTTGCTGCGCGGCACCGCGTAGTCGTAGTCGTTGGTGTGCACGGCCCACAGCCGGTCGGCGAAGTCCCGCAGCTGCTCGGGCAGGTCCCGGTAGGCGGCGGCGGAGTTGGCGATGAGCGTGTTGCCCCCGTACGGCGGGACGACCAGGGCGCGCAGCGTGCTGAGCTTCGGCGGCGTCCGGACGAACGTGACGTCGGTGTGCCAGTTGTTGGACCGGATGCCCTCCTCGCCGTTCACGGGGAGGATGTCGGGCTGCCCGTCCACGGACGGGACGGTCGGATGCGCCCTGGTCAGCTCCCCGAACCGGGCGGCGAAGCGGAGCTGGCCCTCGTCGTCGAGGCCGGCGCCCCGGAACACCAGCACCTTGTGGGCCAGCAGCGCGTCGTTGACCTCGTCGAAGGGCAGCTCGTTCGGGTCGGTGCCGGTGTACTCGGCTCCGATGCGGCCGCCGATGCGGCGGAAATCGGTCATGGTCCTCTCCCTTGTCTAGCGGCGGGCGGTGGGGTCGGCCAGCCGCAGCAGCAGCCGCAGCAGGCCGTCGAAGGCGAAGCCGAGCACGGCGATCTCGGCGATCCCGCTGAAGATCAGCGGCGTCTGGAGGTAGTTGCCGGCCTGCAGGATCAGGTAGCCGACGCCGCCGGTGGCGGCGATCATCTCGGCGGCGATGATGGCGGTCCACGCGCCGCCCATCGCGATCCGCATCCCGGTGATGACGCCGGGCACCGCCGCGCGCAGCCGCACGTGCAGCATCGTGTGCAGCTGCGAGGCGCCCAGGCTGCGGCTGGCGTTCAGCAGGTCGGACGGGACGGCGTCGAGCGCGCCGAGCGTCGCGACCGTCACGATCGGCAGCACCCCGAAGAAGATCAGCGCGATCTTCGAGGTCTCGCCGATGCCGAACCACACCACCAGCAGCGGGATGAACGCGATCGGCGGCAGCGGCCGCATGATCGCGATGAGCGGGTCGGCCAGCTCGCGGACCACCCGGATCCCGGCCATGGACGCGCCGAGCGCGAGGCCGGCGGCGGTGCCGAGCAGGAACCCGGTGAGGATCCGCCCGGTGCTGATCAGCGCGTCCGCGACGAGCGTCTTGCCCTGCACCTCCGGATACGGCTTGCCGAGGTACTCGGCGAGCGTCCGGGCGGTCTCGGTGACGGTCGGCAGCGTGACGGTGTCGCCGATCACGAGCGCGGCGAGCTGCCAGACCATCAGGGCGAGGGCGATCGCGCCGGCGCCGGTCCACACCCGCCGCCACGAGCGCGGCCGGCGGGCCGGCCGGGCGGGGGAGGCGGTGGCCGCGGGGGCCTCGGCCGTGGTCGTCATCGCTCCAGCACCTCCCGGATGCCGCGCTTGGCGTTCACGAACGCGAGCGTCTCGGTGTCCTCGTAGGCGCGGGGCCGCGGCAGCTCGATGTCGATGACGTCCTTGGTGCCGCCGGGCGGCGCGGACAGCACGCACACCCGGTCGCCGAGCAGGGCCGCCTCCTCCACGTCGTGCGTGACGAACACGATGGTGGTGCGGTGCTTCTGCCACAGCTCCAGCAGGAACCGCTGCATGGCGGCGCGGGTGATGGCGTCCAGCGCGCCGAACGGCTCGTCCATCAGCAGCACGCCCGGCCGGTTGACCAGCACCCGCGCGAACGCGGCGCGGTGCCGCATCCCGCCGGACAGCTCGTGCGGGTAGGCGTCGCGGGCGTCGGCGAGCCCGACGGTGTCCAGCAGCCGCTCGGCCTCCTCCCGCACGCGCGGGGTCAGCGCGCCGCGCGCCTTCGGCCCGTACAGGACGTTCTGCCAGGTCGTCAGCCACGGGAACAGGTTCGGCGTCTGGAACAGCACGCCCCGGTCGTGGCCCGGGCCGGTGACCGGCCGGTCGCCGACCAGCACCTCGCCGGAGTCGGCGGCGGTGAACCCGGCGATGATGTTCAGCAGCGTCGACTTGCCGCAGCCGGACGGCCCGAGCAGGCACAGGAACTCGCCGGGCCGCACGTCCAGGGTCACCCCGTCCAGCGCGGGACGCCCCGGCCGGCGCCGCCGGCTGAAGGTCTTGCGGACGTCCCGCAGCCGCACCCCGGCCGGCTCGTCGGCGGCGTCCGCCGCGGCGATCGCGGGGCTCGTTTCGACGGCGCTCATTTGCAGCCTCCCGACTGGGCCTTGTCCCAGAAGCTCGGGTCGATGTGCTGGGCGATCTTCTGCGGGTCCGGCACGCTCTTGGCGCGGCCCTGCGTGACGAGGAACTCGGCCGTCAGCTTGAAGTTCTGGGCGAGCCGGCCGGTCGCGGACGTCCCGTCCGGGCCCTTCAGCCACGACGCCTCTTCCGAGGCGGGGATGTAGGGGTAGGTCTTCGTCGCGGCGATCGCGTCCTCCGGCGTGACGCCGACGAACTTGGCCGCGGGGCGGATGTAGCGCTCGGCCTGCGGGCCCTTCACGAGCGTCTCCGCCTTCGACATCTGGCAGACGAGCGCCTGCACCACGTCCGGGTGCTGCCGCGCGTACTGCGAGGACACCGCGAGCATGTTGACCGCCGCGAATCCGAGCGTGGCGATGTCGGTGGACCGCACCAGCACCCGGGCCTTGTGCTTCTCCAGTTCGAGCAGGAACGACTGGCTGATGTAGACCGAGTCGATCTTCCCGGACTTCCAGGCGGCGGCCTCGGCGGCCTCGCTGGCGAAGCCGGCGACCTGCACCTTGTCGGCCAGGCCCCGCGTCTTCAGCCAGCCGCGCAGCTGGAAGTCCAGCGTGGACCCGACCAGCACGCCGACCTTCCGCAGGTCGCCCGGTCCCTTGATCTTGCCGTTCACGGCCAGGCCGGAGGCGTCGATGCCCTCGACGTACACGGCCGTCACGTCGGTGCCGTTGGTGAAGGCGCCGGTGAACGGCGGGTTGCCGACCCCGGCGACGAACGGGAACGCGCCGGCGCGCAGCTGGGCCATGCCGGCGACGCCGCTGTCGATCGGCCGGAGCTGGATCGTTCCGGGCACCTTGCTTGCCAGGTCCTTGTTCGCCACCACGACCGACTCGGGCCCGGCGACGGCGCCCTGGAAGTAGCCGATCTTGATGGCGCTCGTGGCGCCCCGCGCGGAGGCCCCGCAGCCGGCGGCGGCCGGCACGAGCGCGACGGCGGCCGCGACCGCGCCGAGCAGGGGCTTGGTGAGCAGGGGTTTCGTGGGCAGGGGTGTGCTGAATCTGTGCATGGAGGGACGCGTTCCTCGTGCAGGGGCGGCGTGCGCGCCGCGGTGACGGCGCGCGGCCTCGGGGGACGGGACGGGCGGGCGGAGCTCCGCGGGCGGGTCCTCGGCGGAGGCCGCGGGCGGATCGTCAGGCCGGACAGCGCGCGGCCGTCACGCGGAGCAGGTCCACGTGGCGGCGGCGGACGAGGCGGGGCCGGAGGCGCATGCCGGTATGAGAACACGGCGGGCACCCACTATGCAACTATTCCGACCGATTTACTATGAAATACCCGGTGGCGGGCGCCGTCCGGGCCCGCCCCGGCGTCCATCCGCCGGCGTGCGGGGGAGGTGCGGCGTGCGCTCAGGCGCCGCGCGGCCCGGCGGCGGCCATGCCGGGCGGGGCCGACGCGAGGGCCTTCTGGATGGCCTCGACGAGCGCGAGCGCAGCCTCCTCCGTCAGCTCGACCGCGACCCGCGCGGACGGCCCGTCGGACGGGTTCGTGAAGTCGATGTTCAGCGTGTGCTCGTTCGTCGAGTGGAACGGGTGGTCGACGTAGACCGCCCCGTCCGTCAGCGTGAACCAACCGGACGCGCCCTTGGCGGCCCCGGCCAGCTCGACCTTGTGGGTCTGGTAGGTGCACATGCGGGGGTCCTCCTTCAGGACGCGAGGTGCCGGCCGTAGAAGTCGAGGATCCGTTTCCAGCCGTCGACGGCGGCCTCGGGCCGGTAGGAGGTCCGCTCCACGGAGAAGAACGCGTGCCCGGCGCCCGGGTAGCTGTGGAACTCGTGCTCCTTGCCGAGCCTGGTCAGCTCCGTGTCCAGCTCGGCGACCTCGTCGGGCGCGGGGAACCTGTCGTCCTCGCCGAACAGCCCGAGCAGCGGGCAGGACAGGTCGCCGGCCTTGGAGATCAGCGACGTGGCCTGCAGCGGGAAGTCCGCGGGCGGGTCCTTCACCACGAAGGCGCCGTAGCAGTCGACGGCCGCGTCGAGGTCCAGCGACACCGCCGCCAGGAACGCCTGCCGGCCGCCCGAGCAGTAGCCGATCACGCCGACCTTGCCGTTGGCGCCCTCCAGCGAGTTGAGGTGCGCGGCGGCGCCGGCGACGTCCCCGACGAGCTGCTCGTCGGGGCTGACGCCCTCGCCCTCCCGCGAGTACAGGTTCGGGCAGATCGCCGCGTACCCGCGGGCGGCGAAGGTGCGGGTGATCTGCTTGGTGCCCTCGTCGTAGCCGGGCAGGTGGTGGATCACGACCACGCCGCCGCGCGGCCGGTCGCCGAGCGGGCGGGCCAGGTACGCCTCGAGCCCGGCCTTCCCGTGGCCGGTGATCGTGACGGTCCCGGCCTGCATCTGGTCTGTCATGTCAGCGCAACGCTCCGTATGCGGATGGGGACACGGTCGGACGCGCGGTCCGCGGCCGGCCGTGCGGACGGTCGCCAGTCTGCCGCACGGCGGTGTCGAAGATCACGGGCACCCCCCGGCCCGGTCAGCCGTTCAGCGTCCCGGCCCCGAGCAGCCCGAACAGCAGCAGGCCGATCACGACCCGGTACACCACGAACGCGGTGAAGGTGTGCCGCGCGACGAACCGCAGCAGCCAGGCGATCGAGGCGTAGGCGACCACGAACGACACGGCGGTGCCGATCGCGAGCGGCAGCGCGCCCTCGCCGGACCCGAGGGCGCCGGGCAGCTCGTACAGGCCGGCGCCGGTCAGCGCGGGGATGCCCATGAAGAACGAGAGGCGGGTGGCGGCGAGGCGGTCGAGGTTCAGCAGCAGCCCCGTCGAGATCGTCGCGCCGGACCGGGAGAAGCCGGGGAACAGCAGCGCGAGGATCTGCGAGGAGCCGACGAGCATCGCGTCGCGGAAGCCGGTGTCGTCCTCGCCGCGCTTGTTGCGGCCGAACCGGTCGGCGAGCCACATCACGGCGCTGCCGGCGATCAGCGAGCCGGCCACCACCCACAGCGAGGCGAGCGGCCCCTCGATGAGCGGCTTGGCGGCGACCCCGACGATGACGACGGGGACGGTGGCGAAGATGACCCACCACGCGAACTTGTAGTCGTGGTGGTACCGCTCCTCCTTGTTCGCCAGGCCCCGGAACCAGGCCCGGACGATCCGGACGATGTCGGCGAAGAAGTAGACCAGGACGGCGGCGATGGCGCCGACCTGGATGACGGCGGTGAACCCGACGACGCCCTTGTCGTCCACCGGGACGTCCATCAGTCCCTCGACGATCTTCAGGTGCCCGGTCGAGGACACCGGCAGGAACTCGGTCAGGCCCTCGACGATGCCGAGGACGACGGACTGCCCGACGTTGATCACGCTCAATGGACGGTTCCCTCACGCCTCGTCACCGGCTCGGTGACGCGAGCCTACTCCCGCCCGCGCCGGGCCGGACATGACTGGCCGGAGCCGGGCGTGCCGCCGCGGCGGGCCCGTGTCCCCGGGGCGTGACGGGGGCGTGCCGGGGCGTCCCGGGGCGGGCGCGTAGCGAACGCGTGAAGATCGGGCGCGGGGGCGTAGGGAACGCGTCAAGAAGCCGTATTTGCCCTGGTTGCAGGTGTTTTCTGAGGCTCATGACTGATCTGCTGCTCGTGGCGCTGACCGTCGCGGTCTTCGCGCTGCTCGGCCTGGTCGCGAAGGCGGTGGGGCGGCTGTGACCGTCGACAACGCCGTCGGCCTGGTGCTGGCCGTGCTCCTCGTGGTCTTCCTGATCGCGGCACTGCTGTTCCCGGAGCGGTTCTGATGGGAGCCACGACCGCGGGGGTCGTCTTCATCGGCTCCCTGCTGCTCGCGCTGGCCGCCGTCCACGTGCCGCTCGGCGACTACATGCACCGCGTCTACTCGTCCACGAAGCACTGGCGGGTGGAGCGCGCCCTCTACCGGACGATGGGCGTCGACCCCGGCGCCGAGCAGGCGTGGGGCGCCTATGCGCGGAGCGTGCTGGCGTTCTCCCTGGTCTCGGTGCTCGTGCTGTACGGGCTGCAGCGGCTGCAGAGCCACCTGCTGCTGAGCCTCGGCATGAAGGACGTCCCGGACCACGTCGCCTGGAACACCGCCGTCAGCTTCGTGACGAACACCAACTGGCAGTCGTACTCGGGCGAGTCCACGATGGGCCACCTGGTGCAGATGTCGGGCCTGGCCGTGCAGAACTTCGTGTCGGCGGCCGTCGGCATGGCCGTCGCGATGGCGTTCGTCCGCGGCCTCGCGCGGCGCCGCACCGGGAATCTCGGCAACTTCTGGGTGGATCTGACCCGCGGCGTCCTGCGGATCCTGCTGCCGATCGCCGTCGTCGCCGCCGTGGTGCTGGTCGCAGGCGGTGTTGTGCAGAACTTCGCCGATCCGCACACGGTCGGCACCCTCGCCGGGCACCCCCAGACCATCACCGGCGGGCCGGTCGCCTCCCAGGAGGCGATCAAGGAGCTCGGCACCAACGGCGGCGGGTTCTACAACGCCAACTCCGCGCACCCGTTCGAGAACCCGACCGCCTGGACGAACTGGATCGAGATCTTCCTGCTGGTGGTCATCGCCTCCGCGCTGCCCCGCACGTTCGGCCGGATGGTCGGGCAGAAGCGGCAGGGCTACGCGATCGCGGCGGTGATGGGCGTGCTCGCGGTGCTGAGCATCTGCGCCACCACGGCCGCGCAGGTCGCGCACCACGGCACCGTCCCGCAGGCGGTCGGGGCGGCGTCCGAGGGCACCGAGACGCGGTTCGGGATCGTCGGCTCGGCGATGTTCGCCACCGCCACCACGCTCACCTCGACCGGGGCCGTCGACTCCTTCCACGACTCCTACACCAGCCTCGGCGGCGGCATGGCGATGCTGAACATGATGCTCGGCGAGGTCGCGCCGGGCGGGGTGGGATCCGGCCTGTACGGGATGCTGATCCTGGCGATCATCACGGTGTTCGTGGCGGGACTGATGGTCGGCCGGACGCCGGAGTACCTCGGCAAGAAGATCGGCGCCCGGGAGATGAAGCTGGCGTCGCTGTACTTCCTCGTCACCCCGGCGCTCGTGCTGGTCGGGACGGCGGTCGCGATGGCGTTCCCCGGGCCGCGCTCATCCATGCTGAACGGCGGCCCGCACGGCTTCTCCGAGGTGCTGTACGCCTTCACCTCCGCGTCCAACAACAACGGTTCGGCCTTCGCGGGCCTCACCGTGAACACCCCGTTCTACGACGTCGCCCTCGGGCTGGCGATGCTGCTCGGCCGCTTCCTGCCGATCGTCGTGGTGCTGGCGCTCGCCGGGTCGCTGGCCCGGCAGACGCCCGTCCCGGTCTCCGCCGGGACGCTGCCGACGCACCGCCCCCAGTTCGTCGGCATGGTCGCCGGCGTGACGCTCGTCCTCGTCGCGCTCACGTTCTTCCCGGCGCTGGCCCTCGGCCCGCTGGCAGAAGGGATCCGCTGATGTCCACCTCTGTACGTTCCGGCAGGGTCCCGCCCGCCGTCCGGGCCGCGCTCCCGGACGCGTTCCGCAAGCTCGACCCGCGGGCGATGTGGCGCAACCCGGTGATGCTGATCGTGGAGATCGGCGCGGTCTGGACGACGGTCCTCGCCGTCCGCGACCCGTCGGCGTTCGCGGTCGCGACCGCGGTGTGGCTGTGGCTGACCGTACTCTTCGCGAACATGGCCGAGGCGGTCGCCGAAGGCCGCGGCAAGGCGCAGGCCGACTCGCTGCGCCGCACCCGCCAGGACACCGCCGCCCGCCGCCTCACCGGCTGGAAGCCCGGCACCGGGGAGGGCTCCGAGGAGGAGGTGCCGGCCACCGAGCTGCGGCGGGGCGACATCGTCGTGGTCGAGGCCGGGCAGACCGTGCCCGGTGACGGCGACGTCGTCGAGGGCATCGCCAGCGTGGACGAGTCGGCGATCACCGGCGAGTCCGCACCGGTCATCCGCGAGTCCGGCGGCGACCGCAGCGCCGTCACCGGCGGCACCCGCGTGCTGTCCGACCGGATCGTCGTGAAGATCACCCAGAAGCCCGGCGAGTCGTTCGTGGACCGGATGATCGCGCTGGTGGAGGGCGCGTCGCGGCGCAAGACGCCGAACGAGATCGCGCTGAACATCCTGCTCGCCGCGCTGACCGTCGCGTTCCTCATCGCCACCGCCACGCTCCAGCCGTTCGCGATCTTCGCGTGGGCGCAGCACCCCGGCGCGTCCGCCGGCGCTGCGCTCGGCCCGCACGGCGTCACCGGGATCGTCCTGGTGTCGCTGCTGGTCTGCCTGATCCCGACGACTATCGGGGCGCTGCTGTCGGCGATCGGCATCGCGGGCATGGACCGGCTGGTGCGGCGCAACGTCCTCGCCATGTCCGGACGCGCCGTCGAGGCGGCCGGCGACGTCAACACGCTGCTGCTGGACAAGACCGGCACGATCACCCTCGGCGACCGGCAGGCGTCGGAGTTCATCCCGGTCGGCGGCGTGACCGCCGCCGAGCTGGCCGACTCCGCGCAGCTGTCGAGCCTGGCGGACGAGACCCCGGAGGGCCGCTCGGTCGTGGTGCACGCCAAGACCGCGTACGGGCTGCGCGAACGGCACCCGGGGGAGCTGGCGCACGCCGAGTGGATCCCGTTCGCCGCGCAGACCCGGATGTCCGGCGTCGACATCGACGGCCGGCGGCTCCGCAAGGGCGCCGCGAGCGCGGTGTCCGCGTGGATCCGTGAGCAGGGCGGCACCGTCCCGCCCGAGCTCGGGGGAGTGGTCGACGGCATCTCGGCGTCCGGCGGCACGCCGCTGGTCGTCGGCGAGGCCGAGGACGGCGGCAAGGCGCGGGTGCTCGGCGTCGTCCACCTCAAGGACGTCGTGAAGCAGGGCATGCGGGAGCGGTTCGCGCGCATGCGCGCCATGGGCATCCGGACGGTCATGGTCACCGGCGACAACCCGCTGACCGCCAAGGCCATCGCCGACGAGGCGGGCGTGGACGACTTCCTCGCCGAGGCCAGGCCGGAGGACAAGATGGCCCTGATCAAGAGCGAGCAGGCCGGCGGCCGGATGGTCGCGATGACCGGCGACGGCACCAACGACGCGCCCGCGCTCGCCCAGGCCGACGTCGGCGTCGCCATGAACACCGGCACCTCGGCCGCCAAGGAGGCCGGGAACATGGTCGACCTGGACTCCGACCCGACCAAGCTCATCGAGATCGTGGAGATCGGCAAGCAGCTGCTCATCACCCGCGGCGCGCTGACGACCTTCTCGATCTCCAACGACATCGCCAAGTACTTCGCGATCATCCCGGCGCTGTTCGCCGGGCTCTACCCGGGCCTGGACACGCTCAACGTCATGCGGCTGCACAGCCCGCAGTCGGCGATCCTGTCCGCCGTCGTGTTCAACGCGCTGGTGATCGTCGCGCTGATCCCGCTGGCGCTGCGCGGCGTCCGGTACCGGCCGGGATCGGCGTCCAAGCTCCTCAACCGCAACCTGCTCGTCTACGGGCTCGGCGGCGTCGTGGCCCCGTTCGCCGGGATCAAGGCCGTCGACCTGCTCGTCCAACTCGTTCCGGGGATCTCCTGATGGGCATGTTCCAGAACCTGCTGCGCCGGCACGCCGCCGCGCTGCGGGCACTCCTCGTCCTCACCGCCGTCTGCGGCGTCCTGTACCCGCTGGCCGTCACCGCGATCGCGCAGCTGCCGGGGCTGAAGGCCAAGGCCGACGGGTCCTACGTCGGCGCGGACGGCCGCCGGGTCGGCAGCGCCCTGATCGGGCAGCTGTTCACCGACGTGCAGGGACGGCCGCTGAAGCAGTACTTCCAGAGCCGCCCGTCGGCCGCGGGCGACGGCTACGACCCGGCCTCGTCCGGCGCGAGCAACCTCGGCCCGGAGAACGTCGTCGACACCGCGGACGGCCCGAGCCTGCTGTCCCAGGTGTGCGCGCGCAGCAAGGCCGTCGGTGAGCTGGAGGGCGTGGACGGCCGCCGCCCCTACTGCACGCCAGGCGGGGCGGGTGCGGTGCTGGCCGTGTCCGGCCCCCGCGACGCCGCCGGGACCGTCGCCCACCCGACCCGTGTGATCAGCGTCAACGAGCCCTGCCCGGCGACGCCGTTCCGGTCCGAATACCGTGGTGTCAGGGTGCGATGCGCCGCCGCTGGACAGGATTACCGCGAGAGCGTGATCGTGCCCGTGCGGGGGGACGCCCCGACCCGTCCGGTTGTCCCGTCCGACGCCGTCACCGCCAGTGGCAGCGGCCTGGACTCCGGCATCTCGCCCGCCTACGCACGGCTGCAGGCCCCGCGCATCGCCCGCGAGCGCGGCCTGACGACCGCGCGGGTCGACCGGCTGATCGTGGCCGCCACCACCGGGCGCGCCGCCGGGTTCATGGGCGACCCGGCGGTGAACGTCCTGAAGCTCAACATCGCACTCGACAGAATCTCGAAGAACAGGGCGGCCCCCTTCCGGGGCTGAGAAGGGAGAGGTGACCATGGGCAGGGGGCAGCTCCGCGTCTACCTCGGGGCCGCCCCCGGCGTGGGCAAGACCTACGCCATGCTCTGCGAGGGGCGCCGGCGGCTGGAGCGCGGCACCGACGTCGTCGTCGGCTACGTCGAGACGCACGGCCGGCCGCGCACCGCCGCGCTGCTGGACGGCCTGGAGATCGTCCCGCGCCGCACCGTGACCCACCGCGGCGCGGCCTTCACCGAGCTGGACGCGCAGGCCGTGATCGACCGGGCCCCGGCGGTCGCGCTGATCGACGAGCTCGCGCACACCAACGTCCCCGGCGGCCGGGACGGCAAGCGCTGGCAGGACGTCGAGCGGATCCTCGACGCCGGCATCGACGTGATCTCCACGGTGAACGTCCAGCACCTGGAGTCGGTCAACGACGTCGTGGAGGAGATCACCGGGGTCGCGCAGCGCGAGACGCTGCCGGACGAGGTGGTCCGCCGCGCCGACCAGGTGGAGCTGGTGGACATGGCGCCGGAGGCGCTGCGCCGCCGGATGGCGCACGGCAACGTGTACGCGCCCGAGAAGGTCGACGCGGCGCTGTCGAACTACTTCCGCGTCGGCAACCTCACCGCGCTACGCGAACTGGCGCTGCTGTGGCTGGCGGGCAAGGTCGACGAGCAGCTCGACCGGTACCGCGCCGACCACGGCATCGCCCGCACGTGGGAGGCCCGCGAGCGCGTCGTGGTCGCCCTCACCGGCGGCCCCGAGGGCGACACGCTGATCCGCCGCGCCGCCCGCATCGCCGACCGCACCAAGGGCACCGACCTGCTGGCCGTGCACGTCACCCGCGGCGACGGGCTGGCCGGCGCCGGACCGGCGCTGCTCGCCCGCCAGCGCAACCTCGTCGAGGGCCTCGGCGGCACCTACCACCAGGTCGTCGGCGACGACGTGCCGCGCGCCCTGCTGGAGTTCGCCCGCGCGGTGAACGCCACGCAGCTGGTCATGGGGGTGTCGCGGCGCAGCCGGCTGTCGCGGGCGCTGCTCCCGGGCGTCGGCGTCACCACGACCGCGCTGTCCGGGCCGATCGACGTGCACATGGTCACCCACGAGCACGCGCACCGGAGCCTGCGGCGGCCCCAGGACGGCGGCCCGAACCTGCCGCTGCGGCGCCGCCTCAGCGGGTACGCGCTCGCGGTCCTCGGCCTTCCGCTGCTCACCGTCGCGCTGACCGCGCTGCGCGAGTCGTTCTCGCTGCCGACCCAGATCATGTTCTTCCTCGCGGCGGTCGTCGCGGTCGCGCTCGCGGGCGGGCTGTGGCCGGCGCTGCTGGCCGCCGTCGCGGGCTCGCTGCTGCTCAACTTCTTCTTCGCGCCGCCGCTGCACACCCTCACCATCGCCCAGCACGAGAACCTGATCGCGCTCGCGGTGTTCCTGCTGGTCGCGGCCGGGGTCAGCGGGGTGGTGGACCTCGCCGCGCGGCGCTCGCGGGAGGCCGCCCGGTTCGGCGCGGACGCCGAGGTGCTGTCCACCCTCGCCGGGAACGTGCTGCGCGGCGAGCGCGAGCTCGACGCGCTGCTCGGCCGGCTCCGCGAGACGTTCGGCCTCGACTCGGTGACGCTGCTGGAGCGCACCGGGGACCCGCCGCGCTGGCAGGTCGTCACCACCGCCGGCGGGCGGCCCTGCACCGCCCCGGAAGAGGGCGACACCGAGATCCCCGTCGGCGACGACCTCGCCCTCGCCCTGCGCGGGCGCCCGCTGCCCGCCGGGGACCGGCGCGTCCTGGAGGCGTTCGCCGCGCAGGCCGCCGCCGCGCTGCGGCGCCGCCGGCTGGAGGCCGAGGCCGAGCGGGCCCGCCCGCTGGAGGCCGTCGACCGGATGCGCACCGCGCTGCTCAGCGCCGTCAGCCACGACCTGCGCACCCCGCTGTCGTCCGCCAAGGCCGCCGTCGAGAGCCTGCGCAACACCGAGATCGACTGGACGGCCGAGGAGCGCGCCGAGCTCGCCGACACCGCCGGGGAGTCCCTCGACCGGCTCGACCGGCTCGTCGCCAACCTGCTCGACATGAGCCGCCTCCAGGCGGGCGTGCTCGGCATGGCCGCCCGCCCGCTCGCGCTGGACGAGGTCGTGCCGCGCGCGCTGGACGAGATCGGCGCCGCCGCCCGGCACGTCAGCGTCGCGATCCCCGGCGACCTGCCCGAGATCGAGGCGGACCCGGCGCTGCTGGAACGGGTGCTGGTCAACCTGATCTCCAACGCGCTGCGCTACAACCCGCCGGGCCCGCCCGTCCTGATCACGGCGGGGGCGCTGCGGGACCGGGTCGAGCTGCGGATCGCCGACCGCGGCCCCGGCATCCCGGCCGCCGACCGGGACCGGGTCTTCCAGCCGTTCCAGCGGCTGGACGACCGCGACAACCACACCGGCGTCGGGCTCGGCCTCGCCCTGGCGCGCGGCCTCACCGAGGCGATGGGCGGGGAGCTGATCCCCGAGGACACCCCCGGCGGCGGCCTGACGATGATCGTCGTGCTGCCGGCCGGGGAGAATGGAGCGTCATGACGCGCGTGCTGGTGGTCGACGACGAACCGCAGATCCTGCGGGCGCTGCGCATCAACCTGCGCGCCCGCCACTACGAGGTGGAGACCGCCGCGGACGGCACCACCGCGCTGCGCCGCGCCGGCGACTGGCATCCCGACCTGGTCGTGCTGGACCTCGGGCTCCCCGACATCGAGGGCCTGGAGGTGATCCACGGGCTGCGCGGCTGGACCCGCACCCCGATCATCGTGCTGTCCGGCCGGGCCGGCAGCCAGGACAAGGTCGAGGCCCTGGAAGCCGGTGCCGACGACTACGTCACCAAGCCGTTCACCATCGAGGAGCTGATCGCCCGGATCCGCGCGGTCGGCCGCCGTGCCGCGCCCGGCGAGGAGGCGCCGACCGCCGCCGTCGGCGCGCACACCGTCGACCTCGCCGCCAAGACCATCACCGCGCGGGACGGCACGCCCGTCCGGCTCACCCCGACCGAATGGCACCTGCTGGAGATCCTGCTGCGCAACCCCGGCAAGCTCATCAGCCAGGGCCAGCTGCTCACCGAGGTGTGGGGCCCGTCCTACACCCGCGAGACGCACTACCTGCGGCAGTACATGGCCCAGCTGCGCCGCAAGCTGGAGCCGGACCCGACCCGCCCCCGCCACCTGCTCACCGAACCCGGCATGGGCTACCGCTACCAACCGTGACCCCGGCCGGCGTCCCGTCCCGCGGCCGGCCTGGAAATCCGGCCGTATCCAGGGATTTCGGCGGTCACGCTGGGCTAACCTGAGCGCACGAAACGCCGCAATGGAGGCAGGGCGCATGAATCGCAGCGAGTTGGTCAAGGCCGTGGCGGAACGGGCGGACGGCGACGAGGCGGTCGCGCGCCGGCACGTCGACGCCGTCTTCGAGGCGGTCATGGCGGCGGTGTCCGCCGGGGAACGCGTCGTCGTCACCGGTTTCGGCGCGTTCGACCGGTCCTCCCGCCCGGCGCGCAGCGCCCGCAACCCCCGCACCGGGGCGGCCGTCGAGGTGCCCGCCGCGCTCGTCCCGACGTTCCGGTTCGGCCAGACCTTCCGCAACCGCGTCGCCCAGACCACCGCCCCCAACGGGGCCGAGCCCCAGGCCGAGACCGCGCCCGCCGAGGCGGCGCGGGTCGTCGAGGACGCCCCCGCCCGTCCGAAGAAGCCGAAGAAGGGCAAGAAGGCCGCCGCCGAGAAGGCGCCTGAGAAGGTGTCGGTGAAGGCCCCGGCCAAGGCTTCGAAGAAGGGCAAGAAGGCGGCCGCCGAGAGCCCCGCGCCGAAGAAGAAGGGCGGAAAGGGCAAGGCGAGGGCCAAGAGCGGCAAGTAGCGCGCCGGCCCGTCACACCTCGTACTGGTCGTGGCGGCGGTAGAGGTCCGTCCATTCCTCATCGGTGAGCTTCCGGCCGGTCATGGTGATCTCGGCGAGTTCCTCGAAGTAGGCCTCGCGCGGCGCGCCGGGAGTGAACAGCAGGAGCATCGAGGCGGGCTCGCCCGACTCGTTGCGGAAGGCGTGGACGCCGCCTTCCGGCACGAACAGGAAGTCGCCCTGCGCGGCGTCCCGCCAGCCCGTCCCGTCGTACAGCCGGACAGTCCCGGACAGGATGTAGAACGACTCGGTGATCGTGCGGTGGAAGTGCGCGCTCGGGCCGGACGGCCGGGGCCCCATCTCCCACCGGTACAGCCCGAACGCCCCGTTGGTGGAACCGCCGGTGCCGAGGTAGTGCACCCGCGTCCCGGTGGGGGCGCCCTGCTCGTCGGGCGGCCCCATCAGCAGGTCGGGCGCGGCGCCGCCGGGCCGGAGCGCCGCGCTGCTCTCGCCGCCGCCGAAGTAGCGGGGTTCGGGATAGGACATCGTGGCTCCTGTTCTGCGCGCCGGGCGGCTCTCGTCCCCGACCCTAGCCTGGCGATGATCATGCGGTCGCCGGGCAACCGTTCCGGGGGTCCGGCCGGTAGATGTCGGCAGGAGATCTACCGGGAGGTCGGATGCGCGAGCGGCCGGAATACGCGGCGTACGTGACGGAGCGTTCGCCGCGCCTGCTGAGGACCGCCTACCTGCTCTGCCGCGACTGGGCGCAGGCGGAGGACCTGCTGCAGACGGCGCTGGTCAAGGCGTGGCGGGCGTGGCGGCGGATCGAGGACAACCCCGATCCGTACGTGTACCGGATCCTCGTCAACACGCACGCCTCGTGGGCGAAGCGGCGCTGGCGCGGCGAGCGCCCCACCGAACGGCCGCCGGACGGCCCCGACCCGGCCGACGGCATCGGCGCCGCCGAGGACAAGGCCGTGCTGTGGGCCGCGCTCGGCCGGCTCCCGCAGCGCCAGCGCGCCACGGTGGTGCTGCGCTTCTTCGAGGACCTGTCCGAACCGCAGGTCGCCGCGATCCTCGGCTGCTCGGTCGGGACGGTGAAGAGCCAGACCAGCAAGGCCCTCGCCAAGCTCCGGATCGATCCGGGCGTGCTGGCCGCCGCACCGCAGGGAGGGGAGTGACCATGGTCTACGAGCTGGAAGACCTCACCAAGGTCATGGAGGCCGAGAGCGCCCGCGGTGTCCCCTCGCCGGACCTGCTGGCCGGCGTCCGCCGCCGCGTCCGCCGCGGCGACCGCCTGCGCGCCGCCGCGGCGGCCCTCGCCGTGGTGCTGGTGGCCGGCGCGGTCTTCGGAGTGGTCCAGCGGCAGGACGGAAGCGGCCCCGGCCGGCACGCGCTGGGGCCGGTGCCGACGATGACGGGCTACACCGACCAGATCTTCCAGGAGACCGCGGGAGGCGACGACGGCATGGAGCCGCTGAAGCAGGTGCGGTTCTCGAAGATCCGGGCCAAGGCGCGGTTCACCGTCACGCCGACCGGGCCGTTCATCGGCGTCGCCCTCACGTGCTCGGGCGATTTCACGGTCTACCGGGTCGTGGGCGGCCGTTTCGAGAGTGCCGGCTGCAGCGGGGGCATGCCCGGCAGCGTCACCTCGGTCTCCGCGGTCACGCCGGGCGTCCCGATCACGCTGGAGGTCGCGGCCGTCCCGTCGAAGGGCGCCGGCCCGGGCCCGAGCGGGATGCGGTCGATGGCCGACGTCGACCGGTATCTGGCGGGCGGCGAACCGAAGCGGGGTAACTGGAGCGTCAGGGTCTACAGCGGCCGATGCGTCTCCGGCCGGTGCGACACGCCCCCGTCGCCAGGGCAGGGGCGGCTCTCGGTGACGGGGCTGACGGAGCTGGGCCGGGCGACCGGCACCGCCGACGGACGCGCCCGCACGGTGCCGCTCAAGGTGCGCGGCAAGGCGCTGCGGCTGCGGGTGACGTGCGTGGACGGCGCGGCGCACGCGGTGGTCCGGATCGCCGGCCGAGCGAAGGTCGTCGAATGCGAGGCCGCCGAGTCGGCGGGCGTCGTCTGGGACGCGGAGGCGGGGGACGGGACGGACGCCGTCGTCGTCGCCGTGCTGCCGGCCGAGGTGGCCAGGGTGCGCGGCACTGGAGACGCCGCGCTGGCGAAGGCGATGAGGGGCGTGAAGCCGGCCGGGACGTGGACGCTGGAGGTCTACGCCCGCTGAGCGCGGCGGGCCGCCGGGCCGGCGCGGCGTGCGTCCCGGCCCGGCTCGCCGAGCGCCGCGCGGATCCGCGAGGGCGCAGGTCAGGCGGGTTACGCTCGCGAAGTGATCTTGACTGGTGAGCGGCGCGGGGAGCGCCGCCCGGCCGGCCCGGGGGCGCCGCTGACGCGGCGGCGGCTGCTGTCGGCGGCGGGCGCCGCGACCGCCGCGGCGTTCGCCGCCGAGTTCCTGCCGCCGAACGTGCGCCGCGCGCTGGCCGCCCAGCCGGCGCGCCGCCGAGGCAGCCTCAAGGACGTCAAGCACGTGGTGATCCTCATGCAGGAGAACCGCAGTTTCGACCACTACTTCGGCACGCTCCCCGGGGTCGCCGGCTTCTCCGACCCGAACGCGATCACGCTGAGCACCGGGCGGTCGGTGTTCTACCAGCCAGACGACGTCAATGAGGCCGGCTACGTACTGCCGTTCCACCTCGACACCACCAGGAGCAGCGCGCAGGCCATCCCGTCCACCAGCCACGCGTGGAGCGTCCAGCACGCGGCCTGGAACAACGGGAAGATGGACGGCTGGCTGCCCGCGCACCGCGCCGCCGACGGCGACAACGCCCCGTACGTCATGGGCTACTACACGCGCGAGGACATCCCGTTCCACTACGCGCTGGCCGAGCAGTTCACCGTCTGCGACCGCTACCACTGCTCCGTGCTCGGCCCGACGTGGCCGAACCGGCTGTACCTGATGAGCGCGACCATCGACCCGGACGGCGACGACGGCGGCCCCATCACCGGCAACGTCGACCCGGAGCCCTACACCTGGGACACCTACCCGGAGGCGCTGACCGACGCGGGCGTGAGCTGGAAGGTGTACCAGGAGGCCGACAACTACGGCTGCAACATCCTGGAGCCGTTCGCCGCCTACCAGGACGCGCCGGTGAGCTCCCCGCTCTACAGGAACGGGATGCGGACGTACTCGGCGGGGCAGTTCGAGTACGACGCGGCGCACGACCAGCTGCCGACCGTGTCGTGGATCATCCCGACCAGCTACCAGTCCGAGCATCCGGACTACACCCCGGCGGCGGGCGCCGACTACGTCGCCGCCAAGATCGACGCGATCGCGTCCAACCCGGACGTGTGGGCCAAGACCGTCTTCATCCTGAACTACGACGAGAACGACGGGCTGTTCGACCACGTCCCGCCGCCGGTCCCGCCGCCCGGCACCGACGGCGAGTTCGTCGACGGCGTGCCGATCGGCGCCGGGTTCCGGGTGCCGTGCGTCATCGTGTCGCCGTGGACGCGCGGCGGCTGGATCGCGAGCGAGCCGTTCGACCACACCTCCCCGCTGCGCTTCCTGGAACGGGTCACCGGCGTGGAGATCCCGAACATCAGCGACTGGCGCCGCGCCGCCTTCGGCGATCTGACCTCGGCGTTCGACTTCGGGGGACGGTCCGCCGGGCAGGGCGCGCCCCCGCGCCTGCCCGGCACCAAGAAGCCCCTCGCCGACGCGGTCGCCGGCGTCACCTCCCTGCCCGCGCCCGCGCTGCCGGGCGCCGAGCAGGCCCCGCCCGTCCAGGAGCACGGCCCGCGGCCGCGGCCGCGGCGCTGAACCGCACCGACAGCGACAGGAGACCGAGATGGTGCGAGGCCTGCGAGGACTGAGCCTGACCGCCGCCGGAACCGCCGCCGGGGCCGCGCTGATCGCGCTGCCCGTCGCGGCGTCCGCGCTGACCGGCCCGGACCCGGGCTCCGGCCCGTCCGACGAGCAGGGCGTCCAGCCGGGCGCGCCGTCCTGGGCGCCGTTCGTCCCGCCGGCGCCGCGGCCGGCGTCCCCGCCCGCGGTGCCCACGCTGCCGCCGGTCCCGCAGGTGCCGCCCGCGCCGTCACCGTGGGGGCGCAGCCAGCCGAAGGAGACCGGCTACACCGCGTACGTCGCGCTGGCCGGGAGCGGCCGGGTCGCCCGGGTGGACGTCGCGACCCACACCGTCACCTCGACCGCGATCCGCGCCGACACCGCCGAAGGCGTCGCCGTCACCCCGGACGCCAGGAAGGTGTACGTCGCCGTCACCGGCCAGTACCAGGTGATGGCGGTGGACGCCGCCTCGCTGCGGACGACCCCGATCGTGGTCGGCGCCTTCCCGCAGGACGTCGCCGTGTCACCGGACGGGGCGCAGGCGTACGCGGCCGTCACCGGCGGCGACACCGGTGACGGCGGATCCAGCGCGGTCGCGGTCATCGACACCCGCACCGACACGGTGACCCGCCGCATCGACGTCGGCGCGGCGCCGCGCCGGGTGGCGTTCGCGCCCGACGGCGGGCACGCCTACGTGGCGACGGCGCGCGGCCTCGTCGTCATCGACACCGCTAAGGGGACGGTCACCGGCAGGGTCGCCGGCATCCCGGACGCGCAGGGCGTCGCGGTCGGCCCGGACGGCGACCGGGTGTACGCGACGCAGCCGGACGCGAACCTGCTGTACGTGGTGGACGCCGCGAACCGCAAGGTCACGCGCAAGGTGAAGGCGGGCGCCGAACCGTGGGCCGTCACCGCCACGTCGGACGGCCGGAAGGTCTACGTCGCCGACATGAACTCCGACTCGGTCGGCGTCTACGACGCCACGGGCCGCAAGCACCTCGGGGACGTGCCGGTGGGCCGGCTGCCCGCCTCGGTCGAAGCCGCGCCGGACGGCTCGGAGGTCTGGGCGGGCAACGACATGACCGGCACCGTCTCGGTGATCGACACCGGCGACGACAAGGTCACCACGACGATCCGCGGCGGTGCGCGGAACGAGACCCTCGGCGCGAGCCCCCTCGACATCGCCTTCGTCCGCAACCCCTGACGAACGCGCGTTCACTCGCCGTGGCCCAGCGAGGTCAGGCGCCGATGGCGGCGCGTTTGCGGGCGATGTGGACGGCGTGCCGCAGGCTCTCCAGGTCGTAGGCGCCCTGGTGGCGGCGGCCGTTGACGAAGAACGTGGGGGTGCCGGACACGCCGCTGAGGTCGGCGGAGTCGACGTCCTCGGCGACCCGGCCGGCGCCGGCGCCGCGGCGCAGGTCGTCGCGGAACCGGGCCGTGTCCAGCCCGAGGTCGCCGGCGTACCGGACGAGGTCCTTGGGCTGCAGCGCGTCCTGGTGGGCGAACAGCAGGTCGTGCATCTCCCAGAACGCGCCCTGCGCGGCGGCGGCCTCGGCGGCCTGCGCCGCGACCTGCGCCTGCGGGTGGACGTCGTTGAGCGGCAGGTGCCGCCACACGTACCGGACGTCGCCCTGCCCGGCCAGCAGCTCGCGGATCACCGGCTCGGCCTGTCCGCAGTACGGGCACTCGAAGTCGCCGTACTCGACCACGGTGACCGGCGCGCGGTCCGGGCCGCGGACGTGGTCGCGGTCGGGGTCGACCGGCGCGGCCAGGTCGATCACGCTCTCCGCGGTGCCGAGCAGCGCGACCACCCGCGGCCGGGCCGGCAGCAGCGCCGTCACCCGCACCACCAGCCAGGTCACCGCGGACGCCAGCAGCGCCGCCGACAGGATGCCGACCTTCGCCTCGGCGAGCCGGTCGCCGGTGAACGCCAGCGTCGCGATCAGCAGCGCGGCGGTGAAGCCGATCCCGGCGATGGCGCCGCCGCCCCCGACCGCCGCCCAGCCGACCGGCGGCTTCAGCCGGCCCCGGCTCACCGCCGACACCAGCCACGACAGCCCGAGGATCCCGATCGGCTTGCCGACCACGTAGCCGGCCACGATGCCCAGCGTCACCGGCGAGGCGAACGCGTGCCGCAGGAACCCGGCGCTGATCGGGATCCCCGCGTTGGCGAGCGCGAACAGCGGGACGATCACGTAGCTGGTCCACGGGTGGTACAGCTGCTGGAGCCGCTCGTTCGGGGAGATCGCGGCGGCGACGCCGGTCCGCGCCGACCGGGCCAGCTCCGGGGTCGGCTGCTCGCGGAACAGCCGGAACACCTCGCTGGCGCGCTCCAGGTCGGTGCGCGCCGCCGGGTACGCGTACGTCAGCAGCCCCATCGCCAGCCCGACGACGACCGGTTCGACGCCCGAGGCGTTCAGCGCGAGCCACGCGCCGATGCCGAGGACCGCGTAGACCGGGAGATGGGCGACGCCCGCCGCGCGGACCGCCAGCGTCACGGCCAGCACGCCGACGGCGGTGAGCAGCGGGCCCACCTTGACGTCCTCGCTGTACACGGTCGCGATCACCAGCAGCGCGACCAGGTCGTCGACCACGGTGACGGTGAGCAGGTAGGCGTGCAGCCGGCCGGGGAACCGCTTGCCGACGAGGGTGAGGACGCCGAGCGCGAACGCCGTGTCGGTGGACATCGCGGTGCCCCACCCGTGCAGGGACGGCCCGCCCGCGTTCACCGCGAGGTAGATCGCCACCGGGACGACCATGCCGCCGATCCCGGCGGCGAGCGGCAGCGCGAGCCGGCGGCGCTCGCGCAGCTCGCCCATGTCGAACTCGCGGCGCG
The DNA here is from genome assembly GCF_041951385.1 of Actinomadura sp. NTSP31. NCBI lineage: Bacteria > Bacillati > Actinomycetota > Actinomycetes > Streptosporangiales > Thermomonosporaceae > Actinomadura > Actinomadura sp. NTSP31. Next base: position 414,574 of record NZ_JBGNUT010000001.1, on the reverse strand, counting down.
CCTCCAGCCCGACGACGAAGAAGAACAGCGTCATCAGCCCGCTGTTGATCCACTCCCGCAGGTTCATCGCCAGGGCGTGCCGCCCCGCGCGCAGCGACGCCTCCGTCCCCCAGAACGCGTCGTAGGACGAGCCGGAGGCGTTCGCCCACACCAGCGCCGCGATCGTCGCGGCCAGCAGGACGACCGCGCCGCCGGTCTCGGTGCGCATGAACTCCCGCAGCGGCGTCTGCAGGTTGCGGGCCCACGCCGTCCGGTCCGACAGCGGTCCGGCGGCCGGGCCCTCACGGTGTTCCGTCATCGCAGCATCGTCACCCGATCGTCCGGCGGCACTGCGGGCCGCGGTCGGTCGACCGGCCCCGACCAGCGCATACCCCATGATCGCCGGCCTGGAACCGGCGCCGCCCGGCGCGCGCCCGCGCGGGTCAGCCGATGTGCGGACGGTCCAGCCGGGCCCACGCGGTATCCCACATCTCCTCCCGGCCGCGGTCGCAGCGCCGCCGGACCACCAGGTAGACCGCCAGCGGCGGCAGCGCGGCGGCGCCGACGGCGGCCGCGCCGGCGAAGACCGCGCCCGCCACGGTGTCCGCGCGGTCCTGCGGCCGCGGTGTCTTCTCGCCGCGGTCGTCGACCCAGATCCGCCGGACCGTCCCCGGCCTGGTCTTCCTTCCCGCGGGGATCACGGCCGTGTGCGCCCGGCCGTCGCGGGTGGTCCAGGCGAGCCGGGCGTAGGAGTACCGCTGCTCGCCGCTCTGCTCCTCGATGCCCGTGACCCGGGCGGTGATCCGGTGGTGCGCGGCCGACTCCGCGCGCTCGGCGTGCACCCCGGCCCCGTAGGCCAGCGACGCCGCGCTCGCGCAGGCGGGCGGCGCCGCGATCGCGAACGCGGCGGCGGCCCCGATCCCGACGGCCCGCTGCCGGCGGTCGACCTCCCGGCGCAGCGGGTTGCCGTCGAACCCGAACCGGCGGCGCAGCCGCCGCAGGGCCGCCGCGACGCGGCGCGGACGAACGCTGGTCATGGCTCCCTCCCGATGGGATCCATGATCTCAGCCCGGTCCGCCGCGGGCTCCGCCGGGCTCCGGGGTGCGCACCGAGACCCGGGTGACGCCGGGCACGGTGCGGGCCAGCACGTCGGCGACGCGCTGCGCCGCCTCGTCGGCCGGCCCGGTCAGCACCACCACCCCGTCGCGCACCGACACCTCCCAGGCGTGCCCGCCGGGACCGTACTCGGTGATCGCGGCCAGCACGTCGTCCCTGATCCGCGCGTCGCCGCGGGCCAGCAGCGCGATCAGGTCGCGGCGGCTGACGATGCCGACCAGCACGGCCCCGTCCAGCACCGGGACGCTCTTGTGCCGCGTCCGCATCATCGTCTCGGCGAGCGCGGCGACGTCGGTGCCCGGGCGGGCGGTCTCCACCTCCCGCGTCATGACCTCCGCCACGGACCGCGGCGGCGGCCCGGCGGAGGTCGCGACGGGCCGGGAGAACGCCCGCGGGTCGGCCTCGAACGCGCCGTGCAGCAGGTCCATCTCGCTGACGATCCCCGCCAGCCGCCCGTTGTCGTCCAGGACGGGCAGCGCCGTGATCTCGTGCTCGTGCAGGACGCGGGCGGCCTGGCGGACCGTGGCCGTCCGCGGGACCGTCACGACCGGTGAGGTCATCGCCTCTCGGACCAGCATGGCGTCCTCTCCTTCGACGTGTCGTCCTGTCTACATCTCCCGCACCGGACCGCGCATGCGCCGCACGGGCCACCGCGGCGGGGGCCACCGCAGCGGGGGCGCCGGCCGCCGGTAGATGGTGATGGTGTGGCCGACCTCGTCGATCGGTTCGCTCGTCCTGATGAGGGCGAGTATGCGGGGATCGCCCTTGGCGATCCAGCTGTCCGACACCGCGAGGATCCCGCGGACCCGGTCCGGCGGGACGGCGAGCGGGTCGGAGGCCGCGATCCCGTAGCCGGACGGGACGCCGCTGCCCTTGTAGGCCAGCCAGACCGGCTCCCCGGCGTACCGGTCGCGGAGGCGGCCGGCGAGGCGGCCGAGGTCCTGCCCCCAGTCCGCGTTGGAGTCGTGCAGCCGCAGGTGGGTCTTGGACGGCCCGCCGAACGCCTCGTTGGAGTACGGCAGGTAGTACGGGAACGTCCGGACCGAGCTGACCGCGGCGAACAGGACCAGCCCGACTGCCGCCACGGGCGCCCACCGCCACCGGACGGCGACCGCGCAGCCCGCCGCGACCGCCAGCAGGATCGGGACGAAGATGGCGTACCGGACGCCGAGGTCGCGGGATCCGGCCATCGCGGCGGCCAGCAGCACCGCCGCGGGCAGGAGCACGTACGGTGCCGCCGGGCGGAGCCGCCGCACCGACACCATCGCCGCCGCGCCCGCGAGCCAGAGCGCCAGCATCCCCAGCGGCGTCTTCACCAGGAGCGCGGCCGGCAGGTAGTACCAGAGCGATCCCTGGTAGTGGCGGCCGAACAGGAACCCGGTCCACGTCGCCTCCTCGAACCCGAACTGGATGCGCAGCCCGTCCCGGTACGGGCGGGGGAACGGCAGCGCGCCGGCGGCGAGCCCGCGAAGCCCGCCGACGGACGGAACGCCCGGCGGGGCCGTCCACCGCAACCGCGGATCGACGGCGAGGTAGCTCGCCCACACCACCGCGACCGCGATCACCGCGACCCCGGCCACCGCTGCGGCACCGCGCAGGATCGCCTTCAAGGCCGTCTTGTCCTCGCCCCGCCGGTACGCGGACCACGCAGGGACGGCCGCGAGGGCCAGCAGCACGGGAACGGCCGCGAGGGTGCTCATCTTGGTGGCGAGCGCCGCGCCCAGCGCCGCCCCCGCGAGCGGCAGGTACGGCCACGGCCGGTTCCGCGCCCGCCACAGCAGCCACACCGAGGTCAGGACGAACCCGGCCGCCGGCACGTCCAGCGTGGCCAGCGACCCGTGCGCGACGACGTCCGGTGAGAACGCGTACAGGCCCAGCGCCGTCAGCCCGCCGGCCGCGCCGGCCAGGTCACGCGCGAAGGCGAAGACGACCAGGCCGAACAGCAGCGTCAGCATGATCATGGGAAGCCGGGCGGCGAGCATCACCCGGTCCGGGTCGTTGCCCGACCCGTACAGCAGGTGCCGCCCGACCGCCTCCTGCGGCCCGGTGTAGGACCGGTCCAGGCGGACGCCCGCCAGCTCCGGCCCGGCCCCGATGACCAGCTTGCCGAGGGGCGGGTGCTCCGGGTTGTCGCGCAGGTCGTGCTCCCGCAGGTAGACCAGGGACGCGCCGGCGTACACCGGCTCGTCGATGGTCGGCGTCTGCCGCACCGCCGTGGTGACCATCGCCGCCGCCATCGCGGCGAGCAGCGCCACCACGGCGAGCGCCACCGCCAGCGACCTCATCTCCCCAAGGTCCCACCATCGGGGGCCCGAGGTCACCTGTGCGACGCCGCCGGCGCGGAAGGCGCGGAGGGCGTGGAGCCGAACGCGGTCAGGAAGCGGTCGCGGAACGTGCTCATCGGCCAGACCGGCGAGGTCCGCGCCGGACGCAGCCCGTCCTGCCAGCCCCACCCGGAGATCCGGTCCAGCACGGCCGGGTCGCGGGCCACGATGGTGACCGGGACGTCCCGGCTCGCGTGCTGCCCGGCGATCGTCGGCGCGGGCTGGTGGTCGCCCAGGAAGACCAGCACCGTGTTCTTCGACCCGTAGGTCAGCATGTAGGACACCAGCGTGTTCAGCGTGTACTCGATGGACTTGCGGTACTCGCCGCGGATCCGGCCGGACGACGGCCAGCCCGCGTTCTCGCCCTTGCCCATCCCGGCGAACACCGACCCGTCGCCCACCGTCCTCCAGTCGACCAGGCTCGGGATGTTCGCCCACGGCGCGTGGCTGGACACCAGCGCCAGCTCCGCCATCACCGGCGCCCGCTTCGGCGCGCTCAGCTCGTCGCGCTGCAGCGTGTTCAGCGTGTACTGGTCCGGCATGGTCGCGTAGCTGAACCGGGGGCCCTTGTAGCCGAGGTTCCGGTCGTCGTAGACCTTGTCGTAGCCGTAGAACGACGCCTCCGGCCACGACCGGGTGATCGCCGGCTGGACGGTGAGCGTCCGCCAGCCCGCCTCGCCGAACGCCCGGGTGAGCGTGAACCGGCTGCTCGACGTCAGCGTCCGGTACCGCTGCTGGTTGTCGATCCACAGCCCGGACAGCAGCGTCGAGTGCGCCAGCCAGCTCCCGCCGCCCGCCGTCGAGGAGGTGAGGTAGCCGCTGCGGGCGCCGAACCCGGCCGCCTTGAGCCGCTGCGTGCCCGCGTCCAGCGCCGCGTCCACCCGCGGCGCGTACTCCGGGTGCTCGACGGCCGAGCGTCCGTAGCTCTCCACGAACGCCAGCACGACGTCCTTGCCGCGCAGGCCGGTCAGCATCTGGCTCGGGGGCGTGTGCTGGAAGGCGTCGACGGAGGCCTGCTTGGCGAACACCTCGCGGTCGTTGAGGCTCGACCGGACCTGCCGCGCGTGGTCGTAGGCGAGCTCCGCGGCGCTTCCGGATGCCAGCGGGACGCCGGGGACGAGCTGCGCGCCCAGCGCGCCGCACGCGACCCACGCCGTCCCGAGGACCGCGACCGTCCTGCCCGTCGCGGTGCGATGCCGGGCGGCCAGCCGGGTCAGCCGCAGCACCGACAGCGCCATCAGCACCGGCACGGCGATGACCAGCAGCACGATGAGCGCGGTCAGGCCGATGGCGGCCGGCCGTCCGGCGGAGGTGTCGACGAACTCGAACCCGGGCCGCAGGAAGCTCCAGTCGAACACCGGGTTGAACGGCCGGACCAGGACGGCGTCGAAGCCGATGTCCAGCACCTTGAAGATGACCACCACACCGAGGAGGGCGCCGAGCGGCGCCGCGACCCACCGCCGGGCCCGATCGGGCAGCACCAGGACCAGCGCCGCGGTGAGGAGCGCCTCGACCGGGATCCGGACGAACTGCCCCGGCGTCAGCCGGTCGAACCGGTCCGGCGCGTCCAGGGCGAACAGCACCAGCAGGCACGCCAGCGTGGTCGCCGTCCATGCCGCGACGCGCCGCAGCCGGCTCCGCGCGGGCGGGTCGTCCGGGCCCCGCGCGGCCCCGTCCTCGCGGTCCGCGCTCGCCGAACGGAACGCATGAAACACCGACATCTCGGTTCTCCCCAGCCTGGCCCGTGACTGCGTGCGGCCGTCCGGGGGCCCGGATTCGTTCCCGGGCGCCGCGGCCACATCCGGGTGTACGGCCCGGAGGCCCTGATCGGTTCAGGTCGGGGAGCGGCGCGGGGGCGCCCCGGCGCATGCGAAGGCCGCCCCGGACGCGTCCCCGGGGCGGCCTTCGCAGGTCCGATCGGCGCGGCGGCGCCGGCCGGGATCAGTACGTGATCAGGCCGCGGATGTTCTTGCCGTCCCGCATGTCCTGGTAGCCCTGGTTGACCTCGTCCAGGGTGTAGGTCTTGGTGATCAGCTCGTCCAGCTTGAGCTTGCCCTCCTCGTACAGGCGGAGGAGGCGCGTGACGTCGCGGCGCGGGTTGGCGTTGCCGAAGATGCAGCCGACCAGCTCCTTGCGCTGCATCGCCAGGTCGAACAGGTTGAGCTTGACGTCCTCCTGCATGACCGGCGCGACGGCCGTGACGACGCCGCGGCCGCCCTTGGTGACCATGCCCATCATCGGGCCGATGAGGTCGCCGGTGGCGGTCCCCACGGTCAGGATGACCTTGTCGGCGTTGGCGCCCCAGGTCATCTCGGCGACCATCGCCTGCGCCTCCTCGATGGAGGCGGCGCCGTGGGTCGCGCCGAAGGTCGAGACGGCCTTCTCCCGCTTCCACTCGACCGGGTCGACCGCGATGACGTGCCGGGCGCCGGCCAGCGCCGCGCCCTGCACCGCGTTCATGCCGATGCCGCCGATCCCGATCACCACGACGGTGTCGCCGGCGCGCACGCCGGCGGCGTTGACCGCCGAGCCCCAGCCGGTGGTGACGCCGCAGCCGACCAGCGCGGCCTTGTCGAGCGGGATCCAGTCGTCGATCTTGATCACGGACGACTCGTTGACCACCGTGTACGGCTCGAACGTCCCCGTGCAGCACATGGTGCCGAGGTCCTCGCCGTTCTTGGAGTGGTGCCGCGAGGTCATGTCGCTGATCTGCCGGCCCGACAGCAGGAAGGCACCGAGGTCGCAGATGTGCTGGCGGCCCTGCGCGCAGGAGGGACAGCGGCCGCACGCGGGGATGAACGACAGGACGACGTGGTCGCCCTCCTTCACCGAGGTGACCCCGGGGCCGACCTCCACGATCTCGCCGGCGCCCTCGTGCCCGCCGATGACCGGGAACTGCTTCCAGCCCATCAGGTCGGCGATCTCCTTGTCGATCACCATGTCGCCGGTGACCATGTGCTCGTCGGAGTGGCACAGGCCGGACGCCGCGAGCTTGACCTTGACCTCACCGGCCTTGGGGTCGTCGAGTTCGATGTCCTCGACGCTCCACTCGGTGTTCTTGTCCCACAGGATCGCCGCTCGAGTCTGCACAGGGCCCCCTCGCTGGTTCGGGCTGAAGATTCGTCCAAAAATAGACGTTTTCCACCCCGCCTGTCGACATCCGAATCGGATTATGTTTCATGTTCCGGACGGGGTTCCGGTCGCGCCGCTGGACAGGCGTCCAGGTCGCCGCTTTCGCAGCACCTTCTGAGATCACCGTCCTACCGCGCGACCACACCGTCCGCAGCCTCGGCCACCGGGCGGGCGAGCTGTGAGGCCCCGGTGACGGCCACGTCCGCCGCACCCCGAACGCGCCGGCCGGGCCACCGTCCAGGCCGATCCGCGCGCTCCCGGCCCGCTGGGCGCGCGCCTAGGTGCCGGCGTCGGACCAGGCGCGGTCGAGGACCTGCGCGAACGCCTCGGCGGGCTGGGCGCCGGAGACGCCGTAGCGGCGGTCGACGACGAAGAAGGGGACGCCGGTCGCGCCGAGCCGCTGCGCCTCGCGCTGGTCGGCGTCCACCTCGGCGGTGAACTCACCGGACGCCAGGGTGGCGCGGGCCGCCTCCGGGTCGAGCCCGGCCTCCGCGGCGACGCCCACCAGCGAGTCGTGGTCGAAGATCGAGCGCCCGTCGGTGAAGTGCGCCTTGTAGAGGGCCTCCACGACGGCGTCCTGGACCCCCTGCCCGCTCTGCACGCCCGCGAGGCGGACGAGCCGGTGCGCGTCGGCGGTGTTGCCCACCTGCCCGCCGTCGAGGTGGTACTCCAGCCCGACCCCGGCCGCGCGCTCCTCCATCTGCCGGTTCATCTCGACGGCCTGATCGCGCGTCATGCCGTACTTCCCGGCCAGCATGTCCGCCACGTCCTCGGTCTTGCCGCTCGGATAGGACGGGTCGAGCTGGAACGCCCGGTAGGCGACCTCGACCCGGTCGCGGTGCGCGAAGCCGTCGAGCGCCCGCTCGAACTGGCGCTTGCCGATGTAGCACCAGGGGCAGATCACGTCGGACCAGATCTCGACACGCATGGGGCACCTTTCTCAGGACGGCTGACTGTGTGCAACGCTCAGCGGCCCTGATCGATTTCCCCAGGGGCGACTCCTACGCGGATCGAGCCGGACCGTGCGGCCTCCTGGAGCGCGGCGTCCAGGTTCTCCAGCGGGTGGACGGCGCCGAGCAGCGCGTCCAATGGCAGCCGGGCGGCGGCGGACTCGGTCCAGGCGGCGGCCTCGGCGAGGTGGGCGGGAGCGTAGTTGTGCACGCCCCGCACGGTGAGCAGGCCGCGCACCAGGTCCTGCGCCTCCCAGTCCAGCGGCGCGCCGGGCGAGACGGTCCCGGCGAGGACGATGGTGCCGCCGGTCGCGGTGCGGGCGACGGCGTCCCGGGCGGCGGCGGGCGCGCCGGACAACTCGATGTAGACGTCGGCGGGCGGCGGCTCCGCCGTGAGGCCGACGGTGTTCGCGGCGCCCATCAGCTTCGCGGTCGCGCGGCGTCCGGCATCGGGGTCGACGACCGTGACGGCGGCGCCCCGGTCGGCGAGCATCGCGGTCGCCAGCAGGCCGAGCAGTCCCGCGCCGCATACCGTGACGTTCCGGCCGCCCACCCCAGCGCCCCCGGCGGCGACGGCCGCGACCGCCGTCGCGGTCGCGCAGCCGAGCGGCGCCGCCAGTGCCGCGGGCAGGTCCGGCGGCACCACGGCCAGGGGAGTGCCGGCGCGCACGCGCACGTGGGTGGCGTAGCCGCCCGACAGCGGCCCGGCCTCCGCCAGCGGCACGTGACCGTACTTGAACAGCCGCTCGCACTTCTGCGGCAGATCCCGGCGGCAGCGCACGCACTCCCCGCACGCCGCGTAGATGCCGATCGCGACCCGGTCACCGACGCCGACGGCCCGGTCGCGGACGTCGCGCGGGGGCGGCCCGTCCCCGAGGCGGACGACCCGTCCGACGATCTCGTGGCCGAGCACTCCGGGCGCCGGCCCGGGCCGGCGCCCGGAGACGGTGTGCAGGTCCGAGCCGCAGATCGTCGCGAGCTCCACCTCGACCAGCGCCTCGCCCGGGGCGGGTTCCTCGGGGCGCGCCGTCACGGCCTGGTGGCGCCCGCCCGCGCCGGGCCAGACCATCGCGACCGCATCGGCGGTCACGGCGCGAGCCTTCGCCGGACGAACGAGCTGAGCAGGTCCACCACCACGACCAGGACCAGCACCATCAGGATGTAGGTGAGCATCTGGTCGAACCGGAACTCCTGGATCGACTGGTTGATGAGGAAGCCGATGCCCCCGGCGCCGACCAGGCCGAGCACCAGCGACGCCCGCACGTTGACGTCCAGCCGGTACAGCACCAGCCCGACCAGCTGCGGCACGCACGCCGGCAGCACCGCGTGCGCGACCAGCTGGGTGCGGCTCGCGCCGGCGATCCGCAGCGCCTGCGCCGGGCCGTCGTCGACCTCCTCCATCGCCTCCGACCACAGCTTGCCCATCACGCCGGTGTTGTTGCAGACCAGCGCGAGCACGCCGGCGAACGGGCCGAGCCCCACGGCGGTGACGAAGATCAGCGCGAACACCACGTCCGGGACGGCGCGCAGGAACGACATGACCCCGCGCGCGGCCTGGTAGACGGCCGCGTTGCCATTGACGGCGCGCGAGCCGAGCGCGCACAGCACGATCGTGAACGGGATCGACAGCGTGGTCCCGAGCAGCCCGATCCACAGCGTCACCAGGCAGGCATGCAGGCCGTCCTTGACGACCGGGTCCCAGGCGAGATCCGGCGGGACCGCCTCGGACACGAAGCGGACCATGCCGTGCCAGCCGTCGGCGAGCAGGCCGAGGTCCATGTCGGTGCCGATCCACGCGGCGACGTGCAACGCCACGAGCACCGCGATGACGGCGCCGCCGGTCACGAGCGTGCGGGGGCCGCGCCGCCTGCGCGGGACCGGCAGCCGCTCCGGGGCGCGTTCGGTGACGAGAACGCTCATGAGTGGACCTCCTCGTCCGCGACATAGAGAGAGGACACCTGGTCCTGGGACACCTCGCCGGCCGGCCCGGCGAAGGCGATCCGCCCGCCGCGCAGGCCGACCAGGCGGTCGGCGTGCCGGCGGGCCAGGTCCGGCTGGTGCAGCACCGCCGCGACCGCGATCGACTCCGCCCGGGCCAGCTCGGTCATCACGGTCATCACGTTCTCGGCGGCCGACGGGTCCAGCGCCGAGACCGGCTCGTCCGCCAGCAGCACCTCCGCGCGCTGGCACAGGGCGCGGGCCAGCGCGACCCGCTGCTGCTGCCCGCCCGACAGCGCGGCGACCCGTTCGTGCGCCCGGTCGGCCAGGCCGACCCGGTCCAGGCACGCCATCGCCTCCTCGCGCAGTTCGCGGGGGAACGCGACCGGCGCCCACGAGCGGCGCAGCGGCAGCCGGCCGAGCGCGCCCGCGCAGACGTTGTCCAGCGCCGAGCGCCGCCGCACCAGGTGGATCTGCTGGAACACCATGGCGACGCGGGTGCGGGCCCGGTCGGCCGCGCGGGACCCGTCGAGCAGGTCGTCACCGAACACGCCGGCCCGCCCCTCGTCCGGGCGGACGAGACCGACCACGCACTTCAGCGCCGTCGACTTGCCGGACCCGTTGGCCCCGAGGAGCGCCACCACCTCCCCCGGGGCCACGTCGAGGTCGAAACCGGACAGCACCGTGCGGCCGCCGAAGGACTTGCGCAGGCCGCGGACCGTGAGCGCGTTGGCGGTCATCGCGCTACAGGTTCTTCTCGGTGAGGCCGAGGGTCGAGGCCAGGTCGAACAGCGGCTGATAGGTCTGCCTCGTCACCGGGACGAGCGGGCCCGGCTCGACGTCGAGGAACCGGCCCGCCTTCGCCACGTCCTGCGGGGACAGCGAGGTCAGCGCGGACACCAGCTTCGTCTTGAACGCCGGGTCCAGGCCCTTGGCCACGGTGATCGGGTCGTTGGGGATCGGGTCGGACGCCCAGACCTGCTTGTACTTCGCGGCGTCGAACTGGTGCCCGTCCGTCGAGGTCGCCTGCTGCTGGGTGTTGATCTCCGCCGCGTCGACCTTCCCGTAGGTCAGCGCGAGCAGCGACTGCGGGTGGCCGCCGGCGTACTGCAGCTTGACGTCGGTCTCCTTCAGGCCCGCCTTCCTGATGGCGTAGCGGGGCAGCGCGTCGCCCGACGTGGAGCCCGCGTCCGACAGGGCCAGGGTGCGGCCCTTGAGGTCCGCGATGGTGCCGATCGGGCTGTCCTTCTTCACCCAGATGCCGGCCTTGTAGGTCGACACCGAACGATCGGGGTTGCCGAAGGACACCACCGGCTCGGCGCCGGTGCGCTGCGAGGCGAACACGAACCCGAGCGGGCCGAACTGCGCCATGTCGAGCTTGCGGTTCTGCAGCGCCAGCACCTCGGCCGAGTACCCCTGGACGATCTGCACCTCGACCGGGCAGTCCAGCTTGGCCTCGAGGGCCTTGCCCAGGGTCTTGTAGGCGGGCGTGAGCTTGGCGGCGTCCTCGAACGGCTCGACGCCGAAACGGATCTTGCCGCCGGGGCAGGACCCCTTGGCGGCGTCGGACGAGCCGTCACCGCAGCCCGTCAGCAGGAGGGCGGCCGCGGGGACGAGCGCGGCCAGCGCGGCGGAAAGCCGAAAACGGCGCATGGAAAGGCCTCTCATAGGTCAGAACAGCGAATCCAGGACGGCGGGGGCCAGTCCGTGGGCGATGGTCATGCCGATGCCGGAGGTGACCGAGACGGCGCGGACGCCGCCGGCCACCTCCACGTCGAGCACCCCGGCGGGCGACGAGGCGTACTGGCCCCGCCAGCGCCGCAGCACCCGCAGCGACGGGGCGCCGAGCAGCCGCGCGCCCTCGCGCAGCAGCAGCCCCGCCGTCTCCTCGTCGTCGAACGGCGCATGGGTGGGGGAGTAGTGGTGGGTGTCGCCGAGCACGATCGCGCCGCCAGGACGCTGGGTGAACATCAGGTTCACCCCGGCGTCCAGCAGCCCGGGCGCCTCCGCGGCGACCGCCTCGCGCAGCGCGGCGGTCGACGGCTGCGCGGCGAACCCGCCGTAGCGCAGCAGCGACAGCCCGGTCAGCACGCCCGGCGCGACCCGGACGCCGCCGGGCGGCGCGACCTCCAGCATCCGCAGCAGGCAGCGGGTCATCCCGGCGGCGTCGGCGACGTCCGGGAGCAGCCGGTCGAGGTCGTGGCCGACCGCGAGCACCGTCCGGGCGGCCCGGACGTCGCCCCGCGAGGTGCGCACCAGGCCCGGCTCCACCGACAGCACGCTGGTGCGCCACGCGATCGGAACGCCCTGCCCGGCCAGCCAGCCGGCCAATGCGGGGATCACCGTCGGCGAGTCCAGCCGCAGGTCCAGCGGCAGATGCGCACCGCCCAACGCCCCGGCCACCCGCGCCTGCCCCGCGACGGCGTCCGCGTCCAGCATCCGGACCTGCTCGACGCCCCGCACCGCCGCGAACTCCTCCAGCACGGCCATCTCCTCGGGCCGCCGCGCGACCACCACCGTGCCGGCCTCGACGACGCCGAAGCCCGCCTTGGCGGCCAGCCAGAGCCAGCGTTCGCGCGCGGCCAGCGCGTACCGGAGCGCGTCGCCGTCCTGGGCGGTCACGCAGACATGGCCGAAGTTGCGGATCGAGGCGCCCGCCGCGAACGCGTCGCGGTCGACCACCGCGACCGACAGCCCGCGCAGGTGCGCCTCGACGGCGTGCGCGAGCCCGACGACGCCGGCGCCGACCACGAGCAGGTCCACGGGAGTGGCAGGAAGGGGGGTCATGGCCCCGAGACTCGGGGCCCGGCGGACCGCCCGTCAACCACCCAGGACGACTTGTACAAACAAGTTAACCGCCCGTTCACCTGCGAAAACAAAGACGCTTCCGCACATTGACAGGGTCGCCGCCGACCCTTGTATGGTCAGCCCATGCCGTCGGGATCACTGCACGCCAAGCTCGCCGACGCGCTCCGGGAGCGGATCGCCTCCGGCGCGCTCGCCGTGGGGGAGCCGCTGCCGTCCGAGGCCCGGCTCGTCGCGGAGTTCGGGACCTCCCGCGGCACCGTCCGGCAGGCGCTGTCCACCCTGCGCAACGAGGGCCTGATCGAGGGCGGCCAGGGCCGCCGCCCCGTCGTCCGGCGCCGCCCGATGGGCCAGCCGTTCGAGACGTTCCTGTCCTTCTCCGCGTGGGTCGAGCGCTCCGGGCACCGGCCCGGGCAGCGCACCATCGAGCTGGCCCGGCGCGGCGCCGACCCGGTCGCCGCCGGCGCGCTCGGGCTGGAGCCGGGCGAGCCGGTCATCGACGTGCTGCGGCTCCGGCTGCTGGACGACGAGCCGGTCATGCTGGAGCGCAGCACGTTCGTCCTGGACATCGGCCTGCTGCTGTTCGACTTCGATCCCGACGCGGGCTCCATCTACGCGGGCCTGCTGGCCCGCGGCGTGGAGATCGTCGCGGCCACCCACACCATCGACGCGATCGCCGCCCCCGCCGACGACGCCCGCCTGCTCGGCGTCGCCAAGGGCGCCCCGCTCCTGCGCGAACGCCGCGCCGCCCGCCTGGCGGACGGCCGTCCCGTCGAGTACGGCGACGACCGCTACCGCCCCGACCGCGCCACCTTCACCATCGCCAACGAACGGGCGCACCACCTCGCGCTGGTGCGCACCGTCCCCGAAACGGGAGAAGCCCTGTGACCTTCGAACTCGCCGCCCTCGACATGGCCGGCACCACCGTCCAGGAGGGCGGCGCGGTGTACGCGGCGCTCGACCAGGCCGTGGCGGCCCACATCGGCCGCCCGGTCCCCGCGGACGCCCTGCACCGCTGGACCGGCACCAGCAAGCGCGAGGCCACCGCCGGCCTGCTGACCGAACTGACCGGAACCGCCGCCGACACCGACACCGTCTACACCGACTTCACCCGCCGCCTCACCAAGGCCTACGCGGACGTCCCTCCAACGCCCCTCCCCGGCGTCACCGAGGCCATCGCGGAGCTGCGCGCCGCCGGCGTGAAGGTCGTCCTGCAGACCGGCTACTCCCGCGACATCGCCGAGTCGATCCTGGACGCGCTGCACTGGACCGTCCCCGGCACCGTCGACGGCCTCGTCACCAGCGACGAGGTCCCCGCGAGCCGCCCCGCCCCGTACCTGATCTTCCGCGCGATGGAGCTGGCCGGCGTAACGAGCGTGCACCGCGTCCTCGCCGCCGGCGACACCCCCAACGACCTGGCCGCCGGCCACAACGCCGGCGCCGCCTACGTCGTCGCGGTCACCACCGGCGCGACCACCCCCACCGACCTGGGCCGCCACCCCCACACCCACCTCCTGAAGTCCGCCGCAGAACTCCCCACCCTCCTGTAACCACGCCCCGATGCCCTGGAAGGAGGACCCGCCGCACCTGTGCGGCGCGGGGGAAAGCGGTGCGTGGGAAACGAACTAGCGGACAATTTGCTCGCCATTCCTGCCGACCCGGCGTGTAGCCCCCGATCAGGCACCTGGTCTGCGATGATGCCCACCGTCGAGCATCGCCCGAAAAGGGGGAGCACCGTGACGAGGGCGGCACGCGGTTGAACGTGGAGGTCAGGGCGGTCATCTCCGGGGAGTGGTCCCGGATTCTCCGGCACCACTACGGCATGCGCTGGTCGGCGCGCACCACCCGTGTGAAACACCATGGCGAGCATCACTTCGTCCGCACGCTCCGCCGCCGCTACGTACTGTCCCGCTACGGTTTCAGCACCGAGGTTCCGCACTACCGGCACCAGTTCCACATCATGACGGCGCTGCGGGAGGCGGGCTTCGTGTTGGCGTGCCCGCCGGTCGACACGGTGTCCGGCGACCCGGCGGTGGAGCGCGCCGACGACTACTGGATCCTGCGGGCCTTCACGCCGCATGACGGGTTCGAGAGCTGGCACGACGAGCGCACCGTCATCAGCTCCGCGCGCACCCTCGCCGCCCTCCACGAGACCGGTGTGCACTGCCCTGCTCCGGTCATCGGCCCCGCCGACGCTTCCGACGCGCTGAACTGGTCGGTCGTCCGGGTCATGGACAGCTTCGACCTCCTGCTGGCGCGGTCCGGCCATGAGCGGCTGCCGGAGGACGACCGCCGCGAGTTCCGCACCGCCGTGGAGACGCTGCGCGCGACCGCCGCCGAGGTCTTGCCGTCGGCCGAGGAGGCCGGGCTCTCGGGCGTGACCCATGGCGACTACCGGCCTGCGAACGTCCTGGTCCGCGGCCGGGAGGTGGTCAACGTCCTGGACTGGGAACGCTCGCGCCACGATCACCACCTGCACGACGCGGCTTTCGCCGCACTGCAGTTCATGGTCACCTGCCCCTGCCCGTGCCGCCGGACCGGGGACGTCGCGGCCACGCGCCTGTTCATGCGGGAGTACCTGACCGCCCGCCGCGTCCGGTTGCCCGAGACGGTGGCGTGGATGCTCGGTTTCGTCGTGGTGCGACGCATGCTGTTGAACGGTCGCACGCCTGAGCGCGTGCGTCTGTTCCGTTCTCTCGGCCGCACGGGGCTGACGGATCCGCACTCTTGGAAGTAGTTTGTTCCGATTTGGCGGGTTCGTGGCGGGGTATCTGCTCGACAGGGGACGGGCATTGGGAGAGATCTCATGGTCGCAGCTGCCGACCGACACGGGTTACCGGCCACACCCGCCGGCGGGGAGATCCGTTTCGGCGGGGACGCGATCGCCGGCAACAAGATCGTCAACATTGGGCCGGCCGCTGCGGCGCTTCCCCGCCAGCTCCCGAGTGAGGATCCCTGCTTCCGTGGCCGAAACGCCGAATTGTCGGCCATGGACGCACTTCTGGGCGACTCCCTGCGCGGCGGGGCGCCGCTCGTCATCGTCCTGCAGGGAATGCCGGGCGTCGGCAAGACCGCCCTCGCCGTCCAGTGGGCCCACACGGTCGCGCCCTGCTTCTCCGACGGGCAGCTCTTCCTGGATCTTCGCGGCCACAGCGCGGACGCGGCCATGGAGCCGCGGGAGGCCCTCGACCGCCTGCTGCGCGGGCTCGGCGTCCCGGGTGAGCTGGTGCCGGCCGAGGTGGAAGCGCAGATCGCCCTGCTCCGTTCGCACTTCGCGCGGCGGGCCATGCTGCTCGTCCTGGACAACGCCGCGGGTTCCGACCAGGTGCATCCGCTGCTGGCCTCCGGCCCGCGTTGCGTGACGGTGGTGACGAGCCGCAAACGGCTGCCCGGGCTGATCGTGACAAGCGGCGTCCATACCCTCGACCTGAAGGTGCTGCGCCCGGAAGAGGCCTTCGAGGTCGTCGCCGCCGTGCTGGGGCAGGACGAGGCGTCCGCCCAGCCCGCGGCCGTCTCCGACCTGACGGAGCAGTGCGACTACCTGCCGTTGGCCCTGCGCCTCGCGGCCGCCAACCAGAGGGTCCGTCCGCACAGCACGGTCGCCGACGTGGTTCGCGAACTGAGCGAGGGCAACCGGCTATCGGCGCTCGCGCTCGACGATGACCTCTCCTCCAGTGCGGTACGGATGGCGTTCGACTTCTCCTACCGGGAGCTGACCCTCGAGCAGAAGCGGGGGTTCTGCCTCCTCGGACTCGTCGCGGGCACGGAGTTCGGGCCGGACGCGGTGACGGCGCTGCTCGGCCGCGATGCCGCCACGACACGGCAGATCCTGCGCGGGCTGGCTCTGGCGAACCTGATCGAGCAACCTGCGCCAGGGCGGTTCCGCCTGCACGACCTCCTCGCCGATTA
The DNA here is from genome assembly GCF_041951385.1 of Actinomadura sp. NTSP31. Taxonomy (NCBI): domain Bacteria; kingdom Bacillati; phylum Actinomycetota; class Actinomycetes; order Streptosporangiales; family Thermomonosporaceae; genus Actinomadura; species Actinomadura sp. NTSP31. The sequence goes on along the minus strand of NZ_JBGNUT010000001.1, from coordinate 398,421 downwards.
CGCATGTGAACGCCTGCGGTCGGAGGAGCTCACGCAGCAGCGGACGGCGGCCCGGCGCCGCCTGCAGGACTGGCTGCTCGACACGGCGCAGGACATGGCGCAGGCGATCAGGCCGCGGTCCCGGTCGGGTGCCTGTCCCCGCCCGCCCAGCCTCGAGAACGCCCTGGACTGGTACGAACGGGAACGGCGGTTGCTCGTGGCGACCACGAGGCAGGCGGCGCTCAACGGCTCCCGAAAGATCACCTGGCAGCTCGCCGAGGCGCTCTTCACCTTCCTCGACCTGCGCGCCTACACCCTGGAGAACCTGGAGGTCCATCAGTACGGCGCCGAGGCCGCGGAACTCGCCGAGGACGACGTCGCATTGGCCACCATGCTGCGCCACCTGACCTGCATCTACAGGGAACAGGGGCGCTACGGGAAGGCCATCAGGGTGGGGGAGCGGGCCCGTGCGCTGTTCGTCGCCCGCGAGGAGCAATGGGCGGTCGCCGAGAGCATGGCGACCCTGGCCAGCGTCTACTGGCGCTGCTCCGACTACGACCAGGTCCGGCAGCTGATCCACGGTGCCCTGCTCATCCGGCAGCGGCTGGGCGACCGCAGGGGAGAGGCCGACTGCCTGAACGACCTCGCGCGCATCCACCGGCGCCTGGGCCACTGCACGGACGCTCTTCGCTGCGACCTGGAGGCGCTGGACCTCCGCCAGGAACTCACCGATCGTTACGGCGAGGCCAGGTCCTTCCTGAACCTCTCCCGGGTCTACTGCCGGATGGGGCTGCACGGCCGGGCGCTGGAGGCGGCCGAGAGCGCGATGGCGATCTGCGAACAGCTGGGCGCCCAGAAGGACAAGGCCCTGGCGCTCTGCAGCATGGCCAACGTCCTCCGGCACCTGGGCAGGCCGGAGGAGGCCGAGGAACCGGCGACGGAGGCGCTGTTCATCCAGATCAGGGTCGGTGACAGCCGCGGCGAGACGGCCACGAGGGACAACCTCGCGCGGATTCGCCTCGCGCTCGGTGATGTGGAGGGCGCGCTCGAGCACGCCCGGCTGGCGCTCAGCATCGACATGCAGCTGTCCGACCCCTACGGGATCGCGTTGCGGCGTCACACCCTCGGGCAGATCAAGGCTTCCGCGCACGACCACGAGGCGGCCATGGGCGACTTCGAAGCCGAGTTGGTGCTGCGCCAGGAGATCGGTGATGTGCGCGGCACGGCGACGACCTTCATAGCGATGGCCTCGTTGTGGGAGGACATGGGCCGGGGCGGAAAGGCGATCGAGTACGCCGAACGCGCCGTCGCGATCGAGCGCAGGTACGACAACGCCTTCGCGTTGGGGCGGCGTTTGGCCCACGCGGGGTCCGTGGTCGCCCGGTACCAGGGGATACGGGCCGCCCGGCCGTACTGGGAGGAGGCCTGTGGCCTGCTGGCGGACGTCGATCCGTCGGCCGTCCTCGTCATGCACGGCCGCCTCGGGGCCGCTTGACCCGAGCCGGAGGGGAGCGAGGAGACGGGAACTGTGCTCCATGACGTCGTGGCTTCCGCGGGGTGGGCGGACGATGCCTTCAGGAGCGTGTTCGCGGGAGGAGGAAAGGGATGGCGGGGTGGCAGCCGGCGCGTCGCTGGGAACATCCTTCGAAGGAGAGCTTCTGGATGTCCCTCACCGCTGCGGAACGCGAGGAGATCGAGGACGCCGCCAAAAGCCGCACCTACGGGCGCGGCGCGCTGCTCTGCGAGGAGGGGGCGCACTCCGACCATGTGATCGTCATCAGGTCGGGCTGGGCGAAGGTGGCACGGCACGAAGACGGACACGAGCAGATCGTCACGGTCCGCGGTCCCGGCGACATCGTCGGCGAACGGGCCGCCCTGACCCGGCGTTCCCGTTCGGCGTCGGTCACCGCGCTCGGTGCCGTCCGAGGACTCGTGCTCCGGGCGTCCGACTTCCAGGAGTGGCTGCGGGCCCGCCCCCGGGTGCGGAGCATCCTGGAAGGTCAGGAGCGGGAGAGGCTGGTCGAGGACGACGAGCAACTGTTCGGCGACGATCCGGCCGGGGTGGAGCACCGGCTGGCCTACCTGCTGAGCGAGCTCGCGTTCCGCCGCGGTGAGCAGACCTCTGCGGCGACGACGCTGAGCCTGCCGATGTCCTGTAGAGACATGGCGCGCTGGGTCGACGCCAAGCGGAAGGACGTCGCCCAGGTGCTCGAGGACTGGTGCCGCGACGGTGTCGTGTCGACGGCGCCCCGGCAGGTGACGGTCGAGGACGCGCAGACCCTCGACGAGCGGTGCCGTGGGCCGGCCGAACCGGCATGGTCGTCGCTCCACTGCTCGATCCTCTACACGGACGTGGCCGGGTTCAGCGCCTCCTGCCGGAACGAGTCGGACCGCCGTGAGGTGCGGACCGTCTTGTACGACGTGCTCCAGCGTGCGTTCGAGGATTCCGGCGTGTCCTGGTCCTCGTGCTACCACGAGGACCGCGGTGACGGAGTCCTGGTGATCGTGCCCCCGGAGATTCCCACGCGCGCCGTCGCCGACCCCCTGATCGCCTGGCTTGGCGTAGGCCTGCACCGGCACAACCGCAGGGCGAGCCCGGCCACCGGCGTCCGCCTGCGCGTGGTGCTGCACGCCGGCCGGGTGACATGGGACGAAGAGGGGCTCAGCGGGGACGCGATCATCCACGCCGCCCGCATGCTCGACGCCGCCCCGCTGCGCGACGCCCTCGAACGGACCGGCGCGGATCTGGCGTTCATGGCGTCCGACCCGGTGTACACGACGGCGGTTCGCTCCGATGTCGGCCTGTTGGACGCGGCCTCTTTCAGAATGGTCGACTTCGAGGTGAAATCATCGCGCATATCGGCCTGGATCTACGTCCCCGACAGAGTCGGTCCGCCCTCGACGGAACCGCCTCAGACGGCCGCTTCCGGTCAGCCGAGCGGCACGCACTTCCATGGCACCGTTCACGTCGACGGAGATCTCGTGGCTGGCAACAAGCTCATTAACGGCACATAGGCGGCCCGACGTCGCGCTCGCCTGATCGCGGCCGTCCCCCTAGGCAAGGCATCGCGGAACCGGAGGCACGGTAACGAGGCTGCGGCTCGCTGCGAAGAGCCTCATGTGGCGGGCCGCCTTCGAGGCGGCCGAGTTCGGGCCGCATGGATACCGAAGGTGCATTCCATGGTCGACCATCCGGAACTGAGACTCCTCCTCGGACAGGCCATAGACAGCGTTCACACCATCATCGACGAGGAGCACACCGACCCGGCCGCCGTACCGGACGGCGGTGCGCCCGCGACACCGCTCGGTGCGGGCGGTTCGAGCACGGTCTACCTCGCCTCCTACCGGGGAATGCAGAAACGGGCGATCAAGTTCCTCACTCTGAACTACCTTTCCGGGCGGACCGGTTATCGGAAGACCGACTTCCAAAGCACGTTCAACCGCGAGCGGGTGTTTCTCTCCACGCTGGCTCACGGGCACATCGCACGACTTCACGACTTCGGCACCCACAGGGACGAGTCGGGGACCGAGTGGCAGTACATCGTCACCGACCACATCGAGGGACGGGAACTCGTCCCGACGCTGGAGGAGGAGACGGTGTCCTCGCGAGACGCCTACCGCCTCGTCTGCCACGTCCTCCGTGCCGTCGACTACATGCATTCGATGCGGGTGCTCCACGCTGACATCAAGTGGGAGAACATCCGATGCCGACGTTCTCCGGCAGGACCGGAGGCGGTGGTCCTGGACCTGGGGACGGCACACTTCGTGCCGGACGTCGAACACGGAGGGCAGCAGTTCCTGCCGCTGGACCCGGCCGCCCGCGTCCGGTTCATTACCACGGGACGGATCCTGCACGCCAAGCACCGAGAGTATCGCGACCGGGTCGTCGACAAGGAGGCCGTGCAGGCTCTGTTCCCATTGCACGACATCCATGCGATCGGCGTCCTGTTCGAGGAGATCGTCGCCCGGCCGGCGATCGTTGCCAAGTTCCGTGACGAGATCGGCGACGAGGGGCTCCATGCGCTGCGGAGCATGATCCAGAACATCGAACAGTCACCGGTCGACGGGTACTACGAGAGCGTGCGCCGGATACATGACGACTGGCACAAGCTGCGCAGGGCGCATCTGGCGCCGGTCGGGGTCCCCGAGTTGAGCCTCGCCGCCGAGTTCAAGTACTCCGTACCGACCTCGGCCGGACGGGAGGTCATCACCCCGAGGCTCGCGCCGCTGGTGAGCCACAAACTCTTCCAGCGCCTGCGGAGAGTGCCCCAACTCGAGATGACGCTGATGAAGTATCCGGGAGCGACCCACACCCGCTTCGCCCACTCGATGGCCGTTCTGCGGAACACCAGGTACTACCTGGCGCATCTCCTCAATGACACCAACTTCCGCCTGCTGGCGGAGAAGTCCGACCTCGAGGCCACGATCCTCATCGCCCTGCTCCATGACGTCGGCCATTACCAGCTGAGCCACATGTTCGAGGACTATGCGAGCAACCAGCGAGGTGATGTGACCGTCGGGCCGTGGAAGAAGGTTCCCTTCGACATCCCCTCCGACGACGACCTGTTCTGGTGCGTCATGGACCCGGAGTTCGACTCTCCCGTGCGGGGCGGCTACGGCCGGCGGATCGAGGACGCTCGCCGGCGTAGCGAGGCGGAACTCGGGCTGGAGCCCGCTCCGACGCTGGCCCGGCTCGTCCAGGACAACTTCGGGCCCAGGACCTACGATTCGATGCTGCGCATCCACCACGCGATCTACCGGCCGGGGACCTATCCGGAGACCAGGGCGGTCCACCACGTCCTCGGCGCGGTCCTCTCGTCGGACGTCGACGCCGACAAGGTGTCGTACCTGATCGAGGACGCTGATCGCTCGGGAGTCAACTTCGGTGCCGGGGTGGACCTCGACGGCCTCCTGGGCGCCCTGCGGATGCCGGTCCTGTCGGATATCCGCGACAGGCCCACGATGGCCATCACGCAGAAGGGGCTCGCAGCCGCGCAGTCCATCGCGGTCAGCAGAAATCTCATGGTCGGGCAGGTCTACTGGCATCACAACAACCGTGCCGCGACAGCGATGATCAAGTACGTGATCGCCCGGCTGCTCCAGCGCGAAATATTTTCGATGCCCGATTACATTGAGCAGACCTTCTTCCTGGAATACGACGCGTGCCTGCGGCATCTGTTCGACGGCTTCCAGGCGGTTCGCGGGCCGGAGGAGTCGAATCCGATCGCCGGACTGCTGGAGGGCGAGCGTCGCGTCTACAAGACCGTGTTCTCCACCGTCCGGCTGGACAGGGAGGACAGCGAGCACATCAGCACGGCGCTGACGAAGAAGCGGTTCGATGAGATCATCCAGCTTGAGGCGGATTTGCGGGAGGTCGTGCGGAACACCTCGGGCATCAGTGACCTGAAGAGCGGCGAGGTCCTGGTCGACGTACCGCTCAAGGAGCGTGAGCGCCCGTCCGGCGAGCGAGGAGGGCGCGTTTTCGTGTACAACGACCTCCTCTCGGAGGAGGGCAAGGAATTGCGTTCGTACACTCCCTTCCTTGAGCACATCAAGGAGCAGCACATACGCGAGAACCGGGTCTGCCGTGTATTCGTCTCACCTCGTGTCGCGGCGTCCGAATACTACGAGCGTGTGACGAAGGAAGTGCGCGAGATAATGATCGACAAATACGGCGTCTAGGGGAGCTTGCAATGTCCGTCATTCCGGAGATGTACGGCGATCGCCGCCGGGGAGGGCCGGACGCGTCCCGGGCCGTCGAGGTGTGCGGGCGGCACAATCTGGCGAAGCTGGCCTATCTGGGATGTGTGCGGCTCCACGGTGAGGGCGGGGCGGTGGTCGAGATATCGGAGCCGCAGGCCGTCGGCGACGGCGACCACAGGGTCAGGCTCGTCATCCGACTTTCGGCCGCCATGACGGAGCGGTACCGGGATCCGCTTCCCGAGGACCTCATCAGTTCGATCTCCGAGCACCGCGACGTGCAGGCCGGTGACTCGGCGTACAACTTCTGCGGTTTCGAGATCCAGGGCTGGGGCCTCTATGGCTCCGACGGCGAGCGCGTCAGGCACCACAGTCGCAGGTTCATCTTGCGCGACATCTCGAAGGTCGAGGTGATCGTGCGCGGCGACGCCGCCGTGCTTCCGGAGGACTAGCCCACCGCAAGCAAGGAGGAGACCGTAACGAAAGGGGGGCGAGGGGCGGAGCCCCAGAAAGCGAGGCGGGGGAGACCGGGAGGTGCTCGCCGACCGCGACCACGTGGGGGGTGTGGGGGGCGGAGCCCCTCACAGCGGGGGTCCGGAGGTCGTCCCCCGGGTCAACAGGAATAGGGAGTGACGGCCCGCGCTTTCCGCGGGCACACCACTCCCCACTCCATCGTGGGCGATACTGGGATTGAACCAGTGACCTCTACCGTGTCAAGGTAGCGCTCTCCCACTGAGCTAATCGCCCTTGCGTGTACTGCGAGGTGGAGACGGGATTTGAACCCGTGTACACGGCTTTGCAGGCCGTTGCCTCGCCTCTCGGCCACTCCACCAGAGCGAGGCCTTACGGGCCTCTCAGAGCGGACGACGGGATTCGAACCCGCGACCCTCACCTTGGCAAGGTGATGCTCTACCAACTGAGCCACGTCCGCGTGTCGGCCCCGGGGTTTCCCCCGGTGCGCATGGACAACTCTAGCGGAATCCGGGAGCGGTTGCGTACTCGATGGGCTCGGAGCCGGTGGCCTCGGCGTGCACCGAGTTCCAGAAGGCGAGCTCCTTGTCCTCCTCGAGGTGGGCGATGCGGCCCCAGAACTCGCGGTCCTCGGCCTCGTGGGCGGCGGCGAGGGAGAGGGCGGGCATGACGGTGGTGCCGGCGTCGGCGGCGTCGAGGTCGGCGGGGGTGACGCCGGCCGGGAGGACGACGGGGGTGGAGGGGCGGTGGTGCTTGCCGCGCTTGCGGACGCGGATGGGCGGCGCGGTGGGGGCCTTCGCGGCGGCGGCGCGTCCGGCGGCGAGGGCGACGGTGCCGCACAGCACGATGGCGAGGACGCCGCCGAGGACGACGTCCTGGGTGGGGAGCTGCTGCTCGGGGGAGCTGTGCTGTTCCTCGTGGGTCTGCGTGGTCGTGCCGCGGTCGCCGACCTTGTCGACGGTGGTGGCGGGGGCGGCGTGCTTGGGGGTGTACTTGGCCTCGGTGACGTGGATCTTGCCGGGGTAGCCGAAGCCGACGACCTCGTCCATGCCGCGGGTCTTGCGCATGAGCTTGTAGCCGTCGGCGTTGCCCTCGATGGTGTGCAGGGTGCGGCCGTCGACCTTCTCGACGATGCCGACGTGGTCGATCTGGTCGATGTCGCCGGAGCCGGACCAGTCGTAGAAGACGAGGGCGCCGGGTTCGGGGGTGTGCCCCCAGGCGTCGTGCTCCTTGAACCACTTGGCGTGGTCGATCGTGGAGGCGAACTGCCCGGCCTGCTCGGCGACGCCCGCCTTGTCGGCGGCCCAGGCGAGGAACATGTCGCACCAGGGGGCCGTCTTGAAGTAGGAGTCGTGGTCGCCGTCGATGTGCTGGGCGTACCAGTCGCCGAACTTGGTGTAGCCGCTGCCGTGCTCGGTGTATCCGAGCTGCTTCTGGGCAGCGTCGAGCAGCTTCTTGCCGATCGGGTCCATCTCGCTCCCTGCCGACTCGCCGACTCGGGCAGGGGACGCCCGACCGGGGGATCCGGTCGGTGCCTCGTTCCAAGGTCACGTTCCGGTCTCGCTGGAATGTAGTCGAGGTAAACCGGGGGCGGCAAGCCGTTCCGGGAAAGCGGTCAAATCGGGCTACCCGGGGGTAGTCCGTCAGAAGTAGCCCCTCGGCAGGACGGTGACCGGGCACGGCGCGGCCCGCAGCACCTTGACGGAGACCTCGCCGAGGAAGACCCGGTGGGCGGCGGCGTCCTCGCTGGACGCGCAGACCAGCAGCTCGCCCTCGGGCCAGTCGAGGTCGTCCAGGGCGTCGGCGACGTCGTCGCCCTCGGCCAGGTCGGCGCTGACGTCCTCGGGGAGGAGTTCGGCGGACTCGACCGCCAGCCGGATGGCCAGCGCCAGGTCGTCGCGGAGCCGCTCGGCGTCGACGTCGCCGATGGCGAGGGTGACCAGGCGGAGCGGGACGTCGAGCCGGTCGGCGGCCTGGGCGGCGCGGACCACCGCCTCGTCGCACTGGGGGCGCCGGACGTACATGACGGTGATGCGGCCGAGCTCGTCGGGCGGGACGTAGCCGGCGGGGGCGAGCATGACGGCCTCGGTGGCCGAGTGCAGCAGGTGGTCGGCGGCGGCGCCGACGCCGATGCGGCCCCGCGCGCCGCCCTCGGGGGAGCCGACGACGATCAGGTCGGCGCCGATCCGGCCGGCGAGCGAGGTGAGGCCGCGGCCGACGCTGCGGCTCTCCTGGGCCATCAGCTCGGCGGGCTGCTCGCCCAGCAGGTCGGCGGCCTGCTCCAGCAGCGTGTTGGCCTCGGCCGCGGCGCCCGCGCGGCCCGGCGGGTGGACGGTGGCCACGCTCAGCTCGCCGCCGGTGAGGGCGACGATGGCGCGCCCCAGCTCCAGGGCCTCCCGTCCGCCGGCCTCGTTGACGTATCCGGCCAGCACGTGTTCGCCGATCATGTGGTCAGCATTCCCCCGGACGGCGGCCTCACAACGATCATGGGCTGATTTGCGGTAACTTTTCGTGTTTAAAGCTCAGTGCACGATTTGGGGGGATTTGTATGGAGGACGAGGCGGGGGGCCTCGCACCGGGCCGATGGACGATCGACCCGGTCCACTCCGAGATCACCTTCACGGTCCGGCACCTGATGACCACGGTCCGCGGCTCCTTCCCCGACTTCGGCGGCGAGGTGACCATCGGGGCGGACCCGATGCGCTCCAGCGCCCGCGCCGAGATCAGGATGGCCTCCATCGACACCCGCAGCGCCGAGCGCGACGAGCACGTCCGCTCGGCCGACTTCCTGGACGTCCGGCGCCACCCCGTCATGACGTTCCGCGGGACCGGCGTGGAGCGCGCCGCGATCGGCCGCCGGGCCCGGCAGCCCCGCTACCACCTGGACGGAGACCTGACGGTCCGGGGCGTCACCCGGCCCGTCCGGCTGCTGACCGAGTTCCACGGCATCGCGTCCGACCCCTGGGGCGGCACCCGCGCCGGGTTCACCGCGACCGCCTCGATCAGCCGCCGCGACTTCGGCATCGAGTTCAACGTGCCGCTGCAGGGCGACAAGGTCATGCTCGGCGACACGATCGCCATCGCGCTGGAGATCCAGGCCGTCCACGAGGGCTGACCGGCACAGGGCGGCCCGGGGGCGGCTCGGGTCAGCTGAGCGGGCCGGGCCCGCCCGTGCCGGCCGGTTCCGGTGCCCGCACCTCCGGGACGTGCGGGTTGCCGTACCAGGCGACCGCCACCGCCCCGGCGACCGCCAGCACGAACCCGATGCCCGCGAGGACCGCCATGCCCTCCCGTGACGCGTCCCCGAGCCACAGCACGCCGATCATGCCCGGAACGACCGTCTCGCCCGCCACCAGCGCGGCCGTGGCGCCGTTGATGGACCCGATCTGCAGCGCGAGCGTGTGGAAGTACATCCCGCCGAGGCCGGCGATCGCGATCGCGTACAGCGCCGGGTCGCCGAGCAGGTCCCGCCAGGCGAGCGGGTCGGTGCCGTTCAGGATCCGGACGCCGACGCCGACCGCGCCGAAGCACAGCCCCGACAGCAGGCCCGCGGGGATCGCGGCGCGCGGCCCCATCAGCCGGACGATCGGCAGCGCGGCGGCGACGAGCAGCACCGACACCGCGAGCAGCCCCCAGTGCCAGCCGATCGCGACGCGTCCGGCGCCCTCGTGCCCGGCGGTGCCGGCCAGCAGGACCAGCGCGGCGCACACCACGCCGATCGAGATCCATTCCGGCCGGACCAGCCGGATGCCGAGCACCCAGATGCCGAGCACCGCCGTGATCACCAGGTTGGCGCTGATCACCGTCTGCGACAGGAACAGCGGCACCAGCTTGGCCGACAGCGCGCCGAGCGCGAACCCGGCCGTGTCCAGCACCGTCCCGACGATGAACTCCCACGTCACGACGGCCTTGGCGGTGGAGGACAGGCTCGGCCCGCCGTACCCGGTCGCCCCTTCGCCCGCCGTGGTCTCCCGGGCGGCGGACCGCCGGGCGCCGAGCGCCTGCAGGACCGATCCCGTCCCGTAACACGCCGACGCGCCCACCGCCGTCAGCAGCCCGATGAACACCGGCGTCCTCCGATTCGCCGCGGGAGGCCGCCCGTCCCGCCGGTCCGGTCCGTCCCGCCTCCCAGTCTGACGACCGGGCGGGCGGGAATGTTTCGCCTGCTCCGCACCCGGCCGCGCCTCACCCTTCCCGCGCCAGCCGCCGGACGGCCAGCTCGGCGTAGAGGGCGGCGCCGTCGGCGAGCACGGCGTCGTCGTAGCGGGCCTCGGGGGAGTGGTTGACCGCCGCCTCGCCCGGGTCGGCGCCGGCCGGGCACGCGCCCATCACGACGAAGGCCGACGGGACCTCGTTGCACACGAACGCGAAGTCCTCGGAGGTGGGGAACGGCCGCGGCGAGTCGACGTAGCGCTCCTCGCCGTAGACCTCCCGGACGGTGTCCGCCAGGAACGCGGCCTCGGCGGCGTTGTTGATCATCACGGGGAAGTCCTGGAGATAGCTGACGTCGACGTCGAGGCCGTGCGCCTTGGCGAGGCCCCGCACCAGCTCGACCACCCGCTCCTTCAGCTTCTCGTGCGAGGCGGGGGAGAACGACCGGACGGTGCCGGAGAAGCTCGCCTCGTCCGGGATGACGTTGTCCATCGTCCCGGAGTGGAACGATCCGATCGTCAGCACGACCGGGTCGAACGGGTCGAACGCGCGGGTCACCATCGTCTGCAGCGCGGTGACCATCTCGCAGGCGGCCGGCAGCGGGTCCTTCGCCAGGTGCGGCATGGACCCGTGCCCGCCGGCGCCCCGGACGGTGACCCGCAGCCGGTCCGCGGCCGCCATGACGGGGCCGGTCCGGCTCACGAACATGCCCTGCGGCAGCGCCGCGGAGAACACGTGCAGGGCGTACGCGGCGACGGGACGCTCCCCGGATGCCTCCAGCACGCCCTCCTCGATCATGATCTTCGCGCCGCCGAGGCCCTCCTCGCCGGGCTGGAACATGAACACCACGTCGCCCGCCAGGTCGTCGCGGCGGTCCGCGAGCAGCCGCGCCGCGCCCGCCAGCATCGTGGTGTGCAGGTCGTGCCCGCACGCGTGCATGACCCCGTCCACCTGCGAGATCACCCCGGCATCGCCGCGCTCGCTCACCGGCAGCGCGTCCATGTCGCCGCGCAGCAGCACCGTCGGGCCCGGGCGGGCGCCGCGCAGCACCGCCGTCACCGAGGTCAGCCGCTCGCCCGTGGTGATCTCCAGCGGCAGGCCGTCGAGCGCCGCGAGCACCTTCTCCTGGGTGCGCGGCAGGTCCAGGCCGAGCTCGGGCTCGCGGTGCAGGGCGCCGCGGAGCCGGACGAGATCATCCTGGAGGGCGGCGGCGTCGTCGCGCAGGGAGCCGGGATCGGGCGAGGGCTGGCTCAACGGTTCCTCCTCAGGAATCTCCGGGGGCCGCGGACGGCTTTCCGGGCGGCCCGTTACGGCGCCGCACCTGCACCGTATCGCCGGTGCCGCCCGGCTCACCCCTCCCGGCGGGCACGAAGATCCTTGAGGAGGAGGTGCGCGTCGCGCAGCCGCGGCGCGTCCTTCAGCGACCGGTAGATGCCCCATTTGGGGGAGATCCCGGCCGCGCCGGGCCGGAGGTCGAGCCCGTCCCGTCCGGCGCCCGCGACCGTCCGGCCGCCGGCCTCGACCGCCCAGCGGACGCGCCCGGCCGGCGCCGCGGCGAACCGGGCCTCGACCTCGACGCCGATCCAGCGGCTGGCCAGCGGCGCCAGGTCGGTGGCGGCCACGACGACGCCCGACCTGGTCGCGTTCAGCTCCAGCAGGTCGCGCCCGCCGCGCCGGCGCAGCGACATCACCAGCACCGGCGCGCCGCCCGGCCCGCCGCCGGGGGCGGAGGCGAAGAACTGCTGGACGTGCGTGAAGCTCGTCGTCGCCCGCAGCGCCCGCGTCAGGTACCACGACCAGGCGAAGCGCCACGTCTCGCCCTCGGCGACGCGGAGTTCCCGGCCGTCCGCCGTCCGCATCCCCCGGACCTCCTGGCGCTGCCGGTCCGGATAGGTGTCGACATCGCCCGGATAGTGGATGTCGAACCGGTACATCGTCCCCAGTGCCCGGATGTGGCGGACGCCCGGATGCGACCCGGCCCGGTCATCCTCGACCCCCGCGAACGCGCCGAGCCCGTCCGCGCGGGGGTCGGCGCTCCACGCCGCCGGTCCGTCGTCCGCCATCGGGCCATCATGCCGGTCGCGACCCGTCAGAAGGCCGTGCGGGCGAGCCAGTGGTCCAGAAGCGACCGGTCGCCGGTTACCGTCACCGCGGCGTCGCCCGGGGCCAGCCGCCGGGCGAACAGCAGCATCAGATCGCGGACGGGCCCGGCGACGGTCATGTCGCCGTCCCGCGACGCGCGCTCCCAGCCGAGCCCGTCCGGCAGCCGGGTGATCACCCATCCGGGCACGGACGGCTCGGACGGGCGCAGGGCCAGCGTCTCGCCCCGCCCGCGCAGTTCGGCCAGCTCGGGCCGGAACGTCGCCGCGGCGGGCTCCGACACCAGCACGAGCCACTCGTTGATCCCGTCCGCGGCGACGTCGGGCGCGACCCCGTACCGGACGCCCGCGGTGAAGGCGGCGTCGGCGTGGTGGACGACGGTGTCGTGCAGCATCCGGCGCAGCCACATCGCGGCCGGGCGCGGCCCCATGACCGGGTGCGCGACGGTGCGGCCCGGGTCCGCCTCGAAGGCCCGGACGAGATCGTCCGCGCCGTCGCGCAGCCAGCCGGGCCAGTCCGCCGCCGAGCCGGGCGACGTCCGGGGCACCTGCGTGACCAGGTCGGTCTCGCCGGCGCGGAGGAAACCGGCGGCCCACCGGTGCGCCTGGCCGACGTGCCCGACGAGATCGCGCAGCGTCCACTCCGGGCAGGTCGGCACCCGCGCGTCCGGGGCCGCCCCGGCGACGGCGGCGGCGATCCCGCCGGCGTGCTCGCGCAGGGCTCGGGCGATCCGCTCGGCTCCGAGCACCGTGTCGTCCATGTCCGTTCCCTTCTCTTGGCTTTTCGTGCCCGTAACGTAGGAACTCCAGCCCGGTGGAGGTTCAAGTGGATGTGACCGGCGCCACAGGGCCGGGATCCCTCGGCATCGGCGATCTGGCGGCGCTGACGGGCGTCCCTGTGCGGACGATCCGGTTCTACTGCGACGAGGGGATCCTCGAGCCCGCCCGCAGCGCGGGAGGGCACCGCCGGTTCGACGCGGCGGCGGCCGACCGGCTCCGGCTCGTCCGGCGGCTGCGCGGGCTCGGCTTGGGGTTGCCCGCCATCGCGGCCGTGCTCGCGGGAGAGCGCTCGCTCGGCGAGGCGGTGGCCGCCGAGCGCGCCGCGCTGGAGGCGGAGATGGCCGCGCTGGCCTGGCGGCGCGCCGCGCTGTGCGCGGTCGAGACGGCGGCGCCGGACGAGCGGGCCGCGCGGCTGGAACTGCTGGCGGCGGCGGAGGACGGCCGCGCGGCGCGGGGCGCGCTGGTGGAGTTCTGGCTGCGCCGGATCATGGCGCCGCTTCCGGACCGGCAGGTCGAGGAGTTCCTGGAGATGGTCGTGCCGGCACCGCCGGTCGACCCGACCCCGGTCCAGGTGGTCGCCTACGCGGAGATGGTGGTGCTGGCGGGCGACCGATCGCTGAACCGCAGGCTGCGGGAGCAGGGCCGGGCGAACGTGCGGGTGGTGGGCGACGAGGAGTCGCTGCTGGCCGGGATGGGCGAGGCGATGGAGCTGGCGTCGCCGCTGGTGATGGCGGGGGAGGCGCCGGGCCCGGGCAAGGCCCTGGACCGGTTCGTGGCCGCGCACGCCGCCGGGCGCAGCGCCCGGGACACCCCGGAGTTCCGGCGCGCGATCCTGCGCGACGCCCAGGTGGAGCTCGACCCGCGCGTCGTCCGGTACTGGGACCTGTTCCGCCTGGTCACCGGTGATCCGGTGTCCCTCGGCACGCTCCACTTCTGGCTGCTCGAGGCGCTGGCGCGCACCGTTCCCCCGGCCGGGACGCGGGTCCGGCGCGGGCCGGAATAGCGGGGCGGCCGGCGCGGTTCCGGTAGAATACTTGAAACTTCTACTACTTCGGAGGCCGGCATGCAGTTCGGGATCTTCACCGTCGGCGACGTCACCGCCGACCCGACCACCGGCCGGACCCCGTCGGAGGCCGAGCGGATCAAGGCGATGGTGGCGATCGCGCTGAAGGCCGAGGAGGCCGGGCTCGACGTCTTCGCCACCGGCGAGCACCACAACCCGCCCTTCGTGCCGTCCTCGCCGACGACGATGCTCGGCTACATCGCGGCCCGCACCGAGCGGCTGATCCTGTCCACCGCGACCACGCTGATCACCACGAACGACCCGGTGAAGATCGCCGAGGACTTCGCGATGCTGCAGCACCTGGCCGGCGGCCGGGTCGACCTGATGATGGGGCGCGGCAACACCGGGCCCGTCTACCCCTGGTTCGGCAAGGACATCCGCGACGGCATCCCGCTCGCGATCGAGAACTACCACCTGCTGCACCGGCTCTGGCGCGAGGACGTCGTCGACTGGGAGGGCAAGCACCGCACGCCCCTGCAGTCGTTCACCTCGACGCCGCGCCCGCTGGACGGCGCGCCGCCGTTCGTGTGGCACGGCTCGATCCGCAGCCCGGAGATCGCCGAGCAGGCCGCCTACTACGGTGACGGGTTCTTCGCCAACCACATCTTCTGGCCCACCGACCACTTCCAGCGGCTGATCGGCCTGTACCGGCGCCGCTACGAGCACTACGGGCACGGGTCCGCCGACCAGGCGATCGTCGGCCTCGGCGGGCAGGTGTTCATGCGGAAGAACTCCCAGGACGCCGTCCGCGAGTTCCGGCCCTACTTCGACAACGCCCCCGTCTACGGGCACGGGCCGTCGCTGGAGGAGTTCACCCGCGAGACGCCGCTGACGGTCGGCAGCCCGCAGCAGGTGATCGACAGGACCCTGACGTTCCGCGACCACTTCGGCGACTACCAGCGGCAGCTGTTCCTGATGGACCACGCGGGCCTGCCGCTCAAGACCGTCCTGGAGCAGATCGACCTGCTGGGCGAGGAGGTCGTGCCGGTGCTGCGCAAGGAGTTCGAGGCGCTGCGGCCCGCGCACGTCCCGGCGACCGCCCCGACGCACGCCTCGCTGGTCGCGGCCAAGGAGAACGCGGAGGTGACGCGATGACGACGCTCGCCGTCGTCTCGGCCGGGCTCGGGCGCCCGTCGTCCACCCGGCTGCTCGCCGACCGCCTCGCCGAGGCCGCCGCGCGGGCGCTGGGAACGGACCCGGAGATCGAGACGGTCGAGCTGCGCGACCACGCGCACGCGATGGTCGACGCGACGCTCACCGGCTTCCCGTCCGGGGGGTTCCGCGCCGCCGTCCAGGCCGTGACCGGGGCGGACGGGCTGATCGCGGTGACGCCGGTGTTCAACGCCTCCTACAGCGGCCTGTTCAAGACGTTCTTCGACGTGATCGAGCGCGGGGACCTGGAGGGCCGGCCGGTGCTGCTCGGCGCGACCGGCGGCACCGCCCGGCACTCCCTGGCCATCGACTTCGCGATGCGCCCGCTGTTCGCCTACCTGCGCGCGAACGCCATGCCGACCGCCGTGTTCGCCGCGTCCGAGGACTGGGGGAGCGCCGCCACCGCCCTGCCCGACCGGATCGCCCGCGCCGGTGCCGAACTCGCCGCCGCGATCGCCGGCCGCCCGGCCGCCGGGAAGGCCGACCCGTACGAGGAACCCGTCCCGTTCGAGGACCTCCTCGCCGGCCGCTGACCCGGCGACCTCCTTCATTAAGGCTTGGCTTATATAAGCCGTGCCTGTATGTTGAGTCCCGTGCACGCCTTCGATGTGCTGGGCGACCCGGTCCGGCGCCGCATCCTGGAGCTGCTCGCCGACGGCGAGCGGTCCTCGGGCGAGGTGTCGTCGGTCGTCCGGAAGGAGTTCGGCATCTCGCAGCCCGCCGTGTCGCAGCACCTCAGAGTGCTGCGCGAGGCGGGCTTCGCGGTCGTCCGGCCGGACGGGACGCGGCGCCTCTACAGCGTCGGCTCCGCGCCGCTCCAGGAGATCGACGCCTGGCTCGGCCGCTTCCGCCGCTACTGGACGCCGCATCTGGACGCCCTGGCCACCGAGATCGCCAGGGGCCGGCGCGCACGCCGCACCGAGGAGGAACCATGATCGAAGTGACCGGGCAGATCAACGACGTGCGCCGCCGGGTCGGCGAGCGCGAGATGGAGGCCGGCACCGCCCGCGCCGTCGTCATCAGCCAGACCTACGGCGCCCCCGTCGAGGACGTGTGGGACGCCGTCACCAGCCCCGAGCGGATCCCGCGCTGGTTCCTGCCCGTCTCGGGCGACCTGCGCGAAGGCGGCCGCTACCAGCTCGAAGGCAACGCCGGCGGCACCGTCGAGCGCTGCGACCCGCCGAAGAGCTTCTTCGCCACCTGGGAGTTCGCCGGCCAGACCAGCTGGATCGAGGTGCGGCTGACCCCCGAGGCGGACGGGCGGACGCGGTTCGAGCTGGAGCACATCACCCACGTCGACGACCACTGGGAGCAGTTCGGGCCGGGCGCCGTCGGCGTCGGCTGGGACATGGGCCTGCTCGGCCTCTCCCTGCACCTGTCGACCGGGAAGGACGTCCCGGCGGACCTCGGACCCGAGTGGCAGGCGTCCGACGAGGCCCGCGACTTCATGACCGGCTGCGCGGAAGGCTGGTACGCGGCGGACGCCGCGTCCGGCACCCCGCGGGCCGAGGCCCGCGCCCGCGCCGACCGCACGATCGCCGCCTACACCGGATCCGTGGAATGATCTCCGTTCCGTGACGCCTCTCCAGGGACTGGACCGCATCGACTGGTCCGCCCTGCGGCACGCCTACGGCTCCGCCGAGGACGTCCCCGGCCTGCTGCGCGCCATCGCCGACGAGCGCGACCCGTCCACCGACGCGGTCGGGGACCTGGACGTCGAGATCTACCACCAGGGCGGATTCGTCTGCGACGCCGCCACCGCCGCCCTGCCCTATCTGGTCGGGCTGGTGGCGTCGCCGGACACCGCCGACCGGATCGGCCTGCTGGACCTGCTCGGACGGCTCGTCCACGAGGCGAACACGGTCCCGGGCGTCGACGCGGGCTGGCCGGGCGCCTGGGCCGCCGCCCTGCCCGGCCTCCTCGCCCTGCTCGACGACCCCGACGCGGCCGTCCGCCGGGAACTGACGAGCACGCTGTCGGCCGCCGTGAGCGACGCGGACGCGATCGTCCCGGCGCTGCGCGCCAGGTGGGACGGCGAGGACGACGCGGCGGTGCGGCTCGGGATCGTCCTCGCGGCGGGCGAGCTGGCGTCCGGCTGCACCGCGCTCGTCCTGCCCGAGACACTCCTCTGGCTCCGTGACCTGCGCGCGCCGGGCGGCGCGCAGCTCCGGCTCGCCGCCGACATCGCGCTGTCGGCGGCGGTCGGCGCGCAACGTCCGGACCTCGCCGTGGCCGTCGACGCCGTGCGCGGGGACATCGCGGTCTGGCGCGACGTCCCGTGGGTCGGCGGCATGAGCCGCGACCTCGTCCCCTACTTCGGCGGCGGCGCGTCCCGCCTGCTCGGCTGGATCGCGGGGCGGATCAAGGACGAGCCGCCCGCGCGCCTCGACCTGTGCACGGCCTTCATCGGCGACGGCGACGCCGACAGGCGGATCGGTGCGGTGCGCATCGCCGCGCACCTGCTGACCGAGCGGCGATCCCCGGTGGAACGCCTGCTTCCGCACCTGGCCGCCCTGTCCGCCGACGCGGCGTCGGCGGCGCGCTCCCACGCCGTCCTCCTGCTCGCGGCGCTGGCCGAGGGCGACCCCGACCTGCTCGCCGCCCGGCTCGGCGACGACGCGCCGCTGTCCCGGCACGGCGACCAACGGGTCTCCGACCTCGCCGCGTGGGGCCTGGCCTGGCGCGAGGACCCGCGCTGCGTCCCCTACCTGGTGGAACGGCTCGCCGGAACCCCGCCGCTGACCGACGACTATTCGGGCTCGGTGTTCACCACATCGGCTCCGTCCATCCTCTACTCGCTGGCCCCGCTGGGCGAGCACGCGGACGTTCTCCTCCCGGCGATCCGCGCGCGGATGGACGACCCCGACACCGGCCGTACTCTGGCGCGGGCGCTGGAGGAGTGGGGGCCGGCCGCCGCGCCGGCCGTCCCCGAACTCGTCCGGCTGCTCGGCACCGGCGCGGCCGTGCAGGCGGCAACGGCGCTCGCCACGATCGGCCCGGCCGCCGCCGATGCTGTGGACGGCCTCTTGCCGGATCGCGGGCATCCGAAGGAGCAGGTCGCGCGGCAGCGGAGGTTCGCGCTTCCCTGGGCCCTCTTCAAGGTCACCGGCGATCCCGCGCCGCTGCTCGATGTCGCGGACGCCCTGCTCGACCAGCGGTACCCGGGCGGGGGTCTGCGGTTCATCGCCGATCTCGGCGCGCATGGCACCGCCTACGCCGGCCGTCTCCGGATGCTCATGAAGTCCAGTGACGACTGGGCGCGAACCGAGGCGGCCAACGCCTACCACCGCGTCACCGGAGACCTCGACGCCGCGGCGGACGTCCTGGGCGTCGCGGCGTACGACCTCGCGCGGGGCAAGTATCTGCCGGTCCGGTGGGCGGCGATGCGGTACCTCGCCGAGATGGGCCCGGCGCCGTCGCAGGTGCGCTGGGCACTCCGCGAGATCCTGAGCTCCGACCGCCGGCATCACGTCAACAGCGGATGGCGGGCGTTCGCCGAGGACCGGGAACTGCGCGCCCTCGCCGCACGCCTCCTCGGGGAGGCGGACGCCGCCACGGCTCAGTCGGAATCCTCCAGGTCGCCCTCGACGTCGAGGTAGAGGCGCTTCAACGCCTCCAGGGTGTCCTGTTCCGGGTGCTCCCACATGCCCCGGTCGGCGGCTTCGAGGAGGCGTTCGGTGATGCCGTGCAGCGCCCACGGGTTCGACTCGTTGAAGAACGCCTGGTTCTCGGCGTCCAGCGCGTACGTCTGCGCGAGCTTCTCGTACATCCAGTCGGCGACGACCCCGGCGGTCGCGTCGTAGCCGAACAGGTAGTCGACCGTCGCGGCCAGCTCGAACGCGCCCTTGTAGCCGTGCCTCCGCATGGCGGCGAGCCAGCGCGGGTTGACGACGCGCGCGCGGAAGACGCGCGAGGTCTCCTCGTCCAGCGTGCGGGTCCGGACGGCGTCCGGACGCGTGCTGTCGCCGATGTAGGCCTTCGGCGCCTTCCCGGTCAGCGCCCGCACCGTCGCGATCATGCCGCCGTGGTACTGGAAGTAGTCGTCGGAGTCGGCGATGTCGTGCTCGCGGGTGTCGGTGTTCTTGGCCGCGACGCTGATCCGCCGGTAGGCGTTCTCCATGTCGCCGCGCGCCGGGACGCCGTCGAGCCCGCGCCCGTAGGCGTAGCCGCCCCACACCGCGTACACCTCGGCGAGGTCGGAGTCGTCGCGCCAGTTCCGGCTGTCGATCAGCGGCAGGATCCCCGCCCCGTACGCGCCGGGCCGCGACCCGAACACCCGCAGCGTCGCCCGCCGCTCGTCGCCGCCCTCGGCGAGGTCGGCGCGGACGTGCGCGCGGACGTAGTTCATCTCGTCGGGCTCGTCCTGGTTCGCCGCGATCTGGACGGCGTCGTCCAGCATCGCGACGGCGTGCGGGAAGGCGTCGCGGAAGAACCCGCTGATCCGGATCGTGACGTCGATGCGCGGGCGGCCCAGCTCGTCCAGCGGAACCGGTTCGAGGCCGGTGACGCGGCGGGACGCCTCGTCCCACACCGGGCGCACGCCGAGCAGCGCCAGCACCTCGGCGATGTCGTCGCCGGACGTGCGCATGGCGCTGGTGCCCCACACCGACAGGCCGACCGAGCGCGGCCATTCGCCGGTGTCCTCGCGGTACCGGTCCAGCAGCGAGTCGGCCATCGCGCGGCCCGTGTCGTAGGCGAGCCGGGACGGGACGGCCTTCGGGTCGACGGAGTAGAAGTTGCGGCCGGTCGGCAGCACGTTGATCAGGCCGCGCAGCGGGGACCCGCTCGGCCCGGCCAGCACGTAGCCGCCGTCGAGGGCGTGCAGCACCATGCCGATCTCGTCGGTGGTCCTCTCCAGCCGGGGCACGACCTCCGTCGCGGCGAACCGCAGGATGTCGGCGACCTGCCCGTCCGCGATCCCGGCGGCGGCGGCCGGGTCCCAGCCGCGCTCCTCCATCGCGGCGACCAGCGCGCGCGCCCGCTCCTCGACCGCGTCGACCTCGGTCCGGGCCGCGCCGTCCTCCTTCAGGCCGAGCGCCTCGCGCAGGCCGGGCAGCGTCACCGAGCCGCCCCACATCTGCCGCGCCCGCAGCATCGCCAGCACCAGGTCGACGCGCGTCTCCCCGGCCGGGGCCGCGCCGAGGACGTGCAGGCCGTCGCGGATCTGGACGTCCTTCACCTCGCACAGCCAGCCGTCCACGTGCAGCAGGAAGTCGTCGAACTCGGCGTCGTGCGGCCGGTCGTCCAGGCCGAGGTCGTGGTCGAGGCGGGCGGCCTGGATCAGCGTCCAGATCTGCGCGCGGATCGCGGGCAGCTTCGCCGGGTCGAGTGCCGCGATGTTCGCGTGCTCGTCCAGCAACTGCTCCAGCCGCGCGATGTCGCCGTAGCTCTCGGCCCGCGCCATCGGCGGGATCAGGTGGTCCACCAGCGTGGCGTGCGCGCGGCGCTTGGCCTGCGTGCCCTCGCCCGGGTCGTTGACCAGGAACGGATAGACGAGGGGCAGGTCGCCGATCGCCGCGTCCGGCCCGCAGGACGCCGACATCCCGGCGGACTTGCCGGGCAGCCACTCCAGGTTCCCGTGCTTGCCGACGTGGACGACGGCGTCCGCGCCGAACTCGTCCGCGATCCACCGGTACGCCGCCAGGTAGTGGTGGCTGGGCAGAAGGTCCGGGTCGTGGTAGATCGCGACGGGGTTCTCGCCGAACCCGCGCGGCGGCTGCACCATCACGACGACGTTCCCCGACCGCAGCGCGGCGAGGACGATCTCGCCGTCCGGGTCGCGCGAGTCGTCCACGAACAGCTCGCCGGGCGGCGGCCCCCAGTGCCGCTCGATGCTTTCGCGCAGATCCGCCGGAAGCGTCGCGTACCAGGCCTTGTACCGCGCGGCCGGAATGCGGACGGGATTGCCGGTGAGCTGCGCCTCGGTCAGCCAGTCGGGGTCCTGGCCGCCCGCCGCGATGAGCGCGTGCATGAGCGCGTCGCCCCCGGCGGGCAGCCGGTCGCCGACGTCGTAGCCGTGGTCGCGCATCTCGGCGAGCAGCTTCACGACGCTGGCCGGGGTGTCGAGCCCGACCGCGTTGCCGATCCGCGCGTGCTTGGTCGGGTACGCCGACAGCATCAGCGCGACCCGCTTGTCCTTCGCCGGGACGTGCCGCAGCCGTCCGTGCCGGACGGCGATCCCGGCGACCCGCGCGGCGCGCTCCGGGTCGGCGACGTAGACGCTCAGGCCGTCCTCGTCGGTCTCCTTGAACGAGAACGGCACCGTGATGATCCGGCCGTCGAACTCCGGCACCGCGACCTGCGTCGCGGTGTCCAGCGGGGACAGGCCGTCGTCGTTGGCCTCCCACGCGGCGCGCTCGCTGGTCAGACACAGGCCCTGCAGGATCGGGACGTCCAACTCCGCGAGCGCGCCGACGTCCCACGCCTCGTCGTCGCCGCCCGCACCCGCGAACGCCGGCTTCGTGCCGCCCGCCGCGAGCACGGTGACGACCAGCGCGTCCGCCCGTCCGAGCGTTTCGAGGAGCTCCTGCTCGGCGGTGCGCAGCGACGCGCAGAAGACGGGAAGCGCCCGCCCGCCCTTCGCCTCGACCGCCTCGCACAGCGCCTCGACGAACGCGGTGTTCCCGGCGAGGTGGTGCGCCCGGTAGTACAGGACGCCCACGACCGGGCCGTCACCCGGCTTGCTCTCGCGCTCCAGCACGCCCCAGGTCGGCGTGGGCGCCGGGGGAGCGAACCCGAATCCGGTGAGCAGCACCGTGTCGGACAGGAAGTTGAACAGCTCGGCGAGGTTGCCGGGCCCGCCGTGCGCCAGGTACGCGTGCGCCTCCGCGCTCACCCCGGCCGGGACGGTCGACAGCTCCATCAGCTCGGCGTCCGGCGCCTGCTCGCCGCTGAGCACCACCACCGGGCGCGGGCCGGCGAGCAGCGCGTCCAGCCCGTCCTCCCACGCGCGGCGGCCGCCGAGCAGCCGCACGACCACCAGGTCGGTGCCGTCCACCAGCGCGGGCAGGTCGTCCACGGACGTGCGGGCCGGATTGGCGAGCCGGAAACCGGCGCCGCTCGCACGCGCACTGAGCAGATCGGTGTCCGAAGTGGACAGCAGCAGGATCACGCGGATCGGGTCCTCACCCGGGGTCCTCGCCCCGAATCGCAGGTCGCAGCGCCGTACGACGGCTCGTACGGCGGCGGCACGGAGTCTCCTGGCTCCCGGATCGGCGCTCGCCCCGGCCTTCCCGCTCGCGCGGTGGCCTTCGGTGGGGTCCGCTCCCCGGTGACAGTGGCGGGACCGCGCCGGATTCGCACCGGCTTCCTCCCTTGCCGCCGCCCACACCCTAACCCGATCGGCGCGAACCCCGCGCGCCGGGCGCCCCCGGCCGCGATGATCGTCGGATGCCCGACGAACCGAACCCCCGGCCGGACGAGGACGCCCCCGCCCCCGCACGGCGGGCGCGCCGACCGAGCGTGCCGGCCGTGCTGTCGGTGGCGGCGGCCGTCGCGGCGATCGTCGCGGTCGTCTCCGGAGCGAGGCTGTTCACGGACGCCCCCGCCGACGACCCGGACGGCCGCCCCTGGGCGGGCGGGAAGCCGCGGCACGAGTACCGGCAGCCCCGGTTCTCCGTGGAGGCGGGGAGGAGCGAGACGCAGCCGTGGGTCAGAGTGCTGGCGCTGCGGAGCCGCGGGCAGCCGAAGCCGGCCGACACGGTCCGGGCGCCGTCGGGCGCCGGACCTGCCCAGGCGATCGTCGAGGCGCCGCACAACACGTTCGTCGTCGCGGCCGTGCAGGCGAAAAGGTGCGAGACGCGCCTGTACTGGTTCCGCCTCACCGGCGACGGGCACGTGACCGGGCTCCACCCGGTCACCGGCGGGGCGTTCCCCGGCATCGTCGGCGGGCCGGCGGTCAGCCCGGACGGGAACCGCCTCGCCTTCGCGTCCGCGCCGTGCGCCGGAAACGACGGCGAGGCGTCCGGCGGAGGCGCGGTTCCGCGGCTTCGGCCGGCGCCGCCCGCCCTGTCTGTCCTCGACATCACCACCGGACGGCGGCGCACGTGGACCACCACGGGGACGGCCGCTCTCGGTGAGATCGTCTGGGCCGCCGACGGCCGCACCCTCGGCTACACCCTCGCGGACGTCGCGGGCGGAGGCCTCGGACCGGTCACCGTCCACGCGCTCGACACCGTCGCGGGCGGAACCGATCTGCGCGCCGGACGCGTCCTGTTCCGCCAGACCGCTGAGGTCGGGAAGGTCGGCACGGCCATCATGAGTGCGGACGGCAGGTCGGGCCACGGCACCGGTGAGCGAGCGCAGCCTCCGGCCACCGTCCTGTTCTCCTTCGAGGAAGGCCGGATCAAGATCGGCAGCACCATCCCGCACCGGGACGGCAGGGGCGTCGGCGTCATGGTCAGCACCGGCGAAGGGCCGCGGTACGCCTGCCTGAACGGCGTCGACGCCTTCGACCGGACCATGTCCGGAGGCTTCGAGGCGCCGGCCCAGTTCCCCGTCTCGTGCTCGACCGCGTGGGGGTACTGAGATGCCGTCGGAAACGGAGCGCGAACCGGTGTCCTGGCGGGTCCAGCGCTGGGCGGCGCCCATCGCACTCGCGGTCCTGGTCGCCGCCGCCATCGCCGGCGTCGGCCTGGCGGTGGGCGGGGAAGCCCCGGGGGCGGCCGGACATTTCCAATACCGGACGCCGCGTTTCCTGCTCACCGCAGGACGGCAGGGGCCGTGGCTCGAGGTTCGTTCGATGCCCCGGACCGGCGCGCGCGAGCAGGTGGTCGACTCGGTGGGGCCTCCGGCGTCCGCCGGTGCGGTGCAGGAGATCCTCGCCGGGCCGGACGGGAGGTTCGTGGTCGCCGCCTCGCGGGCGGACCCATGCGAGACGCGCCTCTTCCAGTTCCGGCTGACCGGTGACGGTCGCGTGACGGGCCTCGCGCCGATGCGCGGGGGTACCACGCCGGCGCTGGTCGCGGGCCTCGCCATGAACCGCCGAGGCGACCGGCTGGCCTACACGACCGCGCCCTGCGCGCCGGACCCGCCGGACCCGTCGCAGCCGTTGGCGCCCGCGAGCCCGTCGCGTGCCGCGCTGACCGTGCTCGACACCGCGACGGGGGACCGCCGCACCTGGAGCGCGGCCGGGCCCTCGGTCATCGGTGAGATCGTCTGGGCCCGCGACGGGCGGACGCTCGGTTACGCCACCGGCGAGATGCGGAACGCCGCCATCCGGAACCTGACCGTCCGCGCGACCGACACCCGCGCCGGCGGCTCCGGCCTGCGGGAGGGTCGTGTCCTGTTCCGTGCGCCGGACGGCCAGGGGACGGTCACCTCCGCCACCATGGGTCCGGACGGCCGGGCCGGCTACGGCGTCATGAGCCGGCCGCGCGCCACCGTCCTGTTCTCCTTCACCGAAGGGGAGCCGATGCGCGTCAACCGCACGATCCGGCGGGAGCCGGGGGTGCTGCTCAGTTTCGTCTCGAGCGGGGAACCGCGTTATGCCTGCTTGAACGGCCTCGACGCGTTCGGCAGAGCCGTCGGGGGGACGTTCGACACGAACCTGTCGGGGTTCGGGCACTGCGATTCGGCGATGGCGTACTGAGCCGCCGTCCCGTCCGGGATCGTGTCGTTCCGGCCTTCGGGGCGGGCCTTAGGATCCTGGCGTGTCGTCTTCGCGTTCCGGTCCCGACCGCTGCCCCGGTGCTCTGCGGGTGCACGCCGCCGCCGATGGCGGGCTGGCGCGCGTCCGGCTGCCCGGCGGTGCGCTGACACGGGCGCGGCTCGACGCGCTCGCCGGGGCTTCGCGGGAGCTGGGCGACGGGTTCCTCGAACTGACGTCCCGCGCGAACGTGCAGATCAGGGGGCTCGCGGACGGCGCGGAGGAGGAGCTCGGCGCGCGGCTGCGCGACGCCGGGCTGCTGCCGTCCGCGGCGCACGAGCGGGTCCGCAACATCCTCGGCAGCGTGCTGACCGGACGCGACGGCGGCGGCTTCGTCGACGTCCGGCCCGTCGTGGCGGCGCTGGACGCCGGTCTCTGCGCGGACCCGGACCTCGCCGGGCTGCCCGGACGGTTCCTGTTCGCGGTGGACGACGGGCGCGGCGACGTCATCGCGCTGCGCGCCGACGTCGGCCTGTACGCGGTGGCGCCGGACGCGTTCGCCCTGGTCCTCGCCGGACGGGACAGCGGCCTGCGCGCCGCTCCGCAGGACGCCGCCGCCCTCGCGCTGGACGCGGCCCGGACGTTCCTGCGGGTGCGGACGAGCGAGTGGCGGGTCGCCGAACTCGGCCGCGACCTTCCGCTGACCGGTGAACGGGCGGAACCCGTGGCCGTCCCGGCCGTGCCGCGCAGGCCGCCGCTCGGGGAGGTCCCGCAGCGCGACGGGCGGACGGCGTTCTCCGGGCTGGTCCCGCTCGGCCGCCTCGACCCGGCCGGGCTGCGCGCCGCCGGGGAGATCATCGTCACTCCGTGGAGGGGGGTCGTCGTTCCCGGCATCACGGACATGCCAGACTTCCCTGGCCTGGTCACCGGACCCGACTGGGCGGGGCTGACCTCCTGCGCGGGCCGTCCGGGCTGTGCCAAGTCGCTGACGGACGTGCGCGCCGACGCGGCGCGGGCCCGCCGGGCCGGCGGCGGGCTGCCGGTGCACTGGTCGGGCTGCGAGCGGCAGTGCGGGCGTCCCGCCGAGCGGCACGTCGCGGTCGTGGCCACCCCCGGCGGGTACGAGGTGCGGCTCGGCGGCGAGGTCCGCGCCCGGTCCGGCGACCTGACGGCGACGGCGGCGGCCGCCGCCACGACACGGAGGAGCGAGTGATCGACTACGTCCGCGACGGCGCGGAGATCTACCGGCGGTCGTTCGCGACCATCAGGGCGGAGGCGGACCTCGCGGGGCTGCCGGACGACGTCGCCCGGGTCGCCGTCCGCATGATCCACGCGTGCGGGATGACCGACCTGGTGCGGGACCTGGACCACGCGCCCGGCGTCGTCGCGGGCGCCCGCCGGGCCCTGCTGGACGGGCGCCCGATCCTGTGCGACGCGCAGATGGTCGCGGCGGGCGTCACCCGCCGGAGGCTCCCGGCGGGCAACGACGTCGTCTGCACGCTCGGCGACCCCCGGGTCCCCGCGCTCGCCGCGGAGCTCGGCACCACCCGCAGCGCCGCGGCGCTGGAGCTGTGGCGGGACCGGCTCGAAGGCTCCGTCGTCGCGATCGGCAACGCGCCGACCGCGCTGTTCCGGCTGCTGGAGATGGTCGCGGACGGCGCGCCCCGGCCCGCCGCCGTGCTCGGGATCCCGGTCGGGTTCATCGGCGCGGCCGAGTCCAAGGACGCGCTCGCCGCGTCCGGCCTGCCGCATCTGGTGGTGCGCGGGCGGCGCGGCGGCAGCGCGATGACCGCCGCCGCGATCAACGCCATCGCCAGCGAGGAAGAGTGATGACCGGACACCTTTACGGGGTCGGGCTCGGCCCCGGCGACCCCGAGCTGATCACGGTGAAGGCGGCCCGGCTCGTCGAGGCCGCGGACGTGGTCGTGCACCACGCCGCGCGGCACGGCCGCAGCATCGCCCGCCGCATCGCCGCCCCCCACCTGCGCGAAGGGCAGATCGAGGAAGCGCTCATCTATCCGGTCACCACCGAGAGGACCGACGACTACAGGGCGGTGCTGGAGGAGTTCTACGAGCGGTGCGCGGCGCGGCTCGCCGAGCACCTGGACGCCGGCCGGACCGTGGTGGTGCTCTGCGAGGGCGACCCGTTCTTCTACGGCTCGTACATGCACCTGCACAAGCGGCTCTCCGGCCGGTACGCGACGACGGTCGTGCCGGGCGTGACGTCGGTGAGCGCCGCGTCCGCCGAGCTGGGCCGGCCGCTGGTGGAGCGCGACGAGGTCCTGACCGTCCTGCCGGGCACGCTGCCGCCGGATGACCTGGCCCGCCGCCTGGAGGCCACCGACTCGGCCGCCGTGCTGAAGCTCGGCCGGACGTTCGGCGGCGTCCGCGCGGCGCTGGAGGAGGCGGGCCGGCTGGACGACGCCTGGTACGTCGAGCGTGCCACCACCGACGGGCAGCGGGCGCTCCCGCTGGCCGAGGTCGATCCGGACACCGTCCCGTACTTCTCCGTCGCGATCCTGCCGAGCCGCGTGCACGAGCAGACCCGCCGGACGCTGCCGGAGCCCGGCGGCGCGCCGCAGGGCGGGGTCGCGATCGTCGGGCTCGGCCCGGCGGGCCGCGAATGGCTCACCCCGGAGGCGCAGGACGCCCTCGCCACCGCCGACGACCTGGTCGGATACGCCCCCTACCTGGCGCGGGTGCCCGCCAACCCCCGGCAGGAGCGGCACCCCTCCGACAACCGCGTCGAGTCCGAGCGGGCCGAGTTCGCGCTGGCGCTGGCCGAGCGGGGGCGCCGCGTGGCCGTCGTGTCGTCCGGCGATCCCGGCGTGTTCGCGATGGCCGCCGCCGTCCTGGAGGTCGCCGCCGAGGACCGCTGGAAGGACGTCCCGGTGCGGGTGCTGCCCGGCCTGACCGCCGCGAACGCCGTCGCGTCCCGGATCGGCGCGCCGCTCGGCCACGACTACTGCGTGCTGTCGCTGTCGGACCGGCTGAAGCCGTGGGACGTCATCGCGGCCCGCCTCGCCGCCGCCGCTGCCGCCGACCTGGTCATCGCGATCTACAACCCGGCGTCGAAGACCCGCACGGAGCAGGTCGCCAGGGCGCGCGACGTCCTGCTGGAGCACCGGTCGCCGGACACGCCGGTCGTCATCGGACGCGACGTCGGCGGCCCGGAGGAGAGCGTCCGGGTCGTCCGGCTCGCCGACCTCGACGCGGACGGCGTCGACATGCGGACGCTGCTGCTGGTCGGGTCGTCGCAGACGACGGTCGCCGAACGCGGCGACGGCCGCACGACCGTGTTCACGCCCCGCCGCTACCCCTCATGAGCGAGCCAGTTCACCGCCTCCTCGACCGTCGCGGCGATCGGGACGCCGTCCGGCGCCGGCGGCCGGTCGACCATGACGACCGGGACGCCCAGCGTGCGGGCGGCGGTGAGCTTGGCCGAGGTCATGGCGCTGCCGCTGTCCTTGGTGACCAGGGTGTCGATCGCGTGCTCGCGCATCAGCGCCAGCTCCTCGTCGACGGTGAACGGGCCGCGCGCCAGGACGGTCCCCATGCGCGGGGGCAGCGGCGGCTCCGGCGGGTCGACGGACCGGACCAGGAACCAGCGCCGCGCGTCGCCCGCGAACGCCGCGAGGTTCTTGCGGCCGGTCGTCAGGAAGACCCGCTCGCCGGGCAGGCTCGCGGCGGCGGCCTCCAGGGACGGGACGCGCCGCCAGTCGTCGCCGGGCCCCTCCGTCCAGCCGGGGCGGCGCAGCACCAGCAGCGGGACCCCGGTCCGCCCCGCCGCGACCACCGCGGACTCGGTCATCAGCGCGGCGAACGGATGCGTGGCGTCGACGACCGCGCCGATCCGCTCGTCGCGCAGCCACGCCGCGAGCCCGTCCGGGCCGCCGAACCCGCCGATGCGGGTGCGGCCGGGCGGCAGGTCGGGGTCGGCCGTCCGGCCGGCGAGGGAGCTGGTCACGTCGTAGCGGGGATCGGCGGCGAGGGTTCCGGCCAGCCGCCTCGCCTCACCGGTCCCGCCGAGCAGGAGAACACGCAGGGTCACGAAGGCATGGTACGGCCGTGAGCGAGCTCCGTTACGGCTGGACGACCGGGGCGTGCGCGACCGCCGCGACGAAGGCCGCGCATGCCGCGCTGCTGACCGGCGAGTTCCCCGACCCGGTAGAGATCACGCTGCCAAAGGGGCAGACGCCAGCGTTCGCGCTGGCAGTCGAGGAGCTCGGCGACGGGTTCGCGACCGCCGGGATCGTCAAGGACGCCGGCGACGACCCCGACGTGACGCACGGCGCGCTCGTCCGCTCGACCGTCCGGCACGGCGAGCCGGGCAGCGGCGTGGTCTTCCGCGCGGGCCCCGGCGTCGGCACCGTCACCCGCCCCGGCCTGCCCCTCGACGTCGGCGAACCGGCGATCAACCCGGTGCCGCGCCGGATGATGCGCGAGGTCCTCGGCGACGCCGACGTCATCGTGGAGATCTCCGTCGACGGCGGCGAGGAGCTGGCCCGCCGGACGTGGAACCCGCGCCTCGGCATCCTCGGCGGGCTGTCGATCCTCGGCACGACCGGCGTCGTCGTCCCGTACTCCTGCTCGGCGTGGATCGACAGCATCCGGCGCGGCGTGGACGTCGCGCGCGCCATGGGCCGCGTCCACGTCGCCGGCGCGACCGGCAGCACGTCCGAGAAGGTCGTGGCCGAGCTGCACGGACTGCCGGAGGACGCGCTGCTCGACATGGGCGACTTCGCCGGCGCCGTGCTGAAGTACCTGCGCCGGCATCCGGTGCCGAGGCTGACGATCGCGGGCGGCATCGGCAAGCTCGCCAAGCTCGCCGCCGGGCACCTCGACCTGCACTCCAAGCGCTCGCAGGTCGACTACGGCGTCCTCGCCGCCATGGTCGACGAGCCGGAGACCGCCGAACGTGTCCGCAACGCCAACACCGCGCTCGACGCGCTCCAGATCTGCCAGCGAGCCGGCGTCCCGCTCGGCGACCTGGTGGCGGCCCGCGCCCGGGAGACCGCCCTGGCCACCCTGCGCGGCGCCCCCGTCGCGGTCGACGTCGTCGTCATCGACCGCGCCGGCGTGATCGTCGGCCGCTCCGGCCCCTGACCCGCGCCTACGAGCGGCAGCGGGCGGCGGAGTACAGGTGGCTGTCGGTGAAGTCCCGCGCGGTCAGGACGCGCCCGACGATGATGACCGCCGTCCGCTTGATGCCCGCCTCGCGGACCTTCGAGGTGATGTCCGCGAGCGTGCCCCGGACGATCACCTCGTCCGCGCGGGACGCGTAGGCGACGACGGCGACCGGGCAGTCGCCGCCGTAGTCGAGGACCAGCTCGTCCACCACGGACTCGATCCGCTGGACGGCCAGGTGCAGCACCATCGTCGCGCGGCTGCGGCCCAGGGTGCGCAGGTCCTCGCCCGGCGGCATCGGCGTCGCGCGCGCCGACGTCCGGGTCAGCACCACGGTCTGCGCGACCTCCGGGACGGTCAGCTCCCGGCCCAGCGAGGCCGCCGCGGCGGCGAACGCGGGCACGCCCGGCGTCACGTCGTACGGGACGCCCGCCGCGTCCAGCCGCCGCATCTGCTCGGCCATCGCGCTGAACACCGACGGGTCGCCCGAGTGCAGCCGCGCCACGTCCTGCCCGCGCCCGTGCGCCGCCACCAGCTCGGCGACGATGTCGTCCAGGACCATCCGCGCGGTGTCCACCAGGCGCGCGCCCGGCGGGCACCACTCCAGCACCTCCGGCGGGACGAGGCTGCCCGCGTACAGGCACACCGGCGACGCGGCGACCAGGTCGCGCCCGCGCACCGTCATCAGGTCGGCGGCGCCCGGCCCGGCGCCGATGAAGTGCACGGTCACCGGTCGTCCCCCCGCGTCACGGCCCACTGCGTCACCGGCATCATCGGCCGCCACCCCGTGAACCCGCCGACCGCGCCGGCGCGCCCGATCTCGATCCTGGCCAGGTCGCCGCCGAGCCGCTCGCGCGCCTGCGTGACCACCCGCTCCGACTCGATCGTGACGGCGTTGACGACCAGCCGCCCGCCCGGCCGCAGCGCCTCCCAGCACGCGTCCACCATCCCCGGCGCGGTGACCCCGCCGCCGATGAAGACCGCGTCCGGGGCGGGCAGCCCCGCGAGCGCGGCGGGCGCCTCGCCCACGACCACGCGCAGGCCCGGGACGCCCAGCGCCGCCGCGTTCGCCTCGATCCGCGCCGCGCGCCGCTCCACCTCCTCGACCGCGATCGCCCGGCAGGACCGGTGCGCGCGCATCCACTCGATCCCGATGCTGCCCGCGCCGCCCCCCACGTCCCAGAGCAGCTCGCCCGGGACGGGCCCCAGCCGGGCGAGGGTGATCGCGCGGACCTCCCGCTTGGTGAGCTGCCCGTCGTGGTCGTAGGAGTCGTCCGGCAGGCCCGGCACGACGGACGTCCCCGGCCCCGCGCAGCGGACCGCGACGACGTTCAGCGCGCCCGGATCGTCCGGCACCGGGCCGACGCGCTCGTCCTCCGCGCCCAGCCGCTCCAGCACGGTCACCTCGCTGGCGCCGTAGCCGCGCCCGTCCAGCAGCGCCCGGACCTCGGCGGGCGTGTCCGCGCCCGCGCTCAGCACCAGCACCCGCCGGCCCGGCGCCAGCACCGCGTTCAGCACCGACAGCGGCCGGCCCACCGCGCTCACGACCTCGGTGTCCTCGACCGGCCAGCCGAGCCGCGCGCAGGCCAGCGACAGCGACGACGCGTGCGGCACCACCCGCACCCGGGCGGCGCCCAGCAGCCGGACGAGCGTCGCGCCGACCCCGTGGAACAGCGGGTCGCCGCTCGCCGCGACCGCGATCCGGCGCCCGCGGTGCGCCTCGAACAGCGCGGCCAGCCCCGGCAGCATCGGCGACGGCCACAGCGCCCGCTCGGCGTCCAGGGCCGGCAGCAGGCCCAGATGCCGCGGCCCGCCCATGATCACTTCGGCCTTGCGGAACGCGTCCCGCGCGGCCTCGGTCAGCCCGTCCCAGCCGTCCGCGCCGATGCCGACGACCCAGACGTCCGGGACCTCCGTGCCTTCCGGGCCGTCCACGGCGTGCAGGTCCGGCCGTGTCGTGCCGCTGGACGCGCTCGCGCCGTCAGACATTGCCCAGCACCCGCCCGACCGCGATCTCGATGACGACCCGCTGCGGGTTCGCGCGCGGGGGCTTGTAGCGCTCGGCGTACCGCCGCTCCGCGTCCGCGACGGACGCCGCGTCGTCCTTCAGGACGGCCCGGCCCTCGACCGTCACCCAGTGCCGGCCGTCCACCTGGCTCACCGCGACCGGGAGCCCCGCCTCGCCCGCCGCCCGCACGTGCCGGGCCTTCGCCGACCCGCCCGAGGTGATCACGCGCACCAGCCCGGCGCCGGCGTCCAGCGTCGCGCCCACCGGGACCGCGTGCGGCGTGCCGTCCGGGCGGATCGTGACCAGCGTGCACACCCGCCGCTCCCGCCAGAACGCCCGGACCCGTTCGTCGTCCAGGCTCAGCCGGTGTCGTGTCGCCCGCATCTCGTCCTCTCGTCCGGGTGGTCAGCAGGATCCCACGGCCCCGGGGGAGAACGTACGGACGGGCGGGTGACATGGTCCCGCCGTTCCCGTGGTGGCGGATTTGTCGCGCTATATGATTAGTTAGCGCAAGAAACTATTTCTGGGGAGGGGAGAGCGTGCCGACCAAGCACTATCCGTGGGTGGCGCTGAGCAACACGACGCTGGGCATGCTGCTGGCCACGGTCAACTCCTCGATCGTGATCATCTCGCTGCCGGCGATCTTCCGCGGCATCCACCTGAACCCCCTCGAGCCGGGCAACGTCAGCTACCTGCTGTGGGTCCTGATGGGCTACATGCTCGTCTCTGCCGTCCTGGTGGTGACGCTCGGCCGGCTCGGCGACATGTTCGGGCGCGTCCGGATGTACAACGCGGGCTTCGCGGTCTTCACGGTCGGGACGGTCGCGCTCGGCCTCGACCCGCTGCACGGCGGCGCGGGCGCGGTCTGGCTGATCGCCTGGCGGGTGTTCCAGGGCATCGGCGGCGCCATGCTGATGGCCAACTCCGCCGCGATCCTCACCGACGCGTTCCCGGCCGGCCGGCGCGGCATGGCCATGGGCGTCAACCAGGTCGCCGGCATCGCGGGCAGCTTCCTCGGCCTCGTCGCCGGCGGGCTGCTGAGCGAGGTCAACTGGCGGCTGGTGTTCTTCGCCTCCGCCCCGATCGGCCTGATCGGCACGCTCTGGGCCTACCGCAGCCTCGTCGAGACCGCCAAGCGGTCGCTCAGCACCAAGATCGACTGGGTCGGCAACGCCACCTTCGCCGCCGGGCTGACCGCGCTGCTGGCCGGGATCACCTACGGCATCCAGCCCTACGGCGGGCACGACATGGGCTGGACGAACCCGTGGGTGCTGGCCGGCGTCATCGGCGGCGCCGCGGTCCTGGCGGTCTTCTGCCTCATCGAGACCAAGGTCGACGAGCCGATGTTCCACCTCGGGCTCTTCAGGATCCGCGCGTTCGCGGCCGGGAACGCGGCGGGCCTGCTCGCCGCGATCTCCCGCGGCGGCATGCAGTTCATGCTGATCATCTGGCTGCAGGGCATCTGGCTGCCGCTGCACGGCTACGACTTCGAGGACACCCCGCTGTGGGCCGGCATCTACCTGCTGCCGCTGACCCTCGGGTTCCTGGTCGCCGGGCCGGTCTCGGGCCACCTGTCCGACCGGTACGGGGCCCGCGCGTTCGCCTCCGGCGGGCTGGCGCTGTCCGCACTGGCCTTCCTCGGGATGCTGCTGATCCCGACGGACTTCGACTACTGGGCCTTCGCGGCGCTGATCTTCCTCAACGGGGTCGGCTCCGGGCTGTTCGCCGCGCCCAACACCACGGCGATCATGAACGCGGTGCCGGCCGGGCAGCGCGGCGCCGCGTCCGGCATGCGCGCCACCTTCATGAACGCGGGCATGGTGCTGTCCATCGGGGTGTTCTTCTCGTTGATGATCGCCGGGCTGTCGAACTCGCTGCCGAGGACGCTGACCGGCGGGCTGACCTCGCACGGCGTCCCGGCGGGCGTCGCGGCCCAGGTCGGCCAGACCCCGCCGGTCGGGACGCTGTTCGCCGCGTTCCTCGGCTACAACCCGATCCAGAACCTGCTGGAGCCGTTCGGCGTGCTGGGCGGGCTGGACCCGCACGACGCCGCCACGCTCACCGGCCGCTCGTACTTCCCGCACCTGATCGCCGACCCGTTCCACCACGGCCTGGTGATCGTGTTCAGCCTGGCGATCGCCATGTCGCTGATCGCGGCACTCGCCTCGCTGCTGCGCGGCCGCCGCTACGTGCACGACGACGCGGCGGCGGACGCGCCCGAGCCGGTGAAGGCCGGGAAGGACGCCCCCTAGCAGCCGCCCCGCGCGGGCCTCCCACGGCCCGCACGCGAGACCCCGCCCCGGAACCCCCGCCCGCACCCGCGGCCGGGGGTTCCGCCCTGTCCGGCCGGATTCACCCCGGATTCACCGCCGCCGCCCCATTGACGCGTACCACAAACGTTTTCATACTTCCGGGCATGAGCACCGCCCCTGACGGCCCCCGGGCGACGATCCGGGCCGTGGCGAGGCTCGCCGGGGTGTCCGCCTCGACGGTCTCGCGCGCCCTGAACGCCCCCGAGCTGGTCAACGCCGAGACCCGGCGGCGCGTGCTCGAATGCGCCGACCGGCTGGGCTACCAGCCCAACCGGGCGGCGCAGTCCCTGGTCCTCGGCCGCACCCGCAACGTCGGGCTGATCGTCCCCGACATCGCCAACCCCTTCTACGCGCCGTTCATCAAGGGCGTGGAGGCGCACTTCCGCGACACCGAGTACGCGGTGTTCCTCGCCGACACCGACGAGGACACCGCGACCGAGGTCCGGCTCGCCGAGGCCATGTCCGAACGGGTGGACGGGCTGATCCTGTGCGCCCCCCGGATGTCCGGGACGCGGCTGCGCACCGTCGCGTCCAGGACCACGATCGTGCTGGCCAACCGGGTCAGCCGCGCCGCGCCGTCGGTCCTGCTGGACTTCCGGCCCGGCATGGAGCAGGCCGTCGCGCACGTGCACGCGCTCGGCCACCGCCGCTGCGCCTACCTCGCCGGGCCGGCCAACTCCTGGTCCAACCGGCAGCGGCGCAGGTACCTGGCGGCCGGCTGCGCCGAACGCGGGATCGAGCTGGTCGAGCTCGGCCCGTACGAACCGCGCTTCACCGGCGGCTTCCGCGCCGCCGACGAGGTGCTCGCGCAGGACGTGACCGCCGTGTTCGCCTACAACGACCTCGTCGCGCTCGGAGTGCTGTCCCGGCTCACCGCGCGCGGCGTCCCCGTCCCCGCCCGGCCCGGGACGCCGGGCGGGCTCAGCCTCGTCGGCTTCGACGACGTCCCGATGGCGTCGATGACCCATCCGCCCCTCACCACCGTGGCGATGCCCGTGACCGCCCTGGCCAGGGCCGCGGCCGCCGCCATGCACGCGATGCTCGCCGAGGGGGCGCCGGGAGCGCCCCCGCCGCCGCCGGCCGCCGAGCTGGCGACCCGTCTCCTCATCCGAGGCACCACCGGGCCGATCTGAGCGCCGGCCCGCCCTGGAGGACCCACCCCATGCGAATCCCCCGAACTGCCGTCCTCGCCCTCTCCGCCGCCACCGCCGCCCTGGTCGCCGCCTGCGGCGCCCCCGACTCCGGCGGCACGTCGAGCTCCGAGCCCTCGCCCGCCGACGTCAGGCTCCCGTCCAAGCCGGTCACGCTCAACATCGTCGACGTCGCCGGCAACCTCCAGCTCACCCAGCCGATCTTCGAGAACTACCAGAAGACCCACCCGAAGCTGGTCAGCAAGATCACCTACACCAAGGTCACCGCGCCCGAGCTGGCCGGCAAGGTCAAGGCGCAGCAGGACGCCGGGCGCCTCGACATCGACCTCGTCCTCACCGGCACCGACGGCCTG
Source organism: Actinomadura sp. NTSP31 (assembly GCF_041951385.1). Lineage (NCBI taxonomy): Bacteria > Bacillati > Actinomycetota > Actinomycetes > Streptosporangiales > Thermomonosporaceae > Actinomadura > Actinomadura sp. NTSP31. The sequence goes on along the minus strand of NZ_JBGNUT010000001.1, from coordinate 362,488 downwards.
TCCGCCGGGCTGGAGCAGAACCTCTGGGTCGACCTGCTCGGCAAGTACGCCGGCAAGCTCCCCGACGTGAAGTCGATCTACCAGGACCCCGCCGCGAAGATGCAGGACCTCGCGCAGGGCAAGGGCGTCGTCGTCACCTACTACCCGTCCGGCCCGCTGCTGGAGTACAACCCCAAGACCGTTCCGGACCCGCCGAAGACCGCGCAGGACCTGCTCACCTGGGCGAAGGCGCACCCGAAACGCCTCGAATACGCGCGTCCCGCCAACTCCGGGCCCGGCCGCACCTGGCTGATGGGCCTGCCCTACATCCTCAAGGACTCCAACCCGATGGACCCGGTGAACGGCTGGTCCAAGACCTGGGCCTACCTCAAGGAACTCGGCAGGTACGTCGACTACTACCCGACCGGCACCGCGCAGGTGATGAAGGAGCTCGGTGAGGGCTCCCGCGACATCGTCCTCACCACCACCGGCTGGGACATCAACCCGCGCGCCCTCGGCCAGGTTCCGAAGAACGTCGGGGTCCAGTCGCTCGACGGCTTCACCTGGGTCACCGACGCGCACTACATGGTCGTGCCGAAGGGCGTGTCCGGCGGCAAGCTCGCCGTCCTCGCCGACCTCATGAAGTTCGCGCTCACCCCGCAGCAGCAGGCCGTCACCTACGACAAGGGCTACTTCTACCCCGGCCCGGCCGTGAAGGGCGTGACGCTGTCGATGGCGCCGGCCGAGAGCCAGAAGGTCATCCAGGAGTACGGCCGCCCCGAGTACGACAAGCTCATCGCCGACAACCCCAAGGCCCCGCCCCTCGACGCCAAGGCCATGGTCGCCGCCTTCGACCGCTGGGACCGCGAGATCGGCGGCCAGAAGGTCAAGAAGTCATGACGGTGCGAACAGTGAGAACGGAACGAGGACGCTCCGCAGGCTCCGCGTCCTCGTGTGGGGCCATGCCGAACGCGACGGAAGGCCGAGGACGCTGCGCAGGCTCCGCGTCCTCGTGTGGGGCCATGCCGAGCGCGACGGAAGGCCGAGGACGCTGCGCAGGCTCCGCGTCCTCGTGTGGGGCCATGCCGAGCGCGACGGAAGGCCGAGGACGCTCCGCAGGCTCCGCGTCCTCGGGAGGTGCGTCATGACGGCGGAGGTGGTGGCGGCGCAGGGCGCGCGCGGGACGTTCGGGGCGCTGCGGCTGGAAGGCGTGACGCGGCGGTTCGGGAAGGCGGTGGCGCTGAGCGGGCTCGACCTGCGGATCGAGGGCGGGGAGTTCCTCGCGCTGCTCGGGCCGTCCGGGTGCGGCAAGTCGACCGCGCTGAACTGCCTGGCCGGGCTGCTGCCGCTGTCGGAGGGCGGCATCTGGCTGGACGACGAGCGCATCGACGGGCTGCCCCCGGAGCGGCGCGGGTTCGGGATGGTGTTCCAGAACTACGCGCTGTTCCCGCACCTGTCGGTCCGCAAGAACGTGGCGTTCGGGCTGTCGGTCCGGCACGTCGGGAAGGCGGAGACGGCGCGGCGCGTGGACGAGGCGCTGCGCATGGTCGAGCTGACCGAGCACGAGCACAAGCTGCCCGGCCAGCTGTCGGGCGGCCAGCAGCAGCGGGTGGCGATCGCCCGCGCGATCGTGCTGCGGCCCCGGCTCGTGCTGATGGACGAGCCGCTGTCGAACCTGGACGCGAAGCTGCGCGTCCAGATGCGCACCGAGATCCGCCGCATCCATCAGGACCTCGGCCTGACCACCGTGTACGTGACGCACGACCAGGAGGAGGCGCTCGCGCTCGCCGACCGGGTCGTGGTCCTGCGGGCGGGGCGCGTCGAGCAGATCGGCACGCCCGAGGAGGTCTACACCTACCCGGCGAGCACCTACATCGCCGGGTTCATGGGGTACCGGAACCTGCTGGCACTGCCCGTGCTGTCGGCCGGGGACGGGCGGGTCACGCTCGGCGAGCGGGACGGCCCGAAGCTGACCGGCGTCGCCCAGGAGGCCGTCGAGGGGACGCGGGCGGTCGCGGCCGTCCGGCCCGAGGACTTCCGGGTCGCGGCGGCGGAGCCCGAGCCCCCGAACGCCGTGGCCGTCCGGGTCGAGGTGTCGGAGTTCCACGGCCGCGAGGTCGCCGCCGAGGGCGTGACCGACGGCGGGCGGGTCATCCACTTCCGGTCGCCGGAACGGATCGCGCCGGGGGAGCGGGTCACGCTGACCGTCCCGCCGGAGCGCGTGCTCGTGTTCGCCGGCGAGGGGGACGGGTGATGGCCGTCGACGCCCCCGCGCGTCCCGCGCCGGCGAAGGCGCGGGGCGGCCTGCGGCACCGGCTCGCCGAACGCGGCGTCGACCGGGTGCTGCTCCTGCTGCTCCCCGCGCTGCTCATCGTCGTGCTGCTGTTCCTGTACCCGATGATGTACGGGGTCGGGCTGTCGCTCCAGCCGATGCACGGCGGCGGCGCGCTCACGAACTACCGGGAGTTCTTCCAGGACTCCTACCAGCGGAGCACGGTCTGGAAGACGCTGCGGCTCGCGCTGCCGGCCGCACTGATCAACGTCGGCGCGTCCGTGCCGATCGCCTACCGGCTGCGCGGCCGGTTCCGGGGCCGCCGGCTGCTGACGGCGGTGCTGGTCCTGCCGGTCACGCTCGGAACCGTCCTGGTGGCGGACGGCATCCTCCGGTACCTCGGCCCGAAGGGCTGGTTCAACCGGGTGCTGCTGGACATCGGGCTGGCCGACCATCCGGTCCGGCTGATCTACAACTACTGGGGCGTGCTGTTCTCGCTGCTCATCACCGGGTTCCCGTTCGCGTTCCTGCTCGTCCTGGCGTACATGTCGGGCATCGACCCGACGCTGGAGCGGGCCGCCGCGACGCTCGGCGCCGGGCCGTGGCAGCGGATGCGCCGCGTCGTGCTGCCGCTGCTGGCGCCCGGCCTCGCCACCACGTTCGTCCTCGCGTTCGTGCTGGCGTTCTCGGTGTTCCCGTCCGCGAACCTCGTCGGCCAGCCGGCCGGAGAGACGCGGGTGATGGCGATCGCCGCCTACCAGGCGGCGTTCGAGAAGTACGACTACTCGATGGCCTCGACCATCGCCGTGCTGATGGGCCTGTTCGAACTGCTGGTCATCTCGGTGACGCTGCTGCTGCGCGGCCGCCTCTACACCGGGCCCGCGACGGGAGGGAAGGGATCGTGAGCATCGTGTCCGCCGCGCGCCCGCGCGGCCGTCTCGGCAGCTGGATCGTCTGGATCTGCGTCGCCTTCTTCCTGGTCAACCTGGCCGCGCTGATCTTCTCCGTGGTCGTCAACTCGTTCGGGACGCGCTGGTTCGGGGGCTGGCTGCCCGAGGGCTTCACCAAGGCGTGGTACTCCGACGCCTGGGAGGAGTTCGGCCTCGGCGACGTCCTGCGCGTCACGCTGGAGGTGACGCTCGCGGTGGTCGCGATCGCGCTGGTGCTCGGCGTCCCCGCCGCGTACGCGCTCGCGCGCCGCGACTTTCCCGGCAAGCGGATCGTGATGTTCCTGCTGTTCCTGCCGGTGCTGCTGCCGCCGATCACCTACGGCATCCCGCTCGCGACCGTCCTGTACAAGGTGCACCTGGCGGGGACGCTGACCGGCGTCATCGCCGCGAACCTCGTCCCCGCGCTGCCGTTCGTCGTGCTGGTGATGACGCCGTTCGTCGAGCAGATCGACGCCAACGTGGAGTCGGCGGCGCGGATGTGCGGGGCCCGCACCGGGCAGGTGTTCGCGCGGGTGCTGGTGCCGCTGCTGCTGCCCGGCATCCTGGCCGCCGGGATCCTGGTGCTGGTGCGGACCGTCGCGATGTTCGAGCTGACGTTCCTCGTCGCGGACGCCGACAGCCAGACCCTGATCGTCGCGCTCTACAGCGCCGCGTTCACCCCGGGCATCCGCGCCGCCCAGGCCATCGACGCGATGGCCGTGATGTACATGGCCGTGTCGGCGGTGCTGCTGGTCATCGCCCTGATATTCGTCAACCCGACGCAGATCGTCGCGCAGGTGAGGGAGGCGCAGGCCGAATGAGCGCCGTACGGTTCGACCACCGGGGCGAGCGGGTCGTGGTGACGGGGGCGGCCGGGCTGATCGGCCGCGCCCTGGTCGCCCGGTTCGCCGGCGCCGGCGCGCGGGTGCTGGCCGTCGACGTGGACGCCGACGGGCTGAAGGTCCACGACGGAGCGCCCGGCGTGGACGTGCTGGCCGGCGACCTGGCCCGCGAGGACGTCGCCGACGCGGTGTTCGAGCGGCTGCGCGCCGCCGGCGGCGGCCTGGACGTCCTGGTCAACAACGCGGCGATGACCGAGCTGCGCACCCCCTTCGCCGACATCGGGGCGGAGGTGTGGGACGCGGTCGTCGCGGCGAACCTGCGCTCGGCGTACCTGCTGTCGGTCCGCGCCGTCCGGTACTGGCGGGACGCCGGGCGCGGCGGCGCGATCGTCAGCATGTCGTCGCCCGGCGGGTCCCGCGCCCACGAGGACCAGAGCGTCTACGACGTCACCAAGGCGGGCATCGAGGCGCTCAGTCGGGCGATCGCGGTGGAGCTCGGCGACCTCGGCATCCGCGCGAACTGCATCGCCCCGGCCAGCGTCGTCGGACCGGTGCGGCCCGCCACCGACCTCCCGTCCGGCCGCACGACCTCGCCCGAGGAGGTCGCGGACGCGGCGCTGTACCTGGCGTCCCCGGCGGCGGCGCAGCTGAACGGGCACGTCCTGCACCTGGACGGCGGCCTGCACGCCCGGCTGCGCACCGACCCGTCGCAGGAGCAGCTGCGCGACTGACCGCGTGGTGCCGCCGCGGCGCTCCCGCGGCGGCGCCAACGGGCTAGGGCTTCGTGCCCGCCGGTGCGGGGCAGGAGCCCGTCGTGGTGGGGCTCGGCGAGGGCGCCGGGTCGCGTCCCGGAACGCCCGGGCCGGTGCGGCGCAGGTTGTGCTTCTTCATGACGGCCTGCAGGTCGGGGTTGCCGGACCGGCCGTCCGCGTCCGCCAGCGCCGGGCACGCCCAGGCGTCCTGCCGGCCCCACGAGTAGCTGATGTCGAAAGCGGGCCGCGGGACGAGCCGGTCCCACCGGTTCAGGATCGCCGCCATCTCGCCGGCGTCCGGCAGCCGCCAGTTCTTCTCCCCGTCGCTGCACGACTGCCCGAACGTCTGGAACACCGGGACGATCGCCTTCGTGGCGAACCCGGCGCGCCTCGCCTGCCCGACCATCCGGTCGATCGCCTTCAGGTCGCATCCGCCGCCGCCCGCCCGGCACGGGTAGGGGTCGAGCCCGATCAGGTCCAGACGGGTCTCCGACGTCTTCAGCGGCGCCATCGGCCAGTCCGTCAGCGACGCGAACGCCTTCTGCCGGGGCGCGTACCGGTGCACGATGTCGGCCCGCCGCCGCAGCTCGCCCGCGATGCCGGGGCACTGGTCGGGGTTCGGCTCGTCCGACAGGTACCAGCCGTAGACGCGGTCGTCGCCGGCGAACCGCTTCACCGTGTCGGCGAACGCCGACGTGCTGTTCTGCTGGAACTCGCCGCAGGTGGTGTTGCCGACCCACAGCAGCGCGCGTCCCCCCTTCGGCAGGGAGGCGATCTCGTCCTCGTCGGGGTCCACGTCGAACAGGTTGTAGCCGAGCGCGGCGGCCTTGGCGCGGTCGCCGTCCGGCATGTTCAGCGCGGCGTGCAGCGTTCCGGTGGCGAGGGGGGCGGAGGCGGGACGGGCGGCGGCGTCCCCGGGGGAGGGGGCGGCCAGGTACCCGGTGACGGCCCCGCCGAGCGCGGCCGCGGCGGCCACTGCGAGCAGTTGCGTCTTCATGGGTCTCTCCCGGCATCGCTGATGCGGCATGAGAAGCGCGTCCAGCGTCGCACGGGAACGGCGGAGATGGCCGGGAAAGCGGATGCGGGCCGCAATGGACCGGGAAAAGGACGGGACCGGCCGCCATTTCGGACGACCGGTCCCGGAAAGGACGACGGGTCAGACGCGCCAGGAGCGGACGAGCTCGTCCAGCGCGGCCTGGTCGTAGGAGATGCCCTGCGCGGCCAGTTCCCGCGCGACCAGCTCGCCGTCGCCGTGGTGCTTGGCGAGCAGCCGGTAGACCGCGTAGGGGAACCAGTGGTTGTCGCTGATCCGCTGGATGTCGGCCTCGTCGCACACGTAGCCCTCGGCGCGCACCTCGTCGAGCGTCGCGGCGATGTCGCCGTGCCGGCGCTCGAGGACGTCGATGACGATGGCGCGCAGGTTCTCCGGGTCGGGGGCGGCCGGCGCCGGGTCCTCGTGCGGGGTGCCGAGGGTGCTGCGGCCGTTGAGGCCGCCGCGCGCGGCGGCGCTGACGACGGCGAGCTCCGGGTCGGGCGCGGGCGCCGGGGCCGGGGCGGGCTCCGGGGACGCGGCCGCGGCCCGCTTCGGGGCCGCCGCCGCAGCGGCCGTCCCGGCCTCGGACGCGGCCCCCCCGGACGCGGTGCCGGCGGCGCCGGCCGTGCCCGACTCGAGCGCCTTGCCGGAATGGCCGGGCACCTGGATCTGCGGGAACGGGCCGGTGTTGCGCAGCGGCATCAGCGTGATCTGCTGCAGGGTGACCGGCCCCGCGATGGCGCGCGGCGCGGCGGGCTCGGGCGCCTTCGGCTCCTCCTCCTCGCCCTGCCGCGAGACGTACCGGTGCAGCGTTCTCAGCAGGACGAACAGGCCCAGCATCGACACGATCGGCGGGACGGCGGCCGTCGCCTGGTAGGAGAACGACCGGTGGCCGACGTGCCCCACGTTGAAGATGAGGCTGGCCGTCCAGCCCGCCAGGGCGATGGCCAGCGGCAGGAAGAAGTCGAGCCAGCTCATCATGTCGCGGCGGCGCAGCACGAAGGCGTCGACGGCGAGCAGGAAGAGGCCGAGCTCGCCCACGATGATGAACAGGTCGACCAGCAGCGGGAACGAATCGGCCTTCCAGCCCCGGAGGCCGTGCTCCAGCGCCCAGTGGTAGAGCCCGGCGTAGGACTGGGCGAAGCCGCCGGCGGTCGCGGTCATGACCGCGATCGCCATGAAGGCGATGGCCCCCCACCGTGTGATGACCTGTACCCGGTTGGCAGCGCTCATGCGGCAGGTGCTCCAGATTGTCTTACCTAACCAAATGTGATCGGAGGGAGACTATCCATTCCTTGGGTGTTTCGTGGGAGATTCCAGTTACGTCTGCGTACCGTTCAGGGTCCGGCGGACCGGGGCCGCATCGGCGGCCGGCGGCGTGCATCGATCCGGGGATCGGGGGAACGCGGGAGGTAAGCAGCATTTTGGGGGGAATGTCATGCCACGCCCAGGGAGTCAGACGGACGCCGACGACGTGCGCGGCGCCGCGCTGCCGCTGGAGTACGCCGAGGACCTCGACCCGCTCCTCGACCGGATCGGGGACGCCGCGTGCGTGCTGCTCGGCGAGGCCAGCCACGGCACCCACGAGTACTACGCCTGGCGGGCCGCGATCACCCGCCGGCTGATCGCCGAACGCGGCTTCTCCTTCGTCGCCGTCGAGGGCGACTGGCCGGACTGCCGCCGCGTCGGCCGGTCGGTCGCGCTGGCGCCCGGCGGCGCGCCGGACCCGCGGACCGCGCTGGACGCCTTCGAGCGCTGGCCCACCTGGATGTGGGCCAACGAGGAGACCGTCCGGTTCTGCCGCTGGCTGCGCGGGCGCAACGCCGACCTGCCGCCGGACGAGCGCGCCGGCTTCTACGGCCTGGACGTCTACAGCCTGTGGGAGTCGCTGCGGGCCGTCGTCGACCATCTGGCCGATCACCGTCCCGAGTACCTGGAGACGGCGCTGGAGGCCTACCGCTGCTTCGAGCCGCACGGCGAGGACCCGCGGTCCTACGGGTGGAACACGGCGCTGGTCCCGGACGGGTGCGCCGAGGAGATCCTGGCGCTGCTGACCAGGCTGCGCCGCCCGGTGTCGCACGGCGACTCCCGCGACCCGGCCGAGGAGCTGGACGTCCGGCAGAACGCCGAGGTCGCGGCGGGCGCCGAACGCTACTACCGCGCCATGATCGGCGGCGGCCCGGAGTCGTGGAACGTCCGGGACGTGCACATGGCCGACACCCTCGACCGGCTGATGGACTTCCACACCCACGGCGGGCAGGGCGGCAAGGCGGTCGTGTGGGCGCACAACACCCATGTCGGCGACGCCCGCGCCACCGACATGGCGGGCGCCGGCATGGTCAACCTCGGGCAGCTGGCCCGCGAGCGGCTCGGCCGCGACCGGGTCGTCGCGGTCGGGTTCGCGGGCGGGCCCGGCGAGGTGGTCGCCGCGCCGCGCTGGGGCGACCCGATGGAGGTCATGACCGTCCCGCCGCCGGAGCACGGGTCGCTGGAGGAGGTGCTGGCGCGGTCGGAGCTGCACCGCGGCCTGTTCGTGGTGCCGCCCGAGCGCGACATGCCCGGCTTCCTCACCGGCGAGCTGGGGCACCGGGCGATCGGCGTCGTCTACGATCCCGATCGCGACCGGCGGCAGTACGTCCCGACGAGGCTCGCCGATCGCTACGACGCGCTGTGCTGGTTCCGGTTCACCACCGCGATCGAGCCGCTGCACATGGAGGCGGCCCGGCGCGGCGAGCTGGAGACCATGCCGACGGGCGTGTGAGCAGGTCCGACGCAGGAGGACGAGCATGACGCTGACCATGGCCCCCGGGCCGCTCGCCGGGTCGCCCGGCGACGACGTCAACTTCCGCATCGAGGGGCCGAAGCACCGGCTGCTGATGCACGAGTTCCCCCGCCGGGTGCACGCCCGCTTCGGCGGGGAGGTCGTCTTCGACACCGAGCACGGGAAGCTGCTGCACGAGACGGGGCTGCTGCCCGTCCTGTACGTCCCGGAGGAGGACGTCCGGACGGACCTGTTGGAGAGGACCGACCACAGCACGCACTGCCCGTTCAAGGGTGACGCCGCGTACTGGACGATCCGCGCCGGCGGCCGCGCCGCGGAGAACGCGGTCTGGGGCTACCCGGAGCCGCTTCCCGAATCGTCCTGGCTGCGCGGTCACATGGCCTTCTACTGGGACCCGATGGACGCCTGGTACGACGAGGACGAGCAGGTGCACGGGCACCTGCGCGACCCGTTCCACCGGGTCGACGCCCGGGCCTCGTCGCGGCACGTCCGGGTGCTGCTGGACGGGAAGGTCATCGCCGAGACCGAGCATCCGATGCTGCTCTCGGAGACGGGCCTGCGCAACCGGTTCTACATCCCGGCCGAGGACGTGCGCCGCGAGCTGCTGACCCGCGGCGACAAGCACACCGTCTGCCCCTACAAGGGCGAGGCGACGTACTGGTCGCTGGACGGTGCCGAGAACGCGGCCTGGTCCTATGAGGAGCCGCTCGAGGACGCGACGAAGGTCCGCGGCCACCTGAGCTTCGACCACGAGGCGCTGACCGTCGAGACCGAGCCGCCGCCCGGCACGTGACCGCGCGGACGTCCGGGCCCGCGCGGGCCTCTAAAGGAGTCGCGCCGGTCCCGCCCGCCGTTCCATGATTCAGACATGCTGGACACATCTCTCTACCTGGCGTTCCTCGTCGCCGCGCTCGCCCTGTGCCTCACTCCCGGCCCCGACATGATGTTCATCGTGGCCATGGGCGGCCGGGGCGGGCCCGCCACCGGCGTGATGGCCGCCGCGGGGGTGGCCACCGGCGCCCTCACCCACGCCGTCGCCGCGATGCTCGGCCTGTCGGCGCTGTTCACCGCCCTGCCGACGCTCTACCACGTCCTGCGCTGGGCGGGCGCCGCCTACCTGCTCTACCTCGCGGTGAAGTCGTTCCGGGACCGGGGCGAACCGGGCGAGGCGACCGCGCCCGCCGGGCCGGGACGGCTCCGCGCGTTCGGGCAGGGCGTCGTGACCAACCTGCTGAACCCGAAGGTCATCCTGTTCAACATCGCGTTCCTGCCGCAGTTCGTGAACCCCGGGCTCGGCCACCCGATGGTGCAGTTCCTCGTCCTCGGGCTGACGCTCGTGCTGATCGGGCTGGCGGTGGACGGGACGGTGGGGCTGCTGTCCGGCCGGCTCGCGGCGGTGCTGCGGCGCAGCCGCCGCGTCGCGCGGGGGCTCAACCTCTTCAGCGGCACCGTCTTCACCGGCCTCGCCGTCCGGTTGCTCGCCGTGCCGAAATAGGACCGCCCCGAAGTGCGCGGGGGCGGTTTACCGGCCAGGTGACAGCGGGCATGTCAAGGTACCTGGCGAGAGGTAAGGAGGAGGACCGTGGCACCCTCCTCGCCGTGCTTCCCCCGCCCCGGTTTCTGGGCCGCGCTCGACACCGCGCAGCGGACCGCGCTGCGCGCCGCCGCGCGCGCCCGGCAGTACGCGGTCAAGGCGCCGCTGGTCTACCAGGGCGACGAGTCCGACCATGTGATCATCATCGAGCGGGGCTGGACCAAGGTGACCTCGTCCACCGAGGACGGGCACGACGTGGTGCTGGCCGTGCGCGGGCCGGGGGACCTGCTCGCCGAGAGCGCGGTGCTCGGCGGCCGCACCCGGTCGGCGACGGTGACCGCGCTGTCGCCGGTGCGGGCGCTGGTCGTCCCGGCCAACCGGTTCACCGGCTTCCTGGACGCGCACCCGGACGTGTGGATGCTGGTCACCGGCACGTTCGTGCAGCGCATCGACGACTCCGACCGGCGGCTGCGCGCGCACGTCGCCAGCCGGGGCACCCAGCGGCTCGCGCGGCTGCTGGCCGACCTCGCCGAGCGCTCGGCGCAGCACGTCCCGCCCGCGCCGGACGGGTCGATCGTCATCGGGCCGCGGCTGTCCCAGGAGGAGCTCGGCAGCTGGATGGACGCCTCCCGGGAGACGGTCGCGCGGGCCCTGACCGGGCTGCGCGCCGCCGCCCTGATCCGCACCGGCCGGCGCCGGATCACCGTCGTCGACCTGCCGGGCCTGCGCGCGTACGCGGGTGACGCCGAACCGCCGGAGTAGTCCCCGGGGCGGGCGTGGCCGGCCCCGGCCCCGGCGACGCGAACTTGTCAATGGCAAGATAGGATCCCGGCATGAGGGACGACGCCTACCACCACGGTGATCTGCGGCGGGCCGTCATGGCGGCCGCCGTCGACGCGATCGCCGAGTCGGGGCCGGCCACCTGGAGCCTGCGCGAGCTGGCCCGCCGCGCCGGCGTCTCGCACGCCGCGCCCGCCCACCACTTCGGCGACAAGGCCGGGCTGCTCACCGCCGTCGCCGCCGAGGGGTACGCGCGGTTCGCCGACGCGCTGGAGAGCGCCGGCGGCGACTTTTACGAGGTCGGACTGGCCTACATCCGCTTCGCCGTCGACCACCGCGCCTACTTCGAGGTGATGTTCCGGCCCGAGCTGTACCGGGCCGACGACCCGGAGGTCGCCGCCGCCCGCACGCGCGCCGACGCCGTCCTCGTGCGCGGCGCCCGCAGCGTCGCGCCGGACCGCCCGGCGGGCGACCTCACCGCCCCGATCGCCGCCTGGTCGATCGTCCACGGCTTCGCGGAGCTGTGGCTGCGCGGCGCCCTCCCCGCCGGGCTCGGCGACGACCCGGTGGCCGCCGCCGAACCGGTCATCCGGCTGCTGTTCGAGAAGCGGCACTGAACAGCGGTCGCCGCCCTAGGGGCGGGGGCTGACGGAAGCGCGCGGCGGCGCGGTCTCGGTCGCCGCGATCCCTGCCTTGGCCGGGACGCACAGTGCGGCGACCACCCCGGCGACGGCCACCCCGGCCGCGACCCACAGCGCGGGCTTGAAGCCGTCGACGAACGACTCGGGGGAGGCGTAGCCGCCCTCGTGGGCGAACACCGCGGCGAGGATCGCGATGCCGAAGACGCCGCCGAGCTCGCGCAGCGCCGTGTTGGTGCCGGCCGCCACGCCCACGTCGCCCGCGGGCACCGCCGCCGTCGCCGCGCCCGCCGTCGTCGCGAAGATCATGCCGGTGCCGACGCCCGCGAGGACCAGCGGCCCGACGAGCGTCCCGTACCCCACGTCCGGCGCGGTCGCCGCCGCCAGCCAGCCGAACCCGGCGGCCTGCAGCACCATCCCGCCCACCATCAGCGGGCGCGGCCCGACGCGGTCGGCCAGCGCGCCGGACAGCGGCGCGGCGACCATCGGCATGCCCGTCCAGACCAGCAGCCGCAGCCCGGTCTCCAGCGGGGAGTCGCCCAGCCCGATCTGGAACAGCTGGGTGATCATGAACAGCGAGCCGAGCAGCGACACCGCCTGGAGGAAGATCACCGCGTTGGCGGAGGAGAACGCGCGCAGCCGGAAGTACGCCAGCGGCAGCATCGGGTGCGCGGCCCGGCGCTCCCACAGCAGGAACAGCACCACCAGCACGGCCCCGGCGGCGAGCGCCCCGGCCACCTCCGGCGAGTCCCAGCCGGCCGCCGGCGCCCGGACCGGCGCCCACGTCAGCGCGAACATGCCGAGCCCCGCGAGGACCTGCCCGGGCAGGTCCAGATGGGGGCGCGGCCCGCGGCTCTCCCGCAGCAGCGTCGCCGACAGCGGGATCATCACCAGCCCCACCGGCACGTTGATCCAGAAGATCCACTGCCAGGCCAGCCCGTCGGTGATCGCGCCGCCGAGGACGGGCCCGCCGGCCACCCCCAGCCCGGTGATCCCGCCCCACAGCCCGATGGCCGCACCGCGCTTCTCCACCGGGAACACGTCGCTGATCAGCGTCAGGGTCAGCGGCAGCAGCAGCGCCGCGCCGGCGCCCTCGACCACCCGCGCCGCGACGAGCGCGCCGGCGCCGCCGGCCAGCGCGCACGCGGCGGACGCCGCGGTGAACACGGCGAGGCCCGTCACGTAGATCCGGCGGCGCCCGAACCGGTCGCCCAGCGCGGAACCGGTCAGCATCAGGCAGGCGAACGCCAGGTTGTAGGCGTTGATCGTCCATTCGAGGTCGGACAGGCTCGCGTTCAGGTGGGTGCGCAGCACCGGCAGCGCGGTCGCGACCACCACCACGTCGAGGGAGCACAGGAACGCCCCCATCCCCGCCAGCACCAGCGTCCAGCCCCGCCGCGCCGCCGGGACGCCGCCCGTCGCGGACGCCTCCCGGCCGGTCGCGGTCTTGCTCGTCATCTCCGGCATCCCGGTCCCTTCCCTTGGAGCGGATCGCTCACCGGGTACAGACCGCCGCCGATCCGGAAGGAACCGGTGCCGCCGCCGGGACGGGGAAGGGCGGCACGGACGGCAGCCCGAACCGCGGGAACAGGTCCGGGTCGAGGAAGGCCGTGATCCCCGCGACGCCGCCCGCCGATACCGCGAGGACCTGGACGCAGTGCGCGCGGTGCACGCCGTCCGGGTCGCGCCGGTACGCGGCGAAGGCCGGCTGGCCGTTGGCGGAGACGGGGAACAGGCGCATGTCGCCGGGGCCGCTGAAGATGTGCGCCGCGGCGAAGCGCGCCACGTGGCCGCGCCCGGCGAACCACGCCGCGTACGGCGGCATCTCCAGCGTCGCGTCCCGCGTCAGCAGCTCCGCGAGCGCGGCCGCGTCGGCGTTCTCGAACGCCGCCGCGTACCGGTCGAGCAGCGCGCGGACGTCCGGATCGCCGGGTTCGGCGACCGCGTCCTCCTGCGGCGCGAGCCGCTCCAACTGCTCGCGCGCCCGCTGCAGCATGCTCTTGACCGCGACGGTGGACGTGCCGAGCGTCTCGGCGACCTCGGCCGCCCGCCAGCCCAGCACGTCCCGCAGGATCAGCACCGCGCGCTGCCGGGCGGGCAGGTGCTGCAGCGCGGCGATCAGCGCCAGCCGGACGCCCGCCCGCGACGCGACGACCGCGGCCGGGTCGCCGCCGTGCGCCGCGTCCGCCCATCCGCCGGGCAGCGGCTGCAGCCATCCGATCTCCGGCCGGGCGGGGCCGGGCGGAAGGTCCGGATCGGAGCCCGGCGCGCCCAGCCCGGACGGCAGCGGCCGGCGTCCCCGCGCGCCGAGGCCGGTCAGGCACACGTTCGTCGCGATCCGGTGCAGCCAGGTGCGCAGCGACGCCCGCCCCTCGAACCGGTCGAACGACCGCCACGCCCGCAGGTACACCTCCTGGACGAGGTCCTCCGCCTCGTCCAGCGACCCGAGCATCCGGTAGCAGTGCACCAGCAGCTCGGCACGGTACGGATCGGTCAGCCGCACGAACTCCCCGTCATCGGTCATCGGCAATCCCTTCAGTGCGCCCACACCTGTACAGACCGGTGCGGCGCCCGAAAGGAACCGGCCGCGGGGCCGCCGGATTCAGCGGGACGCCGGTGCGGTCTCCGCGGACGCGCCCTCCTCCAGCGCGGGATCGGCGGGCGCGGGTTCGGGAACGGTGGCCAGGTCGGCGCGGAAACGGCGGTTGAGGGCCGCGCGCATCCGGGCCGCGCGGCTGCGGGCGCGCGGGCTCTCGACGCCGCCGGACGTCGGCGGGACGTCCAGCGGGACGGCCGGGGCCGGACGCGGATCGGTGATCGCGGCCGTCCCCTCGGCCGGGAGCCGCCGCTCGACCTCGCTGAAACCGCCCTCGGGCGACTGCCGGATGACACCCGTCTCCAGCCCGTGCTCGACGAGCGCGAGGTCGCGGCGCTGCAGGCCGACGCAGATCCGGTAGGTCACGACGTAGGCCAGGACGGGGCCGAGGACGACCGCGAACCGGAAGAACCAGGTCGTCCAGAACAGCGGGATGTCGAACCGGTTGGCGATGACGTCGTTGCCGCCCGCCGCCCACAGCGCCCCGTAGAACACGACGCCGCCCATGCCGATCCCGGTGCGGGCCGGGACGTCGCGGGGCCGGTCGAGCAGGTGGTGGATCTGCCGGTCGCCGGTGACCCAGCGCTCCAGGAACGGGTAGGCGGCCAGCCCGGTGAACAGCAGCCCCGGCACCACCAGCGCCGGCACGAGCACGCTCAGCGTGACCGTGTGCCCCCACGCGCTGACCTCCCACGACGGCATGATGCGCAGCGCGCCCTCCAGCCAGCCCATGTACCAGTCGGGCTGCGAGCCGGAGCTGATCGCGCCCGGATCGTACGGGCCGAACAGCCAGACCGGGTTGATCTGCACGAACGCCGCGAGCAGCACGGTCACGCCGAACACCCACAGGAACAGCGACGTGGTCTTGGCGACGAACACCGGGAAGAACGGGTAGCCGCGCACGGTCGTGTTGGTGCTGCCCTTGCCGGGGAACTGCGTGTGCGTCTGCCGCCACGTCAGCACCACCGCGTGCAGCGGGATGAGCGCCGCCAGGATCCCCGGGATCAGCAGCACGTGCACGATGTACAGCCGCGGGATGATGTCGGTGCCGGGGAACTCCCCGCCGAACAGGAACATCACCAGGTACGACCCGACCAGCGGGACCGACTCGGTGACGCCCTCCAGGATGCGGATGCCGGTGCCGGACAGCAGGTCGTCCGGCAGCGAGTAGCCGAACAGCCCGTTCAGCATCACCAGGATGAACATGGTGATGCCGATCAGCCAGTTCAGCTCCCGCGGCTTGCGGAACGCGCCGCTGAAGAAGTTGCGCAGCAGGTGGACGAGGATCGCGCCCATGAAGATCAGCGTCGCCCAGTGGTGGATCTGCCGGACCAGCAGCCCGCCGCGCACCTCGAAGCTGATCTTCAGGGTCGAGGCGTACGCCTCGCTCATCCGGACGCCCTTGAGCTGGGTGTAGGAGCCGTTGTAGACGACCTCGTTCATGCTCGGCTTGAAGAACAGGGTGAGGTACACCCCGGTCAGCAGCAGGATCACGAACGAGTACATCGCGATCTCCCCGACCAGGAAGGTCCACTGGTCGGGGAAGGCCTTGCGCAGCGCCTTGCGCGCGAAGCCGGTGGTGCCGAGCCGCTCGTCGAGGGCGTGCGCCGCGCCGTCCACGCTCCGTGCGGCGCTCGTCCCGGTGCTCGGCATCGTGTCCGCCATCGACGCCGTCCTTTCGTCGGTCTGGACCGGTTCTGCGCATAAGACCGATCAGGGCCGACGAATGTGACATCGACTGATGTGCGACCCGTCACACGGCGGGCACGGCCCACCGTTCGCGGCGCTGGTAGCGCGGCAGCCAGCGGGCCCTGTACAGCAGGCGGAACGGCGGCGGCAGCAGCCGCATCACCGCGCGGGACGTGGCGTCGGGCGCCCCGTCCAGCAGCCACGGCAGGAACGAGGCCAGCCCGCGCATGCCGAGTTCCCGGCGCATCTCGACGTCGAAGGTGCCCCACTCGAACGGGGACAGCGCGCGGTGGATCAGCGGCAGCATCTCCGCCTCCTTGTAGTCGAGGAGGTCGTTCACCGCCGCCGGGAGGGTGCGCGCGTACTGCCGGAACGCGCGCCGGTCGCCGTGCTCCAGCGCCGCGTCGACCCCGTCCAGCAGCGGGACGACCCGGAACGCGCGCAGCTCCAGCGCGTCGAACACGCCGGGCCGCTCGCGGCCCCGCATCACCGTCCACAACGCGCGCTGCTCCGCCGCCTGCTGGGCCAGCCAGTGCCGCCGGAACATCGCCCATCCGCGGGCGACCCGCCCGGCGTCCGGGACGGCGCCGGCCTCGGCCGCGCCCGACATCCGGGTCATGTCCCGCCGGAACGCGTCATAGGCGGCGTTCAGCATGGTCAGGTTGAACCGCCGCGGCGTGCTGCTCTCCGGCATCGCGCCCATGCCCCCTCCAAACCCTCCGTGGGACCCGTCACAGAGAAGATGGATCAGTGCCGCCGAACGTGACGCGATCGCGGCCGATCCAGGTGTGACCTGCCCCACATCGCGTTGGCCCGGGCGGTGCTATATGTCCATGTAATCACTCTTCCCCGCCGCGCCCCTCTGATGCGGCCACGAAACCGGGAGTCGCCATGACGGTCGGCACAGGCACCGCGGCGCGCACCGCGACGATCGCCGGGGTGTGGCGCCACCCGGTCAAGAGCATGGCGCCCGAGGCGCTGGCCGAAGCCGCGGTGAGCGTGGACGGCGGCGTGCTCGGCGACCGCGCGTGGGCGCTGCGGGACGAGCGCCGCGGCGTGATCGCCGACGCCCGGACGCTGCCCGCGCTGCTGGACGTCTCGGCGCGCTACGTCCGGCCGGCCACCGCCGCCGAACCGGGCCCGCCGGTGGAGATCACCGTCCCCGGCCACGCGCCGGTGAGCTCCGCGGACCCGGACGTCCACGGGCGGCTGAGCGCGGCGCTCGGCCGGGAGGTCACGCTGTGGCCGTGGCTGCCCGCCGGCGAGGACGCGCACTACCGCCGCGTCCCGCCCGAGGACGGCGACTGGGACCGCTACCTGCGCGAGTTCTTCGACGTGGCCGACGCGGCGGACGTCCCGGACCTGTCGCGGCTGCCCGCCGAGGTCACCGCGTACCAGACGATCCCCGGCACCTACTTCGACGCCTACCCGATCCACCTGATCACCGACGTGACGCTGCGCGCCCTCGGCGGGCTGACCGGCGGCGGCCCCGCCGGGGTGCGGCGCTTCCGGCCGAACCTGCTGCTGTCCGTCCCGGACGGCGCCGACGGCCCGGTCGAGCCGTATCCGGAGCTGGCCTGGGCCGGCCGGCGGCTGCGCGCGGGCACCGCCGTGCTGCGCGTCACCGTCCCGACGCCGCGCTGCGTGATGATCACCCACGCGGCCGGCGGGCTGCCGCGCGACCGGGACCTGCTGCGCGCCGTGCACCGCCGGGCGGAGCACAACGCCGGCGTCTACGCCGCCGTCGAGGAGCCCGGTGTGCTGCGGCCCGGCGATCGGGTCGAACTTCTGCCGTGACCGCGATCATCGCGTACCCTGCCGCCTGATGATTGATGAGCAGACGTCGGTGAGCTCCCGGCATGTTCTGTGCGTGCTCGGTACGGGCCTGGACCTCGGCGAGGTCGAGGCGCTCGCCGAGAAGGAGGGCTTCGAGCTCGACTGGGAGTACTCCGGGCACGCGCCGGACCCGCGGATGCCCGCCGCGTTCGAGGCGTGCGGCGCGGGCGCCTCGTTCACCGGCCGGGACTGGGAGGCGGTGCGCGAGCACGACACCGTCGCCTACCTGCTGTCGCCCGCGGTCCGTCCCGGCGTCGCGTTCACCGTCGCCCGCCGCACCCTCGCGCTGGCCGCCGAGCTGCTGCGCTCGGGCGCCACCGCGGTGAAGAACGAGAGCAACGGGCTCGCGCACGGCCGCGACCGGTGGCTCGACCTCGCCTACAAGGCGTACGCGGGGCAGGAGGCGGCCGTCCCGCTGTACCAGGCGTGGGTCAAGAAGCCGATCACGACCGGCGCGCTGTACTTCAGCTGCGGCATGCACCTGCTCGGCGCCCCGGACGTCGAGCTGGACCATCCGGGCGACCCGCACCCCGACGACGTGCTGGACCTGATCGACGGTCTGGCGCTCTACCTGCTGATGGAGCAGCGGACGCGGGAGGTCCAGGACGGCGAGCTGTTCGCCCTCGACGACGGCGCGGCCCCCTGGGTGCTGCGGCACGGGCCGTGCGAGCGGTTCGCGGAGGACGACTACTTCCACAACCCGCACGGCTACTGGCGCCTGGTCCCCGCCTGAAGATCGGGCATGGGCCGGGCCGGGCGGCGGGGCCGCGCCGCCCGGCGCGGCGGCTCGGTCAGGTCACCGGGTTGTCGACCAGGTAGACCGTCGGGGAGGGGGCTCCGCAGGTCGCCGGGGCGCTGGACCCGCCGCCGAACGACAGGTCGGCGGCGGCCGACCCGAGCGAGACGGCGGTGCTGGTCGCCGAGGACGTCGGCGTGAACGGCCCCGCGGTCAGCGTGCCGTCGCCCGGCAGCGGCACGGTGATCTGCTTGCCGCGCACCAGCTGCGTGGCCGGGATCGGGATCCCGCCGGACGGGATGACGTTCTGCGACGCGGGCGTGCCGCCCTCGACCGCGAGGTTCAGCGCCGTGACCTTCCCGGACGCGGAGGTGTACCCCTTGTCGATCAGCTTGTCCACCGTCGCCGCCGGGATCACCAGCGCGCCGCTCGCCGCGGTGAAGGAGAAGGCGGCGCCGCGCTTGGCCACCAGCGGGATGTGCGCGCCGACCGCGATGCCGACGTCGAGGGTGTCGCCGCCGACCTTGCACGCGTAGGGCGCGTTGATGATGCCGACCAGCTCGTTCGAGGCGGGCTCGGGGAAGTTCAGCGGCGCACCGGTGATCTTCGCCGGGGGCTGCCCGGCGGCGCCGCCGACCGCGATCGTGAGCAGCGCGTTGCCCGCCGACGGCTTGCAGTCGGCGGTGATCGGCAGGCTGAACCCGGCCTGCGACTTCAGGTTCACCTCGGCGAGGGCGTGGTCGAACGCGAGCGTCACCTTGCCGCCGTTCGGCGCGGTGTACGGGCCGACGTCGAACGTGCCGGTCAGTGGCAGCCCGACCTTCAGCGGCTTGCCGGCCTCGATCGCGATGTCGTCGATCTCGAACGGCTTGCCCGCCGCGATGTTGATGCTGGACGGGGTGGAGTTGCTGGCCCCGATGCTCAGGTCGGTGATCTTCGCGTCCGCCTTGTTGATGCCGAGTATCGGCGCCAGCGACGTCAGCCAGGACGGGAAGGTGATGCTGCCCGATCCCTGCGACAGGTAGAACTGCTGGCCCGGCCCGAGCTGGACGGGGGCGGCGCCCTGCACGTCCACGTCCGTCGGCAGGTAGAACACCGGCAGCCCGGCGAGGCTGATCGTGCAGCCGATCGGCAGCTTGAACCGGCCGGTGTCCACGCCGACGGCGGGCACGTCGCCCGGCGGTAGCGCGTGCGCGGCCGGCGCCTGGACGAACGCGAGCACCGCGAGGGCGGCGCCCGCGCAGGCGGCGAGGGACCGCCGCGCCCGGCGGCGCCCGGCCGTCGCGGCGCCCGCCTGTCCGATTCTCATGGGGACTCCTCTCAGAAGTACGCCCACGTACCTGTGGGTTCCGGACATGGTGAACCCCGGCGGGAGGCGCGGGATACGGACGGTGATGCGGAAACGCCGCGGACCGCTTAGCAACCGGCCATAGAAAGAGCACGGTCACCCGCGTGGCCGCACGGCGTCCGCCCAGTACAATGCGCCCATCGAACGACAGCGGCGCTCCGATGGCGGCGCCCCTTCCGGCGGCCCGCGGTCCGGTGATCGGCGACCCGGCGGCCTGCGGCTGGCCGAGGTCTACGACCCGGCGCGCCCCGGCCTGCCGCGGGGCCGCAGCAGCCTGCCCGCCCCGGTCGTCCGCAAGGCGCAGCGCGAGCGGCTGCTCGGCGCGGTGATCTCCGCGGTCGCCGAGAAGGGCTACCCCGGCACCACCGTCGCGATGGTCGTCGCGCGCGCCCGCGTGTCCCGCAAGGCGTTCTACGACCACTTCACCGGCCTGGAGGACTGCTTCCTCACCGCGCTCGCCGACGCCCAGAAGGTGGTCCTGCGGGAGCTGATGAACGCGCCGAAGGGCCTCGGCGAGAAGCCGCCGCCGCTGGCCGTCCTCCAGGCGGGCCTGCGCTCCTACCTGACCCTGTGCGCGCGGGAGCCGGAGTACGCGCGCTGCATCCTCGTCGAGCTGCCCGCCGTCGGCCCGCGCGCGCTCAAGGGCCGCAACAAGGCCTACGGAGCGGTCGCCGACGTGCTGCGGCTGTGGCGCGAGCACGCCGCCAAACGCCACCCGGAATGGCCGCCCGTCGAGGACCCGGCCTACCGCGCCGCGGTCGGCGCCATCGCCGAGCTGATCACCGCGCACGTCTGCGCGGGCGACGCGGCGGGCCTGCCCGGCCTGCACGGCCCGCTCACCGACATCCTCCTGCGCATCCTCGCCGCGCCCCTCCCGCGCGGCTGATCGCGCGTCGCCGCCCGCGCGGGCCGGGATGGCCGTACGGTGCTGGCATGGGCATGGTGCACACGGTGGGGCTGGTCCTGCATCCCGAGCGCGACTCCGAGGTCGCCGTCGAAACGATCATCGGATGGGCGGGCCGGCGCGGCGGGACGGTGCTCGGGCTGCCCGAGGAGATCGGCCGGATCGACTGCAGCGCCGTCCCGGTCGGCGCCGCCGCGCTCGCCGAGCGCGCCGACCTGCTGGTCAGCCTCGGCGGCGACGGGACGATGCTGCGCAGCATGCGGCTGGCGGCCGGCGCCACGACACCGGTGCTCGGCGTCAACCTCGGCCGCCTCGGCTTCCTCGCCGAGATCGACGTGGACGGGCTGGCGGACGCGCTGACCGCCATCGACGAGCACCGCTACCAGGTGGAGCCGCGGATGGCGGTGTGCATGCGGCTGCCCGGCGGCGAGATCGCCTCCGCCTTCAACGACATCGCGCTGGTGCGGATGCCGGGCGACGGACTGGCGGCGGTGGAGGTCACCGTGCAGGGCCACCCGTTCGTCCGGTACGCCGGCGACGCGGTGATCGTGGCGACCTCGACCGGGTCCACCGCCTACAGCTACTCCGCCGGCGGGCCGATCGTCTCGCCCGCCGTCGAGGGCTTCCTGGTGGTGCCGGCGGCGGCGCACTCGACGTTCAACCGCGCCGTCATGCTGTCGGCGGACGAGGACGTCGAGCTCACGCTGCTGCCGACGTCGGGAACGCTCGCGGTGGAGGTGGACGGCGCCGTCGCCGCGCAGCTCAAGGCGGGGGACCGGCTGCACGTCACCGCGTCGCGCGGCGCGGCCAGCGTCATCCGGCTGGGCGGGACGACCTTCTACGAGCGCGCCCGCCGCAAGCTGCGCGTCAGCGGCAGCGCCGAGGCCGACTAGCCCGGCCAGCTCGACCAGCCCGGCCGGCCCGTCACAGCCAGCCGCGCTCGTCGGCGACGCGCAGCGCCTCCATCCGGTTGCGGGTGCCGGTCTTGGCGATCGCCGCGGACAGGTAGTTGCGGACGGTCCCCTCCGACAGGTGCAGCGTCGCGGCGATCTGCGCCACGGTCGCGCCCGAGCGCGCGGTGCCGAGCACGTCGACCTCGCGGGGGGTGAGCGGCGAGTCGCCGGCCGCCAGCGTCGCCGCCGCGAGCGCCGGGTCGACGACGCGCTCCCCGCGCGCCACCCGGCGGACGGCGTCCGCGAGCGCCTCGGCCCGCGCGTCCTTGACCACGAACCCGGCGGCGCCCGCCGCCATCGCCCGGCGCAGGTAGCCGGCGCGGCCGAACGTCGTCAGGATCACCACCCGGCAGCCCGGCGCCTTCTCGGCGAGCACCGCCGCCGCGGCCAGGCCGTCCGTGCCGGGCATCTCGATGTCGAGCAGCGCCACGTCCGGGCGGTGCTCCAGGACCGCGGCGACCACCTCGTCGCCGCGCCCGACGGAGGCGACGACCTCGAAGTCGTCCTCCAGGTCCAGCAGCGCCGACAGCGCCGTGCGGATCAGCTCCTGGTCGTCGGCGAGCAGCAGCCGGATCGTCATGCGCGCGCACCTTCCGCCGTCCCGACCGTGACCTTCAGCCGCCAGCCGCGGGGCCGTGCCGGCCCGGCCTGCACGCTCCCGCCGGCCGCCGCGACCCGCTCCCGGAGCCCGGTCAGCCCATTCCCCCCGGACGCGGCGCCGCCCGCACCATCGTCCACTATCTCCACGGCCGACGGCGACAGCGTCACGGTGCAGCGGGCGGCGTGCGCGTGCCGCACCACGTTCGTCAGCCCCTCGCGCACCACCCAGCCGAACAGCTCCTGATGGGCGGGGTCGACCATCTCGGTGGAAGCGGGCAGGTCGGCGGCGACACCCGCGGCCCGCAGCACCTCCCGGCCCCGGGCCAGCTCGCCCGCGAGCGACACCTCGCGGTAGCCGGACACGGCCGCGCGCACATCGGTGAGCGCCTGCCGGGACAGCTCCTCCACCTCGGTGATCTCCTGCGCCGAGCGCGGGGATCCGGCCTCCGCGAGCCGGCGGGCCAGCCCGCTCTTGACCGTGATGACGGTCAGCGAGTGCCCGAGCAGGTCGTGCAGGTCGCGGGCGATGCGCGCCCGCTCCGCCTCCGACGCCAGCCGCGCCACCTCCGCGCGCGCCTCCACCAGCGCCTCGTTGGTGTCGGCCATCTCGGCGTAGGCGTGGACGGTCATGGTGGTGAACACGACCATCAGCGCGGTGAACGGATCGGGCCCGGTGTGCCACGGCGGCACCGCCCACGGGACGACCAGGGGCGGCAGCGCACCGGCCAGCACGATGAGGACGATCCGCCGGCGCAGCATCAGAGCCGTGAAGGCGATGACGACCGCCCACAGGAAGAACGCGAAATTCCGGGCGAACGGCAGCTCCGCGAGGAACAGCGCGACCATCACGCCGTACAGGGCCCAGAGCCGGCCCCGGTCCCTGCGGGCGACCGACACGCCGGCGAGGACGTAGACGGCCGCGAACGCGGCGGCGATCGTGAAACCGGCCGCGGCGCCCGCCCCCGTGGAGTACTGCGCCACCCCGACCGCCGCCACCGACGGGTACACCAGCATCCCCGTCGCGAGCCCCGCCCGGCGCCGGCCGCGCGTCCACCGCTGCGGATCGGCCGCCGGCCCGCCGCCCGCCGGCGCCCTCACGGCGTCGTCCATGACGGGCACGCTACCGGCCGTCGGACTCGGCGCCCGGGCGGCCCGCGCTCCCGGCGGCGAACAGCGCCCGCATGCGCCGGCCCGCCGTGATGGCGACGACGCAGAGCAGGAGCAGCCCGCAGACCACCTGCTCGACCTTCATCCACGGCGGAAGGAAGCCGGGGATCGAGACGATGACGACGACCGCCGCCACCATCACCGCCGAGAAGATCCGCAGCCGCCGGTACGCCCCACGGGAGCCCTGGGCGGTGCGGCGGGCGAGGGCGAACGAGAACACCGACACGACGGCGACGATGGTCCCGCGCACCCACACGGTGCCGTTCACCATCGAGTGGTGGTCGCGGAGCAGGTAGACGGCCGCCATCGTCAGCCAGCTGAGCACGAGGTAGGCGCCGGTGAGCAGCGTGATCGCGCGGAAGGCGCGCAGGTCGCGGGGGTCGCGGGCGGTGCTTGCGTCGAATGCGTCCATGCCCGTCATCGTGGTCGCGGGCCCCCGGTCACGCACAGTGAGTTCGCGCATCACCCGCCCATGACATTCGTCATGGCGCGGCCGTTGGCGGACCGGACGCCGAGCGCCCGGAACAGGAACGCGGTGAGCTGGGCGGCGGCCGCCGAGGCGCTCTCCCGCGCCGTCCCGGCCAGCTGGTGCTCGAACGCCCGGCCGAGCGCGGCGCGCGCGGACCGCGCGTCCGGCTCCGGGTCCGCCCAGGGCAGCGACCCGTCCGCCAGGCCCGCGGCCAGGATCTCCGCGATCAGCGCCTCCTGCTCGGCCACGGCGCGGGCGCGCACCTCCGCGCAGCCGCGGGCCCGCGTCGCCTCCTCCGAGGTCAGCGCGAGCGCCCGGCGGCGGCGCCGGTCGTCCGCGGTGATCCGCAGCATCCCGTCGACCAGGGCGCGCAGCGCCTCGGGCGGGCTCGCGGCGGACGCCGCCCACGAGCGCATCTCCGCCGTCACCAGCGCGCCGTCGCGGCGGAACATCGTCAGCAGCAGCGCGTCCCTGGACTCGAAGTGCCGGCCGAACGCCTCGTCCGGCAGCCCCGCCGCCGCGACGATGTCGCCGGTCGTCACGGGCGCGCCGTCCGCCGCCGCCAGGCAGCGGTACGCGGCGTCGATGATGCGGACCCGCTCGACGGCCTGACCCGGTGCCTGCACGGCCCCTCCCCGCACGCCTTCGTCCGGACGTCCCGGGCGCCCGCCGGGCCCCGGGAGCCTCCACCCTAACCCGGCGGCCCGCCGCCGGGCGTCCCCGCGAAGGCCATGCTGAGGTGGCCGGACGGCCGTGTCCACGTCGCTCACCTGCACGGACTCGCGGTGCCGCCGCCGCGCCGGCGGGCCCGCGGCGCTACACTCCCGTCCCGGTAGAGATCAACGCGCGGATCCGCCGCCACACCGGAGGGTCCCCGGGCGAGAGGGACCGGCGTGCACGTCTCCATAGCGGACCTCGCGGACGGCGCGGCGGACCTGCCGCCGCTCGACGGGGACGGCGCGGTCCGCGACCCCCTCGTCGCCGTGGACCTCGCGCCGGCCGACGCCGCGGTCGTCGCGCGCGCCGTGCGCCGCGCCCGCGACTGCGACCGCATCCTGGTCGGCGTGGGCGCCGGCGACCGCGACCTGGTCCGGGCCCTCGACCTCACCCTCACCGGGCCGGCGGGCGGCGGGCCGGAGAGCGTCGCCGCCGGCGACCCGGCGGAACGGCTCGCCGCGCTGCGCGCCGCGGCCGCGCACAGCCCGCAGGCGGCGCTGGTGCTGCGCGACGTGCTGCGCGCCACCGACGGCATGCCCGTCGGCGCGGCGCTGGACGTGGAGTCCTACGCCTACTCGACGCTGCTCGGCGGGGCCGAGTTCGCGCGCTGGCTCGCCTCGCGCGGGCCGCGGCTGCTGCCGTCCGACGTCAAGGACCCGGTGCTGATGGCGCGGGACGGCGGCGTCCTGTCGATCACGCTGAACCGGCCGCAGCGCCGCAACGCCTACGGGCGCCAGCTCCGCGACGCGCTCGTCGACGCCCTCCGCGTCGCGCTGCTCGACGACGGGATCTCCCGGGTGGTCCTGGACGGGGCGGGCCCGGTGTTCTGCTCGGGCGGCGACCTGGACGAGTTCGGCACCGCCCCCGACCTCGCGACGGCGCATTTCGTGCGCACCCGCGCGGGCGCCGGCCGGCTGGTCCACCGCCTCGGGCCGCGCATCGAGGTCCGGGTGCGGGGCGCCTGCGTCGGCGCGGGCATCGAGCTGCCCGCGTTCGCCGGGCGCGTCGTCGCGGCCGGCGACGCGACGTTCCGGCTGCCCGAGGTGTCGATGGGCCTGATCCCCGGGGCCGGCGGGACGGTGTCGCTGCCCCGCCGGATCGGCCGGTGGCGCACCCTGTACCTCGCGCTCACCGGCGAGCCCCTCGACGCGCGCACCGCGCTGGCCTGGGGCCTGGTCGACGAGGTCCTGCCGTGAGGGCGGCCGGCGAAGCACCGGACGGCGTCGGATAACGTCTCGACCGTGCGACCCACGATCAACGAGCGACCCGAACCCCGGCTGGAAGAGCGGCACTCCGTCCTGGAACTGCTGGACCTGGAGGAGCTCGACCGGGACCTGTACCGCGGCGCCCTCGTGTTCGACGACCCGTACCCGCTGTACGGCGGGCAGGTCGCGGCGCAGGCGCTGCGCGCGGCGGGCGGCACCGTCCCGGAGGGCCGGCTGCCGCACTCGCTGCACGGCTACTTCCTGCGCGGCGGCGACGCCGCCCGCCCCACGATCTTCCGCGTCGACCGGGACCGCGACGGCCGCTCGTTCTCGGCGCGCCGCGTGGTCGCGCTGCAGGGCGGCGAGGTGATCTTCAACATGTCGGTGTCGTTCCAGCGGCCCGCCGCGGACGAGGACCGCCAGGTGCACCCCGCCCCGGACGCGCCCGGCCCCGAGACGCTGCCGGACGCGGAGATGCCGCGGCTGTTCTCGATGGACAGCCGCGTCCCGCCGCAGCCCTACGCGGCGTCCGACTTCCCGACGCGGGTCTGGTCGCGCTGCGTCGAGCCGCTCCCGGACGACGACCTGCTGCACGCGTGCGTGCTGACGTACCTGTCCGACATCTCCAGCGGGCTGACGGCGCTGCACGACGGGACGGCCCGCTCGGGGTCCAGCCTGGACCACTCGGTCTGGTTCCACCGGCCCGTCCGGATGGACGAGTGGGTGCTGATGGACCTCGTCCCGCTGACCGTCGCCTCCGGGCGCGGCCTGTATTCGGGAACGATCCACACCCGGGACGGCGTGCTCGTCGCCAGCCTCACCCAGGAGTGCCTGTTCCGCACCCCGCGCGACCGCCCCGCCTCCTGACGCGGCCGGGCGTCAGGAGGCGGGCGCTCGCACCGGGTCATCCGGCGGTCGCGCCGACGTCGATGGCGACGGCGCCGCCCGCCGGGATCGTGACGGCGGTGGTCCCGCCGGACACCGTCACGGCCGTGCCGTTGCAGCCGTCCGCCTTCGCGCCGCCGGTGATGACGTCGCAGTACACCCCGTCCGGCAGGCCCGTGGTGTAGGTGGCGGTGGACGCGCCGGACGAGGCGTTCAGTCCGACCCAGCCTTTCGCGCCGCGGCTGAAACCGATGACGTCGCCTGCGGTGGCGGTGAAGTTGGAGACGGCCGTGGCGGACGCGGTGGCGTTGTGCCAGCCGACCATGCCCTTGACGCCGGTCGACTGCGTGATGCACTGCCAGCCGTCCGAGCAGTCGCGTCGGTGACGAAGCCGTTGGAATCGGCGGGCGGCGACTGCCCGGCCGCCGACCAGGGCCTTCGCGACGGAGTTCCAGTTCCATCCCCACAGGTTCGCGGTGACGTCACTCGCGTTGGGGGTCGCGGCGGCGCGGGGGGCGGCGGCGCGGGCCGTCCCGTCCGGGGACGGGACGGCGAACGGCGCGGCGCCGCAGATCAGGAGGGTGGCGGCGGTGATCAGGGAGCGAGCGGGGCTTCCACGGTGCATGTCGCCGTGTCCCGGGCGTTCGCGCGCTCGCGCTGCGGCACCACGGTGTACTTCGGGTCCCGCGCCGACTGCATCCCGGCGTGGAACACCCCGAACCTCGTGCACGCCGAACCGGCCAGCAGCGCGGTGCCGCTCACGGCCGCCGCGATCCGGCTGCGCCCGCCGAGCAGCGCGCCGCCGGCGGCGCCCGCGACCGAGAGGATCTCCGCCGCCCGCATCAGCGTGCCGCCCTTGCCCTGCCGGTACGGCTCCGCGACCATCCCGAGGCGGCGCTCCATGACCTTGGACGCGGCGAGTTCGAGTCCCGCGCCGAACACGGCGGCGCTGCGCATCGGCGCCGTCTCGGCGACGGGGGAGGCGAGCAGCGCCATCCCGGACGCGGCAGCGGCGGCGGAGCCGACGAACACCAGCGGCAGCTCCCGGTAGCCCTCGTGCCACGCGGGCACCGCCGTGTCGGCGGCGAGGACGGCGGTGTAGGCGGCGACCGCCGGGCCCAGCGCCGCCGCGCCCGCCGTCGCGGCCCTGCCCAGCGGCTTGAACAGCCCGGTCACGTCCAGCACCGCGGCGGCGCCGGCCGCCGGGCCGTAGGCGGCCAGCAGCCACGAGCCCATGCTCATCGGCGAGGTCGGCTTGATCACCCGCAGCATGTTGACGAACCGCGCGGGACGTCCGAGGTCGTGGACCAGCGCCGCCGCCGATCCGGCGATGGCGGCCAGCGAGGAGATCTTCAGCGCCCGCGCGGCGGCCGGACGCCCGGTCAGGTCCGCGCCCGCCGCCAGCACCGACCCGGCGCCCGCCAGGCCGCCGAGGAAGAAGTACCCGGCGATGTCGGCCGCGTGCCACACCGGCGCGTTCAGCACGGGCTTGCCGTAGTAGGAGGTGAACTCCGCCTTCGGCACCATCGCCCGCTCGCCGCGGCGCCTGCGGCGCTCGCCCTTGCCCTGCCCGATGAGGGCGTCCCGGCCCTCCCGCTGCCCCTGGACGCCGTCCTTGGTGACGTCGGACGTGCTCATCGCCCGCCTCCCGGCCGGCCGTGGACGGTGAACAGCGCGGCGATCCCGCCGGCGAGCGCGGCCGCGGCGACGCCCGCGTGCTTCCACATGGACGGCAGGTCCCGCGTGGTCACGACCGGGTCCGGCGGCAGCCCGTACACCTCCGGCTCGTCGAGCAGCAGGAAGAACGCGCCGTCGCCCCCGACGCCGTCCTCCGGGTCGTGCCCGTACAGCCGGGCGTCCTCGACGCCGATGCCGTGCAGCTGGTCGACGCGGGCGGCGGCGCGTTCGCGCAGTTCGTCCAGCGGGCCGAACTGGATGGAGTCGGTGGGGCAGGCCTTGGCGCAGGCGGGTTCGAGGCCGTCGCCGATCCGGTCGTAGCAGAGGGTGCACTTCCAGACGCGGCCGTCCTCCTTGCGCTGGTCGATGACGCCGTAGGGGCAGGCGGGCACGCAGTAGCCGCAGCCGTTGCAGATGTCCTCCTGGACGACGACCGTCCCGAACTCGGTGCGGAACAGCGACCCGGTCGGGCAGACGTCGAGGCAGGCGGCGTGGGTGCAGTGCTTGCACACGTCCGAGGCCATCAGCCACCGCACGCCGGAGTCGGCGTTGCCGACCGGCTTGTCCTGCTCGATGAAGGCGACGTGCCGCCAGGTGTCCGCGCCGAGCCCCTGGGTGTTGTCGTAGGACATCCCGGTGAACTCCAGGCCGTCCTCGGGGACGGCGTTCCACTCCTTGCAGGCGACCTCGCAGGCCTTGCAGCCGATGCACACCGACGTGTCGGTGAAGAACCCCATGCGGGGCGGGGCGTCGGGATAGCCGGCGTCCCCGGCGACGTCGGGCTCGGCGCCCGCCAGCAGGTTCCGCCCGACCAGCCCGCTCATGTGGTCACCTCCGGCCCGTGGACAAGGCGCTGCGTCCCTTCCCGCGAGAGGGCCGCCTACACCTGCGCCGTTCCGGGCTCCGCTGGGACATCTCGGTGCATTGACGGCTTTTCGGACGGCTGGATAACGTCGGGAGATCATCGAGGAGGCGGCGATGGCGGAGGATCCGTCCGGCTACGCGGGCCCGCTGGACCGCACGCTGGGCCTGCGGGTGGTCGAGGCGTCCGACCGGGAGGTCGTGGCCGAGATCGAGGTGACGGGCAGGCTCATGCAGGCGTACGGGATCGTGCACGGCGGCGTGTACTGCGCGATCAACGAGACCGTCTGCAGCATGGGCGCCGCGCTCACCGTCGGGCTGGAGCACCGGGTCGTCGGGGTCAGCAACCACACGCGCTTCATGCGCGCCGTCCGGGAGGGCCGGCTGACCGCCCGCGCCCGCCCGGTCGACCGGGTCGGCGACCACGTCACCTGGCAGGCGACCATCACCGACGACAGGGGCCGGGTGGCCGCCGAGGGCACCGTCAACCTGCTGCGGCTCACCCCGCAGGGCCCGCCCGAGCCCGCGACCGGACGGGCGGCCGGGTCATCGCCGGCGGGTTAGCCGGGGCCCGGTCGGCCTGGGCCCGGTCAGTCTGGTCCCGGTCAGTCGGAGGCCATCGCCTTCCACTGGCGGTCGGCGGCCGGCCGCCACGCGCCGTGCCGCTCGTGGAAGAGCGCGAACGCCTGCGAACCGCTCCAGTCGTCCGGCAGCAGCTCGGCCGGCAGCGCCGGGTCCAGGAACGGGAACCGCCGCCATTCCTGGACGAGCCGGGCCTGCGCGGCGAACGTCCCCGGGTCGTCGGCGGGACGCAGCGCGCCGACCGCGTCGAGGAAGTCCTCGTAGGCCAGCTCGATCTCGTCCAGGTTCCACGCCTGCCGGGCCACGCGGCGCGCCTCGTCGAGGTCGCCGAGGCCGCCGACGAACAGCGTCGAGGTGTCGGCGACGCCGATCTCCGCGAGCACCTCGCGCACCTCGGGCTCGCGTTCGGGGTGCGGGCTGACCCACACGCCGGGGGAGAGGTTGCCGAGCCCGTTCCAGGAGAGCCGGGTCCGCAGCAGATGCCGCAGTTTCCGGTTCGTCTCCGGGACGGTGGCGAGGACCAGCAGCCATCGCCCGTCCCAGTCGCCGCCGGGGCGGCCGAAGCCGTAGATGCGCCCGGTGCCGGCGGTGAGCAGCCGCTTCCCGGCCGGGGTCAGGTGCCAGGCGGTGCGCCGGCCCTGCCGCTCCCCGGACAGCCAGCCCTCGCTCGCGCTGCGGGCGAGCGCCTGCCGGACGGCCTTCTCCTCCACCCCGAGCAGCCCGAGGGCCTCCAGGAACGCCGCCGTCCACACCGGCTCTCCGGCCGGCAGGACGAACTCGCCGAGGACGGTCAGCAGCAGCGAGCGCGCGCTCGCCGCCCCGAGCTCGCGGCGGCGCCGGAACCGCGGACCCGCGCCGGTGCCCGCGCCGGTTTCCGCGTCCGTGCCGGCGGCCGGGCTCATCGGCTCTCCCTCCGCGGGTGGCTGCATCCGGTCCCTCATCATTCCACATAACTATTGACTAGCGTTTTGCGAGTGTAGAACATATTTGCCACGGTTCACGGCGAAGGGGAGTCCCCGATGACCGCTGACACGGCGGCCGGCCAGGCGCGGCCGGACACGTTCAACGCCTCCGATCATCTCCTGGAGGCCGCGCGGGATCCCGGCACCGCCGGACGGACGGCGCTCACCGGCCCCGGCGGCGACCTGAGCTACGCCGAGCTGGACGTCCTCGCCGGGAATGTCGCCGCCGGGCTGGAGGCGTGGGGCCTGCGGCCCGAGGAGCGCGTCGTGCTGTTCATGGCGGACGGTCCCGCCATGGCGGGCGCGATCCTCGGCGCGATGCGGCTCGGCGCCGTCCCCGTGCCGGTGTCGACCATGCTGACCGGCGCGGAGCTGGCGGCCCTGCTGAACGACGCGCGGGCCCGGGTGCTGCTGGTCAGCGACCGGTTCGCCGTCCCTGCGGAGGAGGCGCTGGCGCTGGCGCCGGGCGTCCGGCGCGTCGCGGTCGAGGGGGACGCGGCGCTCCGCGTTCCGGCGGGCGTGCGGCTCGATCCCTTCGCCGACCTGGTGGCGGAGGGCGCGGCGCAGGGCGGGGAGGTCCGCGAACCGTACGCGACCTCCGGCGATTCCAGCGCGCTGTGGCTCTACACGTCCGGGACGACCGGCAAGCCCAAGGGCGCGATGCACCGGCACGCCAACATCCGGCACGTCGTGGAGACCTACGGCCGGCAGGTCCTCGGCATCACGCCGGAGGACCGCTGCTACTCGGTCGCCAAGCTCTTCTTCGCCTACGGCATCGGCAACTCGCTGTTCTTCCCGCTCGCCGCCGGCGCCGCCACGATCCTCGACCCGGACCGGCCGACGCCCGCGTCCGTGGCCGAACGGCTGCGCGAGTACCGGCCCACGCTGTTCTTCGCCGTCCCCACCTTCTACGCCGCGCTGCTGAACGCGGACGTGCCGCGCGAGGCGTTCGCGTCGGTGCGGCTGGCGGTGTCGGCGGGCGAGCCGCTGCCCGCCGAGCTGTGCCGCCGCTTCACCGAGCGGTACGGCGTGGAGATCATCGACGGCATCGGCTCGACCGAGTGCCTGCACATCTTCCTGTCGAACCGTCCGGGCGAGGTGCGCCCCGGCACCACGGGCGTCGCCGTTCCCGGCTACGAGCTGCGCGTCGTCGACTCGGCCGGCGCCGACGTCCCGCCCGGAACCCCCGGGTCGCTGCTGGTGAAGGGCGAGTCGATCGCCACGGGCTACTGGTGCCGGACGGAGACGACCCGGCAGGTGTTCCAGGGCGAGTGGCTGCGCACCGGCGACACCTACGTGGTGGACGAGGACGGCTACTACACCTGCCTCGGGCGCACCGGCGACATGCTCAAGGCGGGCGGCATCTGGGTGTCGCCGGCGGAGGTGGAGGCCCGGCTGCTGGAGCATCCGGCGGTCGCGATGGTGGCGGTCGTCGGCCTGCCGGACGGCGACGGCCTCGACAAGCCGATCGCCTGCGTCGTCCTCGCCGACGGGGTGAAGGCCGAGCCGGCGGAGCTGATCGAGTTCTGCCGGGCGGGCCTGGCCGCGTTCAAGCGGCCCCGCGAAGTGCTGATCATGGACGTGCTGCCGACCACGGCCAGCGGCAAGCTGCGCCGCTTCGCCGTCCGCGACCTGGCCGCCGCCCTCCTCGGCCGCGACTGACCCCGCACGCCCGGCCGGGGCGGCGTCCTGCCCGGCGCCGATATGCTACAAACTCTTGACGCATTGACCGGTTCCTGTGGAGCATGGGAGCACGGACAGAGTGGAGGAGCACCCCATGCACGTCGAGTTCCGGACGGATCCGGCCCGCTACCGGCACTGGAGGGTCGAGGTCGGCGGTCCGGTCGCCACGCTGACGATGGACGTCGACGAGCAGGGGGGCCTCGTCCCCGGCTACGAGCTGAAGCTCAACTCCTACGACCTGGGCGTGGACATCGAGCTGTACGACGCCGTCCAGCGGCTGCGGTTCGAGCACCCCGGGGTGCGCACGGTCGTGGTGACCAGCGGCAAGGAGAAGATCTTCTGCGCGGGCGCCAACATCCGGATGCTGGCGGCGTCCGAGCACGCGTGGAAGGTGAACTTCTGCAAGTTCACCAACGAGACCCGCAACGGCATCGAGGACGCGACGGCCAACTCGGGGCAGACCTACCTCGCCGCGTGCAACGGCACCGCGTCCGGCGGCGGCTACGAGCTGGCGCTCGCCTGCGACCACATCATGCTCGTGGACGACCGGTCGTCCACGGTGTCGCTGCCGGAGCTGCCGCTGCTGGGCGTGCTGCCCGGCACCGGCGGGCTGACCCGCGTCACCGACAAGCGGCACGTCCGCCGCGACCGGGCCGACTACTTCGCCACCAAGGCCGAAGGGCTCGGCGGCAGGAAGGCCGTCGCGTGGCGGCTGGTCGACGAGGCCGTGGCCCGCACCGCGTGGGACGCGACCGTCGCGGAGCGCGCCGCCGAGCTGGCCGCCCGCTCGAACCGTCCGGTCGGCGCCGAGGGCGTCGCGCTGACCCCGCTCGGCAAGACCCGCACCGGCGACGAGATCGCCTACCGGCACGTCACGGCGAAGCTGGACCGGGACGCCGCCGCCGTCGAGATCACCGTCGCCGGCCCCGTCGCCGACGCCCCCGAGGACATCGCCGGCGTCCACGCCCAGGGCGCGGACTACTGGACCCTCGCGATGACCCGCGAACTGGACGACCTGATCCTCGACCTGCGCACCAACGAGCCGTCCCTCGGCACCTGGATCCTCCGCACCGCCGGCGACCCGCTGAAGGTGCTCGACCACGACCGCCTGCTGCTCGACAACGCCGGCGACTGGCTCGCGAACGAGATCGTCCTGTACCTCAAGCGGACGCTGAAGCGCCTCGACGTCACCAGCCGCAGCCTCATCGCGCTGATCGAGCCCGGCAGCTGCTTCGCCGGCTCCCTCCTGGAGCTCGCGCTCGCCGCCGACCGCTCCTACCAGCTGGAAGGCGTCTTCGAGGACGTCGACCCGGACGCCGACCCCGCCACCATCGCCGTCGACGCGATGAACCTCGGCCCCCTCCCGATGGGCAACGGCCTCACCCGCCTGGAGACGCGCTTCCTCGGCGACGACGAGGCCCTGGCCGCCGTCCGCGACGCCGCCGCCAAGCCCCTCGACGCCGGCGACGCCGAACGCCTCGGCCTGGTCACCTTCGCGCCCGACGACATCGACTGGGACGAGGAGGTCCGCATCGCCGTCGAGGAGCGCGCCGGATTCTCCCCGGACGCCCTGACCGGCCTGGAGGCCAACTACCGCTTCCCCGGCCCCGAGACCCTGGAGACCAAGATCTTCGGCCGGCTCACCGCCTGGCAGAACTGGATCTTCAACCGGCCGAACGCGTCCGGCCCGGACGGCGCGCTGCGCCGCTACGGCACCGGACGGCGCGCCGACTTCGACCGAAAGCGAGTCTGAGCATGCCCGTCTCCGCGGACTACTCCGAGAAGATCCCGAACAACGTCGACCTGCACGAGGACCGGCGCCTGCAGCGGGCCCTGGAGTCGTGGCAGCCGAACTTCCTGTCCTGGTGGGAGTCGATGGGCCCGACCCTGCCGACCCAGGACGTCTACCTGCGCACCGCCGTCAACGTCGGACGCGAGGGCTGGGCGCACTTCGGGCACGTCGCCATGAAGGACTACCGCTGGGGCATCTTCCTCGCCGAACGCGACGGCGACCGCCGCATCGGCTTCGGCGCGCACAAGGGCGAGCCCGCCTGGCAGAAGGTGCCGGGGGAGTACCGCGCCGAGTTGCAGCGCCTCATCGTCATCCAGGGCGACACCGAACCCGCGTCCGTCGAGCAGCAGCGCAACCTCGGCGCCACCGCTCCCAGCCTCTACGACCTGCGCAACCTGTTCCAGGTGAACGTCGAAGAGGGCCGGCACCTGTGGGCGATGGTCTACCTCCTGCACGCCTTCTTCGGACGCGAGGGCCGCGAGGAGGCCGAGGAGCTGCTGCACCGCAACTCCGGCAGCGAGGAGTCGCCGCGCATCCTCGGCGCCTTCAACGAGGAGACCCCCGACTGGCTCTCCTTCTTCATGTTCACCTACTTCACCGACCGGGACGGCAAGTACCAGCTCGGCACCCTCAAGGAGTCCGCGTTCGACCCCCTGTCGCGCACCTGCGAGTTCATGCTCAAGGAAGAGGCCCACCACATGATGGTGGGCACCACCGGCATCGACCGCGTCGTCGAGCGGACCGTCCAGCTCATGATCGAGCACGACACCGACGACGTCGCCGCGTACGGCGCGATCCCCCTGGACATGATCCAGAAGTACCTGAACTTCCACTACTCGGTGTCGCTCGACCTGTTCGGCTCCGAGACGTCCAGCAACGTCGCCAACTACTACACCGCCGGGCTCAAGGGCCGCTGGATGGAGGGCCGCCGCAAGGACGACCACCGCCTCACCGACGACTCCATCCTGGTGGACGCCCTGGTCGACGGCGAGATCGGGCAGACCGAGGTCCCCGCCCTCGTCGGCCTCAACACCGACCTGCGCCGCGAGTACGTCTCCGACTGCCAGAGCGGCGTCAACCGCTGGAACCGCATCCTCGCCGACGCGGGCCTGCCGCAGCGCCTCTACCTGCCCAGCGTCGCGTTCAACCGCAAGGTCGGCGCCTTCGCCGGCATCGAGGCCACCCCCCGGGGCGAGCGCCTCACCCCCGAGGAGTGGGAGGCCCGGCAGGCCGCCTGGCTGCCGACCGAGGTCGACAAGACCCACGTCCGCTCCCTGATGCGCCCCGTCCACGAGCGCGGCAAGATCGCCTCCTGGATCGCCCCGCCCCGCAACGGCATCAACGGCCGGCCCTTCGACTACGACTACGTGAGGCTCAGCTAGCCCCGGGGGCGCCTCCGACGGCCCGCGAGATGCCCCGCGCTGCGGCCTGCAGCGCGGGGACCTGGGCGCGCGCGTTGCCGTCGTTGGGGACCACGACCGACAGCGACGCGATCACCTTGCCGTCCGGGCCCCGGACCGGCACGGCGATCCCGGTCGCGCGCTCGTCGATGTAGCCCGGGCACAGCGCGACGCCGCTGCGGCGCACGTCGGCGAGCAGCGCCCGCAGCCGCCTCGGATCGACCACGGTGCACGGCGTGAAGGCGGCGAGTTCCCCGGCCAGCACGTCCTCCTGCAGCTCGGCGGACGCGTTCGCGAGCAGCACCAGCCCGCTGGACGAGGCGTGCAGCGGCAGCCGCCCCGCGATCCGGGTCAGGTTGATCACCGCGTTCGGCATCGAGAGCCGCTCCACGAACAGCACCTCGCGGCCGTCCAGCACGCCGAGCTGGGTGTGGTGGCCGATCACCGCGTGCAGGTCCTCCATGAACGGCATCGCGGCCTCGCGGAGCCCGAGCGTCGGCGCGGCCCGCGACGCCAGCTCCCACATGCGCAGGCCGACCCGTACGCGGCGCCGCTCGTCCCGCGCGAGCAGCCCGTGCCGCACCAGCTCGTCGACCAGCCGCGACGCCGTCGCCACATGCAGGCCGGTGCGCCGCGCGACCTCCGACACCGACAGCGACGGATGGTCGGGATCGAACGCGTCGAATATCCGCACCGCCCTGGTCAGGACGGACTCACGTGTCACCCTGCCATTCTGCCGCGCGCGAAGAACGGGCGCCGCCCGGTGAGGCGGCGCCCGTCCCTGCGAACGATGTCGTGCAGGTTTTCCGGCGTGAATACCCGCGACTCCTCGTGGAGCCCTTCCGGCCGCTCGAATCCCACGAACGTCACCGGCCCGTCCGGAAGCCGCTCGCCGTCCCACATCGTGACCTCCCGGGACGCC
The DNA here is from genome assembly GCF_041951385.1 of Actinomadura sp. NTSP31. Taxonomy (NCBI): domain Bacteria; kingdom Bacillati; phylum Actinomycetota; class Actinomycetes; order Streptosporangiales; family Thermomonosporaceae; genus Actinomadura; species Actinomadura sp. NTSP31. Next base: position 325,963 of record NZ_JBGNUT010000001.1, on the reverse strand, counting down.
CAGAGGCCGGTCAGATACCGGACGGTCAGGTACCGCCGCTCCACGACCGCCCGGACCAGCGCGGACGTGGTGAGGCGGTTGCCCTCGACCTGTGCAGCCACTTGGCGCGCCACCGGCCGTCGTCGCCGCGCAGGAACACCAGCGGCAGCGCGACCCGGCCCGCCCCGCGCAGGTCGGACTTCATCCGGACCGTCCGCGGCTCGAACGGCCGTCCCTTCTGCTCGGCGTCGCGGAGCATGAACCCGAAGAACGACTCGGCGACCTGCTCGAACCCCTCACCGGAATAGACGTTGACCTGCGGGATGATCACCCGCGCGCCGACCTGGCCGAGGCGCAGATCGATGAACTCCGACGCCCCGTCCGGCGCCGACGTGATGTCGCCGGAATGCTCGCCGCCGACCTGCGTCAGCGACGTGTACGACAACCACGCCGGGTTCTGGAAGTCGCCGTCGAGCATCAGCGCCGACAGGTCGAAGTCGGTCCGGGCCTTGGCCTGCTTCCAGTAGACGAAGAACCGGAGCAGCTCGCCTTCGACCGGTGACACCGACCCGCGCGGCAGGACGCCCAGTCCGGACGCCGTCGCCTTCCCGCTCATGGCAGCGCGACATCCAGGACGTCCCGGTCGACGACCAGCCGCCCGGCGTCCGGCAGCCGCCGCGCGATCTCCCCGTCCAGCAGCGCCGCCAGCCGCTCCCGCACCGCCTCGTCCAGGGGCGGCCGCGCGTCCGGAACGACGACGCCGCGGCCGTGGGTTGGCGAAGACGCGTGCCTGGCCGGGCTTCTCGGGCCGGTTGAGCAGATGCTCGCGCAGCGACAGCACGACGCGCCCCGAAACCCCGCCGGCGGCCGCTTCGATCTCCTCGAACACGGCGTCCCGCCCGTCGCCGGACGCGAGGCGCAGCAGCCGGTCCGCCGACCGGAACAGCATCCCCGGCGCCCCGCGCAGCAGCCGGGCGGCGCCGGTGACGTCGCCCTCGCCGATCAGCACCTCGACGCATCCCGCGAACGACCGCGCCGCCTTCTCACGCCGCGCGACCGCGAACACGTCCGCCTCACGCGGCCACGCCGGAAACCCGTGCGGATGCAGCCGCTCCCGCGTTCACTTCTCCGCCGCTGTGCCGGCCCTATTCGGGAGAGCGGACGAAGGAGCCCTTACCGCGCACCGTGATCACCAAGCCGCGCTCGACCAGGAGCGCCACGGCCGAGCGTGCGGTCGGACGGGAGACGTCGAACTCGTCGCAGATGGCCGCCTCGGACGGGATGCGCCGCCGCGGCTGGTACGTGCCGTCGGAGATCCGAGCCCCGAGCAGGTCGGCGATCTGCTCGTACAGCGGCTCGGGGCCGTCGAGGTCGAGGGACATATCTCAACAGTAAATGCCCGCATACATCTCGATCACCTTGCGGGCAGGCTCGCCGCTGAGGGTCTGTGCGCGGTTCCTCGGTACGGCGGGACGCCTGCGCTGCTGCGGGTCTTTCGTTCCGAGGCGCCGTTGGTGGGCGAGAGCATCAGCGTCAAGGGCGGGGTGGGAGGCGTGCCGTGGTTCGTGGCGTCCACCGGTGATCCGCCCGGCCGGGTGGGTCAGCGGGCGAGGTGGCGGGAGATGACGAGGCGCTGGATCTGGTTGGTGCCCTCGAAGATCTGCATGACCTTGGCCTCGCGCATGAAGCGCTCGACGGGGAAGTCGCGGGTGTAGCCGGCGCCGCCGAGGACCTGGACGGCGTCGGTGGTCACCTTCATGGCGTTGTCGGTGGCGACCAGCTTGGCGATGGACGCCTCGCGGCCGTAGGGGCGGCCGGCGTCCTTCAGCCGGGCGGCCGACAGGTACGTCGCGCGGGACGACTCGACGGCGGCGGCCATGTCGGCGAGGACGAACGCCAGGCCCTGGTGGTCGATGATCGCCTTGCCGAACGCCTCGCGCTCCTTGGCGTAGGCGACGGCGTGGTCGAGGGCGCCCTGGGCGAGGCCGGTGGCGACGGCGGCGATGCCGAGCCGGCCGGCGTCCAGGCCGGCGAGCGCGATGGACAGGCCCTGGCCCTCGCGGCCGATCAGGTGGCCGGCCGGGATCCGCGCGTCCACCAGCCGGACGGTCGCGGTGGTGGAGCCCATCAGGCCCATCTTGTCCTCGGGCTGGTCGAACTCCAGACCCGGGGTGTCCGCCGGGACGTAGAAGCAGGAGATGCCGCGCGCCCCGTCGTCGGACGTGCGGGCCATGACGGTGTAGAAGTCGGCCTTGCCGCCGTGGGTCGTCCACGCCTTGGCGCCGTTGAGGACGTAGGAGTCGCCGTCCCGGACGGCCTTGGCGCGCATCGCGGCGGGGTCGGAGCCGGCGTGCGCCTCGGACAGGCAGTACGCGCCGAGCCGCTCGCCCGACAGCATGCCGGGGAGCCATCGCGCGCGCTGCTCGTCGGAGCCGAAGGCGAACAGCGGGAAGCAGGACAGCGCGTGCACGCTGACGCCGACGCCGACGCTGGCCCACACCGCGCCGATCTCCTCCAGGACCTGCAGGTAGATCTCGTACGGCTGCTCGCCGCCGCCGAACTCCTCGGGGTAGGGGAGCGTGAGCAGGCCCGCCCGGCCGAGCGTCGTGAAGACGTCGCGGGGGAAGGTGCCGGTGCGCTCGGCGTCCGCGACGCGGGGCGCCAGCTCCTTGGCGGCGATCTCGCGGGCGAGCGCGAGCAGGTCCTCGGACTCGGACGTGGGCAGGTGCCGGGTGGCGGGCATGCGCGACTCCTTTCGGCACCTGAACGGTACCAGAACCAGTACCAGAGAACCCTTTTTGGTACTGTCGCGGGATGACGGAGACCCGGGCCGCGCGGCGCCGCGCGGAACTGATCGAGCGGCTCATCGAGGTGTTCCTCGACCGCGGGTTCGCCGGGCTGAGCGTCGCCGAGCTGGCCGCCGTCCTGCGCTGCTCCAAGAGCACGCTGTACGCCGTCGCGGCCAGCCGCGAGCAGATCATCGCGACGGTGGTGCGGGCGTTCTTCCGCCGCGCGACCGAGCGGGTCGAGGCGGCCGTGGACGCCAGCGCCGGACCCCGCGAGCGGGTCGGCGCCTACCTGCGCGCCATCTCCGCCGAGCTGGCGCCCGCCTCGCCCGCCTTCTTCGCCGACCTGGACGCCTTCCCCCCGGCCCGCGAGATCTACAAGCGCAACACCCTGATCGCGGCGCGGCGCGTGCAGGCGCTCGTCCGCGAGGCCGCCCCGGGCGCCGACGCGGAGTTCGTCGGCGCCGTCGCGGGCCAGGTGATGGAGTCGATCCACCGGGGCGAGATCAAGGCGCAGACCGGCCTGGACGACTCCGCCGCCTACGCCGCGCTCGCCGCCCTCGTCGTCGCGCGGACGACGGCCTGACCGCCGGTCACCCCGTCGCCTGCAGGGCGTGCTCCACCAGCTGGATCAGGACGTTCTTGGCCGAGTCGTAGTCGCGGACGTCGCACAGCACGACCGGGACGTCCGGATCGAGGTCGAGCGCGTCGGCGATCTCCTCGGCGGTGAAGCGGCGGGCGCCGTCGAACACGTTCGCGGCGACGACGAACGGGATCCCCCGGTTCTCGAAGAAGTCGATGGAGGCGAAGCTGGTCGGCAGCCGGCGCGTGTCGACCAGCACGATCGCGCCGACCGCGCCGTAGGCGATCTGGTCCCACATGAACCAGAACCGCTCCTGCCCGGGCGTGCCGAACAGGTACAGCCGGACGCCGCCGCTGAAGGTCAGCCGGCCGAAGTCCATGGCGACGGTCGTGGTGGTCTTGCGCTCGACGCCGCCGAGGTCGTCCACCCCGACGGACGCGTCGGTGAGGGTCTCCTCGGTGCGCAGCGGGCGGATCTCGCTGACGGCGCCGACCAGGGTGGTCTTGCCGACGCCGAAGCCGCCGGCCACCAGGATCTTCAGCGTGTGCGCGGGGAGGTCCTCGGCCGGCGCGGTGGGGTCATAGGCGGCGGAGTTCATCGAGCACTCTCATCAGGATCTTCGGGTCGGGACGTCCGGCGCTCTGCTGCCCGGACGGCGCGCCCTGGGGGAGTTCTTCGATCAGGCCGTAGTGGTGCAGGTCCGCCAGCAGGACCTGCACGACCCGCAGCGGCAGGTCGGTGTCGGAGGCCAGGTCGGCCGGGGTGGAGGGGTGCCGGCACAGCTCCAGCAGCCGCCGCTGCTCGCGCGACAGCCACACCCGCTCGCCGGGTGTGCGGCCCGTCGCGATCAGCAGCGTGACCAGGTCGGCGACCAGCCCCCGGGGGCGGGTGCGCCCCCGGGTCACCGCGTACGGCCGGACGATCGGGCCGGCGTCCGCGCCGACCCAGCGCTCTCTCGGGGTCTCCACGGCCGGCTCAGCCCGGGGCGCCGGCCTGCGAGGGGTCGGCGGCCTCCGCCCGCGGCGCCGTGCCGAGCTGGCGCCGCACCCGTTTGATCAGCATCGTCGTCTCGTAGGCGACCAGCCCGGCGTTGCCGCCCGCGTCGCTCAGCACCGCCAGGCAGCTGCCGTTGCCGGCCGGCATGACGAAGAACAGCAGCCCGTCCAGCTCGACGACGGTCTGCCGGACCTGTTTGGCCCGGAAGTGCTCGCGGGCGCCGTTGGCCAGGCTGTGGAAGCCCGACGACAGCGCCGCCAGGAACTCGGCGTCCTTGCGGGTGACCCCGCCGGAGGCGCCCATCACCAGGCCGTCCCGCGACAGCAGCACGGCCTGGTGCACCTCCCCGACCCGGTTCACCAGATCGTCCAGCAGCCAGTCCAGCTCTCCGGTGGCGTGCTGCGTCATCCCTGCCCCCATTCATCGCGCGGGTCGCGATCGTCCTGCTCGTCGTCGTCCCTGCCCCGAAGCCATCCCGACTGTAGCGATGCCATCAGGTCCCGGCTGACCTCCGGGCTCGGCTCCTCGTACTCCTCCGTCGGCCCGCCGCCCCACTCCCGCTCCTGCTCCGGGACGGCGGCCGCGGGCTCGGGCGCGGGCCGCGCGCGCAGCTCCGGCGCCATGTTCCGCTGCCGCTCCCGCCGGGGGAGCCGGCCCGTGACCTCGCTGGATTCGGTGTCGGCCGCCTCCGGGTCCGCGGCCGGCGGCCGGGGCCGGCCACCGGCCGGCGCCCGCCCGCCGGGCGGTGCGGCGGGCGGCGGGTACGCCGGCGGGTAGGCCGGGCCGGGCAGCGCCGGACGCACCGGACGGGCCAGGCCGCGCGGCGCCGGCACGGCGGACCCGACGGGGTGCCCGACCAGCGGGGCCTCGTCGCCGCCGAGCAGTTCCCGGGGCTCGTCCAGCACCACCAGGGCGTGCGGGACCAGCACGATCGCGGTCGTGCCGCCGTACGGGGACGCCTGCAGCGACACGCCGATGCCGTGCCGGTCGGCGAGCCGCGCGACGACGAACAGCCCGAGCCGCTCGGTGTCGACCAGGTCGAACTCGCCGCCGCCGGCCAGCCGCCGGTTCAGCTCGCCGCGCTCGTCCGGGGCGAGCCCGACGCCGCGGTCGATCACCTCGACGGCCAGCCCGTTCGCGACCGTCTCGATCTTGACGGTGACCTCGGTCGTCGGCGGGGAGAACGACGCGGCGTTCTCGATCAGCTCGGCGAGCAGGTGGATCACGTCGGCGACCACCGCGCCGGTCACCGCGGCCGACGACGCCCCGGTCATCTCCACCCGGGTGTAGTCCTCGACCTCGGCGATCGCCGCGCGGATCACGTCCTCGGCCGCGACCGGGCGGTCCCAGGCGCGGACGGTCGGCGAGCCGGACAGGATGACCAGGCCCTCGGCGTGCCGGCGCATGCGGGTGGTGAGGTGGTCCAGCCGGAACAGGTCGTCCAGCTCCTCGGGGCTGGCGGCGCGGCGCTCCATCTGGTCCAGCAGCCGCAGCTGCCGGTGCAGCAGCGACTGGCTGCGCCACGACAGGTTCACGAACACCCGGTTGATGCTCGCCCGCAGGTCGGCCTCGCCGACCGCGGTGCTCACCGCCGTCCGCTGGACGGCGCCGAACGCCTCGCCGACCAGCGCGATCTCCCGGGTGCCCCCGCCCTGCGGACGCGGCGCCTCGGCGTCCACGTCCACCTTCTCGCCGCGCCGCAGCCGCGCCACCAGCCGCGGCAACCGCTCGTGCGCCAGCTCCTGCGCGCTGCGCTGCAGCTGCCGCAGCTCGAAGGTGATGCGCCGCGCGAACAGCAGCGACAGCGCCACCGACACCACGACGGCGAGCAGGCCGAGCCCGCCGATCAGGTAGAAGGCGAGCATGATCCGGCGGCCGGCCGGCTCCACGTCCTTGCGGTTCACCTCGTCGCCGGCCTTGGCGGCGGCGCCGAGCCAGACGGGCGACACCGCGGCGACGGCGGCCCGCCACTCGCGCGGGTCCGGGTTCGCGCCGTTGGTGACGACGTCGTTCTCCAGCACGGAGTAGTCGGTGTAGGCCTCCGAGTTCACCAGGTCGGCCATGATCTTGCTGATGCCGCCGCGCGCCGACGCGCGGCCGAGCTCGAAGAACTGGTCGCGGTTGCTCGCCCAGCCGGTGAACGCGGCGCGGTCGTCGGTGGTCATCCGACCGCGCCGCAGCCCGTTGACGAGGTCGGCCTCGCGCAGCATGAACTCGCGGGCCCAGTACATGTCCAGCAGGGCGTTGGTCTGCTGGTAGACCGAGATGGCGTTGACGCTCACCAGCGTCGTGAGCACCCGGATCGTGCCGTCGGAGAGCTTGCTGTACCCGTTGATGATCCGCAGCGGCGGGCTGCCGATGCGGACCTGGGCGCGCAGCGAGCCGAGGTCGTCGAAGGCGCCGCTGAGCAGCCGCGTCCGCTGGAGCACGGCGCCGGTCATCGCGTCCTTGGCGGCCGAGGAGAAGGCCGACTTGCGGAACGCCGCCACGATCGCGTCCGTGCGGGCTGTCTGCGCCTGGTACTTCTTGTCGTTCGCGGCGCTGCGCGACGCCAGCGACACGACGGCCGCGGAGCGCTCCTGCTGGATCGCCTCGATGACGGTCGTGGCCGGCAGCCCGACCTTGTCGTAGACGGTCGAGAAGTCGTACCGCTCGAGCGCGCTGTTCAGCGAGACGCCCGTCGGGATGGCCCACAGGATCAGCAGCGAGGTCAGCGGGACGGCCAGCAGCAGCGCGATCCGGCGCCTGATGCTGCGGGTGCGCGGCCCGGTCCGGTCGCGCGATCGCCGCGGCGGCGCGGGCGCCTGGTCGGGTCGCGTCACCGGTTCACTTCCTTTTCGTCCGCTCGCGGAGCTCGCTCCGTGGCTGAGCTGCAAAGGCCCGAAGCATACTGAGTCGGATTTATCGCTGACCAGTGCTATCAACCTGTATTTATCGGCTGCGCGGGCGCCGGTGAGGTTGACACGTGCTCGTCAGATGAGCTAACTCGGGTGCCCGATCGCCCCGTTTGACCGCTTCCGGCTAGGGCCGCGGATTGGCAACTCTAGATCTTGTCCGCGGTAAGCCCACATGTCACGCTTCGTGCGATTTGTCCCCCACGCAACGGAGACACGGTCATGCGCAGAGCCGCGCTCGCCTCCCTCCTCGGCCTCTCGCTCGCCGCCACCGCCCTGGCGGCGCCCGGCGCCCGGGCCGCCGCGCCGGCCGGTTCCCGGCTGGCCGGGCTCGTCACCCTCGAGGCCGTCCGCCACCACCAGCTGAACCTGCAGAAGATCGCGGACGCCAACGGCGGCAACCGGGCCGCCGGCCTGGACGGCAACAAGATCACCATCAAGTACGTCGCCGACCAGCTGAAGCGCTACGGCTACCGGCCGGCGGTCCAGAACTTCACCTTCGACTTCTGGCAGGAGAACGCGCCGGCGACGTTCGCCGAGACCGCGCCGGCGCCGCGGACGTTCACCCCCGACACCGACTTCGCGACGCTGCAGTACTCCGGGTCCGGCGACGTCACCGCCGCCGCGACCCCCGTCGACCCGGCCGCGGCCGGAACCGGCAGCGGATGCGAGGCCGGCGACTTCACCGGGTTCCCGAAGGGGAACATCGCGCTCGTCCAGCGCGGCGGCTGCTTCTTCTCCGTCAAGGCCGGCAACGCCGTCGCCGCCGGCGCGAGCGCCGTCGTCATCTACCAGCTGCCCGACCAGCCGGGACCGGTGGCGGGCACCCTCACCACGCCGCATTCGATCCCGGTCGTCGGCCCGACGAACGCGGTCGGCACCGACCTCGTCCGGCAGGCGCAGAACGGCGGCGTGACGCTGCACGTCAAGACCGACACCACCAACCAGAAGCGCGAGGCGGCCAACGTCATCGCCGACACCCCGCGCGGACGCGCCGACAACGTCGTGGTGGTCGGCGCGCACAACGACAGCGTCGTCGCCGGGCCCGGCATCAACGACGACGGCTCCGGCACCGCGACGCTGCTGGAGATGGCCAAGCAGATCCACAAGCTCGGCAACAAGGTCCGCAACCAGGTGCGGTTCGCGTTCTGGGGCGCCGAGGAGGAGGGCCTGCTCGGCTCCCAGTACTACGTCGAAAACCTGCCGCAGGCCGAGCGCGACAAGGTCGCGCTGATGCTCGACTTCGACATGCTCGCCTCGCCCAACTACGTCCGGTTCGTCTACGACGGCGACAACAGCGAGGGCGGCAACAACGTCGACACCCCGGCCGGTACCGGCGCGATCGAGAAGGCGTTCAACGACCACTTCTCCGCACGCCGCCTCGCCACCGACCCGACCGCGTTCGACGGCCGGTCCGACTACAACGCCTTCATCACCGCGGGCATCCCGGCCGGCGGCATCTTCACCGGCGCCGAGAAGATCAAGACCGAGGAGCAGGCGAAGGTGTACGGCGGCACCGCCGGCGTCGCCTACGACCCGTGCTACCACTCCGCCTGCGACCGCTACGACAACGTGAACCTGCGGGGCTTCGACCAGATGATCGACGCGACCGCGGCGGTCACCGAGCAGTTCGCGAACAGCACGCTCACCGTCAACGGCAACGAGCTCGCGCGCAAGCACGCGCTCGCGAAGAAGGTCCCGCCGGCCCGCGTCGGCCCCTACTTCACCCGCTGACCCCGCGTTGACCCGCGGCGAGTCGTCGGTAGGGGACGTCCCTACCGACGACTCGCCGAAGGGCCCGGCGGCCGGGCAGGCCCGGCGGAGGTCCCTCCGTTTCCGGTGCTCAGCCCAGGTTGAGCGCCTCCGCGACGGCGCGCAGGGCGGGCAGCGGGTCCTGGCCGGAGCCGGTCAGCACCTGCACCGCGACGTGGTCGGCGCCCGCCTCGAGATGCTCGGTCACCCTGGCCGCCGCGACCTCGGGGCCGCCGTGCGCGACGAGCGCGTCCATGAGCGCGTCGCTGCCCTCGCCGTCGAAGTCCGCGCGGGTGAACCCGAGCCGCTCGAGGTTCGCGACGTAGTTGCGCATCTTCAGGTACGTGCCGGACAGGTTCTCCCGGGCCAGCGCGCGGGCGCGGCCGGCGTCGGTGTCCACGATGACCTTCTGCTCGGGCGCGAGCAGCGGCCACTCGCCCAGTTCGGCGCGGGCCCGGCGGGTGTGCTCCGGCGTGGTCAGGTACGGATGCGCCCCGGCCGCCCGCTCGGCCGACAGCCGCAGCACCTTCGGCCCGAGCGCCGCGAGCACCCGCGCCGACACCGGGACCTCCTGGGCGTCCAGCCGGTCGAGATAGTCGACGATCTTCTCGAAGGGCTTGCGGTAGTCCTGCGTGGCCTCGCGGTGGCCGATGCCCACGCCGAGCAGGAACCGGCCGCCGTGCGCGGAGTTCAGCCGGTGGAAGGAAGCGGCGGCCTCCTCCGCCGGCGTGGCCCACATGTTGACGATGCCGGTCGCCACCATGATCCGGTCGGTGGCGGCCAGCAGCCGCTCGGCGATGCCGAGGTCGCCGGACGGCGAACCGCCGATCCAGATCGTCCCGTAGCCGAGCAGCTCCACCTCCCTGGCCAGTTCCGGACTCAGGCCGCTCCAGGAGCGCCAGATGCCGACGCTTCCCACATTGATCTCCGTCATGTCCCCCTCCAACGGCAGGTGCCTCCGCGTGCCCACTACCCGCGGCTGCGAGGATGAGACCATGACCGACCGGTCCCGCCTGCTGCTCCTGGACGGCCACTCGCTGGCCTACCGGGCGTTCTACGCCCTGCCGGTCGAGAACTTCAGCACGACGTCGGGCCAGCCCACCAACGCCGTCTACGGGTTCGCGAACATGCTGGCCAACGCGTTGCGCGACGAGCGGCCCACGCATCTGGCGGTCGCGTTCGACGTCGGGCGCCGCACGTTCCGCACCGAGGCGTTCCCCGATTACAAGGCGACGCGGGCGCGCTCGCCCGAGGAGTTCGGGAGCCAGCTCGCCGTCCTGGACGACCTGCTGGCCGCGATGAGCGTGCCCGTGCTGCGGGCGCCCGGCTACGAGGCCGACGACGTCATCGCGACGCTCGCCGCCCGGGCGGTGGCCGGCGGCGTCGAGGTCCTGGTCGTCACCGGCGACCGCGACGCGCTCCAGCTCGTCAGCGACGACGTCACGGTCCTGTACTTCTACCGGACGGCGTCGGAGATGATCCGCTACACGCCGGAGGCGGTCGAGGCGAAGTACGGCCTGACGGCGGCGCAGTACCCCGACTTCGCGGCGCTGCGCGGCGACCCGTCCGACAACCTTCCCGGTATTCCCGGCATCGGGGAGAAGACCGCCGCCAAGTGGATCCGCGAGTACGGGTCGCTCGCGGCGCTGCTGGAGCGGTCCGGCGAGGTGAAGGGCAAGGCGGGGGAGCGGCTGCGCGCCGCGCTCGACACCGTGCGGCTGAACCGGCGGCTCACCGAGCTGGTCCGCGACGTCGACCTCCCCCTGGACGTCGGCGACCTGCGGCGGCGGCCCTACGACATCGCCGCCTTCACCGCGCTCCTGGACGATCTGGAGTTCCGCAACGCGAGCCTGCGGCAGCGCCTGTTCGCGGCCGATCCGGGCGGTGGCCGGCCGCCGGAGCCCACCGGTCCGGTGCTGCGCGGCCACGAACTGGGCCCGGACGAGCTGGCGCCCTGGCTCGCGGCCAGGGCGACCGGGCCGGTCGGGCTCGCCGCCGACTGCACCTGGACGCGGGGGACCGGCGACATCGAGCGGTTCGCGCTCGCCACGCCCGACGGGTTCGCCGCCGCGTTCGAGCCGGCCGCGCTCACCGCGGGCGACGAGCGCGCGTTCGCCGCGTGGCTCGCCGACCCGGACCGTCCCAAGGCGGTGCACGGCGCCAAGGAGCTGTCGCGGGTCCTGCCCGATCGCGGCTGGCGGCTCGGCGGGGTCACCACGGACACCGCCATGGCCGCCTACCTGCTGCTTCCCGGCCTCGCCGCGTACGGCGTCGCGGACGTCGCCGCCCGCTACCTCGGCCGCCGCCCGCCCGCGGACGGCCCGGACGGGCTGATGCTGCAGGCCGGCGCCGTCCTGGAGTTGGCGGACAGGCTCGCCCCCGACCTCGCGTCCACCGGGATGGACGAGCTGCTGCGCGACGTCGAGCTGCCCCTGTCCGGCCTGCTCGCCCGCGCCGAGCGCGCGGGCATCGCCGTCGACGCCGGGCTCCTGCGCGAGCTGGAACGGCATTTCGCCGACGGCATGGAGCGCGCCGCCGACGACGCCGCCGAGATCGCCGGGCGCCGCTTCAACCCCGGCTCCACCAAGCAGCTCCAGGAGGTGCTGTTCGGCGAGCTCGGGCTGCCGAAGACCAAGAAGATCAAGTCGGGGTACTCCACCGACCTGGACGCGCTGACCTGGCTGGCGACCCGGACCGACAACGGGCTCCCGCAGATCCTGCTGCGCCACCGCGACCTGGCCCGGCTGCGCGCGACCGTCGCCGGGCTCATCCGGGAGGTCGGCGCGGACGGCCGCGTGCACACCACCTTCCAGCAGACCGTCGCGGCGACCGGCCGGCTCACCTCCACCGAACCGAACCTGCAGGTCATCCCCGTCCGCACCGAGGAGGGACGGCGGATCCGGCGGGCGTTCCGGCCCGGCGAGGGCTTCGACGCGCTGCTGACCGCCGACTACGGCCAGCTGGAACTGCGCGTCATGGCGCACCTGTCGCAGGACCCGACGCTGCTCGCGGCGTTCGCGTCCGGCGAGGACCTGCACGGCACCATGGCCGCGCGGGTCTTCCAGGTCGCGCCCGAGGCGGTGACCCCGGACATGCGCCGCAAGATCAAGGCGATGTCGTACGGGCTGGCCTACGGCCTGTCGGCGTTCGGGCTCGCCAAGCAACTCGGCATCGCGATGGCGGAGGCGCGCCCGCTGATGGACGCCTACTTCGCGCGGCTCGGCGGCGTCCGCGACTACCTGGAAGAGGTCGTCGCAGAGGCCCGCGTCACCGGCTACACCCGCACCATCCTCGGCCGCCGCCGCTACCTGCCGCACCTGACCAGCGACAACAGGCAGCGGCGCGAGACCGCCGAGCGGATGGCGCTGAACGCGCCCGTGCAGGGCTCCGCCGCCGACATCGTCAAGATCGCGATGCTGCGGGTGGACGCGGCGCTCGCCGCCGCCGGGGCGCGCAGCCGGCTGCTCCTCCAGGTCCACGACGAGGTCGTGCTGGAGCTCGCGCCGGGGGAGCACGACGCCGTCCGCGACCTCGTCCGCACCGGGATGACGGCCGCGTACCCGCTCAGCGTCGGGCTGGACGTGGCGATCGGCACGGGCCCCGACTGGGCCGCCGCCGCGCACTGACGCCCGCCCGCCGTTACCGCCATGAGATATTGAGCCGATGACCACGCAGCCCAGACGGCCTCCGACGGCCCAGCAGTTCGTCCTGGAGGAGCTGCGGCGCGCCATCACCAGCGGCCGGCTGCGCCCCGGCGCGCCGATCCGGCAGGACATGGTGGCCGAGGAGCTCGGTGTCAGCCGGGTCCCGCTGCGCGAGGCGCTCAAGACCCTGCAGGGCGAGGGGCTGGTCACCTACCGGGCGCACCGCGGCTACTACGTCGAGGAGCTGTCCCTGGACGACCTGCGCGAGGTGTACCGGATCCGCACCATCCTGGAGGAGGAGGCCGTCCGCCGCGCCGCCGCCCTGATGACCGCCGCCGACCTCGCCGCCCTCGACCGCGCCGAGGACGAGGTCGAGCGCGCCGGTCGGGCCGGCGACGTGCTCGCGATGGCGGCGGCCAACCGGGCCTTCCACATGGCGCTGTACGAGTACGCCGCCATGCCGCGCCTCATCCGGCTCATCCGCACGTTGTGGGACGCCACCGACGCCTACCGCTCCATCTACTACGGCGAGGGCGTCAACCGCGAACGCGTCATCGGCGAGCACCGCGCGGCCCTGGCCGCGTTGCGGGCCGGGGACGCCGACGAGGCCGTCCGCGTCCTCGACGTGCACCGCGCGCACGCGGTCACCGCCCTCGAACACCTCATGACCGAGCCCGCCTAGCCGCCCCCGGCCCGGCCAGGCTCAGCCCCAGACCTCCTCGGCGGTCTCGGCGATGAGCCGCAGCTTGGCGAACTGCTGGTCCGCCGTCAGCGCGTTCCCCTCCACGGTGGAGGAGAAGCCGCACTGCGGGGACAGGCAGATCTGCTCCAGCGGGACGAACCGGGCGGCCTCGTCGATGCGGCGCTTCAGCTCGTCCTTCGACTCCAGCTCGCCGCGCTTGGTCGTGACCAGCCCGAGCACGACCGTCTTGCCGGGCGGGACGAACCGCAGCGGCTCGAAGCCGCCGGAGCGCGGGTCGTCGTACTCCAGGAAGAACCCGTCCACGTCCAGCTCGGAGAACAGCGCCTCGGCGACGAAGTCGTAGCCGCCCTCGGCCGTCCACGACGAGCGGAAGTTGCCCCGGCACATGTGCGTGGTGACGGCGAGGTCGTCGGGACGGCCCGCCAGCGCCGCGTTGATCTGCCCGATGTAGCGCAGGTGGAGGTGGTCGGGGTCGTCGCCGCGCTCAGCGATCATGGCGCGCTGCTTCGGGTCGTTGAGGTAGGCCAGGCTGGTGTCGTCCAGCTGCAGGTAGCGGCAGCCGAGAGCGGCGATCCGCCGCACCTGCTCGGCGTACGCGGCGGCCAGGTCGGACCAGAACTCCTCGATGTCCGGATACACCTTCGGGTCGATCGCCGCGGGCCCGCCCCGGTAGTGGACCATGTTCGGCGACGGGATCGTCAGCTTCGGCGTGACGCCGTCGCCCGCCGCGTCCCGCAGGAACCGGAAGTGGTCGGCGAAGATCGTCTCGTCGAGGCGGACCCGGTCGTGCACGCGCAGCGCGGCCGTGCTGAACTCCAGGTCGCCGGACTCGTTGCGGAACCTGACCTTGATCTTCTCGTCCGCCGGGCTGATCCCGCCCAGCCGGTAGATGAAGTCCATGTGCCAGGACGTGCGGCGGAACTCGCCGTCGGTGGCGGTCCGCAGCCCCGCCTGGCGCTGCATCGCCACCACGTCGCGGACGGCGGCGTCCTCCACCTCGGCGAGGCGCCGGTCGTCGATGCGGCCGTGGGCGTGGTCGTCGCGCGCGGCCAGCAGGTCGGCGGGGCGCAGCAGGCTCCCGACGTGGTCGGCGCGGTACGGCGGTCGTGTTCGCGGGGACATGGCGGCTCCCTCACCGGGACGGTGCTGGCGGACGGGCTCCACCCGCCAATCTAGGCACTGCCGCGACCGCGATCAATCCGTTGTACAGGAACGTTCCTGACAGGCGGGAACGTCCGACTCCGGAGACCGCCGCGCGGGTCAGCGCGCCAGGCCGTTGCCGTGCGGGCGGGTGCGGTCGGCCTCGGGCAGGGTGCGGATGACGCTGCGCAGGTGCTCGCGGGCGGCCCGCTCGGCCGCCTCGGGGTCGCGGTCGCGGATCGCCTCGATGATCGCCAGGTGCTCGGGCAGCGACACCGCCGGGCGGCCGGGGTGCATCGCCAGCTTGAACTGGTGCCGGACGCTCTGCGCGCGCAGCCGCTCCAGCACCCGCGCGGCGGTGCGCTGGCCGCTGATCTCGCGGATCTCGCGGTGCAGCCGCTCGTTGAGCCGGGAGTAGCCGAACACGTCGCCCGCCGCGACGGCCGCGCGCATGCCGTCGCCGATCTCGGTCAGCAGCCGGACGCCGTCCTCGGTGACCCGCTCGGCGGCCTTGGCCGCGCACAGCCCCTCGATCACCATGCGCAGCTCGCTGATCTCGACGGCCTCCTCCAGCGACACCGCGCGCACCCGGGCGCCGCGGTTCTGCACCCGCTCGATCAGCCCCTCGTTGGCGAGTTCGAGCAGCGCGGCGCGGACCGCGGCCCGGCTGGCGTCGAACCGCTCGGCGAGGTCGGCCTCGACCAGCCGCTGGTTGGGGACGAACTCGCCGGAGAGGATCGCCTCCCGGATCCCCGTCACCACCGGGCGGCCGGTGTCCCGGTCGTCGGGTGTCGGCACTGTCCCTCCCCTGGAGCTCCGTGCGAAGACATTGTCGCCAATTTTGTCGCGCCCTTAGTCTAGCGGCCGGCGTGATCGCGCCGCCGGAGGCAGGAGGCTGGAATGACGCAGGGTACCGGCCGGAGGCCGGCCGTCGCCGTGCTCGGGCTGGGCGAGGCGGGCGGCGCCGTCGCCCGCGACCTCGCCGCGGCGGGCGCCGCCGTGCGGGCCTACGACCCGGCCGTCGCGGCGCCGGAGGGGACGGTCCCCTGCACCGGTGAGGCGGACGCGGCGTCCGGTGCCGACCTGGTGCTGAGCGTCAACAGCGCGCACGACGCCATGGCGGCCCTGCGCGCCGGGATCCCTGGCGCGGGCGGCGCGGTCTGGGCCGACATGAACACCGCGTCGCCCGGTCTGAAGCGGGAGCTGGCGGCGACCGCGAAGGCGGCCGGCGTGCGGTTCGCCGACATCGCGATCATGGCGCCGGTGCCGGGCCGCGGCCTGTACACCCCCATGCTGGCCAGCGGGGACGCGGCGGCGGACGCCGCGGAGATCCTCACCGGGCTGGGCGCGTCCGTCGAGGTGATGGACGCCGAGGCGGGCGCCGCCGCGACCCGCAAGCTGCTGCGCAGCGTCTTCTTCAAGGGCCTGGCCGCCTCGGTGGTGGAGGCGCTGGAGGCGGCGCGGGCGGCCGGCTGCGAGGACTGGCTGCGCGGCAACATCGTCGAGGAGCTGGTCGCGGCGGGCGAGCCGACCGTGGACCGCCTCGTCACCGGGACGCACAAGCACGCCGTCCGCCGCGCCGCCGAGATGGACGCGGCGGCCGCCATGCTGGCCGAGCTGGACGTCCCCCCGACGATGGCCGCCGCCAGCCGCGACCTCCTGCAACGCCTCTCCCGCTGACCCGCCTTCAACGGGTCACAGGGGCGGGGTGCCGTGGGTGTGGAAGGACTCGATCGTCTTCAGGCCCCAGGCCTGGCCCTTCGCGCGCTCCGCCTCCGTCCAGGTGATCGGCTTCCAGTCGGGCGCCAGCACCAGCCGCGCGCACGGGTTGCACAGCTCGATGCGGTTGCCGCCGGGCTCGTAGACGTACAGGAAGAACGTCTGCTGGATGGCGTGCTTGTGCGGCCCCGTCTCGATGAAGACGTCGTGGTCGAGGAAGATGTCGGCGGCGCGGAGGATGTCCTCGCGGGTGTCGGTGGCGAACGCGACGTGGTGCAGGCGCCCGTTGGCGCCCGTCCAGTCGCGGGTGTAGACGATGTCGTAGGACTTGTTGGTGAAGTGCAGCCAGCGTCCCGCGATGTCACCACTGTCCAGCTGGATCTGCTCGGTGGTGCGGCCGCCCAGCGTCTCCATCAGGAACTCGGTGCTCGGCTCCACCTCGGCCGACAGGTAGTTGACGTGGTCGAGGCGGCGGACGCACACGCCGCGCGCCGGATACGCCTGCGCCTGGTTCTTCAGCGACGGCTTCAGCTTCGGCGGCGCCTCGTACCACTCGCTCTCCCAGTACAGCTCCAGCTCGTGGCCGTCGGGGTCGCGGAACACGTACGTCGGGCCGATGCCGGGGTCGCCGTCGCGCCAGCCGACGCCGAGCCCCGCCTCCTCGACGGCCTTGACCCGCCGTTCGAGGGCCTCCTGCGACCAGGTGCGCAGCGCGGTCCGGCGGATCCCGGACGTGCCGTGCGCGGTCAGCTTCACGGTGTGGTGCTCGTAGTCGTCCCACGTCCGCAGGTACACCGAGTCGCCCTCGGAGCCGACCTCGGTCAGGCCCATGACGCGGGTGAAGAACCGCAGGCTCTTCTCCGGCTCGGGCGTCAGCAGCTCGACGCTCCCGACGTGCGCGATCTCGTGCGTGATCAAAGGGACCTCCGGGGGAAGACGGTTCCGTCGAAGAGCTTGCGGGCGGTGCGGACGATGCTGGACCGCCGCACGGACGCCCCGTCGAGTTCCACCTCGACGTCGAGCCGCCCGGTGGCGTGCTCGATGCTCATCGGCACGCCCGGCGCGGGGAACTCGGCGAGGTCGTGGCCGACGGCACCGTCCATGAGCAGCGCCGTCGCGACCGTGACGGCGCCGAGCACGCCGATCGAGGTGTGCACGCGCAGCGGGATGAAGGTGCGGGTGCAGATCGTGCCGCCGTCGCGGGGCGGCGCGACCAGCGTGGTCTTCGGGACGGACGCGTCCGACACGTCGCCGAGCCCCATCAGCTTCCCGGCCGCCAGCCGCAGCGACTGGATCCGGTCCCGCAGCCCCGCCAGTTCGGCGGGGCCCTCGTAGCCGGTGGCGCCGAGGTCGGACGCGGCGGCGACCACGACCGGCATCCCGTTGTCGACGCACGTCACCTCGACGCCGTCGACGACGTCCCGGACGTTCCCGGTCGGCAGCAGCGCCCCGCACGCCGACCCCTCGGTGTCCTCGAAGTCCAGGACGATCGGCGCGGCGGTGCCGGGCACCCCGGAGATCGCGGTGTCGCCGTCGTAGTCGACGGCGCCGCCCGGCGTCGCGAACGTCGCGGTCGCGATGCTGCCGGAGTTGACCATCCGGATCCGCACGCTGCTGCGCCCGGGCCCGGCGGCGACGAGGCCGCGCTCGACCGCGAAGGGGCCGATCCCGGCGAGCAGGTTCCCGCAGTTCTGCTTGTCGGAGACGGTCGGCTCCTCGACACCGAGTTGCAGGAACAGGTACTCGACGTCGACGCCCGGCCGCTCCGAGGGGGAGACCACCGCGACCTTGCTGGTCAGCGGGTGCGCGCCGCCGATCCCGTCGATCTGCCGGGGGTCGGGGGTGCCTATGACCCGTAGCAGCAGCTCGTCGCGCTCGGCGGGGTCGGCGGGCAGGTCCTTGTCGAGGAAGTAGGCGCCCTTGGACGTCCCGCCGCGCATCATCATGCAACGGATCCCCGTGCTCATGACTCGCCGTATTCGCTGTAGGGGACGTACTCGATGCCCATCCCGGGCAGCCGGTCGCGCAGTCCGTAGCGGTCGAGCCCGAGTTCGCCCTTCTGGAACGCCGCGCGGGTCGCGTTCTCCTTCTCCTCCCGCGCGCGCGCCGCCTGCACCGCGTCCGCGATCTTCCCGCGCGGGACGCACACCACGCCGTCGTCGTCGGCGAGGATCGCGTCGCCCGCCCGGACGACCTGGCCGCCGATGCTCACGGGCACGTTGACCGCGCCCGGCGTGGCCTTCACCGTGCCCTGCGCGCTGACGGCCGCCGACCACACCGGGAACCCCATCGCGCGCAGGTCCGCCACGTCCCGCACGCCCGCGTCGATGACGAGCCCGCGCACGCCCCGGTACTGCAGCGCCGTCGCGAACAGCTCGCCGAACATCCCGTCCGTGGACGGCGACGTCGTCGCCACCACCAGCACGTCGCCCGGCCGGCACTGCTCGACCGCGACGTGGATCATCAGATTGTCGCCCGGCCACGACAGCACCGTCACCGCCGTCCCGGCGATCCGCGAGCCGGGGTGCACCGGGCGGACGCCCGGCCCGAGGTAGCCGGTCCGGCCCATCGCCTCGTGCACGGTCGCGACCCCGAAGCCGCCCAGCTCGTCGACCGCGCCGGCGTCCGCGCGCGGCGGGCCGGTCACCACCACCGTCCTCATGCCAGCACCCCCGTCGTCTGCGGGTACACGCGAACGTACGCCTCGGCCATCGTCTCGTGGGGGAGCCCCAGGTTCGGGCCCGCGTTCCGCTTCAGCTGGACGCCCCGCCGCTTGGCCAGATCGGTGTAGTAGTCCCACATGTGCACCTGCGCGGGCAGGCACTCCATCGCCTTGCGCTTGCGCTCGAACACCGGCGTGATGTCCAGCAGGACGTCCGGCTTGAAGTCGCACTGCTCCGGCTGGTGCGGCTCGAAGAGGAACACCGGCGGAGCGCCCAGCGGCTCGCCCGGCGCGTCGTACCCGATCGCCTGCGCCAGCACCCGGGCCTGCATCGCCATCCGCGCCGCCGCCGGGTGGTCGCCGTTGTACGGGTCGGCCAGCGTGTGCGTCAGGACGACCGCGGGCTCGAACTTCCGGTACACCCGGACGAGCCGGTCCACCAGCTCGGGCGTCTCCCGCAGCGGGTAGTCGCCGGCGTCCAGGAACTCGATCTCGGCGCCCAGCTCGGCCGCCGCGGCCTCCGCCTCGCCGCGCCGCAGCGCCTTGATCTCCTCCAGGCCCTTGCCCTCGCGCCAGGCCCGCGCGGACTCCCCGCGCTCCCCGTAGCTCAGGCACACCACCTTCGCCCGGTCCCCGCGCTCCGCGGCCAGCGCGATCGCGCCCGCGGCCCGCCACACGAAGTCGCCCGCGTGGGCGCTCACCACGAGCAGCGGACTGGCGGCGTCGGTGCTCATTCAGATTCCTCCAACAGCAGACGGAACCCGCCCCCGAACAGGGCCGATCAGCGCCGATCCTGAATCCTGTCGCCCAAATTGTCAACAATTCTGGCGTTTATTTCGCGCCGGAGCGGCGCCGCGGCGCCGGCCGCCGGCGTCAGGCCGGACGGCGGTCCAGGTCCTCGGCGGCGGCCTCGTCGGTGAGGAAGCCGCCGGACTGGTGGTGCCACAGCCGGGCGTAGGGGCCCTTCGACTGGAGGAGCTCCCGGTGTGAGCCCTGTTCGACGACGCGGCCGCGGTCGAGGACGACCAGGCGGTCCATGCGGACGACCGTGCTCAGCCGGTGCGCCACGACCAGGGCGGTGCGGTCGCGCATCAGGCGCCACAGCGCCTCCTGGACGAGGACCTCGCTCTCGGAGTCCAGGGCGCTGGTGGCCTCGTCCAGCAGCAGGATCGGCGCGTCCCGCAGGATGGCGCGGGCGAGCGCGACGCGCTGCCGCTGCCCGCCGGACAGCTTCACGCCGCGTTCGCCGACCAGCGTGCCGAGCCCGTCCGGGAGGCCGTCGGTGAACTCGGTGACGTGCGCCGCCCGCGCGGCCGCCAGGATCTCCTCGTCGGTGGCGCCCGGCCGGGCGAAGGCGATGTTGTCGCGCACCGACCGGTGGAACATCGCGGGCTCCTGCGGCACGTAGGCGATCAGTCCGCGCAGGTCGTGCTGGCGCAGCCGGGCGATGTCCTGGCCGCCGACCAGGATGCGCCCGCCGTCGACGTCCATCAGCCGCAGCAGCAGCCGGGTGAGGGTGCTCTTGCCGCCGCCGGACCGGCCCACCAGCCCGATCTTGGCGCCGCCGGGGATCTCCAGGTCCAGCCCGTCGAACAGGGGCGGGCCGCCGCCGTGCGCGAAGCGCACCCGCTCGAAGCGGACCGAGGCGTCGGCCGGGCCCAGCGGCTCGGGGTCGGGCGGGTCGACGACGACCGGGGGCGCCAGGAGCAGCTCGGTGAACTGCGCGGCCTCGGTGAGCGTGCTCTCGATCCGCCGGTAGACCTGGTTGAACTCGAACATGATCCGGGTGGCGTTGGTGTAGTAGGTGAACGTCACCACGACCGCCTCCACCCCGAGGCCGCCGCGCAGCGCCACCGCGGCCAGCAGGCCGAGGACGCTCGTCAGGATCGACATCGGCGCGACGATCATGTCGACCCGGAGGTTGGCGTAGTCCCAGGAGCGCAGCGAGAGCCGGCGCTGCTCGATCACCCGCGTGCGGTGCTCCGCCGACTCCCGCTCCTCGGCGGCGAACGCGCGGACCGTCTCCATGTTGGTCACCACGTCGGCGACGTGGCCCGACACCCGCACCTTGGCGGCCTCGCGCGCGTCCACCAGCGCCTGCCGGCGGCGGATGAGCGGGGCGATGAGCAGGCCGGTCAGGACGATCATTCCCACCAGCACCAGGACGAGCGCCGGGTGGTACCGCCACAGGACCACCGAGGCGAACGACAGCGGGATCACGTTGGCCATGATCGAGAACGCGAGGGTGTCGGCGAAGTCCTCGAAGCCGCTGGAGAAGTTCAGGATCCGCTTGGTCAGCGCGCCGGCGAAGTTGTCGTGGAAGAAGGCCGTCTCCTTGGCGAGCAGCTCGTCCATGCCGGTGATGCCGAGCCACTCGATCCCCCGGCCGTCCGTCCGGTTGAGGCAGTGCAGGCCCACCCGCCAGAACGCCTCGCCCGCCAGCATCAGGCCGGCGAAGGCGAGCAGGTAGGGAAGGAGCGCCCCGGAGCCGCCGTCCCCGCCGCCGGCCAGGTGCCCGACCAGGGCGGCCACCACCAGGGGAGTCAGGTAGTACAGGCAGGTGTTGCCGAGGGCCGGGAAGACCATCGCCGGAAGTGAGACCCGCCAGTGGCGGCGCAGGACGGCGCTGTAGTAGCGCAACGCCAACAGGACCGCTCGCCTGCGGGGCGCCGGACCGTCCTGAGAACCCTCTCGTGCCCCTGCCGGAACCACGCACCCTCCCCCGCCGCCGCGGCCTTCATGCTGCCCCGAACCCTCCGGGCCGGGCGAGCGCATTTCCCGCGGGCGGTGCGGCCGGTGCCGGACCGCGTTCCGAAAACGAGGAGGAGCGCGTACCGGCACGCGCCGAACGCGGGGGAGAGGGGCGGCGAGCCGCCCTTCCGCGCGGTGCCGATCGGGAGGAGAGCATCCGGAATCGGGACGACTGTTATGCGCCGGCCGCACATCCGAATGTGGCCGGGACCGGGACCGGAACCCGGCTAGAGGTCGACGGCGATCCCGAGCCCGCGCTCGCGGGCCGCGCGGTAGACCACGGAGGCCGCCGCGACGTCGAGCGCGGCGTGGCCGGTGGACTTGAAGAGCGTCAGCTCGGCGGCCGAACGGCGGCCCGGCCGCCTCCCGGCGAGCACGTCGCCGATGAGGCGGGCGCCGGCGGGGTCGGTCCCCTGCAGCTCCCAGGCGCCGGCCGGGGGCGGCTCGGTCACGGCGCCGGGCCATTCGACGAACAGCGACGACGCCCGGAGGGTCTCGGCGTCGAACTCCGGGCCGTCGGAGCCGCCGACCGAGCTGAGGTGGGCCCCGGCGCGCAGCCACGAGCGCCGCAGGACCGGTTCCCGGCTGGACGTGCAGCAGAAGACGACGTCCGCCGACCTGACCGCCGCCTCGACGCCGGCCGCCGTCGACCCCGCGGGCAGGCCCGCGACGAGCCGCTCGGCCTTGCCCGGATCGCGCGCGCCGACCACGAGCTCCACCCCGTCCAGCGGCGCGACGAGCTCGGTCTGGGCGCGTGCCTGCGTCCCGGTGCCGATCACGGCGATCCGGCAGGCGCCGGGCCGGGCGAGCGCGCGCATGGCGACCGTCGCGGCGGCGGCCGTCCGCACCGCGGTGATCGCCTCGGCGTCCATGACGGCCAGCGGCCGCCCGGTCTCGGCGTCGAAGTGGGCGACGATGCCGCGGTGGGCGCCGTGGTCGCCCGCGGTGGCGCCGGGGAAGACCGACACGAGCTTGGCCGACAGCCCCAGCCCGGGCACGTGGCCCGGCATCGCGCCCAGCAGGCCGCGCCCCGAGCGGGCCGCGACGCGCGGCGGCGCGGAGACCCCGCCGGCGGCGACGGCGATGAGCGCGGTGCGGACCGCCTCCAGTACCGCCTCCGGAGGTGCGGCCGCCCTGGTCGCCTCCCGGTCGAGGACGAGCACGCCGCCTGCGGTGTCAGCCAACGCCGGCTCCGGCGTCCGGGCCGGTCAGGGCGCGTTCCAGCTCCGCCGTGGCCGCGGTCAGGTGGTCCTGGAGCCCGGTCAGCGTGGGATCGTCGAACTCGCTGTCCAGGCCGACGATCGTGAGCGCGCACAGCGGCCGGCCGTTGCCGGCGAGCACCGCGCGGCCGAGCGAGGCGATCACCTCCTCGTTGCGGCCGCGCTCGAGCGCGAAGCCCGTGCGCCGGGTCCGCTCGATGTCGGCCAGCAGCTCGGCCCGGCGCTCCGGCGGGTGCCCCTGCTGCTCGGCGGCGCGCAGGTAGGGGATCTGCGCGGCCTCGTCCAGCGCGGAGACGAGCGCCATGGGCCCGGCGAACTTGTGGACGGGGAGCAGCTCGCCCAGCAGGTCGTTGATCATCGCCAGCCGGGGCGGCCGGACGACGTCGATCACCCGGGCCCCCTCGGGTTCGAGGACCTGCAGGTTCACCATCATCGCCGTCCGGTCCGCCAGCGCCTGCAACACGGGGCGGCCCAGCACGACCAGGGAGTTGGCGGCCGCGGCCTCGGAGAACTGCAGCACCACCGGACCCGGCAGGTAGTGGTCCTCGCTGCGCATGATCCAGCCGCGCCTCACCAGGTCCACCAGGATGCGGTAGGCGGTGGCGCGGTGCATGCCCGCCTCGTTCGCCACCTCGCTCAGCCGGAGCGGGCGGTCGGCCCGCACGACGGACTCGATGAGATCCAGAGCCTTGTCCACGGCAGAGCTCGCCGGTCTGGGCAACTTCCCTCCACGGTCGCTGAGCGGCTTTTCCAATTCTTGACGCACATTAGCAGACGTTGCTAATGTTGTAACACTTGTTGCGCTCTATGTAACACACCTGGTCGGCGGGGTGCACCAGCCGACCCGGGACCGAGAACGGAGACCGTGCGATCGCCATGACGGACAAGGACGAGCCCCCGGTCGCGGGCAACGACCCCGCCCCCACTCCCTTCGCCGCGCCCGAACCCGGCCGGGCGACGGCCTACCGCGGCGTCTCGCTGATCGACGGGACCGGCGGCCCGGTCCGGCACGGCATGGCGGTGGTGACCGACGGGCCGACGATCACCGCGGTCGTCCCCGACGCCGACCTCGGCGCCGCGGTGCCGCCCGGCGCGGAGACGGTCGACCTGCACGGCGCGTTCCTGCTGCCCGGCCTGGTCGACGCGCACCAGCACCTGTCGACGCCGCCCAACCGCGCGCAGGCGGAGGCGCTGATGCGGCGGCAGGTCTACGGCGGCGTCACCGCGATCCGCGAGATGGCCGGCGACCTGCGGCAGATGGCCGACCTCGCGCGGGCCTCACTGGTCGGCGAGATCCCCGGCCCGGACGTGCACTGCGCGGCGCTGATGGCGGGCCCGGGGTTCTTCGACGACCCGCGCACATGGCAGGTGACCCAGGGCGCGACGCCCGGCACCGTGCCGTGGATGCAGGCGGTCGACGCGGACACCGACCTGCCGCTGGCCGTCGCCGCGGCGCGCGGCACCGGCGCCGTCGCCATCAAGATCTACGCCGACCTCGACGCCGCGACGGTCGCCCGGATCGCCGAGGAGGCCCACCGGCAGGGGATGCTCGTGTGGGCGCACGCGGCGGTGTTCCCCGCCATGCCCGGCGAGGTCGTCGCGGCGGGCACCGACGTGGTCTCGCATGCCCACATGCTGGCCCACGAGATCCCCGGCGACCGGCCCGGCGAGTACCGGCGGCAGCGCGGGCAGCTCGCGGACACCTACCGGCGCCTCCTCGACGCGCCTGTGGACGCCCTCGACGCGCTCTTCGCCGACATGCGGCGCCGCGGCACGATCCTCGACGCCACCGCGAGCCTCGTGGCGCGCCTGCCGTCGGGCGCGCCCGGCGCGGCCGAGCTCGCCCCCGACGTGCTGAGAAGGCTCATCGACCGGGCACGACATGCGGGCGTCACGATCTGCACCGGAACCGACTACGAGACGCAGCCGGCGGACCCCTTCCCCTCGCTCCACGAGGAGCTGCACTACCTCGTCCACACGATGGGGATGCCGCCGCACGAGGTGATCCGCGCGGCCACGTCCGCCGGCGCCGCCGCCGTCGGCCTCCAGGACACGGTCGGCACCGTCGAGAAGGGCAAGCGGGCCGACTTCGTGATCGTCGAGGCGGACCCCTGCGAGGACATCGGCCACCTGCGCCGCATCGTCGCCACCGTCAAGCGCGGCCGGCGCTACGACCGGGCGGACTACGACCGCGCCGGCACCCAGGAAGGAGCGCCCCGTGAGCGCTGACATCGAGGACCTCATCGTCGTCAACGCGCTCGGCGGGCTGGACAACCCGAACGCCCCGGCGTCGGCCTCCGCGTCCGGCGCGCTCGTCCAGACCAGCGACCAGCTGACCATCGACGAGCGGACCCTCGCCGACGCGCACGCCTCCGGCGTGACGGCCATCAACGTGACCCTGGGGTACACGCTCGGCGACTTCCCGCCCTACCGGCACACCCTGGACGAGATCCGCACCTGGGACGCGATCATCGCCGCCCACCCGCGCGACCTGATGCGGATCGACACCGCCGCCGACATCGCCGAGGCCAAGCGGCAGGGGAAGATCGGCATCATCTACGGCTTCCAGAACGCCGCCGCCGTGGAGGACCGCCCCGAGCGGGTCGCCGAGTTCGCCGGCCTGGGCGTGCGGATCATCCAGCTCACCTACAACCAGGCCAACCAGGTCGGCGACGGCTCGATGGCGCCCGGCAACCGGGGCCTGACGCCGCTCGGACGCCAGGTCGTGGAGGCGCTCAACGAGCAGCGCGTCATGGTGGACCTCTCCCACAGCGGCGAACAGACCTGCCTGGAGGCCGCGCGCATCTCCGCGCAGCCCGTCTCCATCAACCACACGGGCTGCCGCGCGCTGGTCGACCTGCCGCGCAACAAGACCGACGAGGAACTCCGGCTGGTCGCCTCGAAGGGCGGGTTCGTCGGCATCTACTTCATGCCGTTCGTCAACGCGTCCGGGCACGCCACGGCCGCGGACGTGGTGGAGCACATCGTCCACGCGGTCGACGTCTGCGGCGAGGACCACGTCGGCATCGGCACCGACGGGACGATCACGGCGATCGACGACCTGGACGGCTACCGGGCGCTGCTCGCCGAGCAGGTGGCGCAGCGGCAGGCCGCCGGCGCGTCCGCCGCGGGCGAGCGCGCCGACACCTTCCCGTTCGTGGTCGACCTGCGCGGCGTCGACCAGTTCCGCGAGCTCGTGCGGCTGCTGGACGAGCGCGGCTACTCCTCCACCCGGATCGAGAAGATCCTCGGCCTGAACTTCCACAACTACGCGAAGGCGGTCTGGGGGAGTTGACGGCCGCCGAGACGCGGAGTCACGCGATTCCCCCGGACACGGACACGACACAGGAGCGGGCGCGCATGGGCATTAACACCTGCATCGACACGGGCAGTGCCCGGACACCGGGCCGCCGCACGGCGCGCGCGCGGGGCGGCCGGGCACGGTACGCGCTCCTCGCCGGGGCGCTGGCCGCCGTACTGCCACTGGCGGCGTGCGGCGGTGGCGGCGGCGGATCGACGAAGCACAAGTCGGGGTCGCCGACCTTCGGCTCCATCCCCGCCCAGGCGGGGACGCCGAAGGACGGCGGCGCCATCGACATTGCGCAGCAGCCAGGAGCCGGGCCGTTCTACATGCTGCCGATCGTCCCCGGCGCCTTCAACTCCACCTACGTGACGTACGAGTTCCAGCGGCTCATGTACCGGCCGCTCTACTGGTTCCCGCAGGGCGGCAGCCCCAAGATCGACGAGAGCCTCAGCCTGGCGTCCCCGCCGCAGTTCACCGACGGGAACAAGACGGTCACCATCACCATGCGCGACGGCTACACCTGGTCCGACGGCACGCCCGTCGACGCCGACGACGTGGTGTTCTTCATCGACCTGCTGAAGGCCGCGCTGAAGAAGAGCCCGGCGAACTGGGGCAGCTACACCCCGGGCCAGTTCCCCGACAACGTCGCCGACGCGAAGGCGACGTCCGGGAACACGGTGACGCTGAAGCTCAAGGAGGCCTACAACCCCGAGTGGTTCACCGCCAACGAGCTGACCTCGCTCGTCCCGCTGCCGGCCGAGCAGTGGTCGCGCGCCGCCGGCGGCGGCCTCGACCACGCCTCTCCGAAGGACGCCGCGGCGATCTACGCCTACCTGGACAAGGCGTCGCGCAACCCGGCCTCGTTCGCGAAGAACCCGCTCTGGCGGACGGTCGACGGCCCGTACAGGCTGAGCAGCTTCGACGTGACGACGAACGCCTACTCGATGACCGCCAACAAGGCGTACGGCGGCCCGCAGAAGCCGCATCTCGAGACGCTGAACTTCCGGCCGTTCACCTCCGAGAGCGCCAAGTTCAACCAGCTGCTGAGCGGCAAGCTGGCGATGGCCACGGTCGACCAGAGCAACGTGGGCCAGGTGTCGGCGCTCAAGGCCGCGGGCTACAACGTCTACGGCGCTCCGGCCCTGGGCTTCAACTTCATCATGCTCAACTTCAAGGACACCACCGACAACGTCGGCAAGCTCTACGCCCAGCTCTACATTCGGCAGGCGTTGCAGCGGCTGATCGACCAGCCCGGATACATCGCCAGCAAGGGCATCTACAACGGCGCGGCCGTCGAGAGCTACGGCACGGCGCCCGCGACGTCGCCCTACGTCTCCGGAAGCACCGCCACCGCGCCCTACCCCTACGACCCGGCCGCCGCCCGCAAGCTGCTGGAGGACCACGGCTGGAAGGTGGTGCCGAACGGCACCACGACCTGCGTCAGCCCCGGCACCGGGCCGTCGCAGTGCGGCGCCGGGATCCCGCAGGGCCAGACGATGAAGTTCAACCTCTTCTACCGGAGCGGCCCGCAGCTGCACAGCGCGGTCAGCACCGCGTTCGCCTCGGAGGCCCGCAAGCTCGGCATCACGATCAGCGTCGCGCCGAAGACCTTCAGCTTCCTGATCCAGAACTACAACGTCCCGGCGGCACCGTCGAAGGCCGGCGAGTGGGCCATGTCGACCTGGGGCGGCTTCAGTACCCCGCCCTACCCGACCGCGTCCGGGATCTTCGACACCAAGGGCTCGGGCAATGTGGGCGCCTTCAGCGACCCCGAGACCGACAAGCTGATCGACGCCTCGGTGCACGGCGCGGACCGCAAGGCCGTCCAGGCGGAGGTCGAGCACCTGCGGACCGGCCTGCCCGTGCTGTGGCTGCCCGCCGCGCAGACCATCTGGGCCTGGAAGAAGACGCTGTCCGGCCCGGCCGGCTCCTTCGCCAACCTGCCCGCCAACGTGCTCACCCCCGAGTACTGGTACACGCGCTAGCCGGCGTCCCGGCGACGCCCGGGACCGCGACACGGAAAGGAGGCGCAACGTGATCCAGTACGCGCTGCGGCGGCTCGCGACGTCGGTGATCGTGATCCTGGGCGTCTCGGTGATCACCTTCGTCCTGCTGCACGGGATGGCCGGCTCGCCCGGCCGCGCCATCCTCGGCGTCCAGGCGAGCCCGGGGGCGGTGGCCGCGTTCGAGCACGAGCACGGCTACGACCGGTCGATCGCCGTGCAGTACCTCAGCTACCTGGGGGACCTGCTGCACGGCGACCTCGGGTACTCCTACAAGCTGAACCAGAGCGTGAACGCGCTGGTGGCCGAGAACGCCGGGCGGACCGCCCTGCTGTCGGCCGTGGCGCTGATCCTCGCGATCGGCATCGCGGTCCCGCTCGGCGTCTTCCAGGCGGTGAAGCGCGGCGGCATCGGCGACACCGTGCTGACGACCCTCACCTTCGTCGCCTACTCGATGCCCGTCTTCCTGCTGGCGATGCTGCTGATCCAGGTCTTCGCGATGGGGCTGGGCGTCCTTCCCGCGCAGGCGTCCCAGTCCAGCTCGGCCTTCGTGATCTTCACCGACCCGCGCGCCATGCTGCTGCCGGTGCTGACGCTCACCGGCGTGACGGTCGCGCTCTTCTCGAGGTACCAGCGGTCGGCGGCGCTCGACCAGCTCGCGCAGGACTACATCACCGTGGCGCGGTCGAAGGGGCTGTCCATGCGCATGGTCCTCACCCGGCACCTGCTCCGCAACGCCTGCGCGCCGCTGGTGACCCTGATCGGCATGTCGATCCCGCTGCTGCTCGCCGGCAACCTGGTGGTCGAGTCGGTCTTCAACTACCCGGGGCTGGGGCTGCTGTTCTTCAACGCCCTGAACAACCAGGACTATCCGGTGCTGCTCGGCTACACGCTGATCGCGGCGACCCTGACCGTCCTGGGCAATCTCGTGGCCGACCTGCTCGTGGCGGTCACCGACCCGAGGACGCGGCGGGCATGACCGAATCGGCGACCGACAGGACCGCGGCGCCGGCCGCGCCCGGCGAGCCGGGAACCCGTCCACCGGGCCGGACCCGCGGCGGCCGGCTCACCCTGCGGGAGTTCACCCGGAACCGGCTCGCCGTCCTCGGCGGCGGCATCATCGTCTTCTTCGTCCTGTTCTGCTTCGTCGGGCCGCACCTCTACGTCACCGAGCAGATCTCCGTCGACCCGGTGAACAGCATGCTGCCGCCCGGCGGCGGGCATCCGCTCGGCACCGACGCGCAGGGCTTCGACGTGCTCGGACGGATCATGAAGGGCGGCCAGGCGTCCCTGCAGATCGGGCTGCTCGCGGCGCTGATCGCCACCGCGATCGGCACCCTCTACGGGACGGTCGCGGGCCTCGCGGGCGGCCTCGCGGACGCGGTCATGATGCGCGTGGTCGACACGTTGCTGTCGATCCCGTTCCTGTTCATCGTGCTGATCATCGCGACCCGGTTCAGCTCCACGGTGCTGTCGCTCAGCCTGACCCTCGGGGCGTTCTCCTGGCTCGCGCCGGCCCGGCTGGTGCGGGCCGAGGTGCTGGCGCTGCGCTCGCGCGGGTTCGTCGCGGCCGCGACGGTGATGGGGGCGACGAAGGCCCGGATCATCGTCCGGCACCTGATCCCGAACGCGCTCGGCGTGGTGATCGTGAACATCACCTTCCAGGTCGCCGACGCGATCATCGCGGTGTCGCTGCTCGGCTTCCTCGGCTTCGGCCTCAACTACCCGGCGGTCGAGTGGGGCACCCAGCTGTCCAAGGGCGTGAGCTCCCTGCTCGACGGCTCCTGGTGGCTGATCTACCCGGTCGGCGGCTGCCTGGTCCTGGTGGTCATGGCGTTCAACTTCGTCGGGGACGCGCTGCGCGACTCGATCGACGTACGGCTGAGGCGGCGCTGATGGCCGCCGGCGCGAGAGGTGGCGATGTGAGGACCGGCGAGGAGCCCCTGCTGGCGGTCGAGGGGCTGTGCACGAGCATCCGGACGAGCCGGTCGGAGGTCCGCGCCGTCGACGGGGTCGACCTGACCCTGCGCCGCGGCGAGACGCTCGGGCTGGTGGGGGAGTCGGGCTCCGGCAAGTCGATGACGGGCCTGTCGGTGCTGGGGCTGCTGCCGCCCGGCGGGCGGGTCACCGGGGGATCGATCCGGCTGGAGGGCCGCGAGCTGGCCGGCCTGCCGGAGCGGCACTACCAGCGGATCCGCGGCAACGAGATCGCGATGGTCTTCCAGGACCCGATGACGTCGCTCAACCCCACCAAGACCATCGGCGAGCAGATCGCCGAACCGGTGCGGCTGCACCGCGGGGCGAGCCGGAAGGAGGCGCGGGACCGGGCTCTGGAGATGCTCGAGCTGGTCGGCATCCCCGGACCCGCCGAGCGGCTCGGCCAGTATCCGCACGAGCTGTCCGGCGGGCTCCGGCAGCGGGTCATGATCGCCATGGCGCTGTCCTGCGAGCCGAAGGTGCTGATCGCCGACGAGCCGACCACGGCGCTCGACGTGACCGTGCAGGCGCAGGTGCTGCGGCTGCTGCACGACCTCAAGGAGCGGCTCGGCATGGCCATGCTCCTGATCACCCATGACATGGGGGTCGTCGCGCAGTGGGTCGACCGGGTCGGCGTCATGTACGCCGGAGGCGTCGTCGAGAGCGCCGCCACGGCCGAGCTGTTCACGGGCATGCGCCACCCGTACGCGCAGGGCCTGCTCGCGTGCACGCCGCGGCTGACCCAGCGGCGCGAGGACGTCCTGTTCTCCATCCCCGGCTCCCCGCCGGACCTGGCCGCCCCGCCCGCCGGATGCCGCTTCGCCGCCCGCTGCGGGCACGCCGACGACCGCTGCCGGACGGAGGCGCCGGCGCTCACCGAGCCGCGGCCCGGGCACACGGTGGCCTGCTGGCACCCGGTCGACGGCCCGCTCCCCGCGGAGGTGCCCGAGCCCGCGGTGGAGGCCGCGCCGGAGGCGCCCGCGGCCGGCGCCGCCGACCTCGTGATGGTGGTCGAGGACCTGGTCAAGGAGTACCCGGCCGGCCGGTCGCTGCGCGGCCCGGCGCGCAGCGTCAAGGCCGTCTCCGGAGTGTCGTTCGAGGTGCCGCGCGGCCGGACCTTCGGGCTCGTGGGCGAGTCCGGCTCCGGCAAGAGCACGCTGGCCCGGATGCTCGTCGCGCTGGAGAAGCCCTCGTCCGGCGGCGTCACCGCGCTCGGCGGCGACCTCGCCCGCCTGCGCGGGCGGGAGCTGCGCCGGCACCGCCGCGACCTGCAGATGATGTTCCAGGACTCGCTCGACGCGCTCGACCCGCGGATGCGCGTCGGCGCCGCCCTGGCGGAGCCGTTCGCGGCGCAGGGCGTCGGGACGGCCGGGGAGCGGCTCACGGCGATCCACGGCCTCCTGGACGAGGTCGGGCTGCCGCACGACGTCCTGGACCGGCACCCGCACGAGTTCTCCGGCGGGCAGCGCCAGCGCATCGCGCTGGCGCGGGCGCTGGCGCTCAACCCGCGCGTGATCGTGGCAGACGAGCCCGTGAGCGCGCTGGACGTGTCGATCCGGTCGCAGGTGCTCAACCTCATGCGGCGGCTCCAGGCCAAGCACGACCTCACCTTCGTGGTGATCTCCCATGACCTCACCGTCGTCCGCTATCTGGCGGACACGGTCGGGGTGATGTACCTGGGGAAGCTGGTCGAGATCGGCTCGCCGGACGACGTCTACCTGCGCGCCGCGCACCCCTACACCGCGGGGCTGATCGCCGCGATCCCCGTGCCGGAGCCGGGCGCCGGGCCCGCCGCCGGGGACGCGGGCGCCGAGGCCGCCGACCAGGCCGGCGATCAGGCCGGCGATCAGGGCGGCGCCATCGAGATGCCCAGCCCGTTCGATCCGCCGTCCGGCTGCCGCTTCCGCACGCGCTGCCCGCGCGCGCAGGCCCGGTGCGCCGAGGAGGAGCCGGTGCTGCGCGACTTCGGTCCCGGCCACGTCGCCGCGTGCCATTTCCCGCTCCGCGAGCCCGCGCCCGAGCCCGGGCCCGCCGCGCGGGCCGTCTGACGTCAGGGGGCCGCCGGGGCGCCGGGGGAGGTGATCGGCGACCAGGCCAGCGGCGTGGACAGCACCATCGTGCTGGTGGGCTGCCCGAAGGGGGCGAGCCGGTCGATCAGGGACTCGAAGGCGTCCATGGAGGCCGCCGCGATCTTCAGCAGGCTGCACGCGGCGCCGGTGACGCGGTGGATCTCGCGGATCTCGGGCCACTCCGCCACCTCGGGGGCGCGCAGCACGCAGCGCGGCCCGTAGCAGGACATCTGGATGAACGCGACGACGGACCACCCGACGCGGGCCGGGTCCACCTGCGCCCGGTAACCGGTGAGCACGCCCGCCTCCTCCATCCGGCGCACTCGCTCGGCGACCGCGGGCGGGGACATGTGGACCCGCCGCGACAGCTCGCTGAACGACAGCCGCGCGTCCGCCTGGAGCTGCGCGAGGAGCAGCCAGTCGGTCTCGTCCATGGTGACCCTCCCGATCTGAAACCCAGATTGGCCAAATGAAGCTGATACAGCGCCATATCCGGTCTGATGCCTTCGAAGCGGCATGTACTACGGCCTATCTCCTATCAGATCATTAACACCACGTCACATCACCGAGCATGAGGAGGGCGGCGTTGACCGGCACCGATCTCGCATCATCGATCCGGCCCGCGTCCGAGCGGGAGCGCGCCGAGCGCGCCGCCGCGAGCGGGGGCGAGCCCACGCTGGCCTTCGCGGAACGCGTCCCCTACGACGCCTACGTGCGGGCCGACACCCTGCACACGCTCCAGCGGACGCTGAGCGACGACCCCGGCGAGATGTCGTTCCTGGTGATCAGCCAGGTGATGGAGCTGTACTTCGGGCTCGTCCACCACGAACTGCGCGAGGTCCAGCGCCTGCTGCGCGCCGACGACGTGTGGGGCGCCCTGCCGCCGTCGCGCCGGGCGGCGCTGCACCTCGACGGGCTGAACGCCGGCTGGCAGTGCCTGCGCTGGATGACCCCGGCCGACTTCAACCGGTTCCGCGACCTGCTCGGCGAGGGCTCCGGCTTCCAGTCCGCGATGTACCGGCGGCTGGAGTTCGTCCTGGGCCTGAAGACGGCCTCGCTCATCCGGCCCTTCCGGCGGCAGCCCGCGGTGCACGCCGACCTGACCGAGGCACTGCGGGCGCCCAGCCTCTGGGACGACGTGGTCGCGCTGCTCGCCCGCGCGGGGCACGACATCCCGGCGGACCTCCTCGGCAGGGACTTCTCGGACGAGCACCGGCCGCACCCCGCGGTGGAGGCCGCCTGGGTGGAGATCTACGGCGACGAGGGACCCGGCAACCATCTGCGGATGCTCGGCGAGGCGCTGACCGCGATCTCCGAAGGGTTCGGCGACTGGCGCCACCGGCATCTGGCCTCGGTCCGGCGGGCGATGGGCGCCAAGGCCGGCACCGGGGGCTCGAACGGCGTCCAGTGGCTCCGGCGCAGCCTGGACCGCGAGGTCTTCCCGGAGCTGTGGTCGGCCCGCACCCACATCTAGAAAGGTCCGCGATCCCATGAGCACACCCCAGGAGATCGCCGTGGTCGGAGCCGGCCTCACCGGCTCCCTCCTCGCCTGCTACCTCGCGCGGCGGGGGCACCGGGTCGCCCTGTACGAGCGCCGGCCCGACCCCCGGGCCGGCGGCGCCGAGCGCGGGCGCTCCATCAACCTCGCCCTGTCCGAGCGGGGCCTGGACGCGCTGCGCCGGATCGGCCTGGAACGGCAGGTCATGGCGGGCGCGCTGCCGATGAGCGGCCGGATGATCCACCCCGTGGCCGGCGGCCTGGACTTCCAGCCCTACAGCCGGGACGGCGGCAAGGCGATCCACTCGATCAGCCGGAGCGGGCTCAACGCGGCGCTGCTCGACGCCGCCGAGGCCGCGCCAGGAGTGCGGGTGCACTTCGGCCACCGGCTCACCGGAGCCGACTTCGCGACCGGTGCGCTGCGGTTCGAGACCCCCGGCGGCACGGTGCACGCCGCCGCGCCGGTCATCCTCGGAGCCGACGGCGCCGGGTCGGCGGTGCGGGCGCAGATGGCGGCGTCGGGCGCCGTCCGCGAGAAGGTCGCGTTCCTCGACCACGGGTACAAGGAACTGACCATCCCGGCGGCCGGCGGCGAGTTCGCCCTCGACCCCGGAGCGCTGCACATCTGGCCGCGCGGCGGCTCGATGATGATCGCGCTGCCCAACCCCGACCGGTCGTTCACCTGCACGCTGTTCTGGCCGCGGGACGGCGCGTCCGGGTTCGCCGCGCTCGACGGCCCGGCGGCCGTGGAGCGGCACTTCCGCACCCGCTACCCCGACGTGCCGCCGCTCTCGCCCGGCCTGGTGGACGACTACCTCCGCAACCCGGTGGGCAGGCTCGGCACGGTGCACTGCGACAGGTGGGTGGTGCCGGGCCGCGGGGCCGCGCTGATCGGCGACGCCGCCCACGCGATCGTCCCGTTCTACGGGCAGGGCGCCAACTGCGCCTTCGAGGACGTCGTCGAACTCGACCGCTGCCTCACCGAGACCGCCGGCCGATGGGACCGCGCGCTGCCGCTGTACGAGGCGCGCCGCAAGGACAACGCGGACGCCATCGGCAGGATGGCGCTCGAGAACTTCACGGAGATGCGGGAGAAGGTCGCCTCACCGGCCTTCAAGCTCGCCCGGAAGGCCGACCACGCGATGGAGCGCGTCCTGCCGGGCCGGTGGATGTCCCGGTACGAACTCGTCTCGTTCTCCACCGAGCCCTATGCGCGGGTCGAACGGCGCACGCGGCGGCAGCGGCACGTCCTGGCCGGGCTGGCGGTCACGCTGACGACGGGCACGGCGGCCCTCGCCCTGCACCGAACGGCGGCGGCCCGTCGAGGCGCAGGGGCCTGAGAAGCCCCTCGACCGGGGCTAACAGCGCATGGCGAGGGAGAGGGTGACGGCGGTGTCGACGACGGCGTCGAGGTCGCCGCCGAGGCGGCCGTCGGCCCACTGCTGGGCGAGTTCGGTCATGGCGCCGGTGAACATGGTCGCGGCGATGACGGCGGGGAGCGGCGGGTCCTGGTCGCTGGTCATCGCGAGGACGCCCTCCAGCAGCGCGGTCTGCGCGGCGCGGCGGCGGGCGGCGAGGATCTCGTTGCCGCGCGCCTCGGCGAACAGCACGCGGCCGCGGCCCGGATCGTCGCTGATGAACCGCAGGACGGCGCGGATGCCGGCCCGGGTGCGCGCGTCGGGGCGCGGGCCCGCGTCCTCGACCGCGCGGGCCAGGACGTCGCCGAGCGCGGTGGCCTGCTGGTCGTACACGGCCGCGAGCAGCTCGGCGGTGTCGGCGAAGTTCTCGTAGAAGTAGCGCGTGTGCAGCTCGGCCTCGCGGCACACCGCGCGGACGGCCAGAGCGGCCTCGCCGCCCGCGGTGAACAGCCGGTAGGCGGCCCGGACGAGCATGTCGCGCCGCTCGTCGCGGCGCCGGGCGGCGGGGATGCCCGCCCACCGGGTGTTCGCGGCCGTCCGGGCGTTCGCCATGGCCGTCACGATACCAAGTCTGGACACGCATGTACCCAGACGCTTACGCTGAGGTCTGGACACGGTCGTAGCCAGACTTTGACGGGAGCGCCGGGATGGCACCGAGAAGCAACCTCCTCGCGGCACGGTTCGAGCGGGCCTTCGACGCCGAGATCCGGTCCCGGTTCTTCCGGGGCCTGGAGTTCGCCGGGCCGGCCGGCGACCCGGGCTGGTTCGGCCCGGACAGCGCGGTCTGGTACGTCCACTCGCACCTGCCGACCCTGGTCCTCGGCCTGGTCGGCGCCGCCTACATCGAGGGCCTCGACCCCAGCATCAGCTGGATGGCCTACGACCACTCCCGCATCCCCGAGCGGGTGGACGGCGTCCCGACCGGCGGCATCGACCCGGAGGGCGCCGCCGTCCGGCTCGGCCACTCGCTGTCGTTCTTCATCGGCACCGCCTACGGCTCCACCGAGACCGCCGAGCGGCTCGCGCGCACCGTCCGCGCCATGCACCACACGGTCAAGGGCACCCGTCCGGACGGCCTGCCTTACGACGCCGACGACCCGGAGTGGCTGCGCTGGAACTACGCCACCGTCGTGTGGGGCCTCGCGACGGCGCACGAGCGCTACCACCGCAAGCCGCTGCGCGGCGCCGACCTCGACCGCTACTACGGCGAGTTCGTGCGGGTGGGGGAGGCGCTCGGCGGCACGGACCTGCCCGCCACGAAGGCGGAGGTCGCCGAGTGCCTGGAGTCCTACCTGCCGCGCCTGGCCATCACGCCGATCAAGGCGTTCGGGACCGGCCCGAACCTGCGCGGCAACGGCACCAAGCCGTGGGAGCCCGGCAGCCCGTTCATGGACTGGGCGGCCCGCGACATGCTCCCCGAATGGGCGCAGAAACTGGCCCTCTACCAGCGGCCCAACCCGCTGGTGCTGCGCATGCGCCGCAGCGCGCTCTGGATCGCGCTCAACGGGCTGTACGACGCGACCGGCCCGCTGCCGGAGTTCCGGCAGGCCCGGGACCGCGTCGCCGGCGGCGTCTCGGCCCCGGTCGTCGCCACGACCGCGCCCGCCGCCCCCGATCCCGTGCTGACCCGCGCCGAGGTGGAGGCCACCGCCTAGCGGGAGCGTTCCGCGCGGCGGGTGCCGAGGCAGGCGAGCACGGCGAGCGCCGACAGCGCCGCCATGCAGGCCAGCGCGTACCGGTAGCCGATGACGAGCTGGTGGACGCCCTGGACCGAGACCCGCGACAGGTCACCGGCGAAGACGTGCGCGCGCAGCGCCGCCGGCACCGGGCCCGCGATCAGGGAGAAGGCCAGGGCGGTGCTGACCACGATCCCGGTGTTCTGCGCCATCAGCCGCATCGCGTTGACGATGCCGAGCCGGTGCGACGGCAGGCCGCGCAGCAGGGCCGTCGCGTTGGACGGCAGGAACATGCCCGATCCGGCGCCCAGCAGCATCAGGCCCGCCGCGACCGGCCAGTACGCCACGTCCCGCCCGAGCACCGCCAGCAGTTCGAGCAGCCCGAGCGTGGTGAGCGCGGTGGCGAGCACCGTCATGGTCCGGGCGCCGACGCGGTTCTCCAGCAGGCCCGCGCCGGTGGACGCCAGGACCGCGACCGCCGACATCGGCAGCACCTTGAGCCCGGCCGTGACGGGGTCGTCGCCCTGCACGGACTGGAAGAACAGCGCCAGCAGCACCACGGCGCCCATCCGCGCGGTCGCGTTGAGGAACGTGGCGAGCAGCCCGAGCGCGAACGGCACGTCCCGGAACAGCCCGATGTCGACGACGGGACGGGCCGCGCGGCGCTCGGCGGCGAGGAACACCGGGAGCAGCACCAGGAACACGGCGACGCCGCCGAGCACGACCGGGCTCGTCCAGCCCCGCTCGTTCACCTGCGACAGCCCGAACAGCAGGCCGCCGAGGCCGGCGAGGACGAGGACGTTGCCGGGCACGTCGATGCCGCGCTCGCGCGAGGGCGCCTCCGCGGGCCGCAGCGCGACCGCGCCCCACAGCAGGCACAGCGCGCCGAACGGCACGTTGTACCAGAACACCCAGCGCCAGCCGAAGGCGTCGGTGAGGTAGCCGCCGAGGGTGGGCCCGGCGAGCTGCGCGATGGAGAAGGAGGCGGTGTAGACGCCCATGGCGCTGCCGAGCCGTTCGCGCGGGAAGGCGTCGGTGACGATGGCCGCGCTGTTGGCCAGCAGCATCGCGCCGCCCGCGGCCTGCAGGACGCGCAGGCCCACGACCGTCCAGGCGGTCGGGGCGAAGCCGAGCAGCAGGCTCGCGAGGGTGTAGGCGCCGAGGCCGGACAGGTACATCGCGCGGCGCCCGAACATGTCGGCGAAGCGGCCGAACACCACGACCAGGACCGTGTTGGCGAGCATGAACGCCAGCAGCATCCAGTTGGCGGCCAGCGGGCCGGCGCGGAAGTGCCGCACGACCGAGGGCAGCGCGACGTTGAGGGTGTTGCCGCCGAGGCCGGTCAGCACGCTCGCCAGGCTGACCGCGGACAGGGTCCACCAGGGATTGCCGGGCCGCCCGGCGGCGGGCCCCGGGCGCGCGACGGCGGACGCCGCCCCCGTCACGCGGGTGCGCCGGCAACGCCCATGCGGGGCCTCCCGACCGACGAGTCCGAGCAATTTCTAGATCTTGATACTAGAATTCGATTCGAGAATCTAGCCCTTGACGGTACTGAATGAACGGTCTTTTAATTCGGGTCATGGGCCGGATCGCGGGTGTCACGGCGGCCGAGACGCGGGAGCGCCTGCTGCGCGCCGCCGCCGACGTGTTCGCCGAGCGCGGGTACGACGGGACGCGCGTCGCCGACATCGCGGCCGCCGCCGGCGTCAGCAACGGCGCGCTGTACGCGCACTTCGGCTCGAAGGGCGAGCTGATGGTGGCCGCGCTGCGCGCGCACGGCCGGCGGCTGCTGGCCGAGCTGGTCGCCGCCGACCCGGAGCGCTCGATCACCGAGTCGCTGCTGATCATCGGCCGGTGGCTGCCGCGCCGCCGGGACGCGCGCGGCCACCTGGTGGTCGAGGCGCTCGTCGCGGCCCGCCGGGACGCCGAGGTGGCCCGGCCGATGCACGACTACATGGGCGAACGCGCCGGGATGCTCGAGGAACTGGTACGCGCCGCGCAGGCCGGCGGGGAGATGGACGGCGCGCTCTCACCGAATGCGATCGCCCACTTCTGCCTGCTGCTGGCCATGGGCAGCGTGCTGGTCCCCCCGGAGATGCACGGCGTCGGCGACGAGGAGTGGTCGGCGCTGCTGACCCGCGTCGTGGCGGCCTTCGCACCGGCGGGCGCCACCGCGCGCCCGGCCGGCCCGGCGGCGGCCCGGACAGGAGGAACGCGATGAAGGTACGGATCGACGCCGGACGCTGCCAGGGGCACGGCCGCTGCTATGACCTGGCCCCCGACCTGTTCGGCGAGGACGACGAGGGCTACGGCACCGTCCTCGGCGACGGGACCGTCCCCGCGGGCGGGGAGCAGGACGCGCGCCGGGCGGCGGCCAACTGCCCCGAGCGCGCGATCACCGTCCTGAAGGAGGCGCGGACATGAGCACCGGCGACGAGATGACCGCCGGCGAGGCGGCGGCCGCCGACGACCGCTTCGCCGAGGGCTTCGAGGAGATGCGCGAGAGCCGGCCGCTCGGCACGCGCAACGAGGTCGTCACCGGCCCCGTGTCGGACTGGGCCACCGACTTCTCCCACATGGAGCCCGAATGGGCCGCCGACCCCTACCCGATCCAGGACGACCTGCGGCGGCGCTGCCCCATCGCGCACACCGGCCGGTTCGGCGGCGGCTGGCTGCCGACCCGCTACGAGGACGTCAGCGCCGTCGCCTACGACACCGAGCGCTTCTCGTCCCGGGCCATCGTCATGAGCAACTTCCGGCCGCCCCTGGAGATCGCGCCGGTCGGCGGGGTGCCGCCGATCTCCTCCGACCCGCCGTTCCACCACGACGCGCGCAAGCTGCTGCTGCCGGCCTTCACCAGGTCGGCCGTCTCCCGGCTGGAACCGGCGACCCGCGCGTTCTGCCACTCGCTCATCGACGGCTTCGAGGGCGACCTCGTCGACGCCGCCCGCGACTACGCCCAGCACATCCCGACGCGCGTCATCGCGAACATGCTCGGCTTCCCGCCCGAGGACGGCCCGACGTTCCGCGAGTTCGTCGAGAACGCGCTGGAGGGCGTCAACCGTCCCCCGGACGAGCGCATCGCGCGGATGGAGAAGCTGTTCGACTACCTGCTCGCGCAGATCCGCGACCACATCGACCACCCGCGCGACGACCTCACGACCTACCTGATCAACGCCGAACTGCACGGGCGCAAGCTCGAACCGTCCCACGTGTCCGGGACGATGGCACTGCTGCTGATCGCCGGGATCGACACGACGTGGAGCGCGATCGGCGCGTCGCTGTGGCACCTCGCCAGGACGCCCGCCGACCGGGAGCGGCTGGTCGCCGAGCCGGAACTGCTTCCGACCGCGATGGAGGAGTTCCTGCGCGCCTACGCGCCGGTGACGATGGCGCGGCTGGTGAAGCAGGACATGCGATGGCGCGGCGCCGACATGAAGGCCGAGGACTGGGTGCTGCTGTCGTTCCCCGCCGCCAACCGGGACCCCGAGCAGTTCGACCGCGCCGGCGAGGTCGTCATCGACCGCGAGGTCAACCGGCACGCCGCGTTCGGGCTCGGCATCCACCGCTGCGTCGGCTCGCACCTGGCCCGGATGGAGCTGCGCGTCGCCCTGGAGGTCTGGCTCGAACGCTTCCCGCGCTTCACCCTCGACGACCCCGCGGCGGTGACGTGGGCCGCCGGGCAGGTCCGCGGACCCCGCACCCTGCCCCTGCGCATCGGCTGACCGCGCGCACCGGCCGACCGCGCCCGGCATGACCGCGCCCGGCGTGACCGCGCCCGGCATGACCGCGCCGGCGTGACCGCGCCCGGCATGGACGGGCCGCGTCCGGGCGCGGTCAGCCGCGTCCGGGCGCGGGCAGCTCGTCGCGGATGTCGAAGACGCGTTCCAGCCCGGTGACCCGCAGCACGTTGCGGACCCGCTCCGTCGGGCGCACCAGGACGAACCGGCCGCGCATCGCCGCGATCCGCTTGCTCGCGCGGATCAGCACGTTCAGCCCCGACGAGTCGCAGAACGTCATGCCGGTCACGTCGACCACCACCCGCGGCGGGCCGTCCGCGCCGATCGCCTCCGACAGATGCTCGTCCAGCGTCCCGGCCGTGGCGAGATCCAGCTCGCCCGCCACCGACACCACCGTCCACCCGTCGTGCTCGGCGACACCGAAGTTCGCTCCGCCGCGCGGGACGCCACCAGCGGCCCCCATGTGCTCTACCTCCGATCGTTCCCCTCGGGCACCCTAGGGGATCATCGGCGCAGCAGCTTCGCGGCGCCCACCGCGGCACCCGTGGCGGCCGCTCCCGCCGTCGCCGCGCCGACCAGGTACTTGTGCTTCGCCGCCCACAGCTGCGGGCTGTGCGGATGGGCCTCCTCGTCGAACCGGCCGTGCGCGCCGTAGTCGTGGCCGCCGGCGTCGTCGGCCGGCTCCCACAGGTTCGCCGCCTGGTCCGGCGGCGTCCTCTGCTCGGTCTGCTGCGACGAGAACGCCGTCCTCGCCAGGTAGCGGTCGAGCAGGCCCGCGGCGAACTTGTTCGCGATCAGCGTGCCGACCGTGCTCCCGCCGACCCAGTACTCCCGGCGCCGCGGATGCTCCGCCGCGTACAGCAGCGCGTCCGCCGCGATCTCCGGCTGGTAGATCGGCGGGACCGGTTGCGCGCGGCGCGGCAGCCGCGACAGCACCCAGTTGAACTGCGGGGTGTTGACGGCCGGCATCTCCACCATCGTCACCTTGACGTTCGGGTGCTCGTGCAGGAGCTCGGCCCGCAGCGAGTCGTGCAGGCCCTGGACGGCGTGCTTGGCGCCGCAGTACCCGCTCTGCAGCGGGATCCCCCGGTAGGCCAGCGCCGAGCCGCACTGGACGATGACGCCGCGCTCGCGCGGGATCATCCGCTTGAGCGCCGCGCGGGTCCCGTTGGCGTAGCCGAGGTAGGTGACCTCGGTGATGCGCTTGAACTCGTCCGGCTCGATCTCCCAGAACGGCGCGAACACCGAGGAGAACGCCACGTTCACCCACACGTCGATGGAGCCGAGCCCGTCCTCGACGCGCTGCGCGGCCTCCTCGACCCGGTCGTTGTCGGCGACGTCGACGCTGATCGGCAGTGCCCGCCCGCCGGCCTTCTCGACGTCGGCGGCGGCGCCGTCCAGCCCCTCCTCGCCGCGGGCCAGGAGGGCGATCCGGGCGCCGCGCGCGCCGAACGCCCGCGCCGTCGCCCGGCCGATGCCCCCGCTGGCACCGGTGATCACGACGACGCTGTCCCTGTCGATCCCGTACTTCATCGCGGCCCTCCACCCGGCTTGGTCGGCACAGGCAGCACTGCCCGCACAGACGCGTCCGTAACGCGCCCGGCCTGCCGCGTCGCCGGCCCGGCGCTACCCGTCGCGCAGGGGGAGGCGCACGACCATGCAGGTGCCGGACGGCCGGTCCGCGACGTGCAGGGTCCCCCGGTGGGCGTCGGCGATCTGGCGGGCGATCGCGAGCCCGAGGCCGGTGCCCTCCGGCTCGCTGCTGCGCGCGTCGGGACGGCGGTAGAAGCGCCGGAAGACCGCCTCCCGCTCGCCGGCCGGGATGCCCGGCCCGTCGTCGACGATCTCCAGGACCGCGTGGTCGCCGCTGCGGTCGAGCACGACCTCCACCCGGCTCTCCGCGTGCCGCTCGGCGTTGGACACGAGGTTGCGCAGCAGCCGCGCCAGCCGGACGGCCGAGCCCTCCACCGTCAGCCCGCGCTTCAGCCGCGTCGTGACGGCGGCGCCGGGATCGCGGCGGGCCAGCTCGTCCTCCACGAGCCGGGTCAGGTCGACGGTCTCGGTGCTGATGGGCTCGCCGGCCTCCAGCCGGGCGAGCTCCAGCAGGTCCGCGACGATCCGGCCGAGCCGGTCGGCGTCGTCCAGCGCGGCGTGCAGGATCGCGCGGGAGTCGGCCTCCGGGTCGGCGAGCGCGAGCTCCAGGCGGGTCTGCAGCCCGGCGAGCGGGCCGCGCAGGTCGTGCGAGGTGTCCGCGACGGCCTGCTGCTGCCGCCGCAGGGCGTCGCCCATCGCCGCGGTGGCCCGGTGCTCCTCCTCTCGCGCCCGGTGCAGCCGCTGGTTGACCTCCTGCAGCTCGCGCGTCCGGGCGAACAGCTCCGCTTGCACCGCCTCCACCCTGGCCTCGGGCGGCTGCTCGGCGCGCAGCTGCAGGATGTAGGAGGTCACCTCCTCCACCCGGTGGATGACGGCGATGACCGTGCCGTCCGGGCCGAGCAGGGGGGCGTTGCGGATGCTCCAGTACCGCTCCTCGTACATCCCGGGCCGGCCGGCGGCCTCGATGTCGTACCGCTGCAGCGGCATGATGTCGGTCTCGCGTTCCCTCGCCACCCGCTCCAGGGACGCCCGCACCTCGGTCACGCCCCGCCCGCCCGGGCCGCCGGGGAACATCTCGTAGAAGAGCCGGCCCATCAGCCGCTCGCGGGGATGTCCCGAGAGCTGCTCGTAGGTGCGGTTCACCATCGCGTACCGCAGATCGGGCGTGAACACCGCGCAGCCGACCGGGATTGCGTCGAAGACCGCCGACAGGTCGATCTCGGCCATCCCTCATATCTATCCATTCAGGGCAAACGGCCGGGAAGGTGCGGGCATCCCGGCCGCAAAACCCTCATCCGCGCACGGACGGCCCGGGCCCCCGGCGCGCCTGG
This sequence comes from Actinomadura sp. NTSP31, assembly GCF_041951385.1. Classification (NCBI taxonomy): domain Bacteria; kingdom Bacillati; phylum Actinomycetota; class Actinomycetes; order Streptosporangiales; family Thermomonosporaceae; genus Actinomadura; species Actinomadura sp. NTSP31. Next base: position 282,526 of record NZ_JBGNUT010000001.1, on the reverse strand, counting down.
CGCAGGCCGTCCGCCCCCGGCGGCTCCGAGGCGTCGGCCGTGCCGAGCTCCTCGATGACGTCCCGCATGGCCCGGCAGAGCGCGTCGATGTCGTCCACCAGGGTCGCCTCCGCGCTGATCCCGAGGTTCAGCATCCCGGTCCAGCCGAGGGCGCCCACCGCGAGCGGCGCGCCGGGCCCGGTCGGGACGATCGGGTGCGCCAGGGCCATCGGCGCGCCGGCCAGCCGCGCCGGCGTGTTGGACCCCGGCAGGTTCGTCGCGATCGCCTGGAACGTCCGGCCGCCGTACACCGCCCGCGCGAACGCCGCGTGCAGCACCGGCGGCAGTGCCCGCGAGGCCCGCTGCATCACGAACGCCGAGGCCAGCGCCCGGGTGCCGGAGCGCAGCCGGCGGGTGGCGGCGGCCAGCGCGCGCAGCCGCTCGACCTCCGGCATCGGCCCGCACGGCAGGTCCACCATGACCGCCGAGGTGTGGTTGCCCTCGGGCGGCACCTCGGGCCCGCCCGTCATCAGCGGCACCGCGACCCGCAGGGCGCGGCCGCCCTCCGGGTCGGCGGCGAGCGGGCCGACCCGCCCCAGCCCGCCGGCCAGCGCGCACAGCACCACGTCCGTCACCCGGACGCCGTGCCCGCGGGCGAGGTCGCGGACCGCCGGCATCGGCAGCCGGAAGGTGCCGAAGACCCGTTCCCCGGTGCCGGTCGACGGCAGCCGGGTCCGCTGCCGGGACTCGGTCGCCAGCTGCGCGATCCCGGCGACGGTGCCGAGGGCGCGGCGCGTCGCGGACGGCCCGGCGCCCGCGGCCGGCAGCGCGTCCGGCGGCGTCAGCAGCCGCAGCACGTGCGTGATCACTCCCATGCCGTCGGCGACGACATGGTGCATCAGGAAGACCACCGCGGCCTGGTCGGGGGCGTAGCCGCGCACCGCGATCATCCGCCACATCGGCCGGTCGCGCGGCAGCGGCTCGCTCTGCAGCGCGCCAACCAGCGTGTTGAGGGCGGCGTCGCCGGGTTCCGGCAGGGTCGTCTCCTGGACGTGCCAGTCCCAGTCGACCACCGGCTGCGCGACCCAGCGGCGCCGCCGCAGCCTGGACGGGGGCGACAGCCGCTGGCGCAGCCGGGGCAGTTCGTCCTGGCGGCTCCGCAGCGTCGCGATCAGGTCCTCCCGGCTCGGGGTCCCGTCCGGCGCGTCCAGGAAGATCAGCCCGCCGACGTGCTGCGGCACCCGGTCGGACTCGACGGCCAGGAAGAACGCGTCCTCGGGCGGGACGACCGGTGCGCGCGGCCGGCCGGAGTCGCGGTCGGTCAGGAGGGAGGCGACCCAGACCACGACGACCGCTCCCGCCGCGTCCAGCAGGTAGTGGTTGGCGGTCGCCATGATGACGTAGATCGTCACGAGGACGTGCAGCAGGCTCGCCGCCTGCAGCCACCGGCGCACCGGCAGCCGGGCGAGCTCGACGCTGACCCACAGCGCCCACGCGACGTGCAGCGACGGCATGGCCGCCAGCCGGTCGGCGTGGTCGACGACGGGGCTGCCCCACGACCCCCAGGTGCCGTGGGCCATGACGGTGTCGACGTATCCGAGGTCGGGCACCAGGCGCGGCGGGGCGACCGGCCATAACGCGAAGCAGACCGCGCCGATCACGTTGATCAGCGCGAAGGAGGTGCGGGCGGCCCGGTAGCGGTCGGGGCGCCTGCGGTACAGCCAGGCCAGCAGCCACAGCGTGCTGACGAGGTAGACGGTGGCGTACTCGTAGTTCGCGAGGACGGCGGCGGTCCGGTGCGAGGCGAGCCAGTCGTTGAGCGGCCGCTCGGCGGTGATGTGCAGCGTCCGCTCGAGGTCGTGGATCCGCCGGCCGTGGTCGGCGGCCGCGGCGCGCCGGTCGCCGACCGGGAAGGCGGCGGCGACGGCGTAGAGGGCGAAGAGCGAGAGCCCGAACGCGAGTTCGCGAGCGAGCGGGGGGCGGCGGCCCAGCAGCCCGGAGGGGTCGGTTTCTGGGGTCACCAACCAGTAGTAACCCAAAAACTTGGCCTATACACATATATATGATCGGTTTCGCGTTTACCCGGCGATCAACGGGGTTATGGGGACCACTGCGACCGGCAGAGCGCCGCCCCGCCCCGCGCGCCGCCCCCGAGGAAACGATGTCCATCAGCGAGCGCTTATGGAACGAGACCTACGAACGCCAGATCAGGACCCGCCTGCAGGCCAGGGAGAACTTCCCGGTGGCCGCCCGGCTCCTGCCCGCCCGGCACCGGGCGCACCTGCTCGACGTCTACGGCTACGCCCGGCTCGTCGACGACATCGGCGACGAGGCGCCGCCGGATGAGCGCACCGGCCTGCTCGACCTCGTGGACCGCGACCTCGACCGGATCTACGCGGGCGCCGTCCCCGAGATCCCCGTCCTGCGCGCGCTGGCCCGCACGGTCCACGAGTGCCGGATCCCCGCGGAGCCGTTCCGGCGGCTAGTGCTGGCGAACCGCCGGGACCAGGTCGTCACCCGCTACGGCTCGTTCGACGAGCTGATGGAGTACTGCACGCTGTCGGCCGATCCCGTCGGCCACATCGTCCTGCACGTGTTCGGCGCGGCCACCCCGGCGCGGCTGCGGCTCTCCGACCGGATCTGCTCCGCGCTGCAGATCATCGAGCACTGCCAGGACGTCGGCGAGGACCACCGCGACGGCCGGGTCTACCTGCCGGCGGACGACCTGCGCCGGTTCGGCTGCACCGACGAGGACTTCCGGGCCGCGGCGACGCCGACGCGCCTGCGCGGTGTCATCGCACTCCAGGCGGGCAGGGCGGAACGGCTGCTCTCGGAGGGCGCGCCGCTCGTCCGGAGCCTTCCGGGGTTCGCGCGCCTCGCGGTCGCCGGATACGCGGCGGGCGGATTCGCCGCCCTGGCCGCCCTGGACCGCCGCTCCTACGACGTCCTGGAAGGCCCGCCACGCCCGGGGAAGGCGCGGCTGCTCGCCGAGTGGTCGCGGATGATGGGAAGGAGAGGGGATGGACGCAGCCGGCGCCTACCGGCACTGTGAACAGGTCGTCCGGTCGCAGGCACGCAACTTCTCGTACGGGATCCGACTCCTGCCCCCGCCGAAGCGCCGCGCGCTGAGCGCCGTCTACGCCTTCGCCCGGCGGATCGACGACATCGGCGACGACAACGACGCGCCGCCCGATGCGCGGCTCGCCGCGCTGGCGGCCGAGCGCGACCGGCTCGCCGACCTGGACGCCCACCAGGACGACCCCGTGCTGGCCGCCCTGTCGGACGCGGCGCGCCGGATGCCGGTACCGCTGGAGGCGTTCGGCGAACTGATCGACGGCTGCGAGGCCGACGTCCGCGGCGCGGCCTACGACACCTTCGACGACCTGCTCTGGTACTGCCGGTGCGTCGCCGGCTCGGTCGGCCGGCTGTCGCTCGGCGTGTTCGGCACCCGCGGCGACCCGCGCGCGGCCCGGGCGCGCGCGGACGCGCTGGGCGTCGCGCTGCAGCTGACCAACATCCTGCGGGACGTGCGCGAGGACCGGCTCGGCGGCCGGATCTACCTGCCGGCCAAGGACCTCGCCAGGTTCGGCTGCACGCTGGACCAGGACGCCTCCGGCCGGTTCACCGACCCGCCGGAGCAGCTGGCGGCGCTGGTCCGGTTCCAGGCGGCCCGCGCGCAGGAGTGGTACGGGACGGGCCTGCGGCTGCTGCCGATGCTCGACCGGCGCAGCGCCGCCTGCACGGGGACCATGGCCGGCATCTACCGGCGGCTGCTGCGGCGCATCACCGCCGACCCGGCGGCCGCGCTGCAGGCCCGCATGTCGCTGCCGGCCCGGGAGAAGGCCGCCGTCGCCGCCGCGGCGCTCACCGGGATCCGGCGGTGAGCCCGCGCGGGCACGTCGCCGTCGTCGGCGGCGGGCTGGCCGGGATCAGCGCCGCGCTGGCGCTCCAGGAATCGGGCGTGCGGACGACCCTGTACGAAGCGCGTCCCCGGCTCGGGGGCGCGACCCATTCGTTCGACCGGGACGGCCTGACCGTCGACAACGGCCAGCACATCTTCCTGAAGTGCTGCACCGCCTACCGCGGGCTGCTGGAGCGGCTCGGCGCGCAGGACCGCGTCCGCGTCCAGGACCGCCTCGACATCCGCGTCCTCACCCCGGACGGGACGTCCGGGAGGCTGCGCCGGGCCAAGGCGCCCGGTCCGCTGCACCTGCTGCCCGCGCTCGCCCGGTACCGGCTGCTGTCGCCCGGCGACCGGCTGCGCGCCGTACGCGCGTCCCTGGCCCTGCAGGGCCTCGACCCGCAGGACCCGGCGCTCGACGCCGTCGGCATGGGCGGCTGGCTGGCCGCCCACGGCCAGCGGGAGCGGGCCCGCACCGCGCTGTGGGAGCTGTTCCTGATCTCGGCGCTCAACATCGGCGTGGACGACGCCGCGATGGGCCCCGCCGCGATGGTGTGCAAGGAGGGGCTGCTCGGCCGCGCCGACGCCGCCGACATCGGCGTCCCGACCGTCCCGCTCGGCGAACTGCACGGCGGGATCGCGGCGCGGCGGATCGAACGGCTGGGCGGCCGCGTCCACCTGAAGGCCAAGGTCTCGGCGGTCGAGGCCGGACCCAAGCTCGTGGTGGACGGCGAGCCGGTCGCCGCGGACGCCGTCGTCGTCGCGGTGCCGCACCGCGCGGCGGCCCCGCTCGTCCCGGCGCAGGCGTGCCCGGACCGGGACCGCTGGGCGGGCCTCGGATCCAGCCCGATCATCAACGTGCACGTCGTCTACGACCGGCCGGTCATGGACCTGCCGTTCGCCGCCGCGATCGGCTCGCCGGTGCAGTGGGTGTTCGACCGCACCGAGATCAGCGGCCTCGCCGGCGGCCGCGGCCAGTACCTCGCGGTGTCGGTGTCGGCCGCCGACGGCTGGATCGACACGCCCGCCGCCGACGTCCGCGCCGCCTTCCTGCCCGCGCTGGCGCGGCTGTTCCCGGCCGCCCGGCGGGCCCGCGTCACCGACTTCTTCGTCACCAGGGAACGGCACGCGACGTTCCGCCAGAGCCCCGGCAGCGGCGCGCTGCGTCCCGCGTCCGCGACCCGGCTGCCGGGCGTCTTCCTCGCCGGCGCGTGGACCGACACGGGCTGGCCCGACACCATGGAGGGGGCAGTGCGCAGTGGACTGACCGCCGCCCGGCTGGTCCGGCGGCACCTGGACGGGGTGAGCGGCCGATGACCGCCGTCCCGGCCTCGATCACCGGCGGGCGCGCCCTCGCCGAGGAGGCGATGCGCGCCTGCGCGGACCGCCTCGACCCGGCGAACCGCCGCGTCATCGCCTACCACCTCGGCTGGACCGACGCCGAGGGCCGGCCCGCCGTGGCGGGCGGCAAGGCGCTGCGCCCCGCGCTGGCGCTGCTGTCGGCGCGGGCGGCGGGCGCGCCGCCGGAGAGCGCGCTGCCCGGCGCGGTCGCGGTGGAGTTCGTGCACGCGTTCTCGCTGCTGCACGACGACATCATGGACGGCGACCGGACCCGCCGGCACCGCCCCGCCGCGTGGACCGTGTTCGGCGCGCCGGCCGCGATCCTGGCCGGCGACGCGCTGCTCGCCCTGTCGGAGGAGCTGCTGCTGGAGCAGCACACCCGGGGCGCGCACTGGGCCGCGGAGGCGCTGACCGCCGCCACCCAGCGGCTCATCTCCGGCCAGGCCCTCGACATGGGGTTCGAGACGCGCGCCGACGTCACGCTCGACGAATGCCTGACGATGGCGTCCGACAAGACCGGCGCGCTGCTGGCCTGCGCCTGCTCCATCGGCGCGATGCTCGGCGAGGCGCCCGCGGAGCTGGTCACCGCCCTCACCGGGTACGGGACGGAGATGGGCCTGGCGTTCCAGCTGGTGGACGACCTGCTCGGCATCTGGGGGAGCCCGGAGACGACCGGCAAGCCGGTCCTGTCGGACCTGCGGGCCCGCAAGAAGTCGCTGCCGGTCGTGGCCGCGCTGACCGCCGGGACCGCCGAGTCCGCGCGGCTGGCCGAGCTGTACGCGGCGCCCGCGGACCCCACCGAGGACGACCTGCGGGAGATGGCGGGGCTCGTCGAGGCCGCGGGCGGGCGCGCCTGGGCCGAGGCCGAGGCGGACCGCCGCGTCGCGCTGGCCGGCAAGTACGTCGGCGACGTGGAGATGGACGACGCGGTCCGCGCCGAGTTCCGCGACATCGCGCTGTTCGTCACCTCCCGGGACCACTGAACGACCCATCCCACCGAGAAAACGGAGACCCGCCAGAAAGCAGGATGCCGAATGACCACGACGGAAGCCCCCGGACTCACCGGAGCGGCCGCGGCCGCGGTCGACGCCGCCCGCGGCCACCTGCTCGGACTGCAGTCGGCCGAGGGCTGGTGGAAGGCCGAGCTGGAGACGAACGTCACCATGGACGCCGAGGACCTGCTGCTGCGCCAGTTCCTCGGCATCCGCACCGACGCCGAGACCGCCGCGGCGGCGCGCTGGATCCGCTCGCAGCAGCGCGCCGACGGGACCTGGGCGAACTTCCACGGGGGCCCGCCGGACCCGTCCACCACGATCGAGGCGTACGTCGCGCTGCGGCTGGCCGGGGACCCGCCGGAGGCCGGGCACATGCGCAGGGCCGCCGCCTACGCGCGGGAGGCCGGCGGCATCGAGGGCAGCCGCGTGTTCACCCGCATCTGGCTCGCGCTGTTCGGCCAGTGGTCCTGGGACGACCTGCCCGTCATGCCGCCCGAGCTGATGTTCCTGCCGAGCCGGTTCCCGCTGAACGTCTACGACTGGGCCTGCTGGGCGCGGCAGACGATCGTGCCGCTGACCGTCCTCGGGTCGCTGCGGCCCGTCCGGTCGCTGCCGTTCGACCTGCCGGAGCTGCGCGCGGGCCGGCGCCCCGGCCGCGAGGCGACCGGGTGGGGCAGGGCGTTCGACACCCTCGACCGCTTCCTGCACGTCTACGAGAAGCGCCCGGTGCGGCCGCTGCGGACCGCCGCCCTGCGCCGCGCGGCCGAGTGGATCGTGGCCCGGCAGGAGGCGGACGGCTGCTGGGGCGGCATCCAGCCGCCCTGGGTGTACTCGCTGATGGCGCTGAGCCTGCTCGGCTACGACCTCGACCATCCGGTGATGAAGCGCGGCCTCGCCGGGCTCGACCGGTTCACGATCGACGATGAGAAGGGCCGCCGGCTGGAGGCGTGCCAGTCGCCCGTCTGGGACACCGTGCTCGCGATGAACGCGCTGTCGGACGCGGGCGCGCCCGCCGGCGACCCGGCGCTGCTGCGCGCCGCCCGCTGGGTCGTGAACGAGGAGATCCGCGGGCCGGGGGACTGGTCGGTGCGCCGCCCGGACCTGTCGCCGGGCGGGTGGGCGTTCGAGTTCGACAACGACCTGTACCCCGACACCGACGACACCGCCGAGGCGATCCTGGCGCTGCGCCGCTCCGGGCTGCCGGAGGCCCGCGGCCCGATCGACCGGGCCGTCCGCTGGATGTCCGGAATGGTCTCCAAGGACGGCGGGTTCGCCGCCTTCGACGCCGACAACACCCGCGAGCTGTGCACCAAGCTGCCGTTCTGCGACTTCGGCGCCGTGATCGACCCGCCGTCGGCCGACGTCACCGCGCACGTCGTCGAGGCGCTCGCCAAGGAGGGCCACGCGGAGTCGCCCGTCACCAAGCGCGCCGTCGTGTGGCTGCTGAAGGCGCAGGAGGCCGACGGGTCGTGGTTCGGCCGCTGGGGCGCCAACCACGTCTACGGCACGGGAAGCGTGGTGCCCGCGCTCATCGCGGCGGGCGTCCGCCCGGAGAAGCCGCCGATCCGCCGGGCCGTGGCGTGGCTGGAGCACCACCAGAACACCGACGGCGGCTGGGGCGAGGACCTGCGCTCCTACGACGACCCGTCCTGGATCGGGCGCGGCGCGTCCACCCCGTCGCAGACCGCCTGGGCGCTGCTGGCGTTGCTCGCCGCCGGGGAGCGCTCGCCGGCGGTGGAGGCCGGCGTCCGCTGGCTCGTCGAGAACCAGCGCCCGGACGGCAACTGGGACGAGGACCACTTCACCGGCACCGGCTTCCCCGGCGACTTCTACATCAACTACCACCTGTACCGGCTGGTGTTCCCGATCAGCGCCCTCGGCCGCTACCTCGGGCGGGCGGCGTGACCCGCGTCGTGGAGACCACCGAGTTCACCTTGCCGAAGGAGGTTCGACCGTAATGCCGATGCCACTGCGCCAGAGCGTCCGCGTCGCGTCGCACATCATGAGCAACAAGGTGCGCGGCAAGGACAAGTTCCCGCTCATCATGGAGCTCGAACCGCTGTTCGCCTGCAACCTCGCGTGCGCGGGCTGCGGCAAGATCCAGCACCCCGCCGACGTGCTCAAGCGGCGCATGCCGGTCGAGCAGGCCATCGCCGCCGTCAAGGAGTGCGGCGCCCCGATGGTGTCGATCGCGGGCGGCGAACCGCTCATGCACCCGCAGATCGGCGAGCTGGTCGACGAGCTGGTGAAGATGAAGAAGTTCGTGTTCCTGTGCACGAACGCGCTGCTCATCCCGAAGAAGCTCGACAAGTTCAAGCCGTCGCCGTACTTCGCCTTCACCGTGCACATCGACGGCCTGCAGGAGCGGCACGACGAGTCGGTCTGCAAGGAGGGCGTGTTCGACGACGCGGTCGCCGCCGTCAAGATGGTCAAGGAACGCGGTTTCCGGGTCACCACCAACACCACGTTCTTCAACACCGACACCCCGCAGACCGTCATCGACGTCCTGAACTACCTCAACGACGACCTGCGGGTGGACGAGATGATGCTCTCGCCCGGGTACGCCTACGACAAGGCGCCCGACCAGGAGCACTTCCTCGGCGTCCAGGAGACGCGCGAGCTGTTCAAGAAGGCGTTCGCCGACGGGAACCGCAAGCGGTGGCGGCTGAACCACTCGCCGCTCTTCCTGGACTTCCTGGAAGGCCGGGCCGACTTCGGCTGCACGGCGTGGGCGATCCCGTCCTACTCGCTGTTCGGCTGGCAGCGCCCGTGCTACCTGATGTCCGACGGCTACGCGAAGACCTATCAGGAGCTGCTCGACGACACCGACTGGGAGTCCTACGGCCGGGGCCGCGACCCGCGCTGCGCGAACTGCATGGCGCACTGCGGCTACGAGCCGACCGCGGTCTTCAAGACGCTCGGATCGCTGAAGGAGTCCCTCCGCGCCCTCCGCGAGAACTGAGGGTTGTTCACCCAGGGGCCGGTCATGGCGAAGTCGCCATGACCGGTCGGGGAGACGTTGCCGGCCGGGTCACTCCGCGGCGGAGAAGAACTCCCGCGCGATCGGCAGGACGAGGTCGGTGCGGCGCATCAGGCCGTTGTGGGTGGTGCCCGGCAGGACGGCGATCCGGGATCCTCCGATCAGGTTGTGCATCTCGACCGCGTGCTCCAGCCGGACGAAGTCGTGGTCGCCGACCATCAGCAGGGTCGGCGACCGGATGGCGCGCAGGTCGTCCTGCTCCCACCCCTTCCACGCCTGGAAGACCCCCTGGAGCTTCGCGGTGAACGCCTCGAAGTGATCGGGGTCGGGTGCGACCTGGACGTAGACCTCCTGCATCTCCTGGAACTCGGCCGGTGTCGGCAGGCGGGTGGAGCCGGTCTGCAGGGCCTCCGGGTTCTGGATCTCGTCGTGGTAGCCGTCGTGCCGGTAGTGGACGGAGGCCAGCACGAGCCGTCCCACCCGCCGCGGATACCGGATGACGGTCTGCAGCGCCGTGAGACCGCCGAGGCTGAACCCCCACATGTCGGCGACGTCGATCCCGAGATGGTCGAGGAGGCCGACCACGTCCTCGGCGAAGTACTCCAGGGTCATGTCGCGGTCGATGTCGGCCGTCCGGCCGTGTCCCTGGAGTTCGACGGCGATCACCTGCCGCGTGGCGGCCAGGGCCGGCAGGACGCCGGCGAACGACAGGTCGATGGTGAGGACGCCCCCGTGCAACAGGAGCAGCGGCCGCTGCGCGCCGTCCTGGTCGCCGTGCACCTCGTAGTACATCCGCAGCCCGTTCACGGGCGCGTACCCGCTCGCCGTCAGCGTGCCGGCATCGCTCATCGCCGCTCTCCTCATCCGGATCGACCTTGCACACCTCAGACCGTCGCGCGTCCCGGAACTCATCGTTCCGGCCCCGATCGGCTCCCGGCGAGCGAGTAACGCGCCTAACTGGAGGGCGATCGTCCGCTTGGTGCTAGATTGGCGGCATGGACGCGACCTGGCCCGCGGTGGACCGGCTGCTGGACGACGGGACCGGGCACCGGCCCCGGGCCGACGCCCGCCGCAACGTGGAACGCCTGGTGGCCGCCGCCCGCGAGGCCGCCCGCGAGGCCGGATCGCAGATCACCGCGCACGACGTCGCGCGCCGCGCGGGCGTCGGGATCGGCACCTTCTACCGCCGCGTCGGCTCGCTCGAGGACCTGCTGAAGGCCGTCCTGGACGAGCTGCTCGGCGAGATCACCGCGACGGCCGACGCGTGCCTGGCCGCCGCCGACCCGTGGGAGGGGTTCCGCGCGTTCGCCGCGTCGTACGTCCGCGGCCGCAACGAGCTGTGCGACATCAACGAGGCGCTCGGCCACGTCCTCGACCACTCGCGCGCCGACCTGCGCGACCGCATTCGGAAGCTGGTCGAGCGCGCGCAGGAGGCGGGAGCCGTGCGCGCCGACGTCGGCTGGACGGACGTGGCGTTCCTGCTGGTGTCGGCGGCGACCGGCCCGCACACGCTCGGCCTGCGCGCGGGCGACGAGCAGTGGGACCGCAACCTGCACATCATCCTGGACGGCCTGCGCGCCCCCGGCTCCGGCGACCTCCCCGGAGAGCCCCCGCAGGCGCTGTGACAGGAGTCGGGAACGCGAAGAGGGAGTGACGGCCCGCGCCTCGCGGCGCGGCACACCACTCCCTGCTGGTGGGCGATACTGGGATTGAACCAGTGACCTCTACCGTGTCAAGGTAGCGCTCTCCCACTGAGCTAATCGCCCGTGCGCGTGATCTCCGGGGGGAGACACGGCGGTCGAGGTGGAGACGGGATTTGAACCCGTGTACACGGCTTTGCAGGCCGTTGCCTCGCCTCTCGGCCACTCCACCAGAAGAGACCTTCTGGGTCACAGCCTGAAAGGCCCCTCAGAGCGGAAGACGGGATTTGAACCCGCGACCCTCACCTTGGCAAGGTGATGCTCTACCCCTGAGCCACTTCCGCCTGCGCTGCCCGGTGCCCTGCGGCCCCTTGCGGCGACGGGGAAAACATTAGCGCGTCCCGGGCGGTTCCCCAAACCGGGTTTCCCGGCGAGCCGGACCGGGACGCTTCGATGCCGGGCGAAGGATGCGGCGCATAGGGTCGAGATATGGCGGAACTTGTCGTTACTTCGGACATCGCCCCGGTGGCGGCGCTGCTGGCCGACCGGGCGCGCGCGGCGATGCTGACGGCGCTGCTGGACGGGCGTCCGCTGGCGGCGGGGGAGCTGGCGCGGGCGGCGGGGGTGAGCGCGCCGACGGCGAGCGCGCATCTGGCGCGGCTGCTGGACGGCGGGTTCGTCGCGGTGGTCAAGCAGGGCCGGCACCGCTACTACCGGCTGCAGAACGCCGACGTGGCGCAGGTGATCGAGGCGCTGTCGCGGATCAGCCCGCAGGTCAAGGTGCGCAGCCTGAGGCAGTCGCGGGACGCGCGGCGGCTGCACGAGGCGCGCACGTGCTACGACCACCTGGCCGGTGAGGCGGGGGTGGCGCTGTTCGCGGCGCTGGTGGACGGCGGCATGATCGAGCGGGACGGCGAGGAGGCGTACGAGGTCACCGAGAAGGGCGAGGACCGGCTCGGCGCGCTGGGGCTGGACCTGCCCGGGCTGCGCAGGACGCGCCGCAGGTTCGCCTGGCGCTGCCTGGACTGGACGGAGCGGCGCCCGCATCTGAACGGGGCGCTGGGGGCGGCGCTGACGGACCGGATGATCGAGCTCGGCTGGTTCGAGCGGGGGCCGACGCGGCGCGCGCTGACGGTGACGGAGGACGGGCTGAAGGGCCTGGCCGATTCGTTCGGGTGCGTGCTGGTGTGAGCTTCGCCTACGCCGCCGGACGGCTGGCCACGGGGCTCGCGGAGGTGACGAGCGATCCGGCGGCGCTGGATTCGCGCGGCTGGTGGGCGGTCGTGGTCACCTACGAGGGACAGGTCACGTGCGCGCGGTTCGAGCGCGTCCGGGAGGCGCCTCACCCCGGCGGCGCCTGGCCGGGCGTGCGGGAGTGGGAGAGCTCGCTGGACGAGGCGGCGTACGTCGCCGGAGTCGAGCGGATCAGGGCGGAGATCGCGGACGGGGTCGTCTACCAGGCGAACCTGTGCCGGGTGCTGTCCGCGGAGCTGCCGGCCGGGGCGGACATCGCCGGGCTCGGAGCGCGTCTCGCGCGCGGGAATCCGGCGCCGTACGCGATGACGCTGCGGATCCCGGGGCTGGAGGTCGCGTCGGCGTCGCCGGAGCTGTACCTGGCGCGGGACGGGGACGTGGTGGAGTCCCGCCCGATCAAGGGGACCGGCCGGACCGCGGCCGACCTGCTGCCGAAGGACCGCGCCGAGAACGTGATGATCGTCGACCTCGTCCGCAACGACCTGGGCCGCGTGGCGGCGACGGGGTCGGTCGAGGTGCCGGGCCTGTGCGAGCTGGAGGAGCATCCCGGCCTCGTCCACCTGGTGTCGACGGTGCGGGCGCGGCTGGCGGGCGGCGCGGGCTGGCCGGAGCTGCTCGCCGCGACGTTTCCTCCCGGTTCGGTGACGGGCGCGCCGAAGTCGAGTGCGCTGACTCTGCTGGATGAACTCGAACCCGTCCCCCGCGGCCCGTACTGTGGGGCCGTCGGCTGGGTGGACGCGGACTCCCGGCGCGGCGCTCTCGCGGTGGGCATCCGGAGCTTCTGGGCGGAGGACGGCCTGCTGCGCTTCGGCACGGGCGCCGGCATCACGTGGGGGTCCGATCCGCTCCGCGAATGGCGCGAGACCGAGCTGAAGGCGGCTCGGCTATTGGAGGTGGCTTCGGGTGACGGCGCAGGCCCACGGGGGCGGGCGGGCCAGGATCTGGCTGAACGGGGAACTGGTCGACCCTGAGCGGGCCGTGGTGTCGGTGTTCGACCACGGCGTGCTGGTCGGCGACGGGATCTTCGAGACGGTGAAGGCCGCGCACGGCGAGCCGTTCGCGCTGACCCGGCACCTGCGGCGGCTGGCGGCCTCCGCGGCGGGCCTCGGCCTGCCCGAGCCCGACCACGACGCGCTCGCGCAGGGCGTGCTGGAGGTGCTGGCGGCGGCGCCGAAGTGGCCGCTGGCGCGGATCCGGATCACGTTCACGAGCGGTCCGGGGCCGCTGGGCTCGGCCCGCGGCGACGCGGGCCCGACGGTGTCGATCATCGTGGACGAGCAGGCGCCGTTCCCCGCCACGGCCGGCGTCACCGTGGTGCCGTGGCAGCGCAACGAGCGGGGCGCGCTGGCCGGCCTGAAGACGACGTCCTACGCCGACAACGTGCTGGCGCTCGCCTACGCCAAGGAGCGCGGCGGCGGCGAGGCGATCTTCGGCAACCTCGCGGGGAACCTGTGCGAGGGCACCGGCAGCAACGTGTTCCTCGTCCGCGGCGGCCGGCTGGTGACGCCGCCGCTGGCGTCGGGCTGCCTGGCCGGGGTGACGCGCGCGCTGGTGCTGGAGTGGTGCGGCGGCGAGGAGGAGGACGTCCCGCTCGAGGAGCTGTACCGGGCGGAGGAGGCGTTCCTGACGTCCACGACCCGCGACATCCAGCCGATCCGGGCGGTGGACGGCACCGCCCTTTCCGAGGCCCCGGGCCCGATCACCGCCAAGGCGATGGAGGCGTTCGCGGCCCGCGCCGCCGAACTGATGGACCCCTGATCGAGAAAGCGATCGGCTGGGTCTTTACGTGATCGCGTTCTTCGGTGACGTTAAGTGGTGACGCTTGTAGGAGGTCACCCGTGGTCAGCTCCCGTAGGGATTTCTCCAGACGGCGGATCGGCGCGGCGGCCGCGCTCGTGCTGGCGGGCGCGGCGCTCGCCAGCTGCGGCGGCGGCGGATCCTCGACCGATCCGGATCGGGGCAAGGACGCCAAGAGCTTCACCCTCACCATCACCCGGAACGCCATCGCGGGTGGTAAGAACGCCGGCGAGGCCGAGTGGCTCACCCGGACCGTCATCCCGGGGTTCGTCGCCGCCGAGAAGGCCAAGGGGATCACCGCGAAGGTGACCTTCCGCGGGCAGGGCGTGGACGACGAGGCGTACAAGACCAAGCTCGCGCTGGATCTGAAGTCGCGGTCCGGCGCCGACATCATGGACATCGACGGCATCTGGGTGGGCGAGTTCGCCCAGGCCGGGTACATCAAGCCGCTCAGCGAGGTCGTGGGCCCCCCGGCGGACGCCTGGGACGGCTGGTCGCAGATCGCCGGATCGGTCCAGCAGCTGGCGCTGTTCGACGGGAAGAGGTACGGCATCCCGTCCGGGACCGACGGGCGCCTGCTCTACTTCAACAAGAAGCTGTTCGCGCAGGCGGGCCTGCCCGCCGACTGGCAGCCGAAGAGCTGGCCGGACGTCATCGCGGCCGGCCGCGCGCTCAAGAGGCTCCCCGGCGTGACCCCGATCCAGCTGGACGCGGGCACCGCGATGGGCGAGGCGACCAGCATGCAGGGCGTGCTGCCCCTGCTGGCCGGCGCGGGCGCGCAGATCTACCAGGACGGCAGGTGGACCGGCGGCGGGCAGGCGCTGAAGAACGTCCTCGGCCTGTACGCGCAGATCTACGGCTCCGAGAAGCTCGGCGACCCGAAGCTCCAGGAGGAGGCGAAGGGCCGCGACAAGTCGTTCGAGGAGTTCGCCGCCGGCAAGATCGGCGTCCTGGCGGAGGGCGACTACCTCTGGCGCGACGTGCTGAACCCCAAGGACGGCGTCGCGAAGATGAGGACCCGCGACACCGACGTCGGGTTCGCGTTGATCCCGGCGGTCTCGCCGGGCAAGGGCGTGCGCGGCCAGTCGTTCGTGAGCATGTCGGGCGGGCCGCTCACCGTGATGAACCCGAACACCAAGTACCCGCAGCAGGCGTTCGCGTTCATGGAGTTCATGAACTCCGCGGACATGGTCAAGGCGCGAACCGCGGGCACGCCCGAGATCACCTCCCGGACGGACGTGAACAAGCAGATCCTCGCCGGCGACCCGCTGCTGACGTTCATCTCCGAGAAGGTCCTGCCGGTCACCTCCTACCGCCCGGGCCTGTCGGTCTACCCGCAGGTGTCGACGGCGCTGCAGGAGGCCACGGCGGCGGTCGTGGCGGGCAAGAACCCGGACCAGGCCGCCGCGCAGTACACCAAGAAGCTGGAAGGGATCGTCGGTGGCCCCTCTCACGTCTCCGCCCAGTGAGGCGGCGCGCCGCGGCGGCTCCGCCGCGGCGTCCGCGGGCGGGGACGCGGCGGGGCTCGGACGCGGGCGCGCGGCGGCGTTCGTCGCGCCCGCGCTGGTCCTCGTCGCGGTGTTCCTCGTCTTCCCGGCGCTCTGGACGCTCTACCTCGGCACGACCGACTACCGGCTGACCGGGATCGCCGCCAGCGAGCCGAAGTTCGTCGGCGCGCGGAACTACGGCGACGTGCTCGGCGACGGCGACTTCCACCGCTCGCTGTGGCTGACGCTGCAGTTCGTGCTCGGCTCGGCGGTGATCGGGCAGACCCTGCTGGGGTTCGCGATCGCCTGGGTGATGCGCGACCGGAAGGGGTTCGTCCGGCGGATCGTCGAGGCGCTGGTGCTGCTGGCGTGGATTCTGCCCGGCTCGGTGATCGCCTTCCTGTGGATCGCGCTGCTGGACCGCGACGGCGGCACGCTGAACGCGCTGCTCGGCACGCCCGGCACGGCCTGGCTGATCGACCATCCGATGGCGTGCGTGATCGTGTTCAACGTCTGGCACGGCACCGCGTTCTCGATGATGCTGTACGGCGCCGCGCTCGGGAACGTTCCACCGTCGCATCTCGAGACGGCCCGGCTGGCCGGCGCGTCGACGCTCCAGACGCTGCGGGACGCGGTGTTCCCGCGCATCCGCGGGCACGTCCTCACCAGCCTGCTGCTGATCAGCCTGTGGACGTTCAACGACTTCACCCCGTTCCTCATCACGGCCGGCGGGCCGGACAAGCGGTCGGAGATCATGTCGGTGTACGTGTACCGGACCGCGCTCGGCGACGGCCGGCTCGGCTTCGGTGCCGCCATCTCGCTGGTCATGATCCTGATCAACCTGGGGATCGCGCTGGTCTACCTGCGGGCGCTGCGCGAGCGGGGCCGCCGCGAGTCGCGGGAGCGCGCGTCGCGAGAGGCGGTGCCGGCGTGAACACGCTCGTCCGCGAGACGCTGCGCAGGATCGGCCTGGCGACGTTCGTGTCGGCCGTCCTCGGGTTCTTCGCGCTGCCGCTGCTGTGGCTCGCGTTCACCCCGTTCGACTCCACCCCCGGCATCGCGGCGTCCCTGCCCGACTTCACCTTGCACAACTTCAGGATCCTGATGGATAACCCGTACGCGCTGGAATCGCTGCGCAACTCGGTGCTGCTCGCCGCCGGGACGGCCCTGCTCGTGGTCGTCTGCGCCGCGCTCGCGGCGTACGCGCTGAGCCGCGTCCGGGTGCCGGGCCGGGACGCGCTGCTGTACGTCCTGCTCCTGCTGTCGTCGATCATCACCGGGACGGCGGCGATGGTGCCGATCTTCCTGCTGGCCTTCAACCTGCACCTGATCGACTCGCGCCTCGGGGTGATCCTCGTGCTCACCGGCGGGCTGCTGCCGGCGGCGATCTTCTTGCTCAAGGACTTCACGGACTCCACGCCGACGTCCTACGAGGAGGCCGCGCGGGTGTTCGGGGCGTCGCCGCTGCAGATCCTGCGGCACGTGGTCGTCCCGGTGATCCGCCCCGGCCTCGCCACGGTCGGGGTGTGGACGGTCGCGCAGGTGTGGGGCGACTTCCTGATGCCGTTCCTGCTGCTGCGCAACCCGGACAAGGCGCCCGCGTCCGTGATCATGTACACGTTCTACACCGAGGGCGGGCAGCCCGACCTGCCCCTGATCTCCACGTTCTCGCTGCTGTACTCCCTGCCGGTCGTCGTCATGTACCTGTTCGTGAGCCGCCGGTACGGATTCCGCTTCCACGGAGGGATCAAGCGCTGATGGCGGCCATCACCATTCGGGAGCTGACCAAGGTCTATCCGGGCGGCGTGCGGGCCCTGGACGCGCTCGACCTCGACGTGGCGGACGGCGAGTTCTTCGCGCTGCTCGGCCCGTCCGGCTGCGGCAAGACCACGCTGCTGCGGACCGTCGCGGGGCTGGAGACCGCGACCTCCGGGACGGTCGCGCTCGGCGGCGCCGACGTGACGCGGCTGCCGCCGGGCCGCCGCAACGTCGGCATGGTGTTCCAGGACTACGCGCTGTTCCCGCACATGAGCGTCCTGGACAACATCGCCTATCCGTTGAAGATCAAGAAGCGGAGCAAGGCCGACCGGCACGCGCGCGCCGCCGAGGCCGCCGAGTACCTGGGGCTGGAGGGGCTGGGGAGGCGGCGCCCCGGCGAGCTGTCGGGCGGCCAGCAGCAGCGCGTCGCGCTGGCCCGCGCCCTGGTCGCCGAACCGCGGATCTTCCTGCTGGACGAGCCGCTGTCCAACCTCGACGCCCGGCTGCGCCTGGAGGCCCGCACGTTCCTCAAGCGGCTGCAGAAGGAACTGGCCGTGACCACCGTGTTCGTCACCCACGACCAGGCGGAGGCGCTCGCGCTCGCCGACCGCATCGCGGTCATGGAGAAGGGGCGGATCCGGCAGCTCGGCACGCCCACCGAGGTGTTCCGGCGCCCCGCGAACCTGTTCGTCGCGTCGTTCATCGGCTCCACGCCCATGAACCTGCTGCCCGGGCGCGTCGAGGGCGAGCACGTCAGCGCGGCCGGCGCCCTCCTGCCCCTGCCGGAGGAGGCGCGTGCCGGGATGCCGGTGGGGGAGGAGATCGTCTGCGGGGTACGACCCGAGTATCTCGACTACAGCGACCGCCCGGCCGACGGCGCGTTCGCCGGGCGGGTGTCGGTGGTCGAGCACCTGGGCGGCAGCGCCCTGGTGACGCTGGACGTGGAGGGCGAGCCGTTGCACGTCGTCGTGGGGGAGGGGCGCGAGCCCGAACCCGGTGACGAGGGCTGGGCGCTGCCCCGGCCCGGCCGCGTCCTGCTGTACCGCGACGGCGAACTGGTGACCGCGGCGGACGCGTCCGACGTGCCGGAACCGAGGATGGCCCCGACAGGGAAGGACAACGGATGACCGTTCATCGGGGGAGATGGACTCTGGAAGACCGCCTCGAACAGGGGCTGCGGGAACTGCCGTTCGAGGTCCCGGCGGGGACGGCGGCGATCACGGTGGAGCTGTCGTTCGACGGCGGCGTCATCGACCTCGGCTGCGGCGGGCCCGGCGGGTTCCGCGGCTGGTCGGGCGGCGCGCGACGCGAGTACACGGTCGCCGCCGGCTGGGCGACCCCGGGCTACCTGCCGGGCGAGCTGGAACCGGGCACCTGGCACGTCTGGCTCGGGCTGCACCGGATCCCGCCCGACGGCGTCCCGTACGAGGTCGCGGTGACCACGTCGTCGTCCCCGCCGCCGCGCCCGGAGGTCCCGGCGCCGCCGCCGCGTCCCGAACGCCCACCGCGCCGCGACCTGCCCGCCCCGTCCGGGATGCGGTGGCTCGCCGGGGACCTGCACTCCCACACCGTGCACAGCGACGGGACGCTCACCGTCCACGAGCTGGCCTGCCTCGCCGCGTCGCGCGGCCTGGACTACCTCGCGGTCACCGACCACAACACCGTCAGCCACCATCCCGAACTGCCCGCCGCCGGCGCGCACGCGGGCGTCCTGCTGCTGCCCGGCCAGGAGGTCACCACCGACCTCGGGCACGCCAACGTGTTCGGCGACACCGGCTGGGTCGACTTCCGCCGCCCGAGCGCCGACTGGGCCGCGTTCGCGCGGGCGCGCGGCGGGCTGATGTCGATCAACCATCCGCTCAGCGGCGACTGCGCGTGGCGCCGGCCGCTGCCGCCCGAGTCGCGGCCGAGGTTCGCCGAGATCTGGCATCCGTCCTGGTGGGACCGGCGCTGGGGCGCCCCGCTGGCCTGGGCGGACCTCTGGCGGCCGACCGGGATCGTCCCGCTCGGCGGCAGCGACTTCCACGACCCCGGCCAGTTCAAGAACCTCGGCGAGCCCGTCACCTGGGCGCTCGCCGAGGGCGACCGGGTCCTCGACGCGCTCGAAGCCGGGCGGGTGGCGATCGCGGCGGGCCCGGACGCACCCGTCCTGCTACGCGTCGAGGACGACCTGGTCGCGCTGGACGCCGACGGCACCGTCCTCGTCCGGCCGGACGGGCGCCGTCTCGCCGTCCGGGGCGACAAGGTCCGGGTCCCGGCGGAGGGGCCGGGGATGCACCGCCTGGAGTCCCACGAGAACGAGGTGATCGCACTGTGCGGATGAACGCCCCCGAGATCGTCGTCGTGCCCCACACCCACTGGGACCGCGAGTGGTACCTGCCGTTCCAGCGGTTCCGGCTGCGGCTGGTGTCGCTGATGGACGGCGTCGTCGACCGGATGGAGGCCGACCCGCGCTGGCGCTTCACCCTCGACGGCCAGATGGCCGCCGTCGACGACTACCTGGAGATCCGCCCGGAGCGGCGCGAACGCGTCGCCGCGCTCGTCCGGGACGGGCGGCTGGCCGTCGGGCCCTGGCAGATCCTGCACGACGAGTTCCTGTGCTCGGGCGAGAACATCGTCCGGAACCTGGAGCTCGGGTTGCGCCGCGCCGAGGAGCTGGGCGCGGCGATGATGGTCGGCTACCTGCCCGACCAGTTCGGGCACTGCGCGCAGACGCCGCAGATCCTGAAGCTCGCGGGGATCGAGCACGCGTGCGTGTGGCGCGGCGTCCCCGATCGCGTCCGGACCCGGTCGTTCGCGTGGGAGGCGCCCGACGGCACCGCGATCCGCACCCAGTACCTGCCCGAGGGTGGCTACGGCAACGCCGCGTCGATGTTCGAGGACTTCGCGGACGGCGCGTCCCTGCTGCCCGGCCGCGCCGCCGGATTCGCCGAGGCGATGAGCCCCTGGTATCCCGACGGCGGCCCGCTGCTGGCGATGTACGGCGCGGACCACACCGCGCCCGCCGCCGACCTCGCCGACCGGATCGGCGGCGCCGGCGCCGACATGCGCCTGGACACCCTCGCCGGGTACTTCGCCGCCCAGGACCCGTCCACCGACGGCCTGCCGCGCGTGCGGGGGGAGCTGCGCTCGCACGCCCGCGCCAACATCCTGCCCGGCGTCATCTCGGTGCGGCCCCGGCTGAAGCAGCTGATGGGACGTGCCGAGCGGCTCGTCGAGCGGTACGCCGAGCCGCTCGCCGCGCTCTGGTACACCGGCGACGCGCAGCGGTTCCTGGACCTGGCCTGGCGGCGGCTCATCGAGGTGAGCTGCCACGACTCGGTCACCGGCTGCGGCAGCGACGAGACCGCCGAGCAGGTCGCCGCCCGGATGGCCGAGGCCGGGCAGCTCGGACGGGCCGTCTGCGACCTGGTCACCGCCGAGCGCGCCGCCGCCGTCCCGCTCGGCGCGCACCTGGTCTTCAACCCGACGCCGGACGTCCGGACCGGTCTGGTGTTCCTCGACGTCCCCGGCGAGGGCGAAGAGGGGCTGGTGACGGGCGACGGGCGCCCGGTGCCGGTCCAGGTTCTGGAGACCGCGCCGACCGTGCTGGACGACGCCGTCCACCCCGCGTCGGCCCTGCCCGTCCTGCTGGAGCGGGTGTACGGGCGGGTCCTGTTCGGGCAGGAGATCCGCGCCTGGTCGGTGTCGCGGGACGACCGCACCCTCACCTTCCACGTGACGGCCCGCGCGAACACCCCGTTCGACATCGGCGACGTGCGGGCGGCGCTGCGTGGCGCCGAGGGGGAGTGGCGTGTGCGGATCCTGGCCGACCCGCGCCGCGAGGTCGCCGTGCTCGTCGAGGCGCCGCCGCTGGGACTCGTGACCGTCCGCCCCGGCGGCCCGGCCGCCGCACCTGACACCCCGGTCACCGCGGTTGGGAACGTCCTCGACAACGGGCTGCTGCGCGCCGAGGTCCGCGACGACGGCACGATCGGCCTCCGGACGCCTGGCGGCGGCGTGATCGAGGGCATCGGACGGATCGTGGACGGCGGCGACCTCGGCGACTCCTACAACTACGCCCCGCCCGCCGCCGACCGCCTCGTCGGCGACCCGGTGTCGGTGCGGGTCGAGCCCGTCCGGAGCGGCCCGCTCGTGGCCGCGCTCGACATCGTCCGGACCTACCGCTGGCCCGCGTCCGGCGACTTCGCGGGCGACGCCCGGTCCGCGGCGGAGGAGGACGCCACCGTCGTCACCCGCGCCGAGTTGCGCACCGGCGAGCCCTTCCTGCGGCTGCGCGTCACCTTCGACAACCGCTGCGCCGACCATCGCGTGCGCCTGCACGTGTCGCTGCCCCGTCTGGCGGAGTCGTCGTTCGCCGAAGGGCAGTTCGCGGTCGTGGAGCGCGGTCCGACGGCCGAGGGCGGGTTCGGGGAGCGTCCGGTGCCGACCTATCCCGCGAACGGGTTCGTCGCCGCGGGCGGGCTCGCCGTCCTGCTGGAGCACGTCACCGAGTACGAGGTCACCGGCGGCGGGCGCGAGATGGCCCTCACCCTGATGCGCTCGATCGGCCACCTGTCGCGCGACCGCAACGCCTATCGCGACCAGCCCGCCGGCCCGCAACTGCCGACGCCGGGCGCGCAGTCCCGCGGCGAGCGGACGGTCGGGATGGCGATCATGCCGTACGCGGGCGCACGGCCCGGCGACGACGTCGTCGACGCCGCCGAGCGGTACCGCCACGACCTGCTCACCGCCGCCGGCTACGGCCCGGCCGGCGCGCCCGCCCCGCCCTCCCGGGACGGCCTCTCGATCACCGGCCCCGGCGTCGTCACGACCTCGCTGCGGCCCCGCGGCGACGGCTGGATCGAGGCCCGGATGGTCGCCCAGAGCACCGAGCCCGCCACCGCCGTCCTGCGCGGGCCGTTCACCGAGGCCACCCGCGCCGACCCGCGCGGACGCCCCGGCCTACCGCTCGACGTGCACGACGGCACGGCCACGCTGGCGCTACGCCCCTGGGAGATCGCGACCGTCCGCCTGCGCACGGCATAGCCGCCCGGGCGACGGCGCGGGTCAGCGGGCGGCCTCCGCCGTCCCGCCCTCGCGCTGCCGCCCGCCCGTCGTGCCCGCCCCGCGGACCTCGTGCGGCGCCGGCTCGGCCACCTCCGCCGGATGCGCCGCGGCCGCCGCCATCGCCGCGCCCACGATCCCCGCGTTGTTCACCAGCCGCGCCGGCACGATCGGCGCCCGCACGCCCTCGATCAGCGGGACGAACCGGTCGGCCTTCTTGCTCACCCCGCCGCCCAGGATGATCAGCGACGGGGAGATCAGCGCCTCCAGGTGCGCCAGGTACTCGCTCAGCCGCTCCGCCCACTTCTCCCAGCTCAGACCGTGCTCCTCGCGGGCCTTCGCCGACGCCCGGATCTCGGCGTCCTTGCCGTTGACCTGGATGTGCCCGAACTCGGTGTTCGGCACCAGCACCCCGTCGGTGAACAGGGCGCTGCCGATGCCGGTCCCCAGCGTCAGCACCACCACCGTGCCCGGACGGCCGCGCCCCGCGCCGAGCCGCATCTCCGCCACCCCGGCCGCGTCCGCGTCGTTCAGCAGCGTGATCTCCCGGCCCGTGGCGTCCGCGATCAGCGACGCCGCGTCCAGCCCGAGCCAGTGCTTGGAGACGTTGGCGGCCGACAGCGTCACCCCGTCGATCACCACGCCCGGATAGGTGACGCCGACCGGCCCCTCCCAGCCGAAGTGCTCCACCACCTCGGCGAGCACCTTCACCACCGCGTCCGGCCTGGACGGCTGCGGCGTCGCGACCCGGTACCGCTCGCGCGCGAACTCGCCCGTGGACACCTCGACCGGCGCCCCCTTGATCCCGGACCCGCCGATGTCGATCCCCAGCATCCGCATGCCCATGACCTACCCCCGCCCCTTCTCCTGACCCACCTGTGCCCGCTCGACGGCCAGGGTAGGCCGTGAAGATCATGATTCGTGCACCGGAAACCCTTATGCCGGCCGCACGCCCCGGTCAGACTGGGGAGGTGAATGACTTCGATCTCCTCGTCCTCGGATCGGGACCCGGCGGGCAGCGCGCGGCCATCGCCGCCGCCAAGCTCGGCCGGAAGGCGGCCGTCGTCGATCGCCGCGAGATGATCGGCGGCGTCTGCATCAACACCGGGACGATCCCCTCCAAGACGCTCCGCGAGGCCGTCCTGTACCTCACCGGCCTGAACCAGCGCGAGCTGTACGGCCAGAGCTACCGGGTCAAGGACGACATCACGGTCGCCGACCTCGGCATGCGGACCCAGCACGTCATCGGCCGCGAGACCGACGTGATCCGCAGCCAGCTGGCTCGCAACCACGTCACGGTGCTGCCGGGCCTCGGCCGGTTCGTCGAGCCGAACGCGGTCGCGATCTCCGGCGGCCGGGAGCCGGACGGGCGGGAGCGGAAGGTCACCGCCGACAAGATCGTGATCGCGACCGGGACCCGGCCGGCGCGCCCGGAGACCGTCGCCTTCGACGACCGGACGATCATCGACTCGGACGGCATCATCCACATGGACCACGTCCCCGAGACGATGGTCGTGGTCGGCGCCGGGGTGATCGGGATCGAGTACGCCTCGATGTTCGCCGCGCTCGGCACCAAGGTCACCGTGGTCGAGCGGCGCGAGCGGATGCTCGAGTTCTGCGACCTGGAGATCATCGAGGCCCTGAAGTACCACCTGCGCGACCTCGCGGTCACCTTCCGGTTCGGCGAGACCGTCGCGTCCGTCGAGCGGATGGCGCGCGGCGCGATCACCGTCCTGGAGAGCGGCAAGCGCATCCCCGCCGACACCGTGATGTACTCCGCCGGACGGCAGGGCATGACCGACGACCTCGGGCTGGAGGCGGCCGGCCTCACCGCCGACCGCCGCGGCCGGATCAAGGTGGACGAGCACTACCGCACCGAGGTCCCGCACATCTACGCGGTCGGCGACGTGATCGGCTTCCCGTCCCTGGCGGCCACGTCGATGGAGCAGGGCCGGCTGGCCGCGCACCACGCCTGCGACGAGCCGGTGTCCGGCATCATCGAGGTGCAGCCGATCGGGATCTACACGATCCCGGAGATCAGCTTCGTCGGCCGCACCGAGGACGCGCTGACCGAGGCCAAGGTGCCCTTCGAGGTGGGGGTCTCGCGCTACCGGGAGCTGGCCCGCGGCCAGATCATCGGTGATTCCTACGGAATGCTCAAGCTGCTGGTCTCCCCGGACGACCGCAAGCTCCTCGGCGTGCACGTGTTCGGCACCGGGGCCACCGAGCTGGTCCACATCGGGCAGACCGTCATGGGCCTGGGCGGCACCGTCGACTACCTGGTGAACGCGGTCTTCAACTACCCCACGCTTGCCGAGTCCTACAAGGTCGCCGCCCTGGACGCGATGAACAAGATGCGCCACATGGCCCGGCTGTCGCAGTGATCACGACGGCCAGAGCAGGTTCTCCAGCTCGTCGTCGATGTCGATGAACTCGCTCTCCTCCCCGGCCGGGACGGCCTGGTAGGTGCGGTGCAGGAAGTCGGCCAGGGGCGGGAGCGGCACCTCGAACAGGGCGTTGCCGAACGGCGACGACAACGCGATGTTCAACGTGCCGTCGTCCCGGGCCGGCCAGACCTCGACGTCCCCGTCCCCGACCTTGCGCACGATCCCCACGGTGAGCAGCTCCCGTGCGAAGATCCACTCAACCGGCTCGTCGTCGCCCACATAGAACGCCATCCGGATCGCGTACGGGTCGTCGGCCGCGTACTCCAGCCCGGCGAGCAGGGGAACGCTCGTGCGGTCGGGGACGACGAGACGAAGGCCCAGCTCTGCTGAGACGGTGGTACTGCTGTTCATGGCCATTCCCTCTAACGTCGGTCCCGCTGGCTCGCGGGGTGTCCGGTGAGTGCTTCTCCCTCTCCCGGATGTCCCCCCGATCTATGACGCCTAACTGCCGGGGCGCGGTCCGACATTCCACGGCCCCCGGTCATTGTGATCCATGTCACGCGCGCAAAACCAGCTTCTGACCTGCGCAAAAGCGGATCTTCATCAAAGATCGGCTTCCCGGGGGCGGCGGCCCCGGCCGGGTAGGCTCAGGGGTGTGCGGCGGCGATCCTCTGGCCTAGGGTAAAAACGTGACCATTAATGAACAAAAGGCTGCTCCACCGGGCGAACTCGGCCCGCTGAAGCGCTTCCGCGAGTCCCTCCGGCGCAACCCCGTCCTGAACACCGCCTGGCGCGTGGGCGTCTTCGCCGTCGGCGCCACCGTCCTCGCCGGCGGCCTCGTCATGATGGTCACCCCGGGCCCCGGCATCGTCGGGATCGTCCTCGGCCTGGCCATCCTCGCCACCGAGTTCGCCTGGGCCCAGACGGCCCTGCACCGCGCCAAGTCCGCCGCCGAACGCGCCAAGGAGAAGGCCCTCGACCCCCGCAAGCGCCGCCGCAACACGATCCTGGGCGCCACCGGAGGCGTGCTCGCCGGCGCCGTCGTCGTCGGCTACCTCGTCGCCTACGGCTTCGCCCTGCCGTGGAACGTCGAGGACCTCACCTTCTGGAACTGATCGCCGATCACCTAGCGTGATCCCATGGACCACGCCCGCCACCGCACGGCCCGCGAGCACTGGACGGCCTTCCGGGAGTCCCCGTTCCTCCCCGCCGTCGTCCTGCTGCTGATCCTGGCCGCCGCCGCGGGCCTGTTCGCCGGCTCCTACTGCTACGCCATGGCGAACCCCGCACCCCGCCACGTCCCCGTGGCGGTCACCGGCCAGGGCAGGTCCGCCCACCTCGTCCGCGCCCTCGACGCCGGCCTCGACACCTCCCTGTCCGTCCGCCGCTACCGCACCTACAAGGCCGCCCGCGACGCCGTCGAACAGCAGCGCGAGTTCGCCATCCTCGCCCTCCAGGGGAACCGCGCCCAGCTGGACGTCGCGGCCGCCGCCGGCGCCTCCGTCTCCCGCCTGCTCGCCCAGGCCGCCCCCATCGCCGGCCAGAAGGCCGGCGTCCCCCTCGCCGTCCGCGACATCAAACCGCTCCAGCCCACCGACCCGCAGGGCCTGGCGATCTTCTACATCTCGCTGGCCTCGGTGATCATCGGCTTCGTCGGCGCCATCCAGCTCAGCGTGCACGCCCGCGCCCTCAACGCCGGCGAGCGCATCTCCTTCATCGCCGCCTACGCCGCCCTCGGCGGCCTGTCCATCTGCGCCGTCGTCGACTGGCTCCTCGGCGTCCTCGACCTGCCCTTCCGCGAATCCTGGGGCATCTGCACCCTCACCATGTTCACCAGCGGCATGGTCTTCACGATGTTCAACACCCTCGTCGGCCGCTGGGCCATGATCCCCACCTGGGGCCTGATGGTCCTGATCGGCAACCCGTCCTCCGGCGGCGCCGTCTCCTGGCCCCTCCTGCCGTCCCCCCTCGGCCTGATCGGCCGCTGGCTCCCGCCCGGCGCGTCCGTCAACGCCCAGCACACCGCCATCTACTTCCACGCCCACCAGCACGCCCTGCCGTTCATCACCCTGGCCGCCTGGTCCCTGCTGGCCACGGCCGTCTTCCTCATCTGGCGCCACCGCCACCCCGGCGGCCGCGAGACCGCCCGCGCCCACGCTCGATGAGCGAGCACCCCGCAACATGCGCTAGAGTTTCCGACGTCGGAACGCCCGCAGGACGTTCCGCCGGGGCGATTAGCTCAGTGGGAGAGCGCTTCGTTCACACCGAAGAGGTCACTGGTTCGAACCCAGTATCGCCCACCCCGTTTTAGCAGGTCAGACAAGGTCTCGGAGATCACTCCGGGGCCTTTTTCGATCTTCGGGCCCGTCCGGGAGCCAAACGGGGAGCCACCGCTCCCAGACCTCGCAACCCACGTGAGACACGCTCTAAAAGTCCGAAACTGTCGTATCAGGGCGGCTCTCTCCGCGTCGGCCTGTGCTGATCTGTCCGCATCGAGCCCGATCCTCGTGCCGAAGTATGCCGCCGCATGCCGATCCGTTTCGGAACCGCCGAGCCGACAACGAGCCGACACGGACCGTCGACGACCTTATAGCTTCATCTCCAGTGGCCCCACCTGACCTGCGTGGACGGAGCTTCTCGGCATGCGCGGCGTCGTTGACATTGCGTTGGCCGACGGACGAGGAGAAATAGCGGCGGCATCGACGCGGTGCCGCCGCGCCACGCTTCGACAGTTCGCCTCAGGTGCGACCGACATCGCCAGTCGGGGGCTACGCCCAGGCGGGATCGCGGCCGGTCAGGCCGAGGATGCGGTCCAAGGTGGGTGCGTCGGCCGGTACCGCGATCTGCGGTCCGTACATGCCCATCTCCCGCCCTTGCTCCACGCCGGCGAACACCGAGTCGTGCAGATGCTCCAGCAGGTCGGCGGGCAGTTCCAGCCGCTGCCCGGTCGCGACCGCCAGGTCCCAGCCGTGCATGGCCAGCTCGCCGGTGATCATGTCGCCCAAGAGGGGCGCGGGCAGCGTCTGCGGCGTGCCCATGTCCGTCTCGCCCTCCCAGGCGCTCGGCGGCGCCCACGACGAGGTGATGTCGTCCAGCAGGGCGAGCAGGCGGCCGCGCCAGTCGCCGGCCGCCAGGTCCACATCGGACTCGGCGGCCGCCGGCTGCGGAACGGACTCCTTGCGGCCGCCGCCGGCGAGCGACGGGCCCCAGAACAGCAGGTGGTTGACCAGTGCCCGCACGTCGTACTCCGTGCACGGAGTCTTGTTGGCGAGCTGGTCGTCGGTGATGGTGCGGGCGACTGCGGCCATGGCCTCGGCAGCATTGGACAGATGTGACATGGCAGCGACGCTAGGTGGCCCGGGCCGGAGGGGTATTGGACAAAGGCGACATACACTCTGCCGTGTGGAGCGGGACGTCCGTGAGCTGCGCGGTGCGTGGACCAGGTATCAGTGCCACACGTTCCACGACCCGTCGCTGGCGCTCGCGCCATGGGTGGAGCGGTACTGGGAGGCTCGCTGGGACTACGCCGAGCCCTACCGGCAGAAGATCGTGCCGTACCCGAACGTGCACCTGTCGTTCGGCGGCGGCCGCGCGGACGTCAACGGCGTGTGCAGCGGTTACCAGATCAAGGTTCTCGAGGGCCGTGGCCATGTCTTCGGCGTCGCGTTCCGGCCGGGCTGCTTCCGCCTGTTCCTCGGTGCCTCCGTCTCGACGATCACCGACCGTGTCGTCCCGGCAACCGAGGTGTTCGGCCCGGACCTGCCGACGACGCTCGACGTGCCGACCGTGGAGGCTTTCCTGCTGGAACACCTGCCGGACGACGACCCCCGGGTGCGCCAGGCGGTGGCCGCGGTCGAGCTGATCGCCAAGGACAAGGCCGTGACCAGGGTCGAACGCCTCGCCGGCGAGCTGGGGCTGAGCATGCGGGGGCTGCAACGGCTGTTCGCGGAGTACGTCGGCATCGGGCCCAAGTGGGTGATCCGCCGCTACCGCCTGCACGAGGTGACCGCACGCATGGCCGCGGGCGGGGCGATCGACTGGGCCGCGCTGGCGGCCGACCTCGGCTACGTCGACCAGGGCCACTTCATCCGCGACTTCAAGAGCATGTTCGGCGAGCAACCGACCCGGTACGCGCAGCGGTACGAGGGCGTGTCCGATAGATCTTGATCTATCGGTTCGGTAGTTGCTGGTCGGTGACGCTGTGCCTGTCGAAAAATACGTCCATGCAGGTGAGAGGTGGAGGGGGTGGGCTCCGACGCGGGGTTTGATCAGGCGCAAGGACAGGCCGCGGCGAGGTGGTTGCCGGGGGATGATGGGCGGCTGTGCTGTTGCGACTTGCCTACTTGACCGTGACCAACGCGTTCGCGGTGCTGCGTCTGCTTCCAATGACCGATCGGGACAAGGACACTGAGATCCTGGCGTTGCGGCACCAGATCGCCGTGCTGGAGCGCCAGCTTGCGGGAAAGCGGGTGCGATTCACTACGGCGGACCGGGCGTTTGTGGCGGCGCTGCTGAACCGGTTGCCTTCCGGGGTGCTGCGGCGGATGCGGTTGGCGGTGCGGCCGGACACGGTGCTGCCCTGGCACCGTGTCCTGATTGCCGGTCGGCACGCTGCCCGCTCCAAACCCAAGCGGGCGGGCCGTCCACCGACCGACTGATGTGCCCCGTTCTCGGTGGGGTCGGCTTACTGGAATCCTCATGTCTTTGATCATGAGGAGAGACGCAGGATGCCCAGGAGCTATCCCCCGAGTTCCGTCGCAGGGCGCTGGACCTGGTCAGGGCCGGACGGCCGGTCCGGCAGGTGGCCGCGGACCTGCAGATGCCGAGCCAGACCATCTACGTATGGCTCCGTCAGGACCGCATCGATGCCGGTCTGGAGCCGGGGCTGACCTCGGCCGACCAGGCCGAGCTGGTGGCGGCCCGGCGCCGGATCGCGCAGTTGGAGGACGAGCTGGCAGTGACGCGGCGGGCGATCGAGTTGGTGAAGCAGGCGGTGCCCCCAAAAGACGGTTCGAAGCGATCGCGGTGATGGCCGGCGAGGGGCTGCCGATCAAGGTGTGCTGCCGGGTGCTGGGCGTGTCGGAGTCGGGGTTTCACATGTGGCGCAAGCGCCCGCCGTCACCGCGGGCGATCCGGCACGCCTGGCTCACCGAGCAGATCCGCCGCGTGCACGCCGACTCCCGCGGCACCTACGGCGGCAAGCGCGTGCACGCCGAGCTCACCCTCGGCCTGGGCATCGCCGTCGGGCACGGAGCAGTGGAGATGTTGATGCGCCGCGCCGGCCTGCGTGGTCTTCCCGGCAGCCGGCGGCGACGCCTGATCCACCAGACGCCGACCGCGGCCGACCTGGTGGATCGCCAGTTCGCTCGCAGCGAGCCGGATGAGCTGTGGGTTACCGATATCACCGAGCATCCCACCCGGGAGGGCAAGGTGTACTGCTGCGTGGTGCTGGACGCCTTCTCCCGCAAGGTGGTCGGCTGGTCGATCGACTCCGCGCAGACCCCGACGCTGGTCACCAACGCGCTCGGCATGGCCATCCAGAACCGCCGACCCGCACCCGGCACCATGATCCACTCCGATCACGGGGTTCAGTTCACCTCCTGGGCCTTCACCGAGCGCGCCAAGGACTCCGGCCTGGTCGCCTCGATGGGTTCGATCGGAGACTGCTTCGATAACGCGGTGATCGAGTCGTTCTGGGGCCGGATGCAGGTCGAGCTCCTCAACCGGCAGCGCTGGCGCACCCGGATCGAGCTCGCCAACGCGATCTTCGAGTACCTGGAGATCTTCCACAACCGCCGACGCCGCCACAGCGCCCTGGGGATGCTCAGCCCAGTCGAGTACGAAAGACTTCACTCAGCCCAACTGCTCGCATGAGATTCCGGTATCCCGACACCACGGATCTCGGGACACATCAGTACTTGGGCTCACAGATCGGCCGTCAGCCGTTAGCGTGATCGCACGCCCGGTGAGGGCGGCGTGCGGAGGTTGGCTGTGACATCCGTTGAAGGGACCGTGGCGGGCGCTCCGTACGGCAACGATGGGCGATCGGGCGCCTATCGAGTGTCGGGGCTCCCCGATCAGGCTCAAGTCGCTTGGACGGCCCCGACAGGATCTCCGGTGGTCGCGTCGCCTGCACTCGCCGGTGACGCGCTCATCGTCGCCACCGCGGGAAACCTGGACGCGGACGGAGCGGTGCACGCCTTCGACGCGAACACCGGTGACGAACGCTGGCGCCACGTCTACCGGAATTGTCTCGATGAGGGACTGGAGATCCACGACGACTGGCTCGTCGATGTCGACGATGACGTCCCCGGTGTCATCGCCGCGCCCGCAGTCTGGGGACCGTGGGTGTTCGTGGAGGAATGGCGGACGTCGCGCCGGATCTACGTGCACGACCTGCGTTCTGGGGAGGTCGTGCACACTATTGAGCGGGGCGGGACGCCCACCGTCGTCGGGGACCTGCTCCTGATTCACGAGGTCGAGGCCGGAGCCAGGGCGTTGTGGCTGCCCGACCTGACGGAGGCCTGGCGGGGCGTGCGGGGTGAGGGCGGCGTGCAGTCCGATGGCTGGCTGCGGGCCTGTCCGGCGTTCGGCCCCGACGGTACTGCTTACGCGGCGCTCGGCGGCTGGCACGGCGTTCCACGGTCCGGCATCGTCGGATTCGACCCTGCGACGGGAACTGTGCTGTTCGAGCATGACGGGGCTGACGAGACATTCTTCGCCCTCGGGCATCCGGTGGTGGCAGAAGGCCTGGTCTGGACGCAGGTCGATGAGGACGTCGTGGGCATGGACTCGGCGACCGGCGAACCTCGTCGCAGGCACCGGCCGACGGCCCGGATGCACGGCCGGGCCGTGACCGTGGCCGATGGAATGATCTTCGTTGTCGATAGGCCGATGCGGAGTCCCTTCGGCAACGACGAGCATCTTCAGGCTATCGACAGCACTTCCGGTCGACTTCGGTGGTCGGCGCCGCTCGTTCCGGCAGGGTCACCGGGTGACTTGCAGGTGGTGGGCTCGCCTGTCGTGGCGGGCGGTGCGATCTACGTCGCCGACACCTCCGGTGTGGTCCGCGCGTTCGGCGCTGGCACCGGCCAAGTCCGCTGGGCGGTCGAGACAGGTCATCGAATCGGCAACGCCTACGACGACGTCCTGATGTCCCAGCAAGGTGAGAGCTGGTTCGACGAGGACGCCCAGGCCGTCCTGCCAGGCGACGGAATCATCTACGCTCGCACCAACACGGGTGTGGTGGCACTTCGATGACTCCTCTGTCACCCAGATCGCCCCTGCCGCGCCGGCCTCGACCTTCCTGACTTCGCTGACCGGCGCGGCGGCCTACGCCGCGCTGTCCCTCACCGCTCACGGCGACATCGCCCCGGACTGGCCCCTCGGCCTGACCTGCGGGCTCGGTGGCCTACTCGGTGGGTACGCGGGCGCGCACCTGCAACCACGACTCCCTGAAACCGCTTTACGACTCGCACTGGGCCTGCTGGCGACCGCACTGGCCGTGCTCTATCTCCTCCAGACGGTCGCCTGACTGCAGGGCTTGCGGTGGGAGTACCCGCTGTGTAACCCGCCGGCGCGGATCGCCGGACAGCAAGGCTCGGGCTCTGCCTTTACGGCTGGTCACGAGCGGCAAGGGCGCGGACGGCGTCGGCTATGGCGGGCGGAGCGCGTCCAGCGACTGGTCGGGCCCAAGGAGCATGCGCCTGCGGCGACGGCCCTGGCCTGCGGCGCGACGGTGGTGCCCCAGGTCCTGATCCCGCTGGCCGCCGAACTGGCGCCGCCCGAACGGCGGGCCGGCGTCGTCGCAGGCGTCCAGATCGGCCTGATGACCGGCATCATCGGGTCGCGGGTCGTGGGCGGCGTCGTCGGCGAAGCGCTGGGATGGCGGTCGGTCTACCTGCTCGCGGCCGTCCTCACCGCGCTGGCGGGCTCGGTCCGCAGCCGTCCGCCCGAATTCATCGCGAGCCTGGAGCGGATGACCGCCTTCGGGCGTATCGGCCGTCCGGACGAGATCGTGAGCGTCGTCGCCTTCCTCGCCTCACCCGAGGCCGGCTGGGTGACCGGCCAGAACATCCGCGTCAACGGCGGAGCCGTCTGACCGCCGCATCACCCCGAGGAATCATGGTGCCCCGGAGAACCCGGGGCGCCAGGGCTACCTGCGACCATTTCCAGAATCGCCACTACCGTTGAACCAACGGTCGAAGCCCCGAGTGAACCGCCGCCACTCGACTCGCTCATCTCCAACGGCCAAGAGGGGTACCGACGAAAGTCGTCGCCCCGCAGTGACGGAACAATCCCCGGAGCGGCAAGCTCCGGGGCCTTCGTGTTACGGCGGCCAGTCTTCTGTGACCACGGAGACCGAGGGGGGAGCACGCAAAGGAGCGCCTCGGCCCGTGGGTCTTGTCCGTGGTGGTGTACCGGTGCCGCTGGCGCCGGGGACTCAGCCGGTGACCGTCCGCACGCAGCCGTGCATCCGTGGTCCCCGGCACCGTTCCCGGGCGAGCGGAGGATCGTTTTCCTGTTTCTAGTGATACCGGGCTTGTTCTGCTCACTTCTCAGTGTGACGGGATTGGATGAACGTGGCATGAGCGGGCGAGGGCCTTGCGCCGAGTACGCAGGCCAGGGGTCGACCGAGTGGTTCGACGAGCTGTTCGGCCGGTACTTCGCCCGCGTGTACGCCTATGCGGTGACGCGGGTCGGCGGCACGCTCGCCGAGGAGGTGGCCAGCGAGACGTTCGTCATCGCATGGCGGCGACGCGACGTGGTGCCGGACGTCCCGCTGGCCTGGCTGATCGGCGTCGCGCGCAACGTGATCCGGGAGCAATGCCGGCAGGCGGTGCGGCAGGACCTGATCGCCGCGGAACTGCGGGCCTGGGCGGCGACCTCACCGCCTGTCGCCGGGGATGTCGCCGAGTTGGCCGTCGACCGGGACGTCCTGCTGCGGGCGCTGGCCGCGTTGCCCGAGCCGGACCGCGAGGTCCTGATGCTGCTCGGCTGGCACGGGCTGTCGTCGCGCGAGGCCGCCGACGTCCTGGGCTGTTCCCGGCCCGCGCTCGCCATGCGCGTCCATCGGGCGCGCCGTCACCTCGACTGCCGCATCAACGACGTGGTCCGCGACCCGGATCCGAGAAGTGAAGGGGACACCGATGAGTAGGAAGACCGATCTGCTCGCGACGATGTCGGCCGTCCGGCCGGACCGGCTCGAACCGCCCGCCGATCCTGGACGGCTCGAACGCCTCCGCGCACGCGCGATGGCGGAACCGGAACCGGGCCGGATGCACGCCCGCCCGCTCGGACGGCGCCTCCAGTACGGCGGAGCCATCGTCGCGGCGGCGGCCCTGGTCGCCGGGCTGGTCGTCGTGGCACGCCCGACCGGCCAGGACACGGGTCCGTCGTCGGCGCGCCGAACCCTCCTCGCCGCCGCCACGACGCTCCTGGAAGGCGACACGGCGACCGGACGGTACTGGACTGCCGACCTCAGCACCTACACCACTGCGAGCTACCTGGGCGACACCGCCGCGGGGCCGCCGTCCGCCACCGCGAAACCCCTGTACCGCTACTCCTCGACGTGCGACGCCCGGCTCTGGGCAGCCCGATCTGGACGCGACACCAGCTGGCTCGTCGTCGATGCGGTCACCGACCGGAAGCTGAGCGGCGCCGACGAACGCGCCTGGCGGCAGGCCGGCGCGGCACGTTCCCGCCGGTGCGAGATCCACGGCATGAGCGTCGGCCTGCGGACGGCCCCACCCGCGGCGCTCGCCCTGAAACGCAGCATGCGCACGACCTCGCGAGACGAGCCGAGCTATCCGAGCGTGGCGGGCGTACCCATCACCCTCGGTCAGATCGCCGCGCTGCCCATCGATCCCGCGGCGCTCAAGGCCGCGCTGGACAAGCGGTGGCTGACCTCCATCGCCTCGACAACGAGACCGAACGCGGGCCCGACGCCCTCGCCGGACGTCACGTTCCAGCAGATCACCGACCTGCTGGTCGCCGCCCCCGCGCCGCCCGCCGTCCAGGCCGCCCTGTACCGGGTGCTGGCCGGCCTGCCGATCGACCGCAGCCACGGAACCGTCACCGACCGCCTCGGCCGCCACGGCGTCGCCTTCCGGACCGCCACCGGAGCCATGGACAACAGACTGATCATCGACCCGCGGACGGGACGCCCCCTCGCCGTGGAGAGCCGCCTCGCGGGCAAGCTCGACAGTTACACCCTCGTCCGCCAGCAGGGCTGGACCGACACCGCCCCCACCCTGCCCGCCCACCGCCCCTGAGGCGTGTCCCCGCCATCCGGCGCCGGAGAGGACGTCCCGTGCCCACTCGAACCATCACGTTCGCCATGGACCAGGCCGAAGGCCGAAGTAGAAGATGATCTTCTTGGCGTGGAACCCAGATGGGGCAGACGCTGCTCCGACCCTGGTCAGCGAGTTTGGTCGCTAGCCCTCAAGACGACCAGTGCGTGACCCCCAGGCGCTCCGGCGGACCTCCAGCGTGCGGACCACTACCTCGGCCTCGTCGACCACCGGCGGTCGCCCTGACCGCGGCCGGCCGGCCGTCCAGGTCGGCCGGCCCAGCCGACCGGAACCGATTCCGCCAGGTCACCACCGTCTGCCGGGACACCTCCAGACGGCGGGCGATCTCGGCGTTGGGTACTCCCTCGGCGGCCAGCAGCACGATTCTCGCCCGCCTCACCAGACCAGACGGCATCGACGGCGACCGCGGCTCCTGGAAGATTCGGCCGAAGTACGCGACGGGCCTCTGCCTGGACATGCCCGCCTACACCGACACCGACGGGAAACAAGTCCAGCTCTACAAATGCAAGACATCCGGCAATGCCTCAAACGAGCGCTGGGACATGCGGACCGACGGCAACACCTACTGGATCAGCCCGTCTCGGTTGGGCGGCCGGTCGTGCCCCTGGAGATGGTCGCGGATTGCCAAGGTGACGTAGGTGAGTGCCTCCCGATCTGGCTGGACGAGCGGTCCGGCCGGCCGGGCCATAATGGTCGTCACCCCTGCGTTGAAGGAGCTGCGACGATGGGCGAGGCGGGTCCGAAGCCGCGGTTGCGTGCGCCGGCGCGTAAGGCCTTGATCACTGCGGCGGCGGTGAAGATCTTCGCCGGGAAGGGGTATCACGGCACGTCCCTGGGGGAGATCGCGGCGGCCGCCGGGGTGGCGCGGACGGTGCTGTACGACCACTTCCCGTCCAAGCGGGTGCTGCTGCTGACGGTGATGCAGGAGGAGAACGCCTCGCTGATCGAGTTCGTGGGCGCCCGCATCCGGGCCTCGGGTACCGCCGAGACGCGGATGCGCTCCACGATCGAGGCCTATTTCAGCTTTGCGCAGAGCCGCCCGGACGCCCGGCGCCTGCTGTTCGACCGCACCGGTGAGGACGATCCGGAGATCCAGATCGTCCGCCAGGGCATTCGTGAGTCGCGGACGCATGCGGTGACGGCGCTGCTGGCCGAGGACATCCGCACGGTGGGTGTGGAACCCGGTGAGCCGATCGCCGAGGCGATGGTCGAGCTCATCATCTCGGGTTTGGACGGGGTGGCGCAGTGGTGGGAACGCAACCCGGACATGTCCAGGGACGTGTTGGTCGAGGGCGCCATGCGGATGTTGTGGACCGGGCTCGGGCATGGAGAGCCCGGGGCTTGAGGGAAGGCTTCGGGGCGGCGGGTCCCTGCCTGCTTCACGTTCCCCGCCCGGTGAAGGCCTCACGCTCGCCTCACGCTGGTGTCGTGGTGGTCGTACGGTGTGCCGGATACTCCCGACCGAGCGGCGATCTTGGTGGCGAGCGCGACGCCGGTTCGTTGCCAGGTGTCGCCGCGGCGGCTCGCGCGTTCATTCTGCGGCGGGCGTTGGGCAGCCGGTCGCCGACTCTGCGGATGGTCACGTTGAGGTGGACGAGCGTTCGGCGATGCTCTGCCACGGTTGGAGCCGCGCCGTTGCCAGCGGGGACGCGCGCAGCAGGGCGCGGACGAGGGATTCGCCGGTGAGAGCGGCGACGAGGCCGATGATCGGGGCGGCGGCGTGGATTTGCAGGCGGCGCAGTACCGGGTTGCGGCTGAAGGTGTGGTCGCCGGCGGCCTTGATGGTGATGTCGGTCCATTCGGTGGGGCCGCCGGCGGTGAGGATCATGTGGTGGGCCATGTGCAGGCCGTCGACGGCGTTGCGCGGGATGACTTCGTCGCCTTGCCGGCGGTGGTCGTCGAAGTGCCGGGTCAGCGGCGTCTGCACGGGGACGGGCCGGACGGGGATCCAGGCGGAGAACTGCGCGACCTGCGGTCTGGTCAGCAACAGCGGCGACACGGTCGCGGTCTCGGGTGCCGGCCACAGCTCCATGCCTTCGCGGTAGTAGTAGTCGTGGGGATGACGGGCGGCGTCCGGCTGGGCGGCCTTGGGACTGTTGCGCATGGGAATCGGACACTCCAAGCTCAGGCGGTGGCGGGCCTCGCTACGAGCGCGCCGGGTCGGTGTCGCGGCGTCCGGTGGGTTGGACGCTTGCCCGCCGCGGTCGCGCGGGCGGAAGGGGCGGCTGCGGTCCGGCTTGGCGTTCGAGGCGGGCGGCCTCTTCGCGCAGGCGGGCGGCTTGTTCGCGTGCATCGGCGGGCGGGATGGAGGTCTGGGGCTCGGCGGGGTCGTCGTCGTGCAGTCCGTGGGTCTCGGTCTTGAGGATGCGAGCCGAGCGGCCGAGGGAACGGGCCAGTTGCGGGAGTTTCGCCGAGCCGAACAGCAGCAGGACGACGGCGAGGATGATGAGCAGTTCGCTGGTGCCGAGGCCGGCCATGGGTTCGCCTTCCGGTCAGTGTTCGAGGTGGTAGTCGGCGGGGTCGAGGCGGCGGGTGCGGCGGCGGTAGCCGGTCATGGAACCGGGCCAGTTGTTGGTGTTGCGGTGGTCGGCGTCCAGGTACCAGCTGTCGCAGCCGCCCTGGTTCCAGACGGAGGTGGACAGGCGCTGCTGGGCGGCGGCGTCGAAGCGGTCCAGGACGTCCGCACGGACCTCCATGGAGGTGACGCCGCCGGCGAGCAGGCGGGCGGCCTGCACGATGTAGGCCGCCTGGCTTTCGAGCATGTGGACGACCGATCCGGACCCGACGTTGGTGTTCGGGCCGTACATGAGGAAGAAGTTGGGGAAGCCGGTGACGGCGAGGCCGAGGTAGGCGCGGGCTCCGTCCTTCCAGGCGGCGTTGAGTTCGGTGCCGTGGGTGCCGATGACGCGCATGGGGGCGACGAAGTCCTGGGAGCGGAACCCGGTGGCCCAGATGAGGGTGTCGAAGGTGTGGTGGTCGCCGTTGGCGGTCCGGGCGCCGTGCCTGGTGAGTTCGGTGATGGGGTCGTCCACCACGGCGACGTTGGGGCGGTTGAGCGTCGGGTAGTACTCGCTTGAGGTGAGGATGCGCTTGCAGCCGGGCTCGTAGCGCGGAGTGAGGCGGCGCCGGAGCCGGGGATCGCGGACCGAACGCAGGGCGTACCGGCACAGCAGGCGGATGGGGGCCGACAGGACGCGGCGTCCGCGCGGGGAGATCAGCGCGGGGTTGAGGACGAGCTCGAACCACAGGAAGATGCCCAGCCGCGACAGCTTCTGCACCACGGGGACGCGCCGGTTGAGGGCGTGCCGCCAGCGCGGGTAGAGGCGGTCGGGTTTGCGGCTGATCCAGTGCACCTCGACCTGGAAGACCGTCAGCCGCTCGGCGGCGGGCGCGATCAGCGGGACGAACTGGACGGCGCTGGCGCCGTTGCCCACCACGGCGATGCGTCTGCCCGCCAGTTCGTGGCCGGGGTTCCAGCGCGCGGAGTGGAACATCGTCCCGCCGAACCGGTCCTGGCCGGGCAGGGGCGGCACGGCCGGGTTGGACAACTGCCCGCATGCCGCGACGAGCAGGTCGTAGTCGTGGGTCTCGCCGTCGCTGGTGTGCAGTCGCCATCGCCCGGTCGCGGTCTGGAACTGCGCGTCGGTGACCGTGGTGCGGAACCGGAAGTACGGCATGAGGCCGTACTTGGCGGCGCAGTGCCGGAGGTAGGCGAGGATCTCGGGTTGCTCGGCGAACCGGCGCGTCCAGTCGGGCTTGGGTTCGAAGGAGTAGGAGTACAGGTGGGACGGGGCGTCGCAGGCGGCGCCGGGGTAGGTGTTGTCGCGCCAGACGCCGCCGGGGCCGTCGGCCTTGTCGAAGACGGTGATGTCGGTGAAGCCGGCCCTTTTCAGGGCGATGGCCAGGCCGATCCCGCTGAATCCGCTGCCGACGATGGCGATCGAGACCTTGCGGCGCGTCATGCGCATCTCCCCGGCCAGGCGAGGCCGCTCGCCCCGGGACGGGGTGCTCCCGCCGCCCACAGTTTTCCGACACTCATGTCGGTTAGGGTGACCGCACCGGCAAAGGGAGTCAAGACGATGGACGAGAAACCGCCCAGAACGCGGATGCGGGGGCCCGCGCGCCGGGCGGTCATCACCGCGGCGGCGCTCGAGGTCTTCGCCAAGAAGGGCTATCACGGTGCCTCATTGAGCGAAATCGCAGTTCAAGCAGGTGTCGCGCGGACGGTGCTGTACGACCACTTCCCTTCCAAACGCAGCCTGCTGCTGGCCGTCATGCAGGAGCAGAACACGGCGCTGATGCGCCACGTCGGCGCCCGCATCACCGGAGCCGGTCCGGCCGAGGTCCGGTTGCGGTCCACGATCGATGCGTATTTCAGCTTCACCGAAACGGGATCCGCCGGCCGCAGACTGCTGTTCGACCACGCCGACGAGGACGACGCGGAGATCCGGACCGTCCGGCAGGGCATCCGCGAGTCCCGCGCACGCGCGGCTACGGCCCTGCTCGCCGAGGACATGCGCGCGCTGGGCGTCGACCCGCGCGAGCCGATCGCCGAGGCGATGGTGGAGTTCATCATCGCCGGCCTGGACGGGGTGGCGCAGTGCTGGGAGCGCCATCCCGAGATGCCCAGATCCACGCTGGTCGAAGGGGTGACGCGGCTGCTGTGGAGCGGCCTTGGACGTGCCGAGTGAGGCTGCCCGCCACCACGTCCCCACGTAGACCGGGATCGCCCGAAGGGGTTGACGCCGTACGGCGGCGTGTTCATAGTGAGGGGCCATCCGCAACCGACGTCAGTGTCGGTTAGCACGCCACCCCCAAGGAGTGCGCCGTGGAGGACACGACTCCATCGCAGAACGCGTCATCCCCGACCGCGTCGACCGGGCCGGCACGGGACGGGCAGCCGGGCACCGGCGGGCTCGACCGCCGCCAGTTCGTCACCGGCGCCATCGCCGCCGCCGGTGCGATCGCCGCCGCCGGGGCCCTCGGCACCGGACGCGCCCAGGCCGCGACCCCGGCCGCGCGCCGGGCTCCCCGCACCGGGCGCGCCGCCCAGGCCGGACGCCGGGTCGCGATCTTCGGCGGCGGGATGGGAGGCCTGTCCGCCGCCCACGAGCTGGCCGAGCGCGGGTTCGACGTCACGATCTACGAGCGGAAGGCCTGGGGCGGCAAGTGCCGCAGCATGCCCGTCCCGAACACCGGCGGCGGGGGCCGCCAGGACCTGCCGGCCGAGCACGGGTTCCGGTTCTTCCCCGGCTTCTACCAGAACCTCCCCGACACGATGAGCCGGATCCCGCTGCCCGGCGGCGGGAAGGCCTTCGACAACCTGGTCGCCGGCACCGAGGTCGCCGCGTTCTACAACGGCACCAAGCTCGTCCTGCCCGCCCGCGGCACCATCGAGGGCACGCTCAGCCCCGACTCGCTTCTGGCCTTCCTGTCCACCGGGATCAACCTGCTCGGCACCGTCCAGGCGTGGGAGGTCGGCTACTTCCTGCAGAAGATGATCGCGTTCGTCACCAGCGGTCCGCTGCGCCGCTACAACCAGTGGGAGAACATGAGCTTCTCCGAGATGGTGCACGCGGAGAAGATGGACAAGCCCTACAACGAGATGCTGGTGCAGCTGTTCACCGGCACCCTGGTGGCGGCCAAGCCCGACAAGGCCAACGCGCACACCATGGGGCTGATGGCCGAGGCGTGGGTCTACAGCACCCTCGGCCTCGGTGGCTACAAGGCCCCCGACCGGCTCCTCAACGCCCCCACGAACGAGGCGCTCATCGACCCCTGGGTGGCCTACCTCAAGTCCCTCGGCGTCAAGTTCCAGTCCGACGCCACGCTCACCCGCCTCGACGTCACCGACAAGAGGATCAGCGGCGCGCAGATCACCGGCAGCGGCGGCACCACGGGCGTGGACGCCGACCACTACGTCCTCGCGGTCCCCGTCGAGCGCGCCGTCCCGCTGCTCAACGACCAGATCCTCGCCGCCGACCCGAACCTGAAGAACCTGTCGCAGATCACGACCGACTGGATGAACGGCATCATGATCTACCTGCGGCAGCCGATCGACCTGGCCAAGGGGCACGTCGCCTACGCCGGGCAGCCGTGGGCGCTCACCTCCATCAGCCAGGCCCAGTTCTGGAAGAAGAAGTTCGGCACGACCTACGGCAACGGCGAGGTCAACGAGTGCCTGTCGATCGACCTGTCCTCCTGGGACACCAAGGGCGTCCTCTACAACAAGACGGCCCGCGAGTGCACCTCCGACCAGATCTTCAACGAGGTCAAGGAGCAGTTGCGCCGCGCGATCCCGTGGGGCGGGGTCGTGCTCAACGACGCCAACATCCACTCCTACTACATCGACCCCGCCATCA
The DNA here is from genome assembly GCF_041951385.1 of Actinomadura sp. NTSP31. Lineage (NCBI taxonomy): Bacteria > Bacillati > Actinomycetota > Actinomycetes > Streptosporangiales > Thermomonosporaceae > Actinomadura > Actinomadura sp. NTSP31. Next base: position 241,286 of record NZ_JBGNUT010000001.1, on the reverse strand, counting down.
CCGGCAACGGCACCTCCCAGGTCGCCAACGACGAGCCGCTCATGATCAACAAGCCGGGCTCGTGGAACTACCGGCCCGAGGCCACCACCGGGCTGCCGAACCTGTTCCTCGCCTCCGACTACGTCCGCGCCGACATCAACCTCGCCACCATGGAGGGCGCCAACACCGCCGGCCGCAAGGCCGCCAACGCCATCCTGGACGCCTCCGGCGCCGGCGGCACCCCCGCCAAGCTCTTCAACCTCTACCTGCCCAACGAGTTCAAGGGCTTCTACGACGACGACGACCGGCGCTACAAGGCCGGCCAGCCGAACGCCTTCGACCTCTACGACCCGGCCAAGCCGTAACGCCCAAACCGCAACGCCGAAGCCGTAACACCCGAGGTCCATCGGATACCCACCCCCCCTTGAGCCGCCGCCCGCGGCCCGGTCCAGCGCGCCGACCGGCCGGGCCGCGGGCGGCACGGAAGGCTCTGCCGTGCAAGCGCAGTACCAGGCCCTCGCCGTCCTCTCCACCGGCATCTACTTCACCGGCCTCACCTTCCTGAAGATCGCCGCCACCGCCATGCCGCCGCTCGCCGGAGACCGCCCCGTCCACCTCGCCCGCACGCTGCTCACCGACCGGACCTGGCTCGCCGGCGGAACCGTCGTCGCGGTGGGCGCGTGCGTCCAGGCCGCGTCCCTCACCGGCCTCACGCTGGTGAAAGCGCAGCCGATGCTCCTCGCCGGGATCGGCCTGCTGATCGTCCTGGCCGTGCCGGTCATGGGCGAGCGGCTCACGCTCCGTGAATGGGGCTGCGTGCTGGTCCTCGCCGCCGCGACCGCGCTGTTCGCGGACGCGGCGGACGGCCCGCCCGGAAACGGCCGCCACGGCGGGGCGGTGGTGCTCACCTCGACGGTCACGGCGTCCGGCGCCGTGGGCACCGCCGTCCCGCCGTGGCTGCTCGGGACCGTCGCGGCGCTGTCGCTGCTGGTTCCGTGCGCCGGTTTCCTCGTCGCCGACCTCACCCGCAAGGGCGCGCACGCCCGCCCGCTGACAGGCGTCGCGCTCGCCATCGACGTCGGCCTGCTCACCGGCACCGCCGAACTGATGCTGAAGGGCGCCGCCGCGCGGCTCGGGCACCCGTTCACACCGGCCGCCGCCGCCTACCCGGCCCTGTTCACGGTCACCGCGCCGCTCGCCCTCGGCCAGCTCCAGATCGCCCTCCAGCGCGGCCGGCTGGTGATCATCGGGCTGGTCGCCACCGCGACCGCCAAGACGTACCTCCTGCTCGTCGGCACCCTTCTCCTCCGCGAGCCGTGGCCGGACGGGGCCACCGCCGAGATCGCGGCGGCGCTCATGCTGCTGGTGCTGGCCATCGCCGCAGTTCCGCACCACGAACGGGCGGCGGCCCGCACCCGAATCCAGAACCTGCCCATCACCCGATGACCACGCCGCAATCACCGCCCCCGCCCGCTCCACGGTTCGGCCTACACCGACCGGCTCCGGCAGGTCGCGGCTGCCGGCCACCTGTCAGCGGCGGCGCGCGCCACCGCCCAGGGCGGACCAGACCGCCGACGCCTGATCGAGCTGGTCCTCAGGCCGCGCCGTCAGTCCCGGGAGTTGCGCAAAGCCGCAGCACGCGCGGACTGGCCGCTCCGGCGCACCGTCGCGGTCATCACCGTCGAGGCACACCGCCAAGCCGCCTTCCCGCGGCGACTCCTTCCTCCCGGCATCCTCAGCGGACTCCACCTGGACGCTCACCGCCGGCACCGCCATGCACGTGAGCGAGCACATGTCCATGCCCGCACGAGCGCAAGGACCGCCTGACCTGCCGCTCACCGTGTACCGCTCGGATACTCGGTTTGATGCTGTGAGCTGGGATTTTGCTGTGGGGCCGTGGGAGTCGCTGCGACGATCTCGGGGTGTTGTTGGCTGTGCTGTGCCGGTTGGTCTGGAGCCTGCTCGGCGTGTTGGTGATGCTGGTTCGGTCTGGTCTGTCCAAGGATGTCGAGTTGCTGGTGGTGCGTCATGAGGACCAGGTGTTGCGCCGTCAGGTCGCGGGTCGGCCGCGTTGGGGTCATGGCGACCGGCTCTGGTTTGCGGCGTGTCCCATCTGGTGCCGCGCCGGCGGTGGGCCGAACTCTTTCCGGTTGTTCCCGCGACGGTCCTGCGCTGGCACCGTGACCTCGTCGCCCGTTAGTGGACTTTCACTGACCGGCGTCGTCCAGGTCGCCCCTGCACAGGTGTGTCGATCAGAACGCTGATCTTGCGGATGGCGCGGGAGAACCCGGCGTGGGGGCGCCGGCGGATCCAAGGCGAGTTGGCCCGTCTCGGCTGCACGATTGCGGCTTCCGCGGTGTGGGAGATCCTGCATGCAGCCGGCGTCGATCCGGTACCGCGTCGGGCGGAGCCGACCTGGCGGCGGTTCCTGGCCGCTCAAGCGCACGGAATCATCGCTTGCGACTTCCTGGTGGTGGGTGACGGTGCTGCTCAAGCGGCTCTGTGTGCTGGTGTTCATCGAGCACGGCACCCGCAGAGTGCACCTGGGCGGGGTGACAGATTGCCCGACGGGGCGTGGGCGGTGCAGCCGTGAACTGCTGGATCGGGTGTTGATCCTGGGGGAGTGGCACCTGGCCCTGGTGCTCGGCGAGTACCTGACCCACTAAAACGGCCACCGGCCCCACCAAGCCCGCCGGCAACGACCTCCAGATGCCGAATGCCAGCCCGCCAGGACCGCGGCTGAAGCAAACGACCTGAGATCCATCCGGCGAAGACCCGTCGTCACGGGTGTTATCAACGAATACCACCATGCCGCATAACCCCAACTCAAGCCGCATAACTCAATAGTCGAGCGGCACACGTTCGGCCACCTGTGGATCATCACCGGCGAGCCGCGTTGAGCCATTCCCGGCCGCCGCCCGGGCACCGACCCGTCCAGGCCGCCGGGTGCGGACGGTCGTCCCTGCCGGAGACCGCGGCGGCCATGGCTCCCGAGCCGGCCTCAGCCCCGGCCGATGCGCCGGGCGGTGAGATAGGCGAGCACGGCGCTGACCCGGCGGTTGCTGGTGGGGGCGGCGCTGATGCGGAGTTTGCCGAAGATGCCGCGGGCATGCGAGCCGACCGTCTTCTCGGTGATGACGAGGCGTTCGGCGATGCCGCGGTCGGACAGGCCCTGCGCCATCAGCGTGAGCACGTCCCGCTCGCGCGGCGTCAGCGCGGCGAGCGGGTCCGGACCGGGGCCGGGGGCGACCAGCTCGGCGACGACCTCCGGGTCGACGGCGGCCTCGCCGGCGGCCAGGCGGTCCAGGGCGTCGCCGAGCATCGCCGGCTCGAACAGCCGGTCCTTCAGCAGGTAGCCGACGCCGGACCCGCCGGTGCGCAGCAGCTCGGCCGCGTAGGACGTCTCGACGTACTTGGACAGGACGAGCACCGCCGTGCGGGTGTGGCGGCCGCGGATGTGCGCGGCGAGCCGCAGCCCCTCGTCGGTGTACGTGGGCGGCAGCCGGACGTCCAGGATCGCCGCGTCCGGGAGGTGCCGGGCGACCAGCCCGGGGACCTGCTCGGCGCGGACCGCCGCGGCCGCCACCTCGTGCCCGAGTCCGGACAGCACGCTGACCAGCCCCTCGCGCTCCAGCAGCGCGTCCTCCGCGACGATCAGCCGCATGACCGGTCCGGTCCGGCGGGCAGCGCGGGGGCGACCGGCAGGTCGGCGGTGAGCACGGTGCCCCGCCCCGGCGGGCTGTCCAGGGTGAGCGTGCCGTCGAGGGCCGCGACCCGGTCGGCGAGCCCGACCAGGCCGGACGCGGGGACCGCGCCGCCTGCGCCGTCATCGGCGATCCGGATGCGCAGCCGTCCGCCGCCGGCTTCCACGTCGACCTCGGCGCCGGTGGCACGGGCGTGCCGGGCCGCGTTGGCCAGCGCCTCGCCGACCACGAAGTACACGGTGGCCTCCAGGGTCGGGTCGAACCGGGGCAGGTCGGGGACGCCGAGCCTGACCGGCAGCGCGCTGCGCATCGCGAGCCGTTCCAGCGCCGGGCCGAGCCCACGGGCGGTCAGCACGGCGGGGTGGACGCCGCGGGCCAGGTCGCGCAGCTCGCGGAGCGCCTCGCGCAGCTCGTCCTCGGCGCGCCCGAGCAGCGCCAGGGTGCCGTCGGCCGCGGGAGCGCCGCGCAGGCTCTCGCGCAGGTCACGGAGCGTGCGGCCGATCCCGAGCATCCGCGCCTGCGCGCCGTCGTGCAGGTCCCGCTCGATGCGGCGGCGCGCCTCGTCCCCGGCCATGACGAGCCGGGCCCGGGACGCGCGCACCTCTACGAGCCGCGCCCGCACCTCCGCCTCCAGCCGCGCGTTGTCGAGCGCGAGGCGCGCGGCGGCGCTCACGGCGTCCAGCAGGCGCGGCTCGTCGCGCAGCGTCGGGTCGTGCAGCAGGACGGCGACGGGGCGTTCCGGCGGACCCACCATGGTCAGCCGCCGGGGGTCGGGTGCCTCCGGCAGCCGCACCGGCGCGCCGCGGCCGTCCACCCAGCCGCCCGCGACGGGGTAGGCGACCTGGAGTTGCGGGTCGCCGAGCGCGGCGGCGAGCGCGGTGTGCAGCCGGGCGGCGGGCATCACCGCGATGTTGCGGACCAGGTCGGACACCCGGGCCTCGTCCAGCCGCTCGCGCAGCAGCCCGAGGAAGAACGCGGCGGGAGCGGCCAGCAGCGAGGTGAACTGGGCGGCCGCCAGGACGGTCTCGATGGCGCCGGACGGGGGCGACCGCACCGTGCCGAGCAGGTTGACCGCCCCCCACAGCACCGCGGCCGTGATCATCGCGGCGGTGGGGAAGGCCAGCAGCCGCCGTTCGCGGTCGCCCGCCCGGACGAAGCGGCGCACCGGCACCGACGCGCCGATGAGCACCAGCGCCGCCGTCCCCAGCGCGAGCCCCTGCTCGGTGAGGCGGGCGGAAGTCGCGGACCCGGCCAGGCTGAGCGGCGCGCAGATGTCCTTGCACCGGCCCTCGGGCGGGGCGGGGCCGAAGACGACCAGCAGGAGCACCGACACCGCCCCGAACGCGTATCCGGCCGTGATGACGGCCCGCCCCGCCCGGTCGGTGAAGCGCCCGGACGGGTAGGCGAGGAAGACGTGCGCGCCCAGCGGCAGCTGAAGCGCGGTGAGGAGCATCGCGACTGTGAGGGCGACGCGCAGGGCGGGGCCGGGGGAGGCCAGCGCGAAGGAGGCGGGAGCGTCGGTCGCGAGCAGCAGCCCGAGCAGCGCCATCAGGGCGCCCATCGGGGACCGCGGCCGGATGACGGTGACCAGGATTCCCGCGGTCAGCCAGCCGGCGACCTGCGCGAGCTCTTTGAGGTAGAAGACCGCGCCGTGGCCGCCGCGGGTGGCCGCGAGCCAGCCGTCGAAGGCCACCAGCGCGAACCCCGCCGCGGCCGCCGCCCGCGCCCGGCCGGGCGCGGGCGCGCGGATCTCAGGGTTTTCCATGAGGCGGGACGCCCGTCGGATCCGCCATCCTCGGAGAAACCGGCCGACGTGCGGAGGAATGTCCCGATGCGCGAATCCGAATTGTCTTCACCATTACCGGAGCATGCGGGCGGGCGGGCTGGCGGGAGGGGCGCGGCAACGGTGTCGCGTGGATCATTCCACGCTCCTTTTCGGGGTCACGGGGGCACCTCGGAAGAGACCGATCGGGCGCCATCCTAACCGTCCGCTATGGCGAACGGCCGGTGTGTGACCGATATCGGCACCTCGGTGCCCGAAAACTGATTCAGGGGGCGAGGATATGAACCACTGGCGGCTCAAAGGATTCACCGAGATCGGTGAACTCGGTACCGGCGCCCAAGGACGGGTGGTGCTGGCCCAGCGCGGCGACCGCGGCCCTTGCGTGGCGATCAAGTATGTGCGGGCGGGGGCGGGACGGGTCCCGTCGCAGCGAGAGGCGCGGATCCTCGCCGGAGTGGACGATCCGCACGTCGCGCGCCTGTACGAACTGGTCGAGGGCGCCGGCGGCGTGGCGCTGGTGATGGAGGCCGTGCCGGGGCATCCGCTGGCGGCGGTCCTGGCGCGCAACGGCGCGCTGCCGCCCGAGGCCGCCCTGCTGGTGCTGAGGGGCTCGCTGCTCGGGCTCGCCGCCGCGCACGCGGCGGGCGTGGTGCACCGCGACTACAAGCCGTCCAACGTGATCGTGCAGGCCGACGGCGCGAGCAAGCTCATCGACTTCGGTGTGGCGACGCCGGCGGGGACGCGGTCGAGGGCGGGCACTCCGGCGTACATGGCGCCGGAGCAGTGGGCCGGGGAGCCCGCCTCGCCCGCCACCGACGTGTACGCGGCGACCTGCGTCTTCTACGAGTGCGTCACCGGGCGCCCGCCGTTCGGAGGGGACGGGCCGCTCGCGCTGATGGCGCAGCACAGCGCCGACCCGGTGCCGCTGGAGGATGTACCCGAGCCGCTGCACCGGCTCGTCGAACAGGGCATGGCCAAGGATCCGGGCCGCCGTCCGCAGAGCGCGGCCGAGTTCGTCGCCGTCCTGGACGCCGTCGCGGGGAAGGCGTACGGCTCGGGCTGGGAGCGGCGCGGCCGACTCGCGCTCGCCGCGCTGGCCGTCGCGCTGCTGCGGGAGCGGGCCGCCGCGCCGTCCGGCTCGGTGAGCCTGGCCGAGACCGTGCTCGCGCGGACGGCGCTCCGGCCGGGACGTGGGCGCCGGGTCCGTAGGGCGCTCACCGCGGCGCTCGCGGCCGCGGCCGTCCTGGTGATCGCCGTGGGGCTTCTCCTCGCCCGGAACGGGCACCGTGCCGGCCCGGCGGCGTCGACATGGGCGACCACGCCCGCGACCGGGCACCGTCCACCCGCCGGAGGGGGCGGTTCGGCCGGCGGGACGGCCACGCCCACGGCGCCGCAGGGCCCCGGCGCGCCGGGGCCCGCGCCGAGCGGAATGCGCGCACCCGCGCCGAGCGGCACGCCCGGGACGACGCCGGCGGGCGGGGGCACTCCCGCGCCGGGCCCCTCCACGACACCGCCCAGCACGCCGCCCACCACGACGACGCCGACGGCCCCCGGCACGAAGACGTCCCATCCCAGGCCGGGACCGGACGAGCCGGGACCGGACGAGCCGGGACCGGACGAGCCGGGACCGGTGGAGCCGGGACCGGTGGAGCCGCGACCGGGGCCGACCGAGCCCCGGCCCGGCACGGACGACGAGTCCGGCCCGGGAACCGACGGACCGATCGTGGCCGTCCCGGTCCGGCCGGGACCCGCCGTTCCCGCGCGGACCATCACCCCGAGCGCCGCCCCCGGCTCCGGTGCCGTCAACCCGCGGGCGGGCGTCCCGGCGGACTCCGGCGAGCCGGGCTGATCACGCGATGGACACACGACCCCTTCCCGCCCGGGTGCGCCCGCCCCGGCCCGCCGACCCCCGGTGGATCGGCGCTTACGAGGTGGCCGGTTTCCTCGGCGAGGGCGGCATGGGCAGCGTCCTGGTCGGGCGCGGGCGCGACGGTCGGCTCGTCGCGATCAAGGTGATCCGGCCGGAGTTGGCGGGCCAGCCGCAGTTCCGGGCCCGGTTCCGGCGCGAGGCGAGGAACGCGATGCGCGTCCCCCGGTTCTGCACCGCCGAGGTTCTGGACGCCGACCCGGACGCCCCCGCGCCCTACCTCGTCACCGAGTACATCGACGCCCCGACGCTCAAGGAGGCGGTCCGCGCGTCCGGGCCGCTGCGCGGCGCCGAACTCGAGCAGCTCGGCGTGACGATGGCGGCGGCCCTGGCCAGCATCCATGGGTGCGGCGTCGTCCACCGCGACCTGAAGCCGGGGAACGTGCTGCTGTCGCGGTTCGGGCCGCGCGTCATCGACTTCGGCATCGCCAAGGCGGTCGACGAGACCCGGATGACCGGTGACGACCAGGTCCTCGGCACCCCCGCCTACATGGCCCCGGAGCAGTTGCGGGGACGGCCCGTCCCGGCGTCGGATGTGTTCGCGTGGGGCACCGTGATGGTGTTCGCCGCGACGGGACGGCGCCCGTTCGGCGGGCGGACGCTGACCGAGATGGCCGCGGCGATCCTGAACGGCGAGCCCGACCTCTCGGGCCTTACCGGAACGCTGCGCGCGACCGTCGCGGCGGCGCTGGCCAAGGACGCCGGGTCCCGGCCCGCTCCGGCACGGATCCTGGAACTGCTCGGCGTGACGGCGGCTGAGATGGCGAGGTCCGAGACGGCGGCCCGCGTCCCGTCCGGCGGCGACCCCGTCCCCGAGCGGACGAGGACCGACCTCACCACCGGCGCCTTCACACCTCCGCGGGCACCCGGGCCGAGCCTGCCTCCACCCGATCCGGCATCCGCCCGGCATGCCCTCACCGCGCCGCCGGACGAACGGCACCGGACGGCCGGTACACGGCCCGACGGCGGCGACGGGGCCGTCCCGGAGGAGTGGGACGGGTGGACACCTGAGCGGATGCGCCGGCGCCGGCGCGCGTCCCGCGTCTCCCGCGGGGTGCTCGGCGCCGTCACGAGCGCGCTCATCGTCGCCGCCCTGCTGGCCCTCCTGCTCGTGCGGGGCGGGACACCGCTACGGGTGGAGGACGTCTCGGTCCGGACGGACAAGGCCAAGTACGGATGCGGCGCCAACGTCGATGTGACCGCGACCTTCGCCACCAACGGCGCGCCCGGGGATCTCGCCTACCGGTGGAAGCGCAGCGACCAAGACCAACCCGGTCCGCGGATGGAGAGCTCCGTCGAACGGGGAACGAAGACGACCACGGTGCATCTTTACTGGCGGATCAGCGGCCCCGGAAAGCACCGGTTTACCGCCACGGTGATGCTGCTCGACGCCCCGGGCACGCGGAAGTCCACAGCCTTCACCTATTCGTGCAAATAGCCAAGATCCCGTAAACAACTGAGCCATTCGTCGGAGATCTGAGGTGGCCTTGTGTGGTCGCTGGGCGTGGTGATGGGGACTCGCGCGGCCCGGGGGATTTCCGGGGTGGCGGGGCCGGGTCCTCCTGTCACGGCCGGAGACCGGGCGACTGCGCCGGAGCCGATCGCGAAAAGCATCTCGGGGAGGGTGAGCGCGGCCACGCGGATGAGGCGCTGCGCGGGCGGGCGGGCGGTGCTCCTGGCCGGGTTCTGGGCCCCCGGTCAGGGCTCGGGTTCGTGTGACCGCTCCCCAGGCTGCTAGACATCTGCCGCATGGAACGACGTACCGTGCGCTGTTACCGCTATCTGTTGATCATGGCAGTGCTGGCGGTGTTCCTGGCCGTCGGTGCCGGCCTGCTGGTGCGGGCACTGCTCCGAGGTCTGCCGTATCTGGAGACGCTCGGCGCGATCATCCTTCTCGCCGTCGTCGCCGCGGCCCTCGTGACGGCCGTGGCCGCACTGCGCAGCCGCGCCATCGTCGACGACCACGGCGTCACGGTCGTGGGTGCGCTGCGCCGCTGGCGCTACGCCTGGGACGACGTCACCGAGATCTCCCTGCACGTATCGCTGCGCTACTGGGAGGTGTACCTGCGTACCGCCGATGCCGAACGCCGGGTCTTCTTTTATCCGGTCGGACTCTTCGCGCCTCCGGCCGCCGGCGAGCGCCACTCCACACCTCCGCCCTGTACCCCGTCCGGCCTGGCGAGGCTCCATGCGCGCCTGACCGAGTTCCGCGGCTGAAACCTGGCGTACCACCGAGCATCGCGCTCCGGCCCGCACCGGCCGCCTCTCGCTGACGATCCGGGAGCGCTCTGAACGCCTTCGCTGGGCGGGGGAGCACGGTGATGGGGCCACCAGCGCCGACCGGTCCCTGATGCCGGACCGACAGCTGTAGCCGGTCGTTCCGGCCAGCGCGTACACGCCGAGCGCCCGGTTGCGGCGCGGCCCCTCGGCGAACGTCGTGGTGATCAGCGACAGTGCCGCCGGAGCGGTACTGCGCTTGGTGCGGGAGAACCCCGGGCTGGGGCTATCGGCGGGTGCACGGCGAGTTGCTGGTGCTCGGCGTCAAGGTCGCGGCCTCTACCGTGGGGGAGATCCTCAACGACGCCGGCGTCGATCCGGCGCCTGAGCGTTCCGTCACCTCCTGGGCCGGGTTCCTGAGTTCCCAGGCCGGGGCGCTGCCGGCGTGTGACTTCCTGGAGACCGTGCCCCTCACCGGTGCCCGCGTGTACGTGCTTGCGGTCATCGAGCATCACACCCGCCGTGTCCGGGTTCTGGGCGCCACCGCCCACCCGAACGCGGCGTGGTTGACCCAGTCGGCGCGGAACCTGGTCATGGACCTGGAGGACGCCGGCTGCCGGGCACGGTTATTGATCCGCGACCGGGACGCCAAGTTCCCCGACTTGTTCGACGCCGTCTTTGCCGATGCGGGTATCCGGGTGGTGCTGACCGGTGTGCGGTTGCCGAGGATGAACTCGGTGATGGAGCGGTGGGTGCAGACCTGCCGCCGCGAACTCCTGAGCCGCACGTTGATCTGGAACCAGCGGCACCTGCTCCACGCCCTCCGCAAGTTCGAGACCTTCTCCAACCAGCACCGGCCCCACCAGGGCATCGCCAACGCTCGCCCGTTGAAGCCGCTGCCTCCACCGATCGCCGATGCCGACGAGATCGCCCACCTGAACGTCCGAAGAACGCAGCGTCTGGGCGGGGCTCCTTAATAGGTATGAACACGCCGCTTGACTTGCACGGATGAGGTTTTCGGCAGGGGCAGGGGCCCGTCGAGTAGGGCGGGGTCTGGGAAGTCCGGCCGTGTCGGTATGGCTCATTGCCCCCTACAGCAGTTGATGGCCTGGGGGTATGGCGAAGTCCGGAGCCTGACAGGCTGATCAGCCGATCGGTGGTGCGAGGTATTCCAGCGCGTAACCGTCGCCGGAGGGCGTTACGCGGGCGATGCCGGGTGAGTCGAGGTGGGCGCCGGCCACGAAGTGGTGCGGTCGGGACAGTTGTTCGAGGAGCGCCGCTCGCGCGGCGCGGGCCTGGGGCTGGTCGCCGTCGAGTTCCCAGGACACGTTCGGCTGATCGAATTGGAGCGTGGGGACGTGAACGGTGTCGCCCCAGACGAGAAGGTGGCCGGTGCCGCTCCTGACGTCGTAGACGGTGTGACCGGGCGTGTGGCCCGGTGTCGGGATCGCGGTGGTCCAGTCGTTGATCGCAACCCTTTCCGACACGGGGACGACCCGGTCGCGGATCGGCTCGAGCCGCCCGGTGAACACCGAGGTGTCGCCCGCGCCGATCCACACGCTCTCGAGTTTCGTGAACGCCTCTGAACCGTCCGGTGCGATCAGGCCGCTCACATGGTCTTCGTGCCTGTGGGTGATGGCCACGTCGGTGATATGCGCGCGGTCGATTCCCGCTTCGTCGAGCGCGTCGTAGATCAGTCCCATGGTGGGGTCGTGCCAGGCGTTGGACGCGCCGGTGTCGATGAGGAGCGACCGTGTGCCGTCGGTGACGAAGAAGGCGTTGACCGACAGCCGCAGGTTGTCGCCGGCCAGCGGGACGGTGGCCGGCAGCTCATCGAGCGTGCGCCCGTCCTCGTCGCGGAGCCGAGTCGGCGGCATGTCGATGTACCCGTCTCGCAGCGAGATCACCTGCAGATCGCCGAACTCGAACGTGGCATGGTGCCGGCCACTCGAGATCAAACGCATGGAACCTCCATCATGTTGGGCGCACAGCGTGCGTCTCCGATAGAAGAGTACGTCTTCTTTAGGAGAAACCCTACACTGTGGGCTGCGAGGTACCCATCGATCGAGGAGCACGGTGGTCGAACAAGACGGAGACGCGGCCGAACCATGGCACGGGGACGACCTGGCCGGCGCGTTCGGCGGTAACGTGCGGCGACGCCGTGAGGAGGCGGGCCTGACGCTGGAGCAATTGTCCACGCGGTCGTCGGTCAGCCGGGCGATGCTGTCCAAGGTCGAACGCGGCGAGAAGAGCCCGACGATCGGCGTCGCGTCCAGGATCGCCCACGCGCTCGGCGCGCCGCTCTCGGACCTGATCGGCGCGCCGGCCGCCGCCGCGTCCGGTGTTGCCGTTGTCATGCGCAAGAACGATCGTCCGGTTTTCCGTGACCCGGAAACCGGCTTCGAGCGGCACATGGTGTCAGCGGCCCCGGGCGCGGGAGGAGCCGAGATGATCGTCCACTACCTGCCCGCGCAGGTCTCCACCGGGCTGCTGCCCGCGTATCCGCCCGGTACGGAGAAGCAACTCGTGGTGCTCGAAGGCACCCTCACCGTCGCGATCGGCGGGATCAGCCAGACCCTGAACACAGGCGACTCCCTGTTCTTCCAGGCCGATGCGGACCACGGCTTCGCCAACCGAACGAACGCCCCTTGCGAATACATCATGGTGATCTCGCGCAGAACCTGATCGACCGCGGGTTGCGGGCTGACGCGGGCTTGCGGGGCGAAGGCGGATTCCGGGGGATCCGTCGGCGCTGCTCGCGAGCCGGCTTCGAAGAACACCGTGAGTCCGGCGCCGTGCTGGCTGCACTCGATCATGATCTCGGTGACAGTCGGGTGACGGGTGACGGGTGGCCGCTGCCGAGTGCGGAGTGGCGGCGGGTGGTGTTGTAGTGCTCGAGCCAGGGGCCGGGGAACACTTGCAGGTCGCCGCGCGCACCGGGCCCGGATCGAAGTGGGCGGTTATGCGGCCGGGTGAGCAGCGGGCATTCCGCGAGATGTGCCATCCCTTGAGCGCAGCGGCGCCTCGCTCGCCCAAGGCGCGGCCCTTGGCGTGGTGCCGGTTGAACAGCTTCCTGCGTTCCCCGGCTTGCGATGCTTCTTGCACTTGTAGGAGGTACCGACCGCGCCGCCGGCGTCGACGCCCCCTTGTCGGCGTAGCAGGCGATCGCCCGGTCCGTCAGAGCGTCGATGATGCCGTGCTCACGGTCAACTCAGATCGAGTGTCCGTGGAACGGGGGGAAGCTCAGTCATGAGAGCGGAGGTGAAGGCCGTGCTGGAGTCGTAGGTCTGGCTGGTTTGGAGACAGTGGAAGAGCTGGCCGAGCATTCGGTCGAACAAGTGCCGGAGAGCGGCTGAGTGTCGATCGCCTCGGTTGCGGCGTCGCTGGTAGTGGGCTCGTGCGGGTTCGTGGTTGGTCGAGGCCGCGAATGCCCGAACGAACCCTGCGCCGGCGCCGGCGATCGTTCTTGATCGTTCGGTGGGTGATGGAGATGCTCCGTCCGGAGGCACGAGTGTGCCTTCAACCTCCGCCGACTCATCAACCTCGGACTCACCCGAACCAACCACACCTGGCACCTCTCCCCAGCCGGCACATAACTACAAAGAGCCGTCCGGCCCACGGCCGGACAGCCCCTCGCAAGATCTTCAGCAGTCTTCTAGCCGCGCCGTCCAGGGCAGGGCTGCCCGCTTAGGACTCGCAGATCGTGATGAGCTCGTTGGCGGCCCAGCGGATGTTGCCAGGATGTTCCTCGTCGGTGAAGTGCCGCAGGGAGGGCAGGGCGCCGATCACCGCGTCCCGCTCGGCCCCCGGGCCGTTGGCGATGTCGGCGATGAGCAGGAGCAGCGTGTTGTGGGCCCGGTTGGTTGGCACCAGCATGCGTTCCGCCAGGAAGGGCACCGCGGCGGCGGCCGCGGTGTTCTCGGCGTGCTTTGACACCAGCAGTTCGTAGAGGCGTTTGACGGCCTTCTGTGCAGCGTCCTCGTCGTCGGTCGCCAAGGTGGTGAGGAGGTCGGGGACCTCGTATCCCGGACCGTGGTTGGTCCGGAGGTCACCCCACTCGACCTCGTGCACGCGCCGAAAGAAGTCCCGGTCGGGCCACAGGGCGTTCACATCGAGGCGAAGCTCGGTGGTGCCGTGTTCGGTGGTGACATGGAGGGCTGCGTCAGCGCGCAGGGCGAGCGTTTCGATGCCGGTTCCCAGGCGCAGGTCGGCGCGAGCTTCGGTGTGCACGTCCCAGATCGTGACGAGCCCCTCGCGCCAGGCCACGGCGACGGCCGGGCCGGTCTCCAACACGGCCGAGGCGAGCGCGGTGACCGGGGTACGGCGGCGCGCGAAGGGGACGCGCGCCACGACGTCGCTTCCGGTCCAGTACCGGAGCACGCCGTCGGCGTCTCCACTCCACAGGAGCACGCCGGTGCCGGACCGGTGGGGGGTGACGGCGGTGACCGGAGCGTGGTGCAGGTGCCGGGAGCCGGAGCGGGAACCGTCGACCGTCCAGAAGTGCACGTCGCCGCCGGCGTCTCCGGCCACCACGACCGTCGCGTCGCGGTCGGCGGCCAACGCGGTGTGGTTCGCCAGCGCCTCCGGCCCGCTGACCTGCGGGATGGCGGGAATCGCGAGAGCGGCCGAGGTCGATCCGACCTCCCAGCGGGGATCGGCGGCAGGGGCGAACGCAGGCAGGTCCTCGACCGGGGTGGGTGTCTCCCCGGGAGACTGGATGTCCTTCTCGGTCCACTCCACGCCCAGGGTGCCGAGCGCTTGGAGGAGGCCGTCGCGGGTCCGTGCGTGCACCACGAGCGCGTAGTCGGCCCCGGGGCCCCTTCCGTGGCGGACGATGACCTCGGGGCCGCCGTAGGAGAGGGCGTCGGTGGCCATCTCCTGCCAGGGAGGCAGCCCCATCTCCTGGTAGTTGGCGCGGAGCCTGTCGACCATGGCGGCATCGACGTGTTCGCGTTCGACACGCATGGTCCACCAGAAGTGCGCCGGGAGCCGCTCCACCGCGAGCTGAAGGAAGAACTCCGAGATCGAATCGCTCTGCACGACCCAGCCGTCGGAGGTGTTGACCCACACCGGCGGGTCGGGCCATTGCTCCGCTTCGGAGACGAAGTAGCCCCACTGGTGGACGTAGTGGTACTCGGACATGATCACGCGGATCTCGTCATCGGACGGCTGCTCGAACGTGTCCGGGGCCGAGGGCGGCCAGTGCGGATGCGTCCAATAGAGCCTCGGCCGGTAGGCGAAGGAGTTGCCGTGCCAATCCCACCACTCGACCAGCGCGGCCGGCACATCGGCTCCCGGCTCGAAGCCGGGAGCTTCGCCCTGCCTGGTGATCAGGGGCTCCCCGCCGGGTTCCTCGTACCCCAGCTCGCGCTGCACCTCCCGGAGCAGAACCCAGCGTCCCCGATCCGCCGCCCCGGCCAGCCGCCCAGCGAACAGACCGAAGTCAATGACCTTGTCCATGCCGGGCCATCCTAGACAGAGCGGGAGATACGGTCGCGACGCGTGCCGATCATGGGATCGTGGCCGACACCAGTCCGGGCGAGGGGTGCGTCTAGGCCTCGGGGATGGTCAGGTAGTAGACGGACAGGCTGGCGCCGGGGATCGCCTCCGACTGCACGAGGTGGAAATCCAGGGTGACAACATGACGAAACCCGCTCGAAGATGGGGCCGGGACGACTCTACGGCGGAACCAGCCTTGTGCCTGCCGAAAACTACGTCCGTGCAGGTGGGAGGTGTAGGACGTGGGATCCGACATGGGGCCTGTTCGGTCGCGGGGACAGGCTGCGGCGAGGCGGTTGGCGCGGGGTGATCGGTGGCTGTGCTGTTGCGATCGGCCTACTTGACCGTGGCGAACACCTTCGCGGCCCTCCGCCTGCTCCCGATGACTGATCGGGAGCAGGAAGCCGAGATTCCGGTGTTGCGGCATCAGGTCGCCGTGTTGGAGCGTCAGCTGGCCGGGAAGCGGGTGCGGTTCACCGCTTCGGACCGGGCACTGCCGGCGGCGCTGCTGAACCGGTTGCCTCGCGGTGTACTGCGCCGGATGCGGCTTCTGGTGCGGCCGGAGACGGTGCTGCGCTGGCACCGTGACCTGATTGCCGGTCGGCACGCTGCCCGCTCCGAACCCGAGCGGCCGGGCCGTCCACCGACCGTCCGCTCCATCCGGCTGCTGGTACTTCGCCTGGTGAGGGAGAACCCGAGCTGGGGCTACCGCGAGTGCACGGTGAGCTGCTAGTGCTCGGCGTCAAGGTCGCAGCCTCCACCGCTATACGGACGAGGATTTCGGCAGGGGCGAGGCCGGAGGCCCCCTCGTGTCCGGCGGGCTTAACCATGTGGTCCCTTTCTGGGTGTTATGGATAGAAGCTGGCGATGCCTTTCAGTGTTGGTTCAGTTTGCGGCATGGTAAGTACTCTCAGGTTTCGATGAAGGTGTGCCGCTCGGATACTCGGTTTCGTGCTGTGAGCTGGGATTTGCTGCGGTGCCGTAGGAGTCGCTGCGACCATCTCGGGGGGTTGTTGGCTCTGCTGTACCGGTTGGTCCGGAGCCTGCTCGGCCTGTTGGTGATGCTGGTTCGGTCTGATCTGTCCTAGGACGTCGAGTTGCTGGTGCTGGGTCATGAGGACCAGGTGTTGCGCCGTCAGGTCGCAGGTCGTCCGCGCTGGGGTCATGGCGACCGGCTCTGGTTTGCGGTGTTGTCCCATCTGGTCCCGCGCCGGCGGTGGGACGAGCTCTTTCCGGTCACCTCGGCGACGCTCGTGCGTTGGCACCGTGACTTCGTCGCTGGTAGGTGGACCTTCACCGACCGGCGTCGTCCAGGACGGCCACGTACGGGTGCGCGGTCAGAACGCTGATCCTGCGGATGGCGCGGGAGAACCCGGCGTGGGGCACCGGCGGATCCAGGGAGAGTTGGCCCCTCTGGGGGGTATGCGATTGCGGCGTCGAGGGTGTGGGAGATCCTGCACGCCGCCGTTATCGGACCCGCGCCTCGTCGGGCCGGGCCGACCTGGCGGCGGTTCCTGGCCGCTCAAGCGCACGGAATCATCGCCTGTGACTTCCTGGTGGTGGAGACGGTGCTGCTCAAGCGGCTGTATGTGCTGGTGTTCATCGAACACGGCACCCGCAGAGTGCACCTGGGCGGGGTGACAGATTGCCCGGCGGGGGCGTGGGCGGTGCAGCAGGCCCGCAACCTGGCCATGGACCTGGCCGACCGTATCGGCACGCTACGCTTCCTCATCCACGACCGCGACCCGGTCTTCACCGGCGCCTTCGATGAGGTGTTCAAAGCCGAAGGCGTCCGGATCATCAGGACCCTTCCGCGGACGCCGCGGATGAACGCCATCTGCGAACGGGTGGTCGGAACCCTTCGTCGCGAACTGCTGGACCGGGTGTTGATCCTGGGGGAGCGGCACCTGGCCATGGTGCTCGGCGAGTAGCTGGATCACTACAACGGCCACCGGCCGCACCAAGCCCGCCGGCAACGACCTCCAGATGCCGAATGCCAGCCCATCAGCACCGCGGCTGAACTCAACGAGCTGCGATCCATCCGGTGAAGACCCGTCGTCACCGGGGTGATCAACGAATACCATCGCGGGACCAGGTGCAGAGGATGCCGTCCGTCACCTGATCTTGGACGTCCTCACCCGCCGTCGCGGGCCCGCCAACGAGCTGGTGCTCGCCCGTCCCGTCGCATGGCGACTGCTCGGCATCTCGGTAGACGATCTGCAGGGACGAACTACGCTCACCTGCGCCGACCCGGCTTCTCGCGTCGCTTGCTGATCACCTACGACGGAAACACCCCGGTTCGGAAAGGCGAACGTTGCGCCGTAGTGAGCGTGGCGACCTGGACCAAGTCATCCGCGCAGATCTCGGCTGACGAGACCCTCACGCCATGCTCGCCCTCCGGCGCCACCATCCCGGGAAAGCACACGCGGGCACCACTCCTCTCCAGACCCGACGCCGCCGAGAAGTTGCTGGCTCTCCCGACGCACTGCCGTGCCCGCCTCAGCAACTTCAAAGTGCCCGGTCGGTGGCGCATCGTCGATGACCTGCCTCTCACCCCGTCGTCCAAGGTCCAGCGCGCAGTGAAGGTGCCGCGCGGTGGCCGTCGAGCAGCCGATGGGGCGGCCTCATCGTCGGACACGGCATGACCGAATGGATTGACGCCCCCGCTACCTTGGAGACAAGGTACGCACTTCCTGTGGGTCAACCGGGTTCGTCCGTGAAGTGGAATGGCGGTAACGAGCAGTACAGCGACGTTGTGTTGCGGGCAACGCTCATGGCGCAGTTCTCCAGGCGAAATCCCAGTGCGTCACGCATGATCTCCTGGGTCTGATTCATCAATTCCAAGGAGACCTGCAAGATGGCGCGAGTCACCTTCTGATGGAGGGTTGCTTCACGGTCGAAGATGGCGTGGGCTTTCGGATCGCCACGCATCTCGCCCAGCAACCCGATCTTGATCCGTTCGGTCGCGCCCTCAACGAGTGCATGGTCCATATCCGCGGGCTGGTGTTGAAGCCGCAGGCGGCGGATCAGATCATCCACCGGGTAGCGCCTGGTGCGCATCCCCACGGCGACAATCCACATCACGTGCACCCAGTTGAGGCTGTGGAGGACGAACAGGGGCTGCCCGTTGTCCAGGGACTCCGTCAGCCCTTGGGCGGCGCTCGTCCTGCCGCCCGGAGAGCACCACAGATGCGCCAAATGCTCGATGAGATCGATGACGTCGATCGAAGGGAAGCGCTCAAGTTGGGGCCGCGCCACGATCAGGGCTTCCCCGGTGTCCACGTCCTTGAGCATGGCGGCACCCGGATGCGCCGAAGGCGTCCAAAGGTGCTGAAACGAACCATCCATCAAGCGATCATGACACCAACACTCGACCAGGGCGGCTTGCTCGGCCCCATTCAGCGGCCGCCGCCTGTCCCAGTGCTAAGAACCGTTGAGGGCCGCCGGGTTGTCGTCTCCTTGCCTCCCGACCCCCCAGACGCCGCCGGGCACGGCGGCCAGGTCGTACACCTCGGTGCCGGCCGGGATCGTCACCTTCTCCCATTTGCCGCCGCTGTAGCGGTACGGGGGGTCTTCAGGCGGCGCGGACGCCTCCGGCGCGACCCAGGGAGTCCCGGACGCGTCCACGGTCAGGTCGCCGAGGTCGGGGTACCCGGCCGGGGCCGCGATGTAGGTCCACGCGGTGCCGTTCCAGTGCGCCAATCGCTTGGCCGTGATGCCCCAGACGTCGTTCGCGGCGACCGGGACGACCTTGCGGAACCAGTCGTTCTCGGTGACCGGGGGCAGCGGGACGTTCTTCCAGACCGTGCCGTCGAAGTGCGCGACGGCGGGCACTTGCTGCAGGCCGTCCTTGTAGCCGACCGCCCATGCGTCGGTCGCGGTGAGCGCCTGGAGGTCGGCGACGGAGTCGACTCCGGGCACGTCGACGGGGGTCCAGGTGTCGCCGGTGCGCTTGAAGAGCCGCTCCACGGAATCCGAAACCCAGGCTTCGGCGAAGGTCCCCGCCGGGCCGGTGGCGATCACGGAGGCCGAGCCGGTCGGGCCCGCGACCTTCTGGAACGCCGAGCCGTCGAAGCGCGCCATGTACGAGTTCGTGCCGGCGATCCAGGTCTCGCCCGCGCCCGAGACGATGCGCGTGATCTCGCCCTGGCCCGTCCAGCCGCTGATCGGGTACTCCTGCCACGATGAGCCCACCCGGCGCCGCACCACCGGGTTCCCGTCGTAGTAGACGGGGCACAGGTCGCCCCAGCGGAGGCAGTACTTGCCCTGCACGCCGCCGATCCAGACGCCCCCCGTGCCGTCGGCGGTGACGTCGTGGAGCCGGGCCGTCGGCCACAGGAAGGGCAGGGAGACGGTGCGCAGTTCGGGGGCGGCCGCGAGGGCGGGGGCGGGAAGAGACGCGAGGACGGCGGCGGTGGCGACGGCGGCCGCGAGGACACGTTTCATACGAGCACTATCCAACGAACTCCAAAAGAACACCAGTGTCTACTGGCGTAATCGCCCCGTAGAGCAGAGTCCACTAACGAGCCACTACTGAGCGCTGCGTGTGCCGTCAGCATGCGAGGTGTTAATGGTGGGAGATCACAAGGGACTCGATCTTCTTCGAGGCGTGCTGTGCTGCGCTGAACGACTGCATCTGGCCTGCGGTTATGTCGGAGGCCCTGATCTCTGGGCATGATCGGTCGTGTTCACACCGAAGAGGTCACTGGTTCGAACCCAGTATCGCCCACCCCAAGTTCCCGCAGGTCAGAGCACGTCCTGCCGTTGGCTTCAGCGGTTTGCCGGTGACCTCTTCGTAGTTTCGGGAGCCAATCAGGGAGCCGCTTCGGGATTCCCGAAGCGGTCACTCAGGCCCGCTCGGCACCGTTGCGGCCGCTGACAGAGCTCGTAAACGTGCAGCGCATCGCTGCCGACTCCCCACGGGACCGCGCCACCATCCGTGAAGTCTTGGCCGCGTTCATCCGTGAACACGACCCTGCATCCGTCATCAATTCGAGCACGCCTTCTGCAGGGCCGGTTGTTCCGCTCTCGCGCTCTGCTCGATCACGTGGCAGAACCTCTCCGGAAGCTTCCCAGGGCACGGCGGTAGGGTCCGTTGCGTGCCCGTGAACCCGAATGATCTGCTCACCGAGGGTGCTGCGATAAGCCTGGCCGGAGACAACGTCATCGGCTGCGAGACCGACGGGGCCTCCGTCATGCTGGGCGAGGCCGCAACCGTGATCATCGCGGACCCGCGGGACGGGCTGGACGTGACCGGCGTTTGGAACGGCCGCCGGTTCCACCTACACGGACCATTGGTTGACGACGTCGGCGTCCGCCTGTTCGGACATCCCCCCGACTCTCCTGACTGGAGCTGGACCCAGCGCTCGGACGCGCGGCCGGTTCACCTGCTGACCCGACTGCCGGAAGGCTGCGTGTACCTGGGGGTCGGCAAGCCGGCGCAGGCCAGGTACGCGAATGGATGTCTGACCTACGCCGCCCTGACGATAGAGCCGGAACTGACCCTGGAACTCCTGGACCAGGTCAGGCCGCCTTCCGAACCAGAGACCTTGCCGAACCTGGACTGGCTCGCGCATATGACCGCGAGCCCGCTGGAAGCGCTGACGCAGTTCGTCGAGGGCTGGCTCCCCGAGACCTACCAGGACCTCGGGGAGTCCGTCGCAGCGCCCTGGGATGTCCCCGAACCGCTTGCCGTGTTCTATCGGCTGGCCCGCCACCGGCCTGCGCTACTCGGCGTTCAGAACCGCCTACGGCCTCCCCACGCGTGGAGGGAGAGGCATGACGGTCTGATCGCTTTCGGAGATGAGAATCAGGGCGGGTTCGTCTGGCTGTTCGATCCATCGCGCCCCGACCCTGAGGTATGGATCGACCAGGATGGGTACGGACTGCGCCGGGAGCACCAGCCGATGAGCGGCTTCCTGCTCCAGTTCGCCCTGTACGAGGCCATGATGAACGCGCCCTACAAGGCCTTGCGTACAGATCTGGCCGCCGAGCACGTCGACAAGCTGACGGCCGCGCTGACGCCGGTGCCGTGGGAGCCCTTGCGATGGCCGAACGACTCCACACACTTCTACGTCGCACCCGGCGTGATCGCCGAGACGACGGACCAGTGGCACGGGAACACATCAGCGTGGGTCGGTGCCGTACATCGCAGCGTCCTCCGGCCGCTGGGGCAGCTCGGAATCCCTTGGACCAGCTTCGATGGCTGAGCCACCGACGGGCCCAAGCAACGCGCCCGGATCGCTGCCGTACGACCCGTCAGCTCGGATCTGGACTACGGGCATCGGGGGCCTGGCGGCCACCTGGCGGGCGAGTCCGTTCGCGAGCGGCCGGGGCGGTGGCGCCAGAGCCAGTCGAGGAGGTTCCGGGGTAAGAGCCCGTACCCCGGAGCCTCCCGGCGCCGCTACGGTGACGTCTCGAACTGCCCCGGCAGGTTCCGTGCACCCGTATCCGCCTGAAGTGACCCCGCTACAACGGCACCCCGCGGTTGCACGAAGGTCCGCGGTTGCCCCATTTGGCCTCGGGCATCCAGGCCCCTAACGGTTCGTGTCGCCCGCGCCGAGCGTTGCTCCGTTCGCTGCGCGCGGGGGACAGGGTGTCGACGACGGGTGAATACTGGTGTTCTGTTCCCTCGACTGGCCCGCGTGTGCGTTGACCAGGTGTTCCGCTCCGGGGATTCTGTGCGGTTCAAGGCCGGGACCACGACCATCGAGGCGGTATGCCCGGGCTGTGGGAGGCCGTCACGGCATCGGCACAGCAGCTACGAGCGGCGGTTGTCCGATACCGCGGTCGGTCAGCGGGAACTGCAGGTCCACCGGTTCTCGTGCCGCAACGACGGATGCGGCAAGAAGACCTTCGCCGAGCAGGTTCCTGGTCTGACCGTGCGTTATGGACGCCGGTCGGTGGTGGCCAGTGAAGCGCTGCGGGCGATCGCGCTCGCGTTGACCGGCCGTCCGGGTGTCCGCCTGGCCGAACGACTGGTGACTGCGGTGAGCCGGATGACGCTGCTCCGGCTGAGTTGCACCCTGCCCGACCCCGCGCTCACAGTCGGTCCCCGCGCGCTGGGCTTCGCCCTTCGCCGCCGCAGAATCTACGGCACGATCCTGATCGACATCACCACCGGCAAGCCCGTGGACGTCCTGCCCGACCGCACCGCCGACACCGTCACCAAATACCGCCGGGGCTGATCGCGCCGGCCATGGCCGCGGTGCTGCCGTCCCCGAAACCGGCCGCGGGTCCGGTCGAGCGGACGCCTCGCCCGTTCCCGTTCCGGCGCATGGCGGGATCTACGCGCCGCCGGTGTTCGGCGCCATGGTCTTCTACACCTCCCGGTGGAGATGTCTTATCTGCTGGACGACCTCGGGGTGACGGCCACCGGCGCGATCGGCACGGCCACGGCGGCGGCCAGCGTGTTGGCTCGCTGGCGAGGCCGCCGTCGGCACGCTGACGGGCATCAGTCGGCCTGCTCGCCCTGGCCGCCGGCGTGGTCGCCGCCGCACTGCTGCTCATATCCCGCCACATGGCCCCGGTATTTGCCTCCCTGGAACGAGACGGCAAGGCCGCCGGCGAGTCTAGGGACTCGCCGGCGGCTTCAGTCGAGGTGATCGAGGTCGGGTTCCGCCTCGTAGTGGGTGACGACGGGAGCGGATGCGAAGAACTCGCCCACGGCGCCGCGCCATTCCTGGAAGAGCGGTGATTCCCGGAAGCCGACGGTGTGGGACTCGAGCGTTTCCCAGCCGACGAGCAGAAGGTAGATTCCCGGGTTCTCGATCTGGCGTACGAGGCGGGCCCAGCGGTAGCCGGCGGCCTGGGCGATGGCGCGGTGGCCGCGCGTGAAGGCTTCCTCGAACTCCTTCTCGCGCCCGGGGACGATGCTGAGCTCGGCGTGTTCAACGACCATGAGGTTCCTCCGGGTGATCAGTGAGCCTCAGTGAACCGCGGCGGGCGTTTCTTGGTGAAGGCAGCCACCCCTTCGGCGTGTTCGGGGCTGCGGGCGGCGATGCCCTGGGCATCGGCTTCGGCGGCGAGGACGTCGGCGCCGGGGGAGTGGGCGGCCAGGTGGAAGACGCGCTTGGTCAGCGCGAACGCTGTTGCAGGGCCGTCGGCCAGGGCGTCGGCGCGGGTCTGGGCTTCGGAGGCGAGGTCGCCGGCGGGGACGACCGCGTTGATCAGGCCAAGGCCGAGGGCTTGGCGCGGGTCCAGGGGGCGTCCGGAGGTGGCGAGTTCGTAGGCGCGGGCGTGGCCGAGCGCGTGGACCAGGACGCTGGACAGGCCGGTGTCGGGGACCAGGCCGACGTTGCCGAAGGCGCAGGTGAAGCGGGCTTCTTCGGCGGCGAGGACCAGGTCGCAGACCAGGGCGAGGCCCATTCCGGCGCCGACGGCGAGGCCGTTGACCGCCGCGATCACCGGCTTGTCCATGCCCGTGATCGCGGTGACCAGCGGGTTGTAGGTGTCGCGGACGGTCGCTCCGGCGTCGTCCAGTTCGTGCCGGGCGGCGAGGTCCTGGCCGGCGCAGAAGGCGCGCCCCGTTCCGGTCAGGACGACGCACCGGACGGCCGGGTCGTCACCGGCTCGGTGCAGGGCCTCCAAGAGAGCGCGGCGGGTGGGCTCGTCCAGGGCGTTGAGCCGGTCGGGACGGTTGATGGTGATCCATTCGACCGTGCCCTTCCGTTCGGTGGTCACGGTCTTCACGAGGCGGTCTCCTCGGCGGGCGTGTGGACGGCACTGTGTTCGGCGCCGTGGCGGGAGTAGCCGCGCTCGGTGTAGGGGAAGCCGTCGAGTTCGGTGTCGCGGTCGTCGTGCTGGCGGTAGTAGGAGCGGATCTCGCTGATGCGGCCGTCGGCGGCGAAGGCGAACCATTCGGCGCCTCGGGTCGCCACTCGCCGGTCGGAGCGGGGCGGTGTCCAGAACATCGTCCACTCGATGACGGCCTCATCGGTGCCGCCGAGGACGTGGTCGACGATCCAGACGGCGCCGATGAGGTGGTGCACCTTGCGCCAGTAGCGGGCGAGGTGCTCGCCGCCGCGCACTGCGGCGGAGTCGGGGTTCGGGGCGAGGAACCAGTGGACGACGTCGTCGGTGAGTGTGGCGCGCATCAGCTCGACGTCCCCGGTGCTGCAGCCGTCGTAGTAACGGGTGATGGTGTCCAGGTGGCCGGTCATCGCTGGATCGCCTTGGTCTCGACGAACTCGTCGATGCCGTGGTGCCCGAACTCGCGGCCGATGCCCGACTTCTTGTAGCCGCCGAACGGCGCGGCGGGGTTGAAGGCGGCGCCGTTGACGTCGACCTGCCCGGTGCGGATTCGGCGGGCGACCGCCAGGGCGTGCTCCTCGTCGGTGCTCCATACGCCCCCGGCCAGGCCGTAGGGGCTGTCGTTGGCGATGGCGACGGCCTCGTCCTCGGAGTCGAACGGGATGATCGTCAGGACGGGGCCGAAGATCTCCTCCTGGGCGATGCGGGAGGTGTTGTCGACGTCCGCGAAGATCGTCGGCCGTATGTAGAAACCGTCCGTGAGGCCGTCGGGTGGGGTGTCGCCGCCGAGGACGAGCTTGCCGCCCTCGCTCTGGCCGAGCCGGATGTAGTCCCGGACGATGGCCTGCTGCCGGGCGGAGGCCAGGGGGCCGAGCCGGGTGGACGGGTCGAGCGGGTGGCCGACGGTGAGCCGCTCGGCGGCGGCGCGGGCGAGGTCGACGGCCTCGTCGTGGAGTTCGCGGGGGACGAGCATGCGGGTCCACGCCGAGCAGGTCTGCCCGGAGTTGAGGAACGCGTTGCCGACGCCGGTCTTCACGGCCCGGCCCAGGTCGGCGTCGGGAAGGACGATGTTGGCGGACTTGCCGCCGAGCTCCAGGGAGACGCGGGTGATGTTCGCGGCGGCGGCACGCATGATCTTCGTGCCGACCGCGGTGGAGCCGGTGAAGGAGACCGCGTCCACGCCGGGGTGTCCCGCCAGAGCCTCGCCGACCCGCGAGCCCGGCCCGGGCACGAGGTTGAACAGCCCGGCGGGCAGTCCGAGGCGGTCGGCGACCTCGGCGAACACGTCGGCGAACGCGAAGGCCGACAGCGGAGCGACCTCGGCGGGCTTGGCCACCACGGCGCATCCGGCCGCGAGCGCGCCGCCGACCTTGGCCACGAGCTGGTGCAGCGGGTAGTTCCACGGCGTGATCGCGGCGACGACGCCCACCGGTTCGCGGACGAGCAGGGAGTTGCCCGTCTCGGTTTCCCACGCATAGCCCGGGACCGTGTCGGCGAAGGTGTTCAGCACCGACACCGGCAGCCCGACCTGGATGCGCTGGGAGATCTTCAACGGCGTGCCGACCTCGAGGCTGATGACCTGGGCGATGGCGTCCTGGCGCTCGGCGAGCGCGGTGGCCAGGGCGCGCAGCACCTCCGCCCGGTCGGCCGGGCTGCTCCCGGCCCACGCGTTGGCGGCGGAGCGGGCGGCGGCGACCGCGGCGCCGACATCGCCGGGTGCGGCTTCCGGAACGTGCCCGAGCACACGGCCGGTCGCCGAGTCGATCACTTCCCTGGCGGCGCCGCCCGTCCCGCGCCAGGTTCCGCCCACGTAGATGGAGTCGCGTTCGGTGAGGGCGGCGTCGGGAGCCGGAAAGTCGCTCATGTCGTGCTCCTTGTCGTGGACGTGTGGTCGTGGAAGCCGCGCCCGCTCTTGCGGCCGAGGTGCCCTTCGGAGGCGAGGCGCAGCAATCCGTCCGCAGGGCTCAGCCGCGGTTCTCCGAACGCTTCGTGCAGCGACGTCTGCGCGGCGGCGGTGACGTCGGTGCCGATGAGATCGATCAGCTCGAACGGGCCCATCGGGTGGCCCAGCGCGTCGCGCATGAGCGCGTCGGCCTCGGCGGCGGTGAACGCGCCCGCGTCGAGCAGGCGCACGGCGTCGTTGAGAAAGGGGATCAGCAGCCGGTTGACGATGAATCCGCGCTGGTCACCGCAGCGCACCGGAACCTTGCCGATCCGGTGCGCCCAGGCGCGGGCCGCGCTGACGGCGGTC
The DNA here is from genome assembly GCF_041951385.1 of Actinomadura sp. NTSP31. Lineage (NCBI taxonomy): Bacteria > Bacillati > Actinomycetota > Actinomycetes > Streptosporangiales > Thermomonosporaceae > Actinomadura > Actinomadura sp. NTSP31. The sequence goes on along the minus strand of NZ_JBGNUT010000001.1, from coordinate 215,175 downwards.
TCGTCCTCGCCGACCACTTCGACCAGCTTCATCGCCCTCGCCGGATTGAAGAAGTGCAGCGCGATCACGGTGCGGCCGGCGGGAAGCCCGGCGCGGAGTTCACCGACGGTGAGGGACGAGGTGTTGGTGGCCAGCACGGCCGCATCCGGCAGTACCGCGTCCAGGCGGGCCAGCAGTTCCCGCTTCGCATCGGCCTGTTCCGCGACGGCCTCGATGACGTGACCGCAGCCGGTCAGGTCTCCGGGCTCGGTGGTGACGGTCAATGCGTCCAGCGCGCGGCGGCGCTCGCCTTGGGCGAGCCGTCCTTTGGCGACGGCCGCCTCGAGGCTCGCCGCGACCGCGATACGAAGGCGTTCGACGGAGGCCTGCGATCGTCCGAGCACCGTGGTGGGCACTCCGGCGCGTACTAGCGCTTCGGCGATGCCGGTCGCCATCGTTCCTGTTCCGGCGATGCCGACCGGGTGGTCGGGGGCGTCCTGCCCGGCGTCCTCGGCCACCAGTGCGGTGCCCGGGCCGGGAGGTTCGGGAAGGCCCCCGCGATGGCGGACCTCGGGGCCGAGTTCGCGGAGAAGCGCGAGAGGGCCGACGGGGTGGCCGGCACCCAGGCGCATCGCGGTGTCGATGTCGTCTGGCGCGGCGAACCTTGAACCTGCCATGGCCACCGCGTCTCGCAGGAGCCCGGCGGCCAGGGACAGGGCCGGGAGCCGGGAGCCGCCCGCATCGGCCGGATCGACGGAGATGAAATCCTGTGACATGTTATCTACCTTCCGGACGGTAGGTAACGTAAGGTGACGGGCGGCACCGTGTCAAAGCCGCATCGAAAGGAGCAAGATGGTCATCGACCTGGCATCCGGCACAGACCCGGGCGTCTCCGACCTGAGCAAGGTCGTCCCCGATCCACGACGCTCGGTGGCCGACATTCCCGACGGCGCCGTCCTGGCCGTCGGGGGATTCGGTTCCTGCGGCATCCCGAGCCTGCTCATCGACGCTCTCCGCCAGACGGGACGGCGAGGGCTCCACGTCGTGTCCAACAACTGCGGCATCGACGGCTGGGGTCTCGGCGTCCTCCTCGAAGCCGGGCAGATCGACCGGGTCACCGCCTCCTACGTCGGCGACAACAAGGAGTTCGCCCGCCGCTACCTGTCCGGCGAGCTGGAGGTGGAACTCATACCGCAGGGCACCCTCGCGGAGCGGCTGCGGGCCGGAGGCGCTGGCATCCCCGCCTTCTTCACCCCCGCCGGCGTCGGCACGCAGATCGCTGAGGGCGGCCTGCCCTGGCGGTACGGCGCGGACGGCACGGTCGCCGTCGCGTCACCGCCGCGCCGGACGGAGGTCTTCGACGGGCGGGAGTACGTGCTGGAACACGCCGTCCGCGCCGACTTCGGCCTGGTGCGCGCATGGAAGGGCGACACGCTCGGCAACCTGGTGTTCCGCCGCGCGGCCCGCAACTTCAACCCGCAGTGCGCCATGGCCGGCCGCGTCACGATCGCCGAGGTCGAGGAGCTCTACGAGCCCGGCGGGATCGACCCCGACGAGGTCCACCTGCCCGGCGTGTTCGTCCAGCGGGTCGTGCCGGTCCCGCCGGACGGCCCCGGAGCCGAGAAGCGGATCGAGAAGCTGACCGAACGCCGGACCGCACGGTCCGACCAGGAGTCCCGATGAGCCTGACCCGCGAGCAGATCGCCCGCCGCGCAGCGCTGGACTTGCGCACCGGCCAGTACGTCAACCTCGGCATCGGTCTGCCCACCCTCATCCCGGGGGTGCTCCCGTCCGGAGTCCGCGTGCACCTGCACAGCGAGAACGGCATCCTCGGCACCGGCGACCACCCCGACCCCGGCGAAGCCGACCCGGACCTGATCAACGCGGGCAAGGAGACCGTCACCGTGCTGCCGGGCGCGGCGTTCTTCGACTCGGCCCTGTCCTTCTCCATGATCCGTGGTGGCCACATCGACGTCGCCGTGCTCGGTGCCATGCAGGTCTCCGCCCGCGGCGACCTGGCCAGCTGGGCGATCCCCGGCGCTATGGTCAAGGGGATGGGCGGCGCGATGGATCTCGTGCACGGCGCCCGCCGCGTGATCGTCACGATGGAGCACCTCACGCGCAAGGGCGACCCGAAACTCCTCGACCACTGCGCGCTTCCGCTCACCGGGGCGCGAGTGGTGCACCGCGTCATCACCGACCTCGCGGTCCTCGACGTCACCGCGGACGGGCTCGTCCTGCGCGAAACGGCACCCGGGGTCACCATCGACACCGTCCGTTCGGCCACCGCCTGCCCGCTGACCGTCGCCTCCGACGTCCGGACGATGGACCTGTACGCGGCGCCGCCCGCACCGGGCGCGGGTGTGGAGGTGATCCGATGATCGGAAGGCTGCCCACCGTCGTTCACGACGACCCGGACCTGCGGCGGCTCCTGGACCCCTACCGGCTGCCGGACGGCCGTCCGCTGCCGATCTTCCACGTACTGGCCCACAGCCGTGCCGCGCTGGACGACCTGCGGCGCGCGACCGCGGCCTGCATGAAGGGAACCGCGCTCGACGCGCGCACTAGGGAGCTGGCGATCCTGCGGGTCTGCGCCCGGATCGGGGCGGAGGCCGAGTGGGCCGTGCACGTGGAGATGTTCGCTCGGGATGCGGGCCTGTCAGAAGCCGAGGTCCGCGCGACCATCGCCCCGCCGCACAGCGCGCCCTGGTCGCCGCACGACCTGCTCGTCCTGGCCGTCGCAGACGAGATCATCGCGACCTCGACGCTCTCCGATGAACTCTGGGGACGGGTAGCGGCGGCGTTCCCACCCCAGGAGATCGTCGAGCTGCTGCTGGTCGTGACGCAGTACCAGAAGGTCGCGTGCCTGACGAACGCCCTGAGGCTGGAAACGCCCCGCGGACTGCCGCGCCTTCCCGGTCAGGCGGAGACGGCATCATAGAGGCAACGCAGGGGCGGCCCGGGAACGGAGAGCGATCGGTGGCGGACGGACACAAGCGGGGCCCGCGGTTGTCCGGTCCCCTCCGCAAGGCGCAGATCATGCAGGTCGCCGCCGAGCTGTTCGACACCCGCGGCTATCACGAGACGTCCATGGAGGCCATCGCGGAGAAGGTCGGGATCCGCAAGCCGTCGCTGTACTACTACTTCCCCGGCAAGGACGCGCTCCTGGTGCAGATGCACCAGGAGATGATCGACCTGATCATCTCCGCGCAGCGGACCCGTCTGGACGAGGGAGAACTCGATCCGGGCGGGCTGCTGCTGGCGATGATGACCGACCTGGTGTCGCTCATGGAGACCCACCCCGGCCATTTGCGGATCTTCTTCGAGCACTACCGGGAGCTGCCCGAACCGGTCCGGGCGGAGATCGCCGGGAAACGCGACCTCTACCAGCGCATGCTGGTGGACGTCCTGGAACGCGGCGTCGAGGACGGCTCCTTCCGCATCGAGAACCCGCGCCTGACCGCGCTGGCGGTCCTCGGCATGTGCAACTGGGCCTACCAGTGGTTCCGGCCCGGTGGCGGACGGACGGCGGCGGAGGTGGCGCGGTACTTCCACGACACCCTGCTCGGCGGGATCGGCACTGCCCCGGCCTGACCGGCCGCCGCAGCGTCGCGCGGAGCGGCCGGCCCGCCGAGCGCCTTCCGCCCGTGAGGGAGCACCGATGAACCTTTCCCGCTACGACCTCAACCTTCTCGTGGCCCTGCGAGCCCTGCTCGAAGAACGGAACGTGACGCGTGCGGGGGAGCGGCTCGGGCTCAGCCAGCCGGCCGCGAGCAACGCGCTGGCCCGCCTGCGCCGCCAGTTCGGCGACGAGCTGCTCGTCCGCTCCGGGCAGGCCATGGAGCTGACGCCGCTCGCGCGGGCGCTGCTGGACATGGTCACGGCGACGCTGACCATGGCGGAGCGCACCTATGAGATGACCAGCGAGTTCGATCCGGTCGCCAGCACCCGGCGGTTCACGGTCGTCGGGTCCGACTATGGCCTGTCGCTGCTGGCCGCTCCGCTGCGCGAGCTGGACGTGGTCGCTCCGGGCGTGCACGTCCGGCTCGACCTGCTGCGCGCCGAACACCTGCGCGATCCCGAGGGGCTGCTGCGGCGCGCGGACTTCATGGTCGCCCCCCGCGCGTGGTTGCACGGGCTGCCGGCGGCGCATTTGTCCACCGACGAATGGGTCGGCGTCATCGACCGCGCCAACCGCGCCGTCGGGGACCGTCTCACCATGGACGAGCTGCGGACGCTCCGGCTGGTCGGCCTCTTCGACGAGCCCCCGGGTGACGCCCATATCGGCCGGCAACTGGAAGTGCTCGGCATCGAGTCGGACGGCCGCATCAGCGTGGAGTCGTTCCTGGAGGTGCCGTTCCTCGTCGAGCACACCGAGCGGCTCGGGCTGCTGCCGCGCCGGATGGCGGAGCGGTCCGCGCGGTCCGCGCACATCCGCCTGGTGGCCCTCCCCTTCGAGGCGGCAGAGCTGGTGGAGATGCTGTGCTGGCATCCCCGCGCCGACCCCGATCCCGGTCACCGCTGGTTCCGCACGCTCCTGGGCGCCGCGGCCGCCCCTGACCGGGTATCCGGATCCTGAATTCCCGGCATCACCACAATTGATTTCACTTCAGGGTGGTCTCGGTCTACCCTTTTTCTACCCGAAGTAATGGGAAGACCCGCCGCGGTGCCCGCAATTGTTTTCCCGACTTCTTCGGATCCCGCGACGCTTGAGCGATCGCCCTGAAGTGATCCCCGTCGCTCCCCGCTCCCTCCCGACGGCGCGCCACGACGGCGCGCCGTTCCGCCCCGCCTCATCACCCCCTGGGAGGCCATCCATGGAACCGACGACGACGAGCGAGGGGCGCCCGCCGGATCGCCCGCCCGGTGCCGTGGCGCTCAGCGTCCAGCGCGCCGGCGTCGCGTTCCGGGGCCTGCGGGCCCTGGACGCGGTGACCTTCGACGTCCCGGTCGGCGGCGTCAGCGCCGTGATCGGCCCCAACGGAGCCGGGAAGACCACGCTGTTCAACTGCGTCAGCGGGCTCTACCGGCACGACGGCCGGATCTCGCTGTACGGCGACGACATCACGAGCCTCGATCCCCACACCCGCGCGTCGAAGGGCATCGCCCGGACGTTCCAGACACCGGTGCTGCTCGACGAGCTTCCCGTCCTGGACAACGTGATGCTCGGCGGCCACACGCGTACCCGGTCCGGAGTCGTGTCCACGCTGGTGGCGGCGGGCCGCCACCGCAGTGAGGAACGGCGGCTCCGCGAGGACGCCGAAAGGCTGCTGGACGCCTTCGGCATCACCCACCTCGCGGACGTGCCGGCGGGCACGCTGCCGCACGGCGACCGGCGCAGGACCGAGGTGGCCCGGGCCGTCATGTCCCGGCCCCGGCTGCTCCTGCTGGACGAACCGGCCGCCGGGCTCGGCGCCGACGAGTCCCGCGAACTGCTGGAGACCGCGCTCGCCGCCTGCGAGGACGCCGGTGCGGGGCCCGCGACGGCACTGCTCGTCGAGCACGACATGGACCTTGTCATGTCGGTCGCGCGGTTCGTCGTCGTGCTCGACGCCGGCCGGCTGCTGACCTCCGCCACGCCCCGCAAGGTCGCGGCGGACCCGCGAGTCGTCGCCGCCTACCTCGGAGCCGACGCCGAGGACGCCACCGGCGAGGAGCACGATGGCGGGGAGGCCACGCGATGAGCGAGCACACGCTCCTGCGAGCACGAGACCTGACCGCCCGCTACGGAGCGGTCCAGGTCCTGCACGGCGTCTCCGTCGACGTCGGCGAAGGCGAGATGGTCGCACTGCTGGGTGCCAACGGCGCGGGGAAGACGACCCTGCTCCGAGCAGTTTCGCGCGGCGTCGCCACCACCGGAACGGTCGCCTTCGACGGACGCGACATCACCCGGCTCGACGCGATCGGCGCGGCACGGGCGCGGATCGGGCACGTCCCCCAGGGGCGCGGCACCTTCGCCGAGCTGAGCGTGGAGGAGAACCTGCGGCTCGGCCTCATGGGCCGCCCCGCGTCGCTGCGCGCCGACTCCGACCGGGACCTGGAGCGCGTGCACACCATGTTCCCGGTCCTGAGGGACATGCGGAACCGGCCGGCCGGCGCGCTGTCCGGCGGGCAGCAGCAGATGCTGGCGCTCGGCCGCGCCCTGCTGGCCCGGCCGCGGCTGCTGCTGGTGGACGAGCCGTCCCTCGGACTCGCCCCGCGCACCACCGCCGAGCTGTTCGAGGCGCTCGCCGGGATCCGCGCCGCGTGGTCGACCGCCGTTCTGCTCGCCGAGCAGAACGCACGGCTCTCGCTGCGCGCCGCCGACCGCGTGATCGTCCTCGCCCGCGGGCGGGTCGTCCGTTCCTGCGCGGCGGCCGATCTCGCCGATGAGGCCGAACTTCGCGCGGCCTACCTCGGAACCGTCGCGGACCAACAGGAGGCGGACCGATGACCGAACTGATCCAGCAGATACTCGCCGGTCTCGCCACCGGTGTGATCTACGCCGGTCTGGCACTCGCCCTGGGCGTGGTCTTCCAGGGAACCGGCATGCTCAACCTGGCGCAGGGCGAACTGGCGACGCTGTCGGCGTTCGCCGCCTGGAGCCTCATCGACGCCGGGCTGCCGTTCTGGGGCGCGTTCCCCCTGGCCGTGCTGCTGTCGGCGGTGCTCGGCGCGGCGATCGAACGGGTACTGGTGCGGCCGGTCGAGGGATCGGGGCCGATGGTCCTGCTCGCCGCCGGCGCCGCGATGCTTCTCGGGATCAACGCGCTCATGGCGCTCGGCTGGGGCACCGACCCCAAGACGTTCGCCTCGCCGTTCGGGGCGTCCTCGGTCGGGTTCGGAGACGTCCGGCTGACCAGCCAGCAGGCCGGCGCCGCCGCGCTCGTCCTGGTCACGATGGGGGTGATCGCCGCGCTGTTCCGGTTCACGCCGGTCGGGCTGAAGCTGCGGGCGGTGGCGACCAACCCCGCGTCGGCGCGGCTCCTCGGCATCCGCACCGGCCGCATCCTGGCCCTCGGGTGGGCCCTGGCGGGTGCCGTCGGCGGTGTCGCCGGCATCGCGGCCGCGCCGGTCGTCGGCCTGTCCCCGGACATGATGTCGGGGCCGCTGCTGCTGGCGCTGGCCGCCGCGACTCTCGGCGGGATGACCAGCCGCGCCGGCGCCGTCGTCGGCGGGCTGGTCATCGGTGTCGCGGGCAGCCTCGCGAGCCGCTACGTCCCGGGCCTCGGCGGCGACCTGCAACTCGTCGTCCCGTTCGGGATCATCTTCGCGGTACTGCTGCTGCGTCCTCAGGGCCTGTTCGGCCGGGCTGCGACGGTGCGGGCATGAGCGCCGCGACCACGAACACCGAGAAGCCGGCCGCCGCGGGCAGCCGCGCCCGGACGCCGGGCGGCGGGCGCGCCCGCGTCCTGTGGAGTGTCGCCGTCCTGTGGGCGCTGGCCGTGCCGTTCCTGTTCAGCGACTACGACCTGCTGCAGCTGTCGCGCGTGTGGTCGGTCGCGCTTGCCGTCGCGTCTCTCAACCTGCTCAGCGGCTACGCGGGCCAGGTCAGTGCCGGCCATGGCGCGCTGTTCGGGCTGGGCGCCTACACCGGCGTCCTGCTGGTCGGCAAGGGCGGGCTGCCATGGCCGGTCGCACTGCTCGGGGCCCTGCTGGTCTGCCTGGTCGCCGGCGCGCTGCTCGGCCTGCCCGCACTGCGGGTCGGCGGGCTCAGCCTCGGCCTGCTCACCATTGCCGTCGCGGCACTGTTCCCGCTGGTGGTGACCCGGTTCGACGACCTGACGGGCGGCGCGGTCGGGCTGCAGCTCGACTCACCGCCACTGGCCGCACCCGGCTGGACGGGGCTCGCCGACGCCCAGTTCGGATACCTGGTCGTACTGGCCCTCTGCGGCATCGCCGCGATCGGGCTGCGCAACCTCACCCGCGGCCGGTTCGGCCGGTCGATGGAGTCGCTGCGCACCAGCCCCCTCATGGCCGTGTCGACCGGTGTGAACACCCGGCGGCTGACCCTGACGGTGTTCGCGCTGAGCGCGGGCGTCGCCGGATTCGCCGGTGCCCTGAACGCCATGGTCCTGACCCTCGTCACCCCGGACGGGTTCTCGCTCGCCTTCTCCCTGACGCTACTGGCCGCGAGCGTCGTCGGCGGTACCCGGTCCTGGGCGGGAGCGGTCGTCGGCGGCGCGTTCGTCACCTATCTGCCGCAGTACATGAGCGACCACATGGACGGCGGGAGCGCCGGGCAATGGGCACAGGTCGCCTACGCCGCTGCGCTTCTGCTCGTCCTGTACTTCGCGCCCCGCGGCATCGTCCACCTCGTACGCACGGGCCTCGCCCGCCTGGGCGCACGCCGAACCGAAGGGAGGCCCGCATGAGGCACTCACGACGGCTCCCGACATCCCTGCTGCGCCCGGTCGCTCTGCTCTGCGCCGCGGCGACCGCGCTCAGCGGCTGCACCTTCCGCTGGAACGCACAGGCCGGCACGGGGCGCGGCGACATCGTGATCGGCGCCAGCCTCGCCCTGTCCGGGCCATTGGCCGTCACCGGCGTCGTCGGCTCCGGTGCGCAGGCCTACTTCTCACGCGTCAACGCCGAGGGCGGCGTCAACGGCCGGAAGATCGACTTCCAGGTCCTCGACGACGCCTACGACGCCTCGCGGCTGACCGCCAACATGCGGCGGCTCGTCGAGCAGGAGCACGCGGCGCTCGTGCTGTCGTTCGGCGGCGCGGCGATCTCCACACGCCCCTACCTCGGCGAACGCAAGGTCCCGCTGATCGCACTGGCCGGGCAGACCCCGTTCAGCGACGTCCGGAGCTTCCCCTACGCGCGCGCCTGGTGGCCGGACATCGCCGTCGAGGGCAAGATCGCCGGCACGTTCCTGAAGAACCGGTTCCCCGGAGCGAAGGCCGGGCTGCTCGGTCTCAACAACGACCTCACGCCCAGCCAGGCCAACGGGCTGCGCGCGGCGGGTCTGACGCTCACCAAGACGATCAAGGTCGCGCCGAGCGTCGTCGACCTCGGCCCGCAGGTCAACGAGCTGCGCGGCGCGGGCGTCGACGTGCTGTTCCTGTCGGTCGGCGGCGCGGCGCAGAGCGCGGTGCTGCGGCTGATGGACCAGGTCGGCTACCACCCGAAGATCATGCTCTACAGCGCGCAGAGCGAGTACACCAGCACCCTCACGCCCGCCGGACCGGCCGCCAAGGGCGTCTACACGGCGCAGTGGGCCAAGGATCCGTCCGACCCGCGCTGGACGGCCGACCCGGCCGTCCGCCAGTTCAAGGCGGACATGGTCAAGTACGGGCACGCCGCCGACAGCGGCAAGCTCCTCGCCCTCAACGGATATGGCGCGGCGGCCGCCGTCGTCGCCGCGCTGCGCAAGGCGACCGCCCTCGACGGGAAGGGCTTCCTCAAGGGCTGGGACGGACTGCGCGGCGCCGCCGATCCCGCGCTGCTGCCCAGGATGTCCCTGAACGGCGGCTCGGACGGCAGGCTCGTCCGCAGCTACCGCGTCCAGCGTTTCGACGGCCGCACCTGGCAGTTCGAGAACGCATCCTGACAGGACCGTGATCAAGAGCCGGGGCCGCGACGAGGCGGCCCCGGCCCTTTCACGGCTCGGCCCGGCCACTGGAGCCGTCCGGCGCGCCTTGCAGGGCGTTGCCCTGCTCGATGAGCAGGTCGATGCACCACCGCCTGGTTCACGCCCCGGAAGTCCAGGCTGACTCCCGGGGCCGCCCGCGCGACAGCGGCGACCAGCCGGGGCCCGAGCACGGTGAGCACGGCATCGGAGCACTGGACAACGAACCGCCGCTCGGCCGTCGCGGCATCGAATCGCGGCTGGGCGGCCAGCAGCCGCTGGAGGTCGTCCAGCATCCGCCCGAGCTGGTCGTAGAGTCCCTGCGCCAGCGGCGTCAGGACGTACTGGCCGCCTTCCCGCTCCAGGAGCGGGTCGTTGAAGTGCCGCCGCAGCCGGCCCAGCGCCGCGCTCGTCCCCGGCTGGCTCATGCCGAGCCGCTCGCCCGCGCGGGTCACGTTGCGCTCTTCGAGCAGGGCGTGCAGAACCACGATCGAGTTCAGATCGAGGCTGGGCAGGTGCACCGTGGGTCCTCCGAGTCCTGCGCGAACGGCCGGCGGGCCGCCGGCCGTTCGCGTCGATCATCCTCGGGTGGACGCCGGGTCCGGCGCATTTCAGTACGGCTGGGCCAGGCGGGCGTGCGCGGACGGGATGGGAAGCTCAAGCAGCTTCAGGTCTTCCGCGGATGCCTTGCCCTGCTCTCGGCGCATGAGCGCGGCGGAGTAGTCCTGGACGAGCCCGGCGCGCGGGATCCGGCGCCGCCACCAGGCGTCGAGGGCCTCGGGCACGGACGCGGCGCGTTCCAGCTCTTCGGCCAGGACGACGGCGTCCTCGGCGGCCATCGCCGCGCCCTGCGCCATGTGCGGGCTGGTGGCGTGCGCGGCGTCGCCGGCGACGAGAACACGGCCGCGAAACCACGGCTCGCCGAGGGTGACCTGCTCGATGGGCCCGTACGCGGCCGAGTTCTCCTGCGAGATGTACTCGGCGAGCCCGCCGATCCAGCCTCCGAACTCCTGCAGCATGGCGCGCATCTGCGCGGCGATGTGCGATGGCGTCATCCCCTGCTGGACGGACTCCTCGGGCGCCACCAGCGCGATGTAGCCGTCGTCCGCGCCGAGCGGGATCAGCGTGGCCTTGACGTTCCCGGCGAAGGCGTAGACGACCCCGTCCAGTTCCGGTGGGCGGGGCAAGCTGATGCGCCAGACCGAGAAACCGGTGAGCCGAGGTTCGTACCGATCGCCGAACAGGTGCCGGCGGGTGGCCGAGCGGATGCCGTCGAAACCGGCGACGAGGTCGTAACGGCCCGGCGCGGGCGCATCGTGACCGGTGAAGGTGACCTCGACGCCGTCGCCGTCCTCCGAAATGGTCGCGGTGGTCGCGTCGTGGTGCAGCCGGGCGCCCGCCCTTGCGGCCGCGTCCAGCAGGACGCGGCAGAGTTCGCGCCGCTGGATCGCGTTGTTGCGCGCGGGCAGGCCGGGGGCCGGGGGAGGCGGGATCTCGGCCAGCGCCGTCCCGTCCACGCCGATCATGCGCAGGTCGTCCCACTGGTAGCCGACGGCGAGGCAGTCGTCCAGGACGCCGATCTCCTCCATCACCCGCAGGGCGTTGGACGGCTGGTTGAGCCCGACGCCGAGCACCGACCCTGCGGGCCGCCGTTCGACGACGTCGACCTCGACGCCGCGCCGGGCGAGGGCGGTGGCGGCGACGAGGCCGCCGATGCCGCCGCCCTGCACGAGGACACGATTGACGATCACGACCGTACTCCTGGAGCGATACGCCGCCGGGCCGGCGGGATGGGGACGGGCACCCGCCCGGGGACGAGCCGGTTCTCGACGTGCCCGAGTTCCTCGACGTCGATGCGGACGACGTCGCCGGACGACAGCCAGGCGGGCGCGGCGTCGCCGCGGGTGCGTTTGAGTTCGGCGATGCAGCCGGTGCCGCAGGTCCCCGAGCCGAGGACGTCACCGGGCCGGACGACAGTGCCCCGCGACGCGTACGCCACCAGGTCGGCGAACGACCACGACATGCTGGCCGTGCTGTCGCCACCGGTGCGCACCCCGTTGAGGCGCACCTCCGTCCGCAGCGCGAGCCGCCCGTCCTCGGCCCGGTCGGCCAGCTCGTCCGCGGTGACGAGCCAGGGCCCGAGAGTGGTCGCCGAGTCCTTCGACTTCGACGGCCCCATCGGCTGCTTGAACTCCCGTTCCTGCAGGTCGCGCGCCGACAAGTCGTTCATGATCGTGTAGCCGAGGATGTGGTCGGCGGCGTCCAGCGGGGACAGGTCGGAGCCGGCGCGGCCGATGACCGCGGCCACCTCCAGCTCGTAATCGAGCTGCCGGGCTCCGGGCGGAATGGCGACGGTCCCGAAGGGAGCGACGATGGCCGCGGGATTGGAGAAATAGAACAGCGGCTCCTCGTACCATTCCTCGGGCACCCCGCCCGCCAGGGCGTCGATGTGCTTCTCATAGGTGAGGAAGTCCCGCACGCTCGGCGGCTGCAACAGCGGCCCGAAGAAGGCCTCCTCGATCGGGACGGCGTCGCCGGTGCGGACGCGGCGCGCCACGTCGTCCAGCGCCTCCTTCCCGCCCTGAACGACGTCCAGCAGCGTCGTGCCGGCCGCGAGCAGCCGGACGACGTCGCCGTCCAGCACGCCGACCCGGTCGCCTTCGCCGGTCAGCAGGGTGGTCAGTCGCATGATCGTCTCCTCACTTCACCGCGACAGGGTTGACGGGCGAGCCGACCGCGCGGGTGAACGGCAGCGGCTGCGCGGCGAGGAAGAACTCGTAGACGCCGTCGGCGGCGCAGTCGGCGGCCAGCGCGTCCAGGTCCCACATCTCGCCGACCAGCAGGCCGATGTGGGGGAGGGCCACCTGGTGGAGCGGCTGGAACGAGTCCGGGAACTCGTTGGGCCGCACCTCGAAGCCCCAGGTGTCGGTGGCGATGGCCGCGATCTCGGTGCCGTGCAGCCAGCCGGCCGTCTCGAAGGACAGGCCGGGCGCCGGGCCGCCCGCGTACCCGGCCCATCCCTCGCCGCGCCGGACCCGCGACAGCTGACCCGTCCGCACCAGGACGATGTCGCCGCGCCCCACCTGCGACGTCTCGCCCTGCCGCTGGATCACCTCCGCCAGGTCGGCGCTGGTGATCGGGCACCCGTCGGGCAGCTCGCCGTCCTCGCCGAGAGCGCGCCCGACGTCGAGCAGGACGCCGCGCCCGATCACCGGCGCGGCGATCCTCTCGATGCCCGTGGCGAAGTCGCCCTCGCTCGTCACGACCTCGGCGCCCTTGCGGCCGTTCCAGGCGATGCCGTGGTCGAAGACGTGCCCGAGACCGTCCCATTGGGTGCTGCATTGCAGCGGCATGAAGACCGCGTCGTCGGCCGCCGTCAGCCCATGGGGCAGACCCAGCTGCTCCGCGGTGTCCTGGCCGGTCGACATCATCGTGTGCACCGGGTTGACCCGGCGCCGCCAGCCGTTCTGCGGGCCGTTCTCATCGAACGGCAACGACAGGCTGAACGACTCGCCGCGACGGACCAGCCGGGCCGCCTCCGCGCGCTTGTCCGCGTCGATGAAGTTGACGGTGCCGATGCCGTCGTCCGGACCCCAGCGGTTCCAGTTCCCGTACCGCTTCGCCGCCGCCGCGATCGCCGCCTCGGCATCGCCGCCGAACTCGGCGGTGGCGTCGTAGCCGCGCATCAGACCGGAGGGGCGACGAAGATGCCGCGGTCGACGTCGTTGAAGCTCTCCTTGGCCACCAGCTCATCGAACGGGTTGGCGGTGCCCCACTGGTCCTGGTTCCCCGGCTGGGACACGTCGTAGACGCTCGGGTGCCAGGCGTCCTCGTCCAGCACCTCCAGCTCGGTCGTGTACTCCACGGTGTTGCCGTGCGGGTCGAGGAAGTAGCTGAAAGTGTTGTCCCCGGCCATGTGACGGCCCGGCCCCCAGATCTTGCGGACGCCCGCGCGCAGCAGCCGTCCGGTGCCGCGCATGTACTCGTCCAGTCCCCGCATTTCGAACGACACGTGATGCAAGGAGGTGTGCGGGCCTTGGGCGATCGCCAGGCTGTGATGCTGCGGATTGCACCGCATGAACTTCATCAGGTCGCCCATGTGCGGATGGGTCAGCGAGTCGGTCAGCGCGAAGCCGAGATGGCGCTCGTAGAAGGCCTGGGTCCGGGCGACGTCGGGGGAGTTGACGACGACATGCGACAACCGGACCGGGATCGACTCGCGCTCCTCGATCTTGCGGTGCGCGCGGTCCTGGACCTCGGCGGACACCTCGATGGTGCGCCCGTCGACGTCGAAGAACCGGAAGCCGTGTCCGCCGCCGGCGGTCTTCAGCACGTCGGGCTCGCTGATCAGCTGCACGCCGGCTTCGCCGAGACGCCGGGCGAGCGCGTCGACGTCCTCGCGCGACGCGGCGCCGTAGGCGATCAGGTCAAGCCGCTTGTCGGCGTCCTTGCGCAGCCGGACGATGTACTGCTCCGGCGATCCCTCCGCGGCGAGGAACACGATGTCCTTGTCCTCGGCGACCGGGGTGAGGCCCCAGAGGGTGGTGTAGAACTCGCGCTGGACGGCGTAGTCGGGCACGGCGAGATCGACGTGCCGCAGATGGGTGATCAAACGATCGCTCATGATCGGGCTCCAATCGGTTCCGGCATGTCGCCGAGCAGGCGGACGGCGTTGCCGCCGAGGACGGCGTCGGTGGTGGCTTGGTCGAAGCCGGCCGCGAGAAGCCGGTCGACCGGGTCCTCGACGCCCATGTCGAAGGGGTAGTCGCTGCCGAGCGTCACCTGCCCGGCCCCCATCGAGGCGACGAGGTGGCGCAACTGCTCGGGCGTGTAGACGAGGGAGTCGACGAACGTGCGGCGCAGTAGAGCGCTGGGCGGCTGCTCGGTCGTGCGGGCGTCGCCTCGTATCTCCCATGCGTGGTCGGCCCGCACCATGTAACTGGCCAGATAACCGCCGCCATGAGCCGACCAGATGCGCAAACGTGGATGCCGTTCCAGCAGCCCGGAGAAGGCGATCCTGGACAGGGCCAGCGCCGTCTCGGTGGGGTTCCCCACGCTGTTGAACAGGTAGTAGGCGTTCAGTCGTTCGCCGAGGGTGCAGCCCCAGGGGTGGATGAGGACGGCGGCGTCGAGTTCCTCGGCGGCGGCCCAGAAGTCGGCCAGGGCGGGATCGTCCAACTCCATGCCTGGGCCGGCGGCGGTGGAGATCTGAACACCGCACATGTCCATCTCCCCGACCGCGGTCTCCAACTGCTCGACCGCCAGGTCGGGATGCTGCAACGCGACGGTGCCCACGGGCACCAGGCGAGAGGGCTCCCGGGCGCAGAACGCCGCCACGCCCTCGTTGCTCGCAGCCACGATCCGGGCCGCCATGTCCTTGCCGGCCCACGCGTGCGGCAGCGGCGTCGCGGTGACGACCTGCACGTCCACCCGCGCACGCTCCATCGCGGCCAGCCGAAGATCCAGGTCGGTCAGCTTCGGCGCCAACTCGGCGATGTGCCGCATGTTGTACGCCATCGACTCCGGCCCGAGCGACGCCGCGTCGACCTGTCGCTGCCGCGCCAGCCCCGGCTCCTTCTCGATCAGCGCATCCACCGCCGGGACGGCGACATGCGCATGGACGTCGACGGTGCGGACGGCCGCGCTCATCGCTCGGCCACGCATGTATTGCGCTGGACGCCGAGGCCCGTGATCGTCGAGTCCATGACGTCACCGGGCCGCAGCAGCCGGCCGTGCGCCATGCCGTTGCCGGCCGGGCTCCCGGTGAGCACCAGGTCGCCGGGCATCAGCGCGGCGACCGTCGAGCAGTGCGCGACGATCCGCGCCACGTCGAAGATCATGTCCTTGGTCGACTCGTCCTGCATGACCTCGCCGTTGAGCCGCAGGGTGATTCGCAGATCCGAGGGGTCGGGGACCTCCCGGCGCGGCACCAGCACCGGCCCGGCCGGCAGGAACGTCGGCGAGTTCTTCGCGGCCAGCCAGTCGGCGCCCAGCTCCGGCATGTCCCGGCCGAAGATCCGCTCGCGCAGCGTGAGGTCGTTGACGATCACCCAGCCGGCGACGACGTCCAACGCCCTATCAGGGGATATCCGGCGTGCCGGCCGCCCGACCACCGCCGCCAGCTCCAGCTCCCAGTCCGGTTTCTCCCCGTCGAAGGGGAGAACGACGTCGTCGTATGGCCCGCAGATCGCGCTGGGCATTCCGGTGAAGACGTACGGTGGGAACTTCAGCCGGTCGTCCATCTGCGCGGCGGCGTCCGCCCGCACCTGCTCGACGGTGCGGCCATCGGAACCGTCATGGTGGGCGGCGGCGATGTCGATGACGTGCGTCCGGTAGTTCGCCCCCGCCTGGAAGACCTGCCGTGGCTCCACCGGGCTGTGCACACGGAGACCGGCCAGCGCCCGCCATTCCGAACGGTTCGCGTTCGCGGTGAGCACGTCCAGAGCGGGCAGGACCTCATCCCAACGGTCGAGCAGCTCGAGCGCCCCGCGAGGCCGCCCGACCTCATCACGAACCGACAGGTCCAGCACGCGATCGTGAGCGATGAGAGCGGGGAACACGCGCCCCGCCTCCTCCACCCGGCCCAGCGCCCAAGCGCCCGCGTGCTCGATCGAAGTCACATCCGTCAACGGCACGTGCGATTCACCCCTCCGCAACACCGACGACATCCAGCCGTCGCACCCCAGCATCGAGGAGAGGTGCCGCCGAAGGGAAATAGCTGCTGCGTATGTCCAGCCATTCACCCGACTTATGGTGCGCCGAGACGCCGCATGAAACGGCGAATGAAATCCATGCGGAGCTGTTGATCTTTTGGCCTCAATGGCGTCGAGAAGAGTTCGGTGATTACTCCTGCGGCTTGCGGCGCCGCGGCGAGTCGCCGGCTCTGCTCGACCAGAACGACTCGGTCCGCGAGATCATGAACGGTGTGGAGCGGCGAGGCTTCTGCGCGTACACGGCCACAGGACTCGCGGCTCACCGAGATTGGACGCACGCGGAGGCGGGGTGCCGAGGAGCAGGACTTCGTGGGAGCCAGGTTCCTCCCGCGTGACCTTGGGAGCCAGTTTCGGGAGCCAACGCCTTCAGGCTCCCATCGACTAATGACCTCAAGATTCCCGATGTTCTAGGTGCGCGAGTCTACGGCTTGCTTCAGCGTGGTCGTGGCGTGGTCTTCTGCTTGCTTGATGAGGTCCTGGTAGGCGGAGGTCCGGAGCCTGCCGGTCGGCGACAAAGAGAGCAATATCGCGTAATCGCCGCGCCTGCTGGTAAGGTGGACGGCGCTATTGGTTGCCTTGCCAGCTCGGTATTCCCAGATTCGGGTCCGTTCGGATATGCCGTCGCGCTGATGGAGTTCATCGGATTTCAGGATGGCGCGGTAGGTGTTTCCGGAAGAAGTGAAGTCGTAGGCGTGGCACTCCTTTGGTGTCGGCATCGCGACGAGCAGTTGCGCGCTCGCCTTCGGCAGCTTGATGATGGTCTCGGTTATGGTGAGATTTCGGGTTTCGTCGACCCACATGGCCAGCGCTGCGGGC
The DNA here is from genome assembly GCF_041951385.1 of Actinomadura sp. NTSP31. Classification (NCBI taxonomy): domain Bacteria; kingdom Bacillati; phylum Actinomycetota; class Actinomycetes; order Streptosporangiales; family Thermomonosporaceae; genus Actinomadura; species Actinomadura sp. NTSP31. The sequence continues at coordinate 198,114 of NZ_JBGNUT010000001.1, read as the reverse complement.
GAGAAGCGGGCCTTCTCGCCGAGCTGCTGGATGCGGCCGGGCAGCATTGTCCGCTGGGCGCAGGGCTCGGACGGCCACGTCTTACCTTCGACGATTCTTTTCATGAGTTGCTCGTAGGGGCCCGTCATCGGTCCGTATCGGAACGCCTGCTTCGACTGTGCCGGCGGGATCGGCAACAGCGCTTGCTTCATGCGGTCAGTGTCGGCCGGTGCTGTCGGCCGGATCGCTGCGGACGCGCTCCGATCGGCGGTCGCCTTGCGGTCGGCCGTACCGCACGCGCAGGTGATCATGAGAAGCGCCGCGCAGGTTGAGAGGCGGACCGGGGGATGAGGCATCGAGTGATCATAACGGGAGCCGACAGGTCAAGTGACGGTGTGTCGTCCGGAAATAGAGTGCATCAAATTGCAGGTCCCATCGGGTGTCATTACCGGCTTGAGGGAGTGCGGAGCGGCGTAGGTGGGCGGCTCGGTCGACGGCTCCAGCGGCACACCTGGCCTGAGGTCGACCTTGGCCTTGACCTGCTCTCCTCGTCCGGGATGCCGATGACGTTTGCGTCGGCGGCCATCGGGTCTTCCTGTAAGGCGGCCTCGAGTTCGGCCGGGTAGATGTTGGCGCCGCCGGAGATGTTGATGTCGATCTGCCAGGCCCGGAGGAACGACTAGAGCCTGCTCCTTGGCTCGCCTGACCGTGATCGTTCGTTTGATCACTGTGAGTTTATGGATCGTGGTGACATGACCGATGCGCATTAGGAGCGCGTCCGTGGCCCGGGTGGTCCGCTCGCCGAGTCCTGCGGCGCGGACCGCGGCCGAGACCGGCTGGCTCCGCTGAGCGACGCCCTCCTCCATGCTCCGAGGGAGTGGCATTAATCGGCCTTACCGCGACCGGAACCGGACAGGACCAAATGTCACGTTCCGGCCGCGCCCGAGGTCTATATGGCGTTGATGGAGGACGCCGAGGGGTGGCCTCCGCCAGTCAAGGAAGGGAATCTCCTTGTCCACACGATCTCGCGCAGTGGGTCTGCGCACCCGTGCCGCCATCCTCGCCGCCGCGCTCACCACAGGACTCGGGGTGACGACCGGCATCGCCACCGTTCCTGCTCAGGCATCGCAGGCGACACCTGCGGCAACCTGGTGGGACGTCGGCACCTACGGCACCAAGAGCCTGTGCATCGACGCGGGCCAGCAGTACCAGCGTGAGGGCTGGCCGTACAGGTGCCTGCACGTCACCGGCGCTGGGTGGGTACTCGAAATCTGGCAGTAGCCTTCACCGCCGAGTCCCTCCGCTGCCGGCGAGCCGACCCGCAGCCTGACCAGTCATGATCGACGCCGGCCTCCGGGCACTCGGAGGCCGGCGGTCGGCCTGCCGGCGGCTTCAGCGCCGGGCCACACCCCCTGTTCCGAAGCTCGCGATGCCGGGGCGAACTGGGCCGGCAGGCCGTCCGGCAACTGGCTGGGCAGCGAGTATCCGCCCTCGCCGCGGATCACCTGGCCGGTGACCGTGGCGAACGCTGTGCCTGCCGAAAATCACGTCCATGCAGGTGAGACGCTGCGGCTGCTTCCGATGGCCGATCGGGACAAGGGCGCCGAGATCTTGGTGTTGCGGCATCAGGCCGCCGTGTTGGAACGCCAGTTGGCCGGGAAGAGGGTGCGGTTCACCAGCAGGCCGTGGTCCTTCGCGTCCCTGAGGATCGTGCCCAGCATGGAGCGCGCATCGGAGGCCGTTCGATGCGAGAAGCCCTTGGCGCGCGTCCGCTTCTCCCACGCCACGATCTCCTCCGGGCTGGTGAAGGTGTTCACCGGCCGGTTGCCGAACGCCGGGAGGACGTGGTGGTCGATCAGATACTCGTACTCGAGCTCGGTGGTCGGCTCGCCCGGGGCTGGTCTGCGGACGTGCCCGGAGCCGGGCCGCCGCCGGTGCTCGTCGCCGCGATGAGCCCGGCGATGCTGCGGGGCGCCGGGGAACTGGCCGGCGGCACCGTCACCTGGCCGCCCGGGTCGCGGACCATCGCCGACCACATCCGTCCAGCCCTGGACGAGACCGCCGCGGGCCGTCCCGCCCCGGCGGTGGTCGCGAGCCTTCCCGTGTGCCTCACCGACGACCCGGCGGCCGCCCGCGATCGGGCCGCCGCGGCGTTCGACTTCTGGGAGTCCGGTCGGCGGTAGACGCCGCCCTGGAGGCTGGAGCTCGGCCGTGGTGACGCTCCTCGGGCATCCCGGAAGGACGGGGCGATCGGTCAGCCGGCATGCCCTATTGGTGGTCCGCCAACAGCTATTGGCGGTCCGCCAATTAGTGCTCTAGGGTGTCCCTGCTCGACGACGGGTGGATCGAGGAGGTGATCACCATGGCCGTCGCCTATCTGCCGAACCGCGTCCACGGGCTGCTCAGCGAGGTCGGTGAGCTGTTCGTCATCGCGCTGGAGGGGCTGCGGCGCACGTGGGACGTGCGCCGGTGGTTCTGGGAGTTCGCCGAGCAGGCGTGGTTCCTGGCGCGGGTGACGAGCCTGCCGGTGATCCTGGTGTCGCTGCCGCTCGGGGCCACCGTCGCCCTGCAGGTGGGGCAGCTGGCCGCCCAGCTCGGTGCCCAGTCGGCGACCGGGGGAGCGGTCGTCGTCGGTCTCGTCCGCGAGGTCGCGCCGATCGCCGCCGCGCTGATCATCGCCGGTGCGGGCGGGTCGGCGATGACCGCCGACATGGGCGCCCGCCGGATCCGCGACGAGCTGGCGGCCATGGAGACCATGGCGGTCAACCCGGTGCACCGGCTGGTCACGCCGCGGCTGTGGGCCTCCAGCCTGATCTCGACGCTGCTGGCCTCGCTGGTGATCGTCTCCGGCGCGGTGGGCGGGTTCGTGTTCAACGTGCTGCTGCAGGACGTCACGCCGGGCGCCTACTTCGACGGCGCGGTGTCGCTGCTGCAGGTGTCCGACCTGGTCGTGACGCTGCTGAAGGCGTGGCTGTTCGGGCTGGTCGCCGCGGTCGTGGCCTGCTACATGGGGATGAACTGCGCGCAGAGCCCGGTCGGGGTCGGCCGCGCGGTGAACCGGGCGATCGTGGTCGCCTTCATGCTGGTGTTCGCCCTCAACTACGTGATCACGACGGTGTACTTCGTCGCGTTCCCGCCGAAGATCTGATGGCGGGCTCGATCCCGGCCGGGCGCGCGGGCCGCAGCGGTGTGCGCGCGGCGGGCCGGCTGGCGGAGCGGACAGGGGATCTCGCGCAGTGGCCGGTGTTCACCTACCGGGTGCTGCTGTACTCCGTCCGCGATCTGATCTGGCACCGCAAGTACGCGCGGACGGTCGCACGGCACGTCAGCGACGTCGTCGTCGGCGCGGGCGCGACCGTGGTCGGCGGCGGCATGATCTTCGTGATCTTCACGATGGCGTTCTTCGTCGGTACCGAGGTGGGCCTGCAGGGCTACACCGGCCTGCAGTCGATCGGCGCGCAGTCGTTCATGGGCCTGGTCGGGTCGTTCGCCAACGTCCGGGAGATCACTCCGGTGATCGCGGCGACGGCGCTGGCGGCGCAGTGCGGGTCGGCGTTCACCGCCGAGCTCGGCGCGATGCGGATCTCCGAGGAGATCGACGCGCTGGAGGTCATGGGCATCGGCTCGTTCGCGTACCTGGTGTGCACGCGGGTGGTGGCCGCGCTGATCGCGCTGGTTCCGCTGTACCTGATCGCGCTGTTCGCGAGCTTCTTCGCGACCCGGCTGATCAGCACGGAGTTCTTCGACCTGGCGCCGGGTGTCTACGACTACTACTTCCGGCTCTATCTGCCGACGATCGACCTGGTCTACAGCTCGATCAAGGTGGCGGTGTTCGCCTTCGCCGTCATCACCATCCACTGCTTCTACGGCTACTACGCCACCGGCGGGCCGGCCGGGGTCGGGCGCGCGGCCGGCCGGGCGATCCGGTTGTCCATCGTGACGATCGTGACGCTGAACCTGCTGCTGTCGTATGTGTTCTGGGGTTCCGGCGCGACCGTGAGGTTGAGCGGATGATCAACGAAGAGCTCTCCCTGCGCCGCAGACTGCTGATCACCGCGGTCACGCTGGCCGTGGCCGCGTCGATCCTTTGGGCCCTCGTTGCCAAGCCGTTCCAGGACGGCGGCACGGTGTTGGCCGCCGAGTTCGGCCGCGCAGGCCAGGGCCTCGGCACGGGAGCTCCGGTGAAGGTGCGCGGAGTCCAGGTCGGCTCGGTGCGGCAGGTGCGGCTGGGCGGGAACGGGCGCGCCCGGTTGACGTTGCGGCTCGACCCGGGGACGCACGTCCCCGACACGGTGACCGCATCGATCGAGCCGGCGTCGGCCTTCGGCCCCAAGTTCGTCGACCTGATACCGGGCGCGCACGAGGGAGGCGGGCCCTACCTCGCCTCCGGCGCGACGATCGCGCGGACCTCCGATCCGGAGGACCTGTCGGATCTGCTCGCCGATGCCGACAGGCAGCTCGGGGCGATCGCACCCGAGGACGTGTACACGATCGTTCACACCGTCGCGCAGGGCCTGGACGGGCAGGGAGCGAAACTGGCCGCCACGATCGATCAGACCGGTGTCCTGTTGAACGTCGCCTACCGGCACCGGCAGGACGCCCGCCGGTTCATCTCCGACGGTGCGAACCTGAGCGGTGCGCTGTCGGGATCGGGCGACGAGATCGCGGGCATCGGCTCGGACGCGAACGCGCTCATCACCGCTGCGGCGAGCGGCCGCAAGGGGCGGCTCGGTGACTTCGCCGATCAGCTCTCCGCGCTGTCGCTGCTGGTCGCCCACGGGTTCGACAAGCGCGGCGGGCAGCTCGGTGAGGCGTTCCGCAGCGGGGAGCGCGCCGTCGCGGTCATCTACGCCCAGCTGGGCCTGCTCGGTGACGCGGTCCGCACCGGAAACCGTCTTCTCCCGCTCTACCAGGAAATCGCCTCGAAGGCGGGACCCGGCGGCAAGCACTACCTGGAGTCCCAGGCCTATCTGCCGACCGATCCGTGCGCGCTGATCCTCGGCCTGTGCGGTTCGGGCACCGGTGCGAAGGGAGGCCGGTGACATGCGCGGCCCGATCGCGGCGCGACTCGGCGACCAGGCGCGGTCGCGCGCCGGGACGATCATCAGACTCATCGCGTTCCTGCTGGTGACCGGAGCCCTCACCGTGTTCATCGGCATGCAGATCGCCCGGATCGGGCTCGGCGGCGGATGGCACGTGTCGGCGACGTTCGACGACGCGAGCGGCCTGTCCAAGGGCGACCAGGTCAAGATCGCCGGTGCGCCGGTCGGCCGGGTCGACGGGGTGAAGGTCGTGGACGGCCGGGCGAAGGTCGACATGACCGTCCGCGACCCGGTGAAGGTCCCGGCCGACAGCGAGGCCGCGATCCGGTGGCGGGACGCCATGGGCCGCCGCGTCGTCTACCTCGTCCCCGGCACGAGCCGGACGATGATGCGCTCCGGCGCCCACATCGCCCGCACCCGCTCCGTCGTGGACGGGAGTGCGCTGCTGGACGAACTCGCGCCCCTCACCAAGAGCCTGGACCCGAAGCAGGTGAACACGGTGCTCGCGTCGCTCGCGCAGGCACTGGACGGCAACGCCGGCGACATCGACCGGCTCATCGGAAACGTCGACCAGCTGTCGTCCACCATTGCCGAACGCCGCAGCACGCTCAAGCAGATGCTGTCGGACTACGCGACCGTCACCGACCTCATCGCTCGCCGGGACAAGCAGATCGGCGCCGCGACCGACGACCTGGTGAGCCTCAGCGGCGCGTTCGCCGACAACCGGAAGCTGATCGACGACACCCTCGTGCAACTCGCCGCCCTGGCGCGCACGTCAGACGCCGTCTTGGCGGGCAACGGCGACAGGCTCGCCGACGTCATCTCCAAACTGTCGACGTTCACCGCCGGAGTGCATCGCAACGACGAGGCGGTCGCGAATGTGCTCGAGTCGGCGTCGCCGAAGCTCCAGCACATCTTCGCCGCCGTGGACAACGGCCGCTACATCGAGGCGGCCATTCCCTGCCTCAGCCTCGCCGCCCCGCCCTGCCCGTACCCCACACGGCTGCCCGGCCCGCGGGAAGGCGGCGGCGGCAAACCGATCGACTCACCGGACGCACTGCAGAACCTCATGGTCGGAGGCAGCCCGTGGCACTGAAGTCCTTCCGCGACCGCAACAAGATCGTCGTCGGGCTGGTGTCGGCGACCGCGCTGGTACTGCTGCTGGTCACGGTGTTCCTGGTCGGGACGAAGGGCCTGCTGCAGGACCGCTACACCGTCACCGGCGTCTTCGCCGACACCGGCGGGCTCGGCTCCGGCGACGACGTGCGGGTGGCCGGCGTCCGGGTCGGTGAGGTCAGCGGTGTCCATCCCGATTTCGGCCGGGGCCGGGTGCTCATCAGCTGGAAGATCGACTCCGGCGTCGATCTCGGCCCCTCGACCCGCGCGCAGATCGAGGTGTCCAACATCCTCGGCGGCCGGTACCTGCGGCTGTCCGGCGCCGTCACCACCCCGCACCTGGCCGACCTGCCGCCCGCCAAGCGGCGCATCCCCCTCGACCGGACGCAGGTGCCGACCACGGTCAACGACGTCCTCAACACCTCCACCCGCACGGTCGCGCGGCTGGACACCAAGTCCATCAACAAGATCGTTTCGGAAGTGCGGGGAGTGGACGCCCGGCACCGCGGACGCCTTGCCCGCACCCTGGTCAACCTCTCCGAGCTCGCCGAAACGGTGAACGACTCCAGCCCACAGATCAAACAGATGCTCGCCAACGGCGACCGCATCCTGTCCCTCGCGCACTCCAAGGACGAGCAACTCGACCGGTTGCTCGGCAACGTCCAGGCGATGCTGGACGAACTCCAGCGCCGCAAACGGGAACTCGCGGCCTTCCTGGGCAGCGGCAGCCGCACCGTCGCGAGCATCACCAAGCTGATCGACGATCACCAAGCGCAACTGCTGTCGGTCATGGCCGACCTGCGCGGGACGCTCGGCACGCTGCGCCCGCGGACCGGCGCCTTCAACAACCTGCTCGCCTGGGCGGGACCCACCCTCAGCGGCCTCGCCGGGACCGGCGGTTACGGACCGTGGCTGGAGGTCGTCGCGACCGGGCTCGGCCCACTGTCCCCGCAAGACCTGGCCCAGCTCGCCCGCCTCGCCCCCCAGGGAGAACGATGATGCGACGCCTTGCCGCCGCGGCCGTGGCGCTGGCGCTGGTCGCGGCAACCGGTGGATGCACGGCGACCGGCGGCGGCGGCACCTACAAGCTCACCGTCTACTTCGCCAAGACCCCGTCCCTGTACGAGCGGTCGCGGGTCAAGGTCATGGGCGCCGACTCCGGCACCATCACCTCCATCAAGGACGAACAGACGCGCGTGCGTGTGGAGTTGGCCGTCGAACGCTCCGTCCCCCTACCGAAGGACGTCCGCGCCGCCATCGCCTCCGACAACGCCCTCGGCGAACGCTACGTCCTGCTGCACCCGGTCTGGAAGCCCGGCATGGCCAAGGCGACCTCCGGCACCGTGATACCGCAGTCGCGTACCGAACTGCCGGTCGAAATCGACGAGGCGCTCAACGCCTTCGCCAAGCTCAACCGCTCGATCGACCCCAAGGAACTCGGATCGGCCTTCCACCGGGGGGCCGATGGGCTTCGCGGCCACGGCGCCGACATCAACGTCGCCCTGGGCGCCACGTCCCGGCTGACCAGCGACCTTGCCGCCCAGGACCGGCAGATCGTCTCACTCGCCAAGAACCTGCGATCCGTCGCGTCCAGTCTCAACGGACGAGACGAGCAGCTCTCGCAGCTCATTGCCTCGTTCTCCACCACCAGCAGCACGCTGTCGGGAGAACGGACGAAACTGCGCGACTTCGTCGCCGGCCTGGCCGCCGCCATCCGCAAGAGCGACGTCCTCATCACCGAGTACCGCGAAACGCTGCCCAGCACCGTCGCGGACCTGTCCAACATCATCCTCACCCTCAAGGGCAACGCCCAAGGGCTCAACCAGGCCATCGAGGGCATCGGACGATTCGCCGACGTCGCCGTCAAGGCCTGGAACCGCAAGCAGCACGTCGCCACCATCCGCGTCCTCGTCCACGCCACCCTCCGCACCTGGCTCCAGCCGCTGTTCACCGCGATGGGGTGGGGCGCCGTCCCCTGCGTCCCGAGCAATCCGGCCCTCGGCAACTGTGTACCGACCGGAAAGGCGGGCAAATGAGACGCCCTGCCGTCACCCACTGCGTCCTGGCGATCGCCCTGACCGTGAGCGCCGCCAGTGGATGCTCGCTCCAGACGATCGGAGCCCCCCGCGGCGACATGACGCTTTCGGCGACCTTCGACGACGTCCAGAGTCTCGTCGTCGGTCACAGCGTCCAGGTGTCGGACGTCCGGGTCGGCACCGTCACGGCCATCGGGCTGTCCGGCTACCGCGCCAAGGTCACCATGTCCCTGAAGAACGGGCGGCACATCCCGGTCGGCACCACCGCCACGATCGCCAAATCGTCCTTGCTGGGAGAGAACTACGTCCGTCTCGACCTCCCGCCCGGCCGCGATATGCGCACCGGGGCGTTCCTGCACAGCGGCGCCGCGATCGTCCAGACCTCCGTCCAGCCCGACCTGGAACAGATCAGCGAGAAGGTCGGACCGCTGATCGCCGCGCTCGGCGGACAGGACCTCGCGACCATCACCGACGAATCGGCGACCGCGCTCAACGGCAAGGGACGCAAGCTCAACACGCTGATCAAACGGGCCGCGGACGTGACCGACAGCTACGCGGCGGCCAGCGCCGACCTCGGCCGCGCCCTCGACTCGCTCGCAAAGCTCGGCGACTCATTGGACAAGGGAAAAGGCGACATCAGACGGCTTCCCGGCAATGTCGCCCTTGCCACCCGGCGGCTCCAGGATGAGCGCCACCGCATCAAGACCTCCATCCAGCGGCTCGAGCAACTCGCCCGCTCGGTCAACGCCAAGGTCCAGCAGCGGCATGCCAAACGCCTGGCCGTCCTGCTCGGACGCGCCGACCAACTGCTGGCGGCGGCACTGCGCGGACGAAACGATCTCAAGGCGATCACCGCCAATGTCCTGACCTTTCTCCGCGGACCCTCGGTCTCCTCCAGCGGCCAGGCCCTGCTGTTCCTCTGGATCAAGGGCTTCCTGCCCCAGACCGGCAAGACGCCCGCCAGAACGCCGCAATCGCCATCGCTGACCGGACTCCTCGGACCGCGGCCATGAAGACACCCGCCTTCAAGCTTCCGCACGTCAGGCAGCCGCGGATCGCCATCAACCTGATCTTCTTCGCGCTGCTCGGCGCGCTCCTGGCGACCTGGGCGGTCCGGAACATCATCACCATCGACGCCTTGGAGCAGCCGTTCCCGGTGACCGCCGATTTCGCCTCCTCACCCGGCCTGCACAGCGACCTCGAGGTCACCCACCTCGGCGTCAAGGTCGGGCGCGTCGGCGGCGTGAAGCTCCGCAACGGCCACGTCGAGGTCCGCATCGAAATGGATCGCGGCGTGCACGTCCCGAAGGACGCGGGCGCGCAGGTTCTCCGCAAGTCCGCGATCGGCGAGCCCTACATCGAACTGACCTCACCGAAGGCGCCGGGCGGGGGATACCTCAAAGCCGGCGACCATATCCCCCTCGGCCGGACCGCCGGCACCACCGACTACAAGCAACTGTTCACCGGGCTCAGCGACACCCTCAAAGCCGTCGACCCGCGCGACGCGCAGACCCTGTTCCACGAAGCGGCGACCGGACTTCAGGGCCGCGGTACCGCTCTGCACGACATGATCGGCGACACCGATCAGCTCACCGCGACCCTCGCCGCCAACGCCCCGGCACTGGACGCCCTCGCAACGCAGCTCACTCAGCTCACCGCCACCCTCACCCGGCACCGCTACCAGTTGGTCTCGGGCGTCAACGACCTCGCGGCCTTCACCGCGACGATGCGCCAAGCACGCCAGGACCTCGACACGGTCCTGGCGCAAGGGCCCGGGACCCTCGGCGACCTCGACAAGCTTCTGCAGACGGCCCGCCCCGGCCTGGACTGCCTGCTGTCGGCCGCCGCGGTCCCGACCGTCCCCGTCTTCGACTCCGCCAACCAAGCGGAGATCAATCACGTGCTCCGCATGGTCCCGACACTCCAAGCCCTGGTCTCAGACGTCCGGGTCAAGGACGGCAAGGGCAGCGCCCTGCGCGTCACCCCGGTGATCACCGTGGCGGGCCCGCCCCAGGCCGCCGAGTACGCCACCCCGACACCCAAGCCGACCGCGCCGGCCCTCGCCTACTGCCCTGCCGCCGCCGGGAAGGACGGCTCGACATCGGCGGGGAAGCCGCCCTCCGGCAACGTGTCCACCGCGCGAAACGGCACGAAAACACAACCGCCGACGGCGATACCGACCCGCCCGATCAGCGAGCATCGCTCGTTGCCGGCTCGGACGATGCCCCTGCTACCGCCCGCGCTCGCAGCGGTGGTGGTGCTGGCCGTCGTCGCCAATGTCGTCCGAACCTTCCTGAACCGCCGGTTCGGCACACGCCGATGAATGGAGGAGCCGTGAAGACCGAGACCCCAGCGAAAACACCCTCGCCCGCCACGGACGAAGAAGAGAACCTCGAAGACGCCGGCCTCGAGATCCCCGCTGCGGCCGACGATGCCGGACTCACGGAGGCGGAGGAAGGCGGCAAGAACGAGAAAGCTGATCAGAGCGACACCAAGTCGCGCAGTGCCGCGTCCGGCAAGGGGCAAGGGGCCGACGAGAGCGGCACGAAAGACTCGGAGAAAGAGGAAGGCAGGACGGCGGAGACGAGCACCGAGGAGGCTGAGCCGCCGCTGCGAAAGCGGGTGATCGGGTACCTGACCGGTCAGTTCACCGTCAAGGTGATCGTGGTCGTGGTTCTGATCGCTTCAGTCGTTACTGCCGGGCTGCAGTGGCATCGAGCGGACAAGGCCGATACCCGTGAGGACGAGCGACGGCAGGCCGGCGCCAGCGCAGGCAGATTCGGGCAGGCGCTTCTCAGTTACGACCACACCAAACTCCAAGCCGCGCGGGACAAGGTGCTGTCCCTGGCTTCCGACGACTTCGCCAAGACCTACGATCAAGCCTTCACCGGTGGACTCGAAGGCATCATCACCAAGCTCAAGGCCGATGCCTCCGCGACCGTCCGCACCGTCTACGTCGGTGACATCGACGGCGGCAACACCCGCGCCGTCGTCGTCATGGACAGCGAAGTCCACAGCACCGCGGGGACCCGTAGCGTTCTCGGTTCCTACCTCGACATGAAACTCACCCGCGACCACGGCACATGGAAGGTCACCGAGGTCACCTCCGTCGGCGCCGCCAACGAAAGCATGACCGACCCCAACGGAAAGCAGGAGACGACGCCCATCCAACCCGACCCGACGCTCTCACCCGGCGGCTGAGCGAACACCCCGCGCCATAGCCCGGCGAACCGGTCTCGAACTACAGCCGAGGCGAACTCCTCGGGCGCCGTGTGCGTCAGCGCGTAGGCGCAACCCACGCACCGCCAGTAGGGGCGGGGTCGCTCGGGGGTGAAGGTGATCGGCAGATGGACGACGCCTCGTACTTGGCTGGAGTGGGCGACGGGGGCGCCGAGTTCCGGCTTGCCCGTCAGTGCCACGTCGTGAACTCGGCCTCGCCGTGGGCCGTCGAATGGACGACCGGCCCCCGTGCGGCGAGCTCTGCGATCTTTCCCTGCATGACGGGATGCCTCCTGGAGCCGTTTCGCTGAAGGTTCGGCGCCAACAGCCGCGCTCCGGCGTCCCGGCCGCCTCACGCCGACCATCCGCCGGCCACTCGGCCAATCAAGATCAGCCGTTGGTCGGGCACATACCCGGTCAGGCGCAGGGGACTTGTTCCAGCAGGTCGAGCGGCACTGCGTCGGCCATCTTCTGATAGCCCCTGAGGCTGGGGTGAAGGTTGTCCGGGCTGGCGTATTCAGGTAGCAGCTGTGAGTGGTGTGCGGGATCTCGTAGCGCGGCGTCGAAGTCGATGACGCCGTCGGCGAGGGCCTGGCCGCGGATCCAGGCGTTCACCTGCTGCCGGTAGTTCTCGCTGTTGGGGGCGGTCGCGGTGCCGTCGATCAAGGCGTTGGCGGCCGGCGTGATGGTGCCCAGCCAGATCTTTTTCCCGCTGGCGTGCGCCTTGCCGATGAGCCGGGTGTAGCCGGCCTGTAGCTGAGTCGGGGTGACACCGCTGCCGAGCCCGAGGTCATTGATCCCCTCCAGGACGATGATTCCGCCGGCGCCGGGGATGTCGAGGGCGTCGGCCTGGAAGCGGGACAGGCCGCTGGGGCCGTCCATGAGGCCGAGACTGCCCAGCAGTTGGTTGCTGCCGATACCGGCGTTGACCACCGATATGGCTCGCCCGGCATCGGTGGCCCTGCGTTGGAGGTCATCAGGGTACCGGCCGTTCTTGTCGGCCGCGGAACGGTCGGCCGGGATGCTCAGCGGGCTGCCGCCGACGAATCCGTCGGTGATCGAGTCGCCGAACGCAGCGATCGCCCGCGCGGGTGCCATGACATCGAGTCCGTCGACGAACAGCCAGCTCAGCGTCCTGTTGGTGAAGCGTGCTCCGCTGGTCTGCGTGCTGAGATCACCGGCGCCCTGGTCGCTGTAGTAGGAGGTGGCGTTGGCGTTCCAATGCTTGGTCACCGCCGTGGTGCTCTTGGGCAGGTAGATGCTGACCGACAGGGGCGTGAACGCCGAGAAGGTCAGCGCGACGGGGTCGCTGACAACGTCCCGGCCGCCGGGAACCGTGACGGACTCGGCTCCGCTGAAGGTCACCGGCCGCGGATCGCCGACGGCTGGTCCGCCCTGCTCCTGGAGGCCGACGGTGACGCGGCCGAAGGCCACGGGGGCATTGCCGAATCGGTTGCTCAGGTGTAGCCGCAGCGATGCTCCTCCCACATGGGGGGATATCACCATTCGAACGGTCTGGTCCGTGAGCGATGTCGGGACCGCTCCGAGGGAGGGGTCGAACGGTACGGAGCCGTCGGTCGGGCTGGCCGTCCAGGCGGCGACCCAGCGGCTTGCCGGGCAGTCGGCGACGGGGGCGGTCGCCGTTGCGCCGAGGGCGGAGGTGATGCTGGCGGGTCCGGCCGCGGTCGCCGCTGGGGGAGTCAGTCCTGCCACCGCCAGCGCGGTCGCCGTCGTAGTGATCCAGCCGGTGATTGTTCGTGTTGTGGTTCGCACGTGTCGGTTCCTTGGGGTGGGTGATCGCCGCAGGGGGGCGATCGAGGAGACAAGCGCCATACTTTTCCGATCAGCGACGCGGCGCTTCGATCCTTTTGACCAGCGTCGTGGTTTGCTCTGGACCGAGGTCCTCCTGGAAGGGCGGCGGATTCGATGCCGCGCCTTCATGCTGCGAGCGCTCACTGGCTTTTGGAGTGGGGGGCAAAGCACTTTGGCGGTCGTCCGTGGGTTATTTCGCTGGGTGCATTATTTGCTGGTTATGGCGATAGATCTTGATGAGTTCACGGAACTCTATTCGCGGGTATTGTGGTGTGGGTTGGATTCCCCATTTGTCCTTGGCGGTGGTTCTGTGGGTGTTGGGGCCGCTGCTGCCGAAGGGCGGGGCGCTGAGCGGGGCGGGGTCTTGGCACTGGACTGTGGGGTCGTTGTACATGACCTCTTGGAGTCCGCTGCATATCTCCTGGACCGACAGCGTCGGCCAGCCGTACCAGATGAGAGTGAAGGGGAGGGTGAACGCCCCTTCGATCACCAGCGCGAACAGCAGGATGTAGCAGATCCGGCGGATGGTGGTGTGGAGGCGGGCGGTCGCCGATGTCGTGCCGAGGGGCAGGTCCGTTTTCGGGGGTGTGCTCATGGCTTCTCCTTTGGCGGCGGGATGGCGGATTGCTCAGTCGGAGAAGACTTCGCGGTTGACGGTGTGCAGGTAGGGAATGGCCAGGAACGGGGTGATGTAGAAGATGTCGTACAGCCACCATCCGATGACCGGGAACACCGTGTGCGCGTAGCGGACATCGGCGAAGATGGTCATGTTGGCCACGTAGCCGACCCAGATCACGACTCCGAACCAGCAGGTGACGATCATCCATTGGTGGCCCCAGCGCTTCATGCGCAGGAGCCCGATGCACGCCGCCATCCGCATGGCGAACACGGTGAGCACGCAGGTGATCTCCCAGGCCTTTTCACCGGGGCCTCCCGCGCCGCCGACCCAGGGCAGTTGGTTGTAGTGCCAGAAGTAACCGGCGTCGAAGAAGTTGCCCCACGCCATGATCATGGTTTGCCAGAGGACGGCGTGGCTGGCGATCGTGTCCAGGGCCCAGCCGAAGCAGTTGAGGGCGGCGTCGAGGCAGACCATGTAGGCGATGAGCGTGATGATCATCGGGCGGACGGACAGGCCCGCGCGGCCGGCTCGTCTCAGCAGCACCAGTCCCCGCAGGAAGATGGGCAGGCCGATGATCCCGGGCAGCGTCATCCCCATCAGGACCGTGCCGGCGATGAGCCATCGGTCCGCCTGGCGCTGGGCCTGCCGCGATCGTTCCACGTGGTCGTCGTAGTCGGCCGGTTCCTTGGAGATGGCCGCGACGGCGGGGGTACTCGCATCTGGGCCGGGCCGGCGCTTGCGCAGTGGCGTCCTCATGGTGGCCTACCAGTTCCGCTGCGAGTACATGTACAGCTGGATCGCGAACATCAGCAGCAGGTAGCCGTAGATGGCGATCTGGAAGACCATGAGGGCTCGGCGCCGCTGGCGGTCTTGTTCGTTCATGGGCATGGGGCTCCCTTCTGGAACGAGCGAGGGGTCAGCGCGTGGCCGGTGCCTGGTCGGTGAGGAGGCTGGCCGCGGCCAGTTCCCGCAGGCCGTCGGTGATGGCGCCGTCGGTGCTGAGCGGCGCCAGGACGCAGGCCTCGGCGGCCTGGATCTCCTGCGCTCCGGCGGCGATGAGTTCTGCCGCCGTGATCAGTGCCCGGGTTGAGGGCGGCTCGAAATGGAAGACCTGGTCGGCGTTGCGGATGCTGGTCGCGCACTGGACGAGCCGCTGTGCCGTCAGCGGCTCGATGCCGGTCTCGGCGACCAGCACCTCTACTTCCTGCTCGGGCGGCAGGTAGTCCATCGCCAGCGTGACGAACCGCTGGCGGAACGAGGGCTTGAGTTCCTTCAGGGAGCTGAGGAAGGCCGGGTTGTAGGAGCATACGAGCATGAACGACTCGGGTGCCTGGAGGACCTCGCCGGTGCGGTCGAGGTAGAGGGCGCGCCGGTGGTCGGCGAGCGAGTGCAGGACGGCAAGGGAGTCGTGGCGGGCGTGCACGACCTCGTCGAGGTAGCAGATCGCGCCGTCCTTGACCGCTCTGCTCAGGGGGCCGTCGGTCCAGATGACGTCGCCGCCCGACACGATGAAGCGTCCGACGAGGTCGGCGCTGGTGAGGTCGTCGTGGCAGCTGATGGTGATGACCGGACGGCTGAGCCGTTCGCCCATGTGCTCCACCAGCCGGGTCTTGCCGCAGCCGGTCGGCCCGGTGAGCATCACCGGCAGCCGCCGCTTGCAGGCCAGCTCGAACATCCGCACTTCGTTGCCGTGCGCTCGGTAGAAGGGGGGCGTCATCCGGCCTCCGGCGTCGGTGGCGGTCATGCGGTGACCAGTTCGCGGTGCACATGTGCCAGGACGCGTGGGAGTTCCTCGACCCGCTTGATGCGTCTGGCCCGGCGGCGGCCGAACATGTCCGGGAGGAGATCGGTGTGGGTGGGGCCGACACCGATGTAGTAGGGGGTGACGCCCGCTTCGGCGGCTTCGTCGACGGCGTGGGCCACGTCGGCGATGGCGTACCGGCCTTCGTAGCCTTCGTCGGACACCAGCCCGTCACCGATCACGATGAGCAGCCGCCGCTGCGATGGTTGTTCGAGCAGGCGGCTGGTCAGGTGCCGCAGCGGGGCACCGAGCCGGGTGTAGCCGCCTGCGACCAGGCCCAGACGGCTGGGCATGACGAGGTGGGGGTCGGCGAAGTCCTTCAGGCAGCCGACCTCGACCCGGTGCCGGGTGTCGCCGGTGAAGCTGAAGATGCCGTGCCGTTCCCGGGCGAGCGTCAAGGCATGGGAGAGCGCATCGGCGCAGGCGAGTTCCAGCCGGAAGATCTGTCCCTGGTGGGCTGCCAGCGAGGAACTGCCGTCCAGCAGCAAGGCGGTGGTGACGTGCCGGGCGGCGGGCAGCAGATCCCGGAAGATGCGGGCGTGCGAGGTCTGGCCCGCGACCGTGGCGACGTGATGCGCGACGTACTGGTCGATGTCGAGGTCGGAGCCGTCCTCCAGGTGGTTGGTCACGGTGCGGTGGGTGTGTTCTTCGAACCATCGGTGCAATTCGGCCACGGCCTGGGGACGAGGTTGGGAGTACGGCCCGTGCTTGCGTTCGAGAACGGCCACATGGTCGGGCAGGAAGCGCTGCGTCCAGATGTTCCATTCCGGGTAGGGAATGCCGGCCCGCTGATCGGGGCGGATCTCGATGTCCTCGTCCTCAGGCCTGCTCGGCGGCGGCAGGTTGGGATTCCTGGCCCCGCCGTCGCCTCCCACCGGCACCGAATACCACCGGTAGGCGTCCTGGCGTCGCGATGTCCACGGCATCCGCCCGAGCACTCTGCGCGCGTGCGCGGGCAGAGTGCGGCGCGCCTGGACCGATGACGGCAGCCGTCCGAGCAGCGGGTGGGTGCGCAACTCCCGCCCGGATCGGGCCAGCTCCCTTGCCCGTTCGATGATCGCCGGACCGTCGAGTTCACCGTCGGCGCCCTCGAGGTCGGGAAGCCGGCGCCGCAGTTCCGGCAGCAGCCCGGGCCAGCGCTCGATCACCCACCCCAGCGAGACCTCGGCTTCGGCGATCGTCAGCGCCTGGAACTCCCGCGGGGAAAGCACGGTGATCGAGCACGCGGCGACCCGGTCCTTCGACGGCGAGCACTGCAGCGCGACCCCGCAGGCCACAGTCCGGGGCGTCCAATCCGGGGCCGAGAGGGGATAGGGCACGCTCACCAGGCTCCGGTCCGCGTTCAAGCCGAAACCGCGGCGTTCGCCCGAGCTGAGCCGTGCGCCCCGGCGCCGCCCCTCGGAGAAGGCGACCGCGAGCAGAGCGCAACTGCGCTCGATCCGCGACGCCGCCGCGACGGGCTCAGTCATGGCCGCGCTCCTGGCGGCCGGTCTCCGTCAGAAGGTTCCGATGCGGCTCAGCACCCAGTACCAGAAGTAGACGAGTGCGACGCAGAACACCCAGGTGAGCGCGAAGCGCACCAGGTCCTGCCAGCTGATGGACAGATCCCACACGTTGTGCAGCACGAGAAGACCTCCGTATCGATCGGTTGCCGCAAGACGGCTGCCGGGAGCGGGAGCGCGGGTCATGCCGCCTTCGCGGCCCCCAGGGCATCGGAGCCCCAGGCCGCCGAACAGAACTCACGACGTTGCCCAGAGCGGTGGCGGCCCTGGCGGATGGCGGACAGGTATGGCTGGGGTTCATCGCGAATACGCTCCGGGGGAGCCTCGTTGAGTCGGGTGCAGAAGGGGTGAACGCGTCCGGGCCCGATGCTCATGTGCCGCTCGGACACGCAGTGCCGGGGCGGCGACCGCTAGAGGCCGCCTGCTGGTCGCGGCGACAGGGTGAGGGGCAGATGCTCCAGGCCGCGCAGGCTGAAGCCCGGGCGGCGGGTCGGCTCACCCGCCAGCGCGACGTCGTAGTGCCGGGTCAGGAGTTCCAGGAAAACCTGGCCTTCCAGCCGGGTGAGGTGGGCGCCCAGGCAGAAGTGAATGCCCGAGGCGAAGGCCAGGTGCCCGCCGTCGAGGCGACCCACATCCAACTCGTCCGCTTCCCCGAAACGCTGCGGGTCGTGATTTGCGGCGCCGAGCATGGTGAGTACCAGCCGCCCCGGCCCGAGATCCACTCCCGCCAAGGTGACGGGCTCCAGCACAATGCGCGCACCGAACTGGACGGGCGAGTCGTAGCGGAGCAGTTCCTCGACCGCCGCGGGAACCAGCTCGGGGTGCTCGCGGAGCTTGCGCAACTGGCCAGGGTGCCTGAGCAGTGCATGCAGCCCGTTACCGAGCAGGTTGGTGGTGGTCTCGAAGCCGGCGGCGAACAGCAGCAACGCCGTTGAGATCATCTCCGCTTCGTCCAGCGCATCCGCATCGTGAGAAGCCACCAGGCGGCTGAGCAGGTCCTCGGCGGGCCGGGCCCGTTTGTCGGCCAGCAGCACCGAGAAATACTCCACGAGTTCCTCGCCGGCCGTTGCGCCCTGCTCGCGCAATTCGGGGGCCGCGGTGGGCTCCAGCGCGGCGACCAGGGCGTGCACCCGCGGTGTGAAGGACAGCCGGTCGGACTCGGGAATCCCCAGCAGGTCGGAGATGACGTTGACCGGAAGGGGCAGCGCCACCGCGGCCATGAAGTCGCCGCTCGGCTCGGCGGCCAGCGCTTCCAACAGGGCACTGGTGCGGATGGTCACCGCGTCCCGCAGAGCCTCGACGTGGCGGCCGGTGAAGGCGGAGCTGACGAGTCGGCGCAATCGCGTGTGGTCGGGCGGATTGGCCAGCAGCATGCTGTGCCGCAGGAGGTCGATCAAAGAGCCGGAGCATTCGGCCGGAGCATCGCCGGGGCTGAAGTCGAACAACTGGTCGCTCTTACCTACGGCGCGATGACGCAGCGCGGCATCGCAGTCATCGAACCGGGTGAGCACCAAGGTGCCGTCCCCGGTCACCAGCGCAGGGGCCAGCTCCCGCAGCGTCCGGTACCCGACATAGGGGTCGTCGTTCAGCGGATCCAGCATCAGTTCGAACAGCAGCCGTTCCGCGTCCGGGGCGGCGCAGGCCGCCGTCGCGGCTGGAGACGGATCCGAGGCCATGAGCGCTCCTTCCGACAGCGGGCACGCTGACGTCCACAGCATTGACAGAACGATGAGGGTTGTCAACAGTATGGCCGGAAACCTGCAAGATGTCGTCATTAAGACCCTGTGGCGATCTAAGTCGTCATGAACGACATGTCCTTTGGTAATGTCCACGAATGAGCACTTCAGTGCCGGTGAGCTTCCACGCCCGGGTTCGGCAGCAGATCCGCGACGATGCGCTGGACGCGGCTTACCGGGTGGTGGAAGAACGAGGCTGGGAGGCCCTCCGCATGACGGCGCTCGCCACCGCCGTCGGCGTCAGCCGGCAGACCCTGTACAAGGAGTTCGGATCCAAGGAACAACTCGGCGAGGCCCTGGTGCTCCGCGAGGCCCAGCGGTTCATCGACGGGGTCTCGAAGGAAATCCAGCAGCATTCCGGCGTGCTGGCCGCCATCGAGGCGAGCCTGCGTTTCGTCTTGCACCACACCACGACCAACCCGCTGCTGCGCGCGATCCTGTCCTCCACGCTGGAAGGCGCAGACGACACGCTGCTGCCGTTGATCACCACCGGGTCGGAGTCATTGCTCGTGCTGGCCCGCCAGGTCATGCGGGAACACATCACCAGCCGGGCGCCGGAATTGGCCCCTGAGGACGTCGAGACCACCGCGGACGCCCTGGTACGGCTACTGATCAGCCACATCCTGCTGCCGCTGGACGATCAGGAGACCACAGTGCGCCGCCTCACCCGCCTGGCCGCCCGCGGACTCCGACTCTGACCCGGAGGGATCCCCGGCCAGGAAGCGCTGGAGCTCACGGAGGATGAGCGCGTTGACAAGGTCGTCGCGACCGGGAAGCGGGGGTAGACGGTCATGCTGCGCCGGGCCCCGGTGATCGCACGGGGGTGATGACGGCAAAGGGCGCTCCGGTGGGATCGGTCATCTTCGAGAACCTGCCGGGTCGGATGCTGGTGGGCGGGACGCCGACGGTGGCGCCCAGTTCGGTGGCCCTGGCCGCCGTGGCATCGCAGTCGGTCACCCAGAAGCACGGCGTCCACTGCGTCGGGTACCGGCGCGGCCAAGCGTCGTCCATCAGGACCATGCCGCCGACCGACCGGTCACCGACCTTCCAGGTGGTGTAAGCCGATCCGTGGTGATCACGGTCGGTAGCGCGCCAGCCGAACACCTCGGTGTAGAAGCGACGTCCCTCGTTGAGATCCGGGGCCGCCAGTTCCACCCAGCACACCGTAGAGGGCTGATCAGTGGCGCCGAGGCCCTTGATCAGACCTGGCTTCGCGACGCCGAAATCGGCCCCCTGAGAGTCCGTGCACAGCGCCATGTCCGCAAGACCGGCCCAATCGGTCGGCGGAATGAGCTCCTGCCCGCCCTGGTCGATTATGGTGTCAACGGTGCCGCGAAGGTCTTCGACGCGGAAATAGCACGTCCATGACGGCGGCTGCGAGTCGTCGGTGAGCATCTGCAACCCGGCGACCTCCGGACCGTGCACATCGTCCAGGGTGAAGATGTTGTAATTGCCGTAACCAGGCGCAGTCAGGGTGTAGACGGACCAGCCGAACAACTCGCAGTAGAAGGCCCTGGACGTCGCGGCGTCCGGACTCGCCAGGTCGACCCAGTGCAACCAACCAGGGCCCTTGGGCATCTCGTCCACGATCAGTCCTCTCCTGAGCGCATCACCACCAAGCTACGAACAGCTGCGCAATCGCAGCGGATGCGGCAAGGATGAGATCCCCCAAGACCATCTAAGCCCCCGCCAAGCCCCTAACATGGTCGAGGCTGTAGCCGAGCGGCGCCACGCCCGACTTCGGCACCCGGCCCGAACATCGGCATCAGCCCGGTGACACCGCAGAACGCCGACGGGATGCGGATACTGCCGGCCATGTCGGTGCCAGGCGCCCGGCGAAGAACAGCCCGGCTCGGCCCTCCCACCATCGTGATGATGTCCTTGCTGATGGTGCTTTCGGCAAGCGCAAGGTCAGGGCGTCGGATGCCGGTCGGCCTCCACCAGTTCTCGCGCGGCGCGGTAGTCGGCCTTCCCGTTGGGACCGCGCGGGACGACGTCGACGAAAACGATGTGCTTCGGCGCCTTGTAGCTTGCGAGCCGGCCCTTCACATGCGAGATCACGTCGTTGGGGGCGAGTGACCGCCCTGGCTCGAGGCTGGCGACGGCGGCCACGATCTGACCCCACTCCGGGTCGGGGATTCCGACGACCAGAACGTCGCCGACCGCCGCGTGATCGAGGATGACCGCCTCGACCTCTTCGGTGAAGATCTTCTCGCCGCCGGAGTTGATGCAGAGGGAATCACGGCCCATCAACTGGATGGTGCCGTCCTCGAGCACGATGGCGTGATCGCCGGGGACCGCCGACCGTACACCGTCGATCACCGGGAAGGTGCGCCGGGTCTTTTCCGGGTCCTTGTAGTAGCCGAGGGGCAACCTGTCGCTCAGGACGAGCCTGCCGACGACTCCGGAGCCCGCGACGACCGGCCGACCATCCTCGTCCAGCACGCGTAGGTTCCTCCCCGGCCTGAACCTGCCGGTGGGCGGGACGTCCTCCTTGGTGGCCACCGACCAGCCCATTCCGAAGCCCTCGGACGAGGAGAACCCGTCGAGTATCGAGGCCTGTGGCCAGTGTTTCAGGAGGCTGCGCTTGCTCGCCTCGCTCAGCATGCCGCCCGAGGTGAGGACGTCGCGGATGGATGTGCTGTCCCAGCGCCCGGGATGCTGCTCAAGCGTCGCCAGGATCCGGCGCGCGAACACCTCGCCGGCGATGGTGAGGCTGGACACCCTGAGGCGGTCGATCAGGTCGAGGAGTTCGACCGGGTCCAGGCCCGGCTGCACGAGTGACGCGACCGTGCCGCCCTGATGCATCGCGATGACCGCCCCGAACCAGCCGCTGCCGTGCATCATCGGGCTGCAGGAGACGTGCACCGGACGGGATCGGGGGAGGGAGGCGCGGATGCCGGCGACCGCGTCGCCAAGGTCGAAAGACACCTCGGCGACATCGTTGACCTGGCGCAGCATGTCTTCCACCCGCCACATGACGCCTTTGGGCATCCCGGTCGTGCCGCCGGTGTAGAGCAGGAACAGGTCCTCGCCGCCACGCCCCCAGGGCGAGCGCACCTGCCCGGTCGCAGAGGCGGCCGCCTGCTCGTAGGGGACGGCCCAGTCCGGGCAGGGCTCCGTCCCATCGTCGACATGGATGAACCGGCGCAGGCCGGACGATCTCGGACGGATGCCCTCCATGGTCTCGGTGAAGGAGCCATGGAACACGACGGAGGTCACGTCGGCGTCCTCGAAGAGGTAGCGCAGTTCTTCGTCCCGGTAGCGGTAGTTGGTGTTGACCGCGGGAATTCCGATCTTGAAGGCCGCGTGCTGGACCTCCATGTACTCCGGGCTGTTGCGCAGGTACAGCGCGACCCGATCGTCCCTGCTCGCCCGGTCGTCCAGCAGGGCGGCGGCCACGCCGTTCGAGCGCTCATCGAAGTCGGCCCACGAGAACGCGCGCTCGCCGTGTACCTGGGCGGGCGCGTTCGGGATCTCCTCGGCGATGGTCTCCCACACCGTGGCCAGGTTCCAGTCGAACTCCGACATGCTCATCCGTGTTCCTCTAATCGAGCTGACTTCACTGGTCGGGGTCGGTCGACCGTTCGCGCTGCGGGTCGGGCCGGCGTCGCTCTCGCGGCAGCCCGAGTCTCTGCCGTGCGATGGCCGTGAGCAGCACCTCGGAAGTGCCGCCGTAGATCGTCGCGATCTGCGACTCCCGGTAGAGGTGCTGGAGCTCCCCGCCGGCCGCCGCCCCGGCCACGCCGCGGTTCCGGACCCCCTGGACGCCGGTCGCGTCGAGCAGTGCCCGGCTTTCGCGGATCAGGGCCTCGGTGCCGTAGACCTTGGCCATCGCCCCTTCGACGGCACCCGCCCTGGCGCCGGTCCGTGACCATGAGGCCTGGACACCGAGCAGGCGGGAGACTTCGGCGGAGGCGACCGCGCGGCCGATTCGAGTCAGGAAACGCGCCTCGCCTCCGAGTTCTTCGTCATGTCCCCAGGCCACAGCTGCGTTGACGAGCCGACGCAACTGCGCCGCGAACTCGCCGCCGCGCTCGAAGGCGAGTGCGACATTGACGATCTCCCAGCCCTGCCCCACCTCACCGACCCGCGCCTCGTCACCGACGTGGACATCGGAGTAGTAGGTGACGTTGGTCCGCTGGCCGCTCAGCGTGAAGATCGGCGCCACGGAGAAGCCTTCAGCGGACGTCGGGACCAGGAAGGTCGTGAGGCCCGTGTGCTTCGGTGCCGCCGGATCGGTGCGCGCGAGGAGGAAGACGTAGTCCGCCCTGTTGCCGAGGGTGGTGAAGATCTTCTGGCCGTTGACGACCCAGCCATCGCCGTCGCGGGACGCCCGCGTGCGGACCGAGGCCAGGTCCGAGCCCGATCCGGGTTCGGTATAGCCGAGCGCCAGCAGCACCTCGCCGCGGCAGATCGGTGCGAGCAACCGCTCCCTCTGCTCCGCGGTACCGACGCGCCGGATGGTCTCGCCCACGATCTGGGTGATCGCCAGGCCCTCGGTCGGAGCGCCCGCGGAGGCCAGCTCTTCGTAGATGACGTCGGTCTTGTCGCGGTCCCAGCCGCGACCGCCCTCTTCCACCGACCAGTGAGCGCCCACCCACCCCCGCTCGGAGAGTGCCGCGTGGAACTCCTGGTCGTGGTAGTCGCCCGTGGACGCGACCCGCGCGCGCACGTCGGAGGACAGGTGTTCGCGAACGAACGCGCGTACCTCCTCCCTGAGGGACTCGGTCTCGCGGTCGGTGGCGAAATCCATCAGCCCGTCCTGTTCATGGTCGCGGCGCCGATCGCCTCCCAGATCACTTCCGGGTCCCCGCCCTGTAGCTGAAGCGCCTTGGCTCGCCGAAGGTAGAGCTGGGCGTCGTACTCCAGGGTGTAGCCGTAGCCGCCGTGCACATGGAGGCATGCCTCGGCGGATCTCACGGCCGTCTCGGCGGCGTGCGCGAAGGCGATGTCCGCCGCGTCACGCCATTCCGCGGCCGTGGTGTCGTGGCGCCAGGAGGTCTCCCGCACCAGGAGGCGCGCACCGTCCACGGCCATCGCGATCTGGGCCAGCAAATGCTGGATCGCCTGGAACGACCCGATCGGGACCCCGAACTGCTCGCGCGCCTTGACGTAGCGGACCGCTGTCGCGAGCGCCTGTTCGGCCACGCCGACCAGCGCAGCCGCCGTACCAAGGCGCCAGCGGCCGAGCGCGATCCGCCACAGCCGCCGGGCGTGCTCTCCACGCGCGACGACCGTCCGCTCGATGGCGTTCCCCTCGAGAGGCCGGTCGGCACAGGCCAGGAAGCCGAGATCCGCGGGCGCCTTCGGCGGCGCTCCTCGCGCGAGCACGAGGTGATCGGCGTCGAGCGCGACGACCGCCTGAGCCCCGCCTCCGCCGGGCACGAGGACCGCGGAGCCGTCGACCGCGGGGCGCGGGCAGAAGACGATCGGCGCGCCTCCGGCCAGCGCCTCCGCCAGCGCCGCGTCCTGGCCGCCGGCATCCGCCAGCAGCATCGCCGCCGTCGCGGCCTCCACCAAGGGAGCACAGGCCAGGTGCCGTCCGAGGCTCTCGGCCAGGAGACCGAGTTCCAGGACGCCCTTTCCGCTGCCGCCGGCGGCTTCGGGCACGGCCACGCCGACTGCGCCCATGGCCGACAGAACCTTCCACAGGGCCGGGTCGTAGCCCGCGCCCTCGGCTGCTCGCACGCGCTCGGCAGATGATTCCCGCTCGAGGACATGCTCGAAGGCGGCCGCGACATCGTGCTGTTCCGGGGTCAGCTCCAGATTCACGCGACCCTCCGATCCTCGCCTCCCACCGCGACCGGGCAGGTGCATCACCTCTTTATAGCCAACTATGTAGTTGGCGACAAGTGACCGTTGGGCGTAATCTGCGCGGCGTGGACCACCGCAGCGAGGGCGGTCCGCCCGCCGCGGGTCTCGTGGACGCGCCCCATCCGACCGCGCTCCGTGCTGTGTGAGCTGACGAAACTCTGTGGCGGTGGCCCGGGGCCCGTGGGGTCGAGGGGGGAGGGCGTTCGGTCATGCCGCGCTCGGCAGGGGCGGAGTCGCTGGTATTTCAACCATCTAGTTGGTAGGTTAAACCCGTATCGAGACCGGCGCTCCGGGCAGGTGGCCATGGATGACGAGATCGCATCGCTCAAGCGGGAGCTGGAACGGCTGCGTGACCACGAGGAGATCAGGCAGTTGCTCTACCGCTACGCCCGAGGAGTGGACCGCGCTGACCTCGAGCTCCTTCAATCCGTTTATGCGGAAGGCGGTACCGACCACCACGGGCCGTTCGACGGGCCCGGCGTCGACTTCGCGCATGTCGTCGTCGATGGCGCAAGGACCGTGTGGGACGCCGTAGGCAACCACCACATCACCAACCATTACATCCAGTTGGAGGACGACAAGGCCCGGGCCGAGGTCTATTTCCTGGCCTGCCACCCGCACATGGACAACGGCCGCCCAGAGCTCGCGATCATGTCAGGGCGCTACCTCGACGAGCTGGAGAAACGGAATGGAAAGTGGGGAATCGTCCGGCGGATTGTCATATCCGACTGGACCAGGAACCACTTGGACGGTCCGGACTGGGAGAAGACGACCGAGCGCGGCGGGTACATCGGCGGCCGGCGGGGCAAGGCGGACCGCTCCTACGAGTTGTTCGAGTGAACGCGGCGGCGCGCTGAAACCGGGAACGGTCGTGCGGAATCCCGCCGAGCCGTGCGCTCGAACTTCGAGACAGAGCAACGCGGAGGGATACATGGGGCGTCTGACGGGCAGAGTCGCTTTCATCACCGGGGCCGCGCGGGGGCAGGGACGGGCGGAGGCCGTCCGGTTGGCCGCCGAAGGCGCGGACGTCATCATGACCGACATCGCCGGCCCGGCGAGCGGTTTTGTCCGCTATGACGCCTCCACGCAGGCCGATCTCGATGAGACGGTCAGGCTCGTGGAGGCGCAGGGGAGGCGGGCCGTGGCGTGCAGGGCCGATGTGCGGAACCTGGACGAGCTGGATGCCGCGGTTCGGGACGGCCTGGCGGAGCTCGGCCGGCTGGACGTGGTGGTGGCCAACGCCGGAATCGTCAACTGCGGCCGCACCTGGGAGCTCGACGAGGAGCAGTGGCAGGACGTCATCGACACCAACCTCACCGGGGTGTGGAAGACGGTCAAGGCCACCGTGCCGACGCTCATCGAGCAAGGGCAGGGCGGTTCCGATCATCATCACCAGCTCGGTGGCGGGCCTGAAGGGGCTGCCCTTCCTGGCGCACTACGCCTCGTCGAAGCACGGCGTCGTGGGCCTGGCGAAGGTCCTCGCCAACGAGCTGGGCGAGCACGACATCCGGGTCAACACCGTCCACCCGCACGGGGTACGGACCGGGATGACCGACGGCTCGATGAGGGAACTGCTGGCGCAGAGCCCGATGCTCGGGCCCATCTACATGCCGGCGCTGCCCTACGAGATGGTCGAGCCGGAGGACATCGCGAACATCGTCGCGTTCCTGGCCTCCGACGAGGGCAAGTACATCACCGGCGCCCAGCTGCCCGTCGACCTCGGCGCCCTCAACCGCTAACAGGACCACCCCGCCAGCACGATCAAGCGCCGCTCAAGTGATCGAGCACTGGCTGCCTACCTGGTTTTCGAGCGTCGACGGCCCTCGTACCCAACCAGGTTACCGATAACGAGGTGGGTTGGGCTCTCCTCGGGATGGAGCGCTGCGGCGGACGTCCGCCGCGGCTTCGACCGGCGTCGGGGTCGATGAGACCGCCGCACATCAGTGCTTGCCTGCGCCGTCTCGACTGTGATGGGCACCGGCTCGTTCTGCGTGACGCACATCCCAGGAGGCTGATCCGTTCGCGGTAGGACCGGTCATCGACTCCACGCAGATAGCAAATCGACCGATTGGTTGGTTATACTCGCGATGCCTCCTACTTCGGCGACGACAAGGATCGAGACATCGTGCCTCTGGATTTCGAGATGGGACTTAGTGCCGGTTCCCTGCGTGGTGAGCTGCGCCGGCTCGTCGCGGAGCACGTGCCCGCGGACTTCCTGGGCGCCTTCACCGACGACCCCGCGGACCTGGAGACCGCCCAGCGGTTCTGCCGGGTGCTGGCCGAACAGGACATGCTGTGCCTGGCCTGGCCGGAGGAGTTCGGGGGCCGCGGCGCCTCGGTATGGGAGCAGACCGTGGTCCGCGAGGAGATGTGGGCGCACCATGAGCCGCGCGGCGCGCAGTACATGGGCGTCAACTGGGTCGGCCCGGCCATCATGAAACACGGGACGCCCGAGCAGCGGAGCCGGCATCTGCCCGCCATCGCGCGCGGCGAGGTGATCTGGTGCCAGGGGTTCAGCGAGCCCGACTCCGGCTCTGATCTGGCCTCGCTGCGCACCGCGGCCCGGCGCGAAGGCGACGGGTGGTCGGTCACCGGCCAGAAGATCTGGACGTCCTACGCCCGGATGGCGCAGTGGTGCTTCCTGCTCGCCCGGACCTCGACGCGGGAGCGCAAGCAGCACGGCCTCACGGTCTTCCTGGTTCCGATGTCCGCCCCGGGCATCGAGGTCAGGCCGATCCCGGCGATGCTCGGCCCGCACCACCTGAACGAGGTCTTCTTCGACGGCTTGCGGGTCACCGAGGCCGATGTGCTCGGTGAGGTGGACCAGGGATGGGCGCTCGTGCAGGAGGTGCTCGCGTTCGAACGCGTGGGCATCGCCCGCTACGCGCGCTGCGAGCGGCTGCTGCTCGCGGCGCCGCACGTCCTCGGCGGGCAATGGGAGGCCCTTCCGGAGGAACTGCACGCCCGGTGGGCGCGGATGCTCGTGCACTGCCGGCGGGCGCGCATGCTCGCCTACCGCGTCATCGCACTCCAGGACGCGGGCGCGGTCTCCCCGCCGGACGCCGCGGCGTACCGGATCGCCGTCACCAGGCTGGACCAGGAGAGCGCTGAAGTGCTGATGGACATTCGCGGTCTCGCGATGCTGTCCGGGCCGGACGGCGACTGGTTCCGCGCCGAGGTGGAAGACCATTGGCGCTATTCGCAGGCATCGACCATCGCCTCGGGCAGCATCGAGATGCAGCGCATCCTGCTGGCGCGTTCGCTGCTGAAGGCGTCATGAACGTCGAACTGAGCGAGGAGGCCCTCGCCTACGGGAGCACGGTGCGGCAGGCGTTCGCGGACGCGGGCGGTGACCGGCTCGTCCGGGACGCCGAGCTCGAGCCGGCCAAGCGTGAGAGCGCATACGCGCCGGTTCTCGCCGAGGTGGGCGCATGGGAGCTCGAGCCGCGCGCGGACGGCGACGACCTGGAAGCGTCCGCGGCCGTCTGCCGGGCCGCCGGGTACTGGTGCGCCGCCTACCCCGTGGCCGAACGGCTCGCCCGTCCCGCGGACGGGGAGGCCGACGGCCTGCTCGTGGTCGGGGCACCGGTGCGAGCGGCCGCCGTCGCAGGCCTCGACCTGCGCTGGGCCACGGTGACGGTCGACGGGCGGCGGGGGCTCGTCACCGCCGTCCGGCCGGACGGTGCCCCGCGCACCACGGCATTCGTCGGCGAGCTCGAGATCGCCGACGCCGCCGGGGACGGGGCCGAGGACCTCGCGCTCGGACTCGTCCTCCCCTGCTGGACGCTGCTGGGGATGCTCGACCGAGCGCTCGATCTGGCGCGTGATCACGTGCTGGTCCGCGAGCAGTTCGGTCAGCGGCTGTCGTCGTTCCAGGGAGTGCAGTTCCAGGTCACCGAGGCCGAGGTCGAGCGCGCCGGCCTGGAGATGCTCGCCAAGTATGCGCTGTGGTCCGTCCGCACCCGCCTGCCGGCCGCGGTCGCCGACGCGCTCGCGCTGAGGCTGGCGGCGATCGAGGCGGCGGAGGTGGTCTTCCGGGTCGCTCACCAGCTGCACGGCGCGATCGGGTTCTGCGATGAGACGCAGCTGTCGTGGCTGTCGCGCTACAGCCAGCCGTTGCGGAGGCTGCCGCTCGGCCTGTCGGCGACCCGGTCCGCACTGGTGAGGAAGATCGGCCGGCAGGGACTCCCGGGCCTGTTCCATGAGTGACCGTTACGACCTCCCGGACGAGCTCACGGTCACCCGCGACGGGCCGGTGCGAATCGTGACGCTCAACCGGCCGGAGCAGCTGAACACGATCGACGAACGGTTGCACCGCGCCCTGGCCGACGTCTGGCGGCGGCTGTCCGCCGACCGGGAGGCGGCCGCCGTGGTGCTCACCGGGGCGGGGCGCGCGTTCAGCGCGGGCGGTGACCTGGAGTGGATCTCGTCCTTCCTGGACGACCCGGTGGCCCGCGACGAGAGCCTGCGCGAGGGCGCACAGATCATCGAGGAGCTGCTCCGCTTCCCGCTGCCGCTGATCACCGCGGTGAACGGTCCGGCCGTCGGGCTGGGCTGCAGCGTCGCGGTGCTCAGCGACATCGTGCTGATCTCCGATCGCGCGTTCCTGGCCGACCCGCACGTCTCGGTCGGACTCGTCGCCGGGGACGGCGGCGCGGCGTTCTGGCCGCTGCTCACGCCGATCCTCCGCTCGCGCGAGTACCTCTATACCGGTGACCGGATACCGGCGCGGGTGGCGGTCGAGTTGGGGCTCGCCTCCCGGACGGTGGCCGCCGACGAGCTGCTGTCATCGGCGCTCGAACTGGCGCACCGGTTGGCGAGGCAGCCGGCGCAAGCGCTCCGTGACACCAAGCGGGTCGCGGGGATGCACCTGGCCCAAGCCCTGTCGGGCGCGATGCAGGCGGGTTTCGCCGCCGAACGGCAGACCATGATGAGCGCCGAGCACCGCAGGCGGGTCCTGGCACTGCGGAAAGGAGCGGGAGCGAGCTGATGCCGATCCCGGAGACAGATCTCGACGACTTCCGATCAGCTGTTCAGGAATGGTGCCGTGAGCACGTCCCGGCCGGCTGGCGAAAGGCGCAGACCGGCGTGCCGGACGAGGAGTACATCGCCTTCCAGCAGTGGTGGTTCGCGCGACTGCGCGAAGCCGGGTACGCCGTGCCGCATTGGCCGGCGCGGTGGGGCGGCGGGATGCCGCTCGCGCAGCAGGCCGTGCTCTACCAGGAACTCGCCGCACATGATGCGCCCCGGCTCGTGCTGGCGTTCGTCGCGATCCACCACGCGGCGGCCACGTTGCTGGAGGCGGGGACCGAGGAGCAGCGCGCCCGGCACCTGCCTGCCATCCTCGACGGTGAGATCTGGGCCCAGGGGTTCTCCGAACCCGAGGCCGGGTCGGACCTGGCCTCGCTGCGCACCACCGCCCGGCCCGACGGCGACCGCTACATCGTCAACGGCCAGAAACTGTGGGCCAGCGGCGCCGCCTACGCGGACTGGTGCCTGCTGCTCGCCCGCACCGATCCGGCCGCGCGCAAGAGGGACGGCATTTCCTATTTCCTACTCGACATGCGCACGCCCGGCATCGATGTCCGCCCGATCCAGAACGCGGTCGGCGAGTCCCACTTCTGCGAGATCTTCCTCAACGACGTCGCCGTCCCCGCGGCGAACCTCGTGGGAGCGGAGAACACCGGCTGGCGGGTCGCGCAGGCGACGCTCGGCGCCGAGCGCGGGCTGACCATGCTCGAACTCGCCGAGCGGTTGGGCAACGCGGGGTTCCGGTGGCTGGTCGAGGCGTGCGGGCGGCTCGGCCTGCTCACCGACTCGCTGACCGCCGACCGGCTCGCCGGGTTCGAGACCGAGATCACCGGATTGCGCGCCCTGTGCCAGGACCTGGTCGAGCGGCATGAGAGCGGACGCGCGGGCCCGGCCGACGCCTCGATCGTCAAGCTGTACTACAGCGAACTGCTGCAGCGGATGACCGGGTTCGGCGCGGAGGTCACCGGCCTGCCCGCGCACGCGCTGCTGCACAAGCCGGCGTCGAGCGGATGGGAGTCCGGTGCCTGGATGCTCGACCACATCGGCTCGTGGGAGTGGACGATTCCCGGCGGAACCAGCGAGATCCAGCGGAACATCATCGCCGAGCGCGGACTCGGCCTGCCGAGGGAGGCGTCGGCATGACGGTCGATTTCGCCGATGAGCCGGCCGAGATCCGCGCCGAGCTGCGCGCGGTCGCCCGTGCCGTGCTCGGCAAGGCGGGACGAGGGGCCGCCGCGGACTGGTCGGCCCTCGCCGCATCGGGGTGGCTGGGCCTGGAGACGCCGGGCGCGCTCGGCGGCGCGGACGCGACGTTCGCCGAGGTCGGGATCATCGCCGAGGAACTGGGCAGGACGATCACCCGTGCCCCGTACCTGGGCGCGATCGTGCTCGGCGTCGGCGCCCTGTGCGCGGTCGCGCCCTGCGACGGCCGGGACGACCTGCTCGCCGCGGCGTCGGCGGGCGAAGCCGTCCCGGTGGCGGTGCTCACGGAGGACGCGGCCTTCCGCCTCGAGCGCGGGCCGGACGGACGACTGCGGCTGTTCGGCCGTGCGTCCTTCGTCCCGGACGCGGCGGAGGCCTCGCGGCTGCTGGTCGCGGCCCGGCGGGACGGACGGGGCGAGCCGGTGATCGCCGCCGTCGGCCCGGAAGCCGCCGGAGTCACGGTCACGCCCAGGGCGGTGCTGGACGAGACGCGCAATCTCGCCGACGTCGACGCCGACGGCGCCGACGTGCCACCGCAGGCGGTCTGGCCGTTCACCGGCGACACCCATGCCGCCGTGCAGCGCCTCCTCGACCGCGCCGCGGTGGCGCTCGCCTGCGACAGCCTCGGCATTGCGGCGGCGATGCTCGAGGCCACAGTGTCCTACACCCAGGTCCGGCACCAGTTCGGCCGTCCCATCGGCTCGTTCCAGGCCGTCAAGCACGCTTGCGCGGACATGCTCGTCCAGACCACCGTGGCCCGCGAGCTGGTCGCCGCCGCGGTGACCGCTCTCGCCGGACCCCGGGTCATGGACGCGCGCGCGGCCGCGTCGATGGCGAAGTCCTACGCGTGCGCCGCGGCGGTCGACGTCGCAGGTAAGGCGATGCAACTGCACGGCGGAGTCGGGTACGCGCGGGAGAGCGGCGTCCACGCCTATCTGAAGCGAGCCGCGCTGAACCGCGCCCTGTTCGGCTCACCGAGTGCCCATCGCGCGCGGCTGGCGGAGCGGTACCGATCGGTGAGCACCCCGACTCCGAACGAACGGCCGGAGACCGCTGACGGGATCGGTGCCGAGCGGCGAAGCGGGCCGCCGGTCCGTGCGGGAGCGGAACACGGGCATCCCGGTGCCCGGTGAGAGGAGACCCAGTGAGAACGGCCCTGACCGACACCGACCTGACCGAGGACGAGGCGTTGCTGGCCGAGTCGGTGCGCGCCTACTTCGACGACTTCGTCGACAACACCTACCTGAACCGTCAAGAGGAGTCCGGCGACGGCTACGACCATGGGCGCTGGAAGCAACTGTGCGACCTCGGCTGGACGGGCGTCAACCTCCCGGAGCGTGTGGGCGGCGGTGGCGGAACGCTCGCCGACGCGGGAATCGTCGCCCGCGAGTGCGGCCGTGCCGCCTTCGCCTCGCCCGCTCTGCAGACCGCTTCGACGATGTGCTCGGCCGCGTCGCCCAGGGCGCACCCGCGGCGCTGGTCGCGCCGCCGGAGCGTACCCTCCGCGCGACGGCGGCAGGCGGCGGTTACCGGATCTCCGGCGAGCCGGCCATCGTCGAGTGGCTCGACCAGAGCGAGGACGTCGTCCTTCTCCTGCCCCTCCTGGAGGCGGGCGCGTGGCTGTGCGCCGTTGTGGGCCGCAGCAGCCTGGACGGCCGGAGCACCGCCGTGCCGAGCATCGACAACGAGCGCATGGCCCGCCTCGACCTGGACGGCTTCGAGTTCGCGCCCGGCTCCGCCCGGCTCGTCGAGGTACCGTCGGCCGCGGCGGAGAACGCCCTCGCCCGCGCGAACCTCCTGCGGGCGAGTTCGATGGTGGGCGGCTGCGAAGCGGTGCTGGAGCGCACGGTCTCCTACTCCCTCGAACGCGCCCAGTTCGGCCAGGTGATCGGTGCGTTCCAGGCGGTGCGCCACCACGTGGCGCGGATCGCCATCGCGGCCGACGCCGCGCGGCTGGCGTGCAACGACGCGCTGGCCCGCGCGGACATGGGGGAGGACACGACCGCGATCGGGGCCGTGGCGCTGTTCGCCGCCGGCCGGTCGTACACGAGCGCCGTGCTGACCGCCGCGCAAGTCCACGGCGGTGTCGGCACCACGATCGAGCATGTGCTCCACCACCACTTCCGGCGCGCGAAGGCCATGCAGCTGCGCTCAGGGAAGCCGGCCGCCCGGCTCAGGGAGATCCACCGGGCCCTGGTGGTGCGCCACGAGGGCAGCCTGTGGTGACCGCGCCGGACCCGCCCGCCGGACCGTGCACGAGGAGGAACGATGGGGCGTGAGCACAGCAGGGTCGCCGTGGTCACCGGCGGCGGCCGCGGGCTCGGCCGTGCCATCGCGCTTCGGCTGGCCGCGGACGGCGCCGACGTGGCGGTTCTCGCCCGCTCGCTCGCCGAAGTGGAGGCCGTCGCGGACGAAGTTCGGTCGTGCGGTGTACAGGCGCTCGCGCTCCGAACCGACGTCACCTCGACGCAGGACGTCCAAGAGGCCCGCGAAGAGATCGAGGGCCGGCTCGGAGCGGTCAGCGTCATCGTCAACAACGCCGGGACCGTGCTGTACAAGCCTTTCGTCCCGCTGCCCGGCAAGCAGGCCTTGCTGCCCGGCTGGGAGCAGCCGATCACCGACCAGGAAT
This sequence comes from Actinomadura sp. NTSP31, assembly GCF_041951385.1. Taxonomy (NCBI): domain Bacteria; kingdom Bacillati; phylum Actinomycetota; class Actinomycetes; order Streptosporangiales; family Thermomonosporaceae; genus Actinomadura; species Actinomadura sp. NTSP31. Next base: position 164,572 of record NZ_JBGNUT010000001.1, on the reverse strand, counting down.
GGGACGACATCCTCGCCGTCCATCTCGGAGGTGCCATCCGGTTGTTGCGCGCGTTCGGTCCCGGGATGCTCGAGCGCCGCCATGGGCGCGTCGTGAACATCGCATCCAACGTCGTGCGGCGCACTGTTCCGTACACCATCGCCTACGACACGGCCAAAGGCGGCCTTGTGCAGTTGACCCGCTCTCTGGCGCGCGAGTGGGGCCGCTACGGGGTCACGGTGAACGCGGTGGCGGCCGGCCACTTCGAGACGGCGATGAGCAAGCCCCAGTTCGAGGATCAGGAGACGCAGAAGGCGATGCTCCGCCGGGTGCCCGTCGGCCGTGCCGGCGAGGTGGAGGAGCTCGCCGCGCTCGTGGCGTTCCTTGCCGGAGACGCCGGCGGCTTCATCACCGGCGAGACCGTCGGCATCGACGGCGGCGAGACGCTCTGACCCCTACGGCCGCCGCCCGCCCGGCGTCCGGCGGCGCCGCTCGGGACGGACGGCCCGCCGCAGGGCTCCGAGGACGAGCGCGATCTCCCCGCTTGATCCAAATAACCATCCTCCTAGTTGAATATCCTGCCCAGCGGCCGGGAGGGCTCGGGATGAGTGGCCGGAGACTCGTGAGCAGCAGGTGAGCAGCCGTTCTTCGCAGGAGGTTGACGCGGCTTCCAGTGGTGCCTACATTACCAACCAGATGGTTGAGTACGACTGATCGGAGAGCGTAGATGAAGGACTGGCCGTACGACGTCTTCCCGACCGGCTGGTACCAGATCGGGTACACGGCCGAGCTGGCCGCGGGCGATGTGCGCCCGGTGAAGTACTTCGACCGGGAGCTCGTGCTGTTCCGTACGCAGGAAGGCGAGGTGGCACTGCTCGACGCCTACTGCGCCCACCTCGGAGCGCACCTGGGGTACGGCGGCACGGTGAAGGGCGAGTGCATCGAATGCCCCTTCCACGGCTGGCTGTGGACGCGAGAGGGCTCCCTGGCGCAGATTCCCTACGCGCCGGGCGAGGCGCGCCGCGTCAAGCTCGACGCGTGGCAGACGCGGGAGATCGACGGTCTCATCCTCGTCTGGTACGACTCGTTCGGCCGCGACCCCTGGTGGGAGTGGCCCGGTATCCGGGAGTTCAAGGACACCGCCGGCTGCTACCCGATCTACCCGCAGGGCGCCGACCACATCGGCATCAGGAAGATCATCCCGCAGTCCCCGGTCGAGAACACCCCGGACTACTACCACTTCATGTGGGTCCACGGTGCCGGCCAGCCGGGCAAGCCGCTGCTGTGGGAGGAGGACGGCCACTTCCTGCACACCCGCATCGGGTTCGTGTTCGGGCACGGCAAGACGTCGACCTGGCTGACCCCCGACGGCCCGGTCACCGGCGAGATCGAGACCGAGGCGTGGGGCCTCGGCCTGTCGAACGCCCGGTTCGTGCTCGACGACTTCGTGACTTCGCAGCTCACCGCCGCGACGCCGGTCGACCGGGAGCACTCGCAGCTCTTCGACACGATCACCTGCACCCGGGAGCCGGGCAGCGACGCTCCGGAACCGACCGGCACGGCGGCCCGCATGCTGGAGTTCCAGAAGGGCCAGATACGCCAGGACTTCGCGATCTGGGAGAACCAGCGGTACGTCGAGCACCCGCCCTTCGCCGGAGGCGAAGAGGAGCACTACGCACGGTTCCGCCGCTGGTCGCGACAGTTCTACGAGAACGCGCCGGAGCCGGCGCGCGAGCCCGAGCCGGCTTGAGGGCGCGTCCCGCGCGAGGGCGCGGCGGCGGCCCGCCGCCGCGCCGCCTCGGACCGCCGTCAGCGGCCCTTGAAGACGGGCGCGCGCTTCTCCCGCAGAGCCGCGAACGCCTCGGCGGTGTCCTCGGCGGCCATGTTGGCCGCCGCCGCCGTCGCCTCGCGGTCCAGTGCGTCGTCGAAGCCGATCGTGGAGGACTGGTTGAGCAGGTCCTTCGTCAGGGCCATCGCGATGGGCGGGCCGTCCGCGAGCCGCCGCGCGAGGCGCGTGGCGGCCGCGTCGAGCTCTTCGGGAGCGACCACCTCCGCGGCGATTCCGAGGCGCGCGGCCTCGTGCGCGTCGATGATGTCGCCGAGCAGCGCCAGCCTCTTGGCCGTGTGCAGGCCCACGATTCGCGGCAGGAGCCACGAGCTGCCGAAGTCGGGGGACAAGCCGCGCTTGACGAAGACCTGGCCGAACTTCGCGGCGGTCGACGCGACGACGAGGTCGCATCCGAGGGCCAGGCTCATGCCGGCACCGACCGCGTGGCCGTTGACGGCGGCTATGCACGGCTGCGGCATCCGGTGGAGCACGCGAGCGGTCTCGTTGATCCGCCGCATGAGGACGATGGGCGGCACCTGCGGGCCGTCGGACGGGAGGAAGGCGCCGGCGCAGAAGGCGGTGCCCTCGCCGGTCAGCACGACCGCCCGCTCGCCCGGGGACGCCGCGATGGAGGCGAGGACGTCGCGCAGCTCGGCGAACTCCTCCGGCGTGAGGGCGTTGCGGCGTTCGTGCGCCGCCAGGGTGACGCGGGCGATCCCGTCCGCGCTCTCGAACTCGATGCTCATGCGGGCATCGTAGCTGACCGACTTGTTGGTTGGTTATAATCGCCGTCAGGCACGGCGACGCCACGGCTCGGCGCGGAGCCGCCGGCGCATGGACGGCCGTCACGCCGGCGGCCCGGGAGGACAATCGATGAAGACGGCGATCGGAACGCGGCAGCTCGAGTTCCTCGCGGAGTTGCGCGCCTACCTCGACGGACTCGAGCCCGAGCTGATCGAGGCGGCCCGGGCGGAGAACACCGAGGATCCCATGCAGCCGCGCGAGCACGGCAGGCGCTTCCTCAAGCGGCTGGGCGCGGACGGCTGGCTCGGAATCTCCTGGCCGCGCGAGTACGGAGGTCAGGGCCGGACGCCGATCGAGCAGTGGCTCTTCGCGGAAGAGCTCTATGACCGCCGCCTCCCGAACGGGCTGCTGACGCTCAACTCGATCGGCCCAACGCTGATGCTGATGGGCACCGACGGGCAGAAGGCGGACTTGCTGCCGCGCATCCGCGGCGGTGAACTCGAGTTCGCCATCGGTTACAGCGAGCCGGACGCGGGCAGCGACCTGGCGGCGTTGCGCACGCGGGCGGTCCGCGATGGGGACCATTACGTGGTCAATGGGCAGAAGATCTGGACCACGGGCGCGTCGGTGGCGACCCACCTCTGGCTGGCGGCGCGGACCGGTGCCCAGGAGGCCAGGCACCGGGGGGTCAGCCTGTTCATCGTCCCGATGGACGCCCCGGGGATCAGCGTTACGCCGATCATTACCCAAGGGGGCGAGCGCACCAACGCCGTCTTCCTCGACGACGTGCGCGTTCCGGCGTCAGCGATGATCGGTGAGGAGAACGGCGGCTGGGAGGCCGTCACGGCCGCGCTGAACTTCGAGCGGATGTTCTACCACAACGAGGCCAGGTGGGAGTTGCGCCAGCTCGAAGAGTGGGCCTCCGCCCGCGGGCTCCTGGACGGCGACGACGCCGAGGCCCACATGCTTCAGGTGGTGATGGGCGAGCACGCCGTCGATGTCGAGATCTGCCGTCTGTTCGCGCTGCGCGGTGCGCGCATGCTCGCCGCGGGGAAGGTGCCTTACGCCGAGGCCTCGATGAACAAGATCTGGTGGGGGGAGTTGCGCCAGCGGATCTGCGACACCGGCCTGGACCTGAGCGGCGAGGAGGGCGCGATCGCGACGGGATCGGAGTACGCCCCTGCGCACGGCCATCTGGAGCACGGCCTGCAGTCGTCGCCGGTGTGGCGGTTCGGCGGCGGCACCAACGAGATCCAGCTCGACATCATCGCCACCCGGGGCCTGGGCCTGCCGCGGTGATCAGGAGCCCTCAGACCGTGACGCGGCCGTGAGGGCCCGGCGGGTCGGGAAGGAAGCGTGCCGCCTTCCCGACCCGTTCCGTCCGGGGGCGAGGTCCGGGTCAGATGTCGGGCGTTGCCAGCGCTTCGGTGGGGATCGTCCACTCGGAGGTGTCCATGATCCGGCCGAGGTTCGCGGCGATGTCCTCGACCGTGGCTCCGGGATTCCTGTATCCGGCGGTCTGGATGATCAGGTCGCGGGCGTAGTTCCCGGCGGCCGCGAAGAAGATCTCGCCCGTGACCGCGCAGGACTCGTGGCAGAGGTAGCCGACCATCTGCGCCACCCGGTCGGGGGACATCGCCGCGTGCAGCTCCGCGGGCAGTGCCGCGGAGGTCATGTCGGTGGCGGCGCCCGGGGAGACGATGTTGACCTTGATGTTCTTCCGTGCGCCCTCGATGGCGAGCGTCCGGCCGAGGCCGACGAGGCCGGCTTTCGCGGAGGAGTAGTTCGCCTGGCCGAAGTTGCCGAACAGGCCGGCGACGGACGTCGTCATGACCACGCGCCCGTACTGCCGCTCCGCCAGGTGCGGCCAGGCCGCCTGGGTGAGCCGGAAAGAGCCGAGCAGGTGCACGTCCAGGACGGCCCGCAGTTCCTCCTCCGACATCTTGGCGAACGACCGGTCCCTGACGATCCCGGCGTTGTTGACGACGATGTCCACTCGCCCGAACGCTTTGAGGGCGGTCTCCACCGCCTCCGTGCCGGCGCCCGGTTCGGCGATGGAGGCGTCGAAGGCGATCGCGGTGCCTCCCGCTTCGCTGATCTGCTCGCAGACGACCGCCGCGGGCGTGCGCCCGTCCTCGCCCGGGCGGTCGATGTCGTTGACGACGACCGCGGCGCCGCGCGAGGCGAGCAGCCGCGCGTGGGCGCGCCCCAACCCGGCTCCGGCTCCGGTCACGATCGCCACCCGGTCGTCGTAACGCAGTTCCTCGGTCACCGAACCTCCTCGAGATGTGGTGAGCACACTATAGCCAACCAAACGGTTGGCTTGATAGTGTCGGTTTCATGCAGAGTGCCGTGATCGTCGACGTCGTCCGCACGCCCCGGGGGAGGGGCAAGCCCGGCGGCGCGTTGTCCGGGATCCATCCGCAGGAACTGCTCGCCGGGGTGCTCGGTGAACTGGAGAAGCGGACCGGGCTGGACCCGGCCGATGTCGAGGACGTGCTCACCGGCTGCGCCAACGCCGTCGGAGACCACGGCGACTGCATCGCCCGGCTGTCGGTGCTGGCCGCGGGCTGGCCACAGCACGTGCCCGGCCTGACGATGAACCGGTTCTGCGGTTCCGGCCAGCAGGCGGTGAACACGGCCGCGATGATGATCGCCGCCGGGCAGGCGGAGACCGTGGTGGCCTCCGGCGTCGAGATGATGTCCCGCTATCCGGCCGGCGGAGCCCTCACGCTGGACGGCGGGAACGCGAAGCTGCGCTCCCGCCATCCGCTGGTTCCCCAGGGCATCTCCGCCGATCTGATCGCGAGCCTCGACGGAGTCGGCCGCTCCGACGTCGACGCGTACGCGCTCGAGTCGCAGCGCCGGGCCGCCGCGGCCATCGCGGACGGCCGGTTCGCCGGATCGATGGCGCCGGTGCTGGCCGAGGACGGCTCCGTCGTCCTGGACCGCGAGGAACTCCCGCGGGCCACCAGCGCGGAGAGGCTGGCCGGGCTCCAGCCGTCCTTCGCGCGCATGGGCAGCGCGGTCCTGGAGGGCTACGACCGTTCCTTCGACGAGATGTGCCGGCAGGCGTACCCCGAGCTGGCGGTGGTCGATCACGTCCACCATGCGGGGAACTCCTCGGGCCTCGCCGATGGCGCCGCGGCGGTCCTCCTGACCAGCGAGGAGACGGCGCGTGAGCGCGGCTGGCGCCCCCGCGCCCGTGTGCTGTCCACGGCGAGCGTGGGCGCGGAACCGGTGATCATGCTGACCGCCCCCGCCCCGGCGACGTCCAGGTGCCTCGCGCGGGCCGGGATGACGATGGCGGACATCGACCTCTTCGAGGTCAACGAGGCGTTCGCGTCCGTCGTCCTGCGCTTCATGCGCGAGACCGGGGTGGACGCGTCGAAGGTGAACGTCAACGGGGGCGCCATCGCCCTGGGGCATCCGATCGGCGCGAGCGGCCCGATCCTGCTCGCGACCCTGCTGGACGAGCTGGAGCGCCGCGACCTGTCGACCGGCGTCGTCACGATGTGCACCGGCGGTGGCATGGCCACGGCCACGGTCATCGAGCGCATCTGACCGTCGCGCGATGGCGCGGCCCCGGGCCGGCGGGCGATGACGCACCGCCCGCCGGCCCGGGTCGTCAGAACGGATCGGGTAGTTCGAGAGCGGGCTCGGTCGCCGGTGCGGCGACGGTGAGGCGCGTTCGCCGCTCGACGAGGCCGAGGCCGGTGACGCCCGATCGGACGAAGACGAACGGCGCGCAGCTCCACACCGGCAGGCCCGGGGTGCTCGGGTCCGGCCGCAGGGCGGTCACCCGCTGCTCCGGGTCCCGGATCTCGGCCGCGGCGCCGGCGGGAGACGGGCCGCCGGCCGCCCAGGAGACCGTCCGCCCGAGCCGCTCGGACCCCGCGCTCCGCACCGCGAAATCGTGGACCGTCACCGCCCGGATGCGGCTGTTGTGGACGAGCGCCGCGGCGAGCCCGGTGGAGGCCGCGGTCACGAAGAGCGCCGACCCGTCCTGGAAGACCGCACGTGCCCGGCGGTCCCCGGGCGCGCCCGGGCCGTCGGCCGACCAGGCGGACCCTTCGACGCGATGGATCACACTGCCCACGGCCACCGAGCCGGCCCCTCGGGCCAGGGCCACGCGTTCTCCAGGTGCCGTTCCCGATTCCAGCACCAGGTGCCCGGAAGCCTGCTCGAAGGCGATGTCGATGGAGACCGGTACCGACGGTCCCGTGGCGGCTCCATCGTCGATCGGGCGGTCGGGGGCGGCCACCGGTACCGCCCGCGCCGACAGCCGCAGGCCGTACCGGCCGCCGGAGCCGCGGCTCCGGACGGCGAGTGCGGCCGGGGAGCCGCCGCCGAGCGCGGGATCGACCCAGAGCGCCCGGCCGGACGCCGGGAAGATGACGGCCCGCTCCAGTACGGGACGCTCGTCGCCGCGATAGGTCACGGCGACGACGGTGCCGGTGTCCGCGCACATGAAGACGAGGTCGTGGCAGGCCGTGATCGAGTCGTTCATCCGCTCACTATAACCAGCCGATTGGTTGACTACAACGACGGGCGGTCCTAAGCTCCTCGCATTACCAGGCTGTTCGCGGAGGTGTTTCGTGGCCCAGGAAGGCGCAGTCGGAAGGGATCCCTTCGATGCGGTCGGTCTCGAGATCCTGCGGTCCCGCCTGCAGGCGGTGGCCGAGGAAGGGGCGATCGCGATCGAGCGGACGGCGATCAGCACGGTGATCACCGAGTGCCGCGACTACTCCTGCACGCTGCTCGACGCCACCGGGGCGCTCATGGTGGCGGGCGGCGCGGTGACGCACCATTTCGGCGTCTGCCGGTACGCGGTGCAGGTGACCATCGAGACGCACGGCGACACGATCACGGAAGGGGACGTCTTCTTCGCCAACGACCCCTACAACGGCGGTGGCCTGCACGCCCAGGACGTCCTCGTGCAGATGCCGGTCTTCGTGGACGGGCGGCTCGTGGCCTGGGTGGTCAACTCTGGGCATGTGATGGACATGGGCGGCATGGTCTTCGGGTCGTGGACGCCGGAGGCGACCGACTGCTTCCAGGAGTCGCTGCGGCTGCCGCCGGTCCGGCTGTTCCAGGCGGGCGTCGAGCAGCGCGACATCTGGCAGGTGCTGCGCACCAACGTCCGCATCCCCGACGTCGTGGAGATGGACGTCCGCAGTCTGGTGGCGGGCTGCGAGGTGGCCGGAAACAAGCTCGCCGAGATCGCCGCGACGATCGGCGCCCAGGGCTTCGTCGACGGGACGGACCAGTTGCGGCGGCTCGCCGAGCGCGAGATGCGCCGCCGGATCTCCCAGCTCGCCGACGGCGTCTACCGCACCACCACCTGGACCGAATGGGGCGAGGAACTGTACGAGGTGCCCTGCGAGCTGACCGTCGCGGGCGACGCGATGACGTTCGACTTCACCGGTGCGCCGCCGCAGGCCACGCACTACTTCAACACGCGGCCGCACATCGTCGTCGCCGGCGTGGTGGCCGACCCGTCCGACGCGTTGACCTGGGACATCCCGCTGAACGAAGGCATGTTCGACCCCATCACGGTCATCTGCCCGCCCGGCACGATCGTCAACAGCTCGCCGCCGGCGCCGATCGCGTCCGCGCACTGCGACGTCGCCATGAACGCCGGCATGACCGCTGAGGCGTGCGTGATGCTCGCCATCGCGGCGTCGCCGGACTCGGAGGTCCGCCGGCTGCAGACCGGGCCGGTGGCGCACACCGCGATGGGCATCCAGACGTGGGCCTACACGACGCCCGACGGCCACCCCGACGGGTGGATGATGCTGGACGGCGCGATGGGCGGCGCCGCGGGGAGCATCGACCGCGACGGGACCGACATGTGGACCTTCATGGTGACGCGCAAGCCGATCATGGAGGCGATCGATGTGGAGATGCTCGAGGCCTTCTACCCCGTCCTCGTCGACTTCAAGAAGATCCGCAAGGGCACGTTCGGCGCCGGCGCCCACCGCGGCGGCGGAGGGTGTCACATGCGGTTCCGCCCGCACGGCGCGGAGGCCATCGTCGGCCAGCTGATCGGCATCAGGGAACGCCTGCCGCTCAACGGCTGGGCGGGTGGCGGGCCCGGCGCGGTGAACACGGTGATCCGCCACCGGGCCGACGGTTCGGCGGAGGAACTCCCGCCGAAGAGCAGCAACGTCACGATCGCCGCCGGTGAGAGCATCGAGTTCGGCCTGCCGTCCGGCGGCGGCTGGGGGGACCCCCTCGACCGCGATCCCGAGGCCGTGGCCCGCGACGTGCGGCAGCGCCGCCTGACGGAGCAGGAGGCCGGTCGCGTGTACGGCGTGATCGTCGACGGCGGCGTCGACCTGGCCGCCACGCGGGAGCGCCGGGCACGGATCCGGCTCGAGCGCCTTGCCGCCGCCGCACCGGCCGTGTCCCCGGTCACCGGCCCGGCTCGCCCCGGCGACCTCGATCTGGCGCCGGTGCCGCTCTTCCCCGGGGTCGAGCAGCGAGGGATGAGCGCGGTGGCGAGCGAGAGCGGCGCGGTCCTCGCGCATGCCCCCGGAGCCTGGACCGACGGTTGCCCCGTCATCGAGACGAAGGTGGTGGACGGGCTCGTCGAGCGGACGTATCTGGACCCCGCCGGCGGCCGGGCGCTGATGGCCGAGGTCGTCCCGGAGACCGCTCCGTGCAGCGTCGTGAGCCTGCCCGCCCGGTGGACCGGCGCGACCGTCCGAGCGTAGGCCGCCCGCCCCGGAAGACGCACAGCCGCGACCGCCCTGCTCTGCCGGGCGGTCGCGGCTGTACGGAGCCGAGCCGGCTATCGGGTCATCGAGACCGGACGGCCGTCGACCAGCCGATCGAGGACCTCGACGATGCCCAGGCCGCGGCGCCCGTCACCGAGGTGGAAGTCGTACGGCGAGTACCCGATCCGGGTCACCCCCTCCGAGGTTCCCTCCTCCGCTCGATGGTGCCGCAGCGGCACGAACCGCTCGGGCCTACGGGCGGTGGCGGTGAGCCGCAGGTCTCCCAATGCACTCTTGACCGGGCAGGACAGGCGGCGGCAGAAGCCGTCGCCGGTCCACTCCATCGTCACCTCGCCGAGCTCCGCCTCGTACGCCACCCCTCCCGAGGCGACCGCGGCGCGCAGCGTCATGCCCCCGTCGGGCCGGGCGACCTGCAACCCCATGACGGCGAGCCCGTCGTCGAACGAGGCGGAGATCCACCGGTAGTACAGCGGTCCGGCCCAGTCACGCGGTCCCCAGGAGTGGTCGCGCAGCCCGCCGCCCTTGATCCGGTACTCCCGGTCGTTGACGCGCAGGACGCCGTCCAACCGGATGAACTGCTCGTAGTGGCCCAGGGCCATGCTCTCTTCGAGCACGTTGGCCGGATCGTCCCCGCCGGCCCCGAAGGAGTCGCCGTTGCCGGTGACCGCCAGGTCGAGGCGCACGTCCGCGACCGGCGCCTCGCGGAACGCCCGCCCCGGGTCCGCCAGCACCCGCGGGTCGGAGAAGACCGACACCGAGTCCTCGAAGGTCAGCCGCTGCCTGCGGTGCGGCTCCTGGATCTCGATCTCGATCGGGCCCACCGCGAGCGCGTCCGCTCCGGTCTCGCCCACCCGCCTGAACGTCATCAGCGTCTCGCCCTCCGGCAGGAAGAGCAGCGCCGTCGCCTGCCCGGCCGGCCGGTTCGGCTGCACGGCGATGCGCAGCCAGCCGACGACCCCGGAGTCCGGCGAGGTGAAGTTGTAGTAGGTGGACTCGTTGTAGGCGGGCGTCTCGTCCGGCGTGTGCCGGTACTCGTGGACGGGGTCGATGGACTCGACGAACATGGACATGGGTTCCCCTTCGGTGCTCTCGTGTTACGTCCGAGGCTCGTCCCAGGTGACGTGGGACGCCCGGGCCTCGGCTTCGAGGGCCTCTCCGCCGGAACCGTCGCGCGCGATCGTGTAAAGGTCGCGGATGCGGCGCGCCGTCTCCGGATCGGTCCGCGCGATCAGGCCGGCGAGTTCGACGGCGCGGTCGATGAGCCGATCGTGGCGGACCACTTCGTTGAGCAACCCGATGCGCAGTGCGGTCCCGGCGTCGACGAACGATCCCGTGAGGGAGATCTGGCGTGCCCATGCCTGACCCACGGCCTGCGGCAGCCGGGCCGCCATGCCCCAGGCGGGCGTGAAGCCCAGCCGCGCGTGGGTGTCGGCGAAGCGCGCCAGCTCGCTGCCGATCCGGAAGTCGCAGGCCAACGCGAGTTCGAGGCCGCCGGTGACCGCCGCGCCGTTCACCGCGGCGATGACGGGGACGGGCGCCGTCCGCAGACGCCGGATCGCGTCCGGCGGGAAGTCGTCTCCCGCCGCTATGCCGTCGAGGTCGACACCGGCGCAGAAGGCCGGATCGGTTCCGGTGAGCACGACGGCACGGGTCGCGGGTTCGTCGAACCACGCTCGGAGCAGCGCGTCCAGTTCGGTCAGCAGAGCGGCCGACAGCGCGTTGTTCTTGGCCGGCCGGTTGAGCGACAGCATGACCACACCGGCGGCCGGGCGGTCGACCACCATGAGGGGGCCGGCGTCTGTGGGACGCGCGGCCCGGTCCGCCTCGTCCGTCACGTCGCCGCGCTCAGGTGCAGCGTGCGCAGCGAGTCGACCGAGGCGATCTGGCCCTCGGGGACCCACACCGTGGTGTCCGGCGCGTCGACGAGTGCGGGTCCGGCCAGCTGGTGTCCGGGGCGCAGGTCGGCGCTGTTCACGACCGGCACGCGCAACGGGGGCCGCTGCTGGGAGACGTGGACGGGCCGGTACCTGCTGATCGGCGCGGCATCCGCGGTCTGGGCGGTGTCCGCGGTGAGAGTCGCGCGGACGGTCCGGCCCGTGCCCACGGCGTGCAGCGTCACGATCTCCACGGGCGCCCCGGACACGATGGCGCCCCTGCCGTACCTGGATTGGTACTCGGCACGGAACCGTTCGAGATGCTCGGCCTGGTTCGCGGCGTCGAAGCCGCCGGTCCACGGTATTTGCAGCTCGTGCTTCTGCCGGCTGAAGCGCATGTCGGCGACGAGTTCGACGTGCATGGCGTCCGCGCCGATGCCGTCGGCGGCCAGGTCCGCGCGGACCTCGGCGGTGAGCCGGTCGGCGACCTCGGCCAGCGGTTCGGCCGCGGCCGGGACGACCGCGGTGACGGAGCGGCTCCGCTCGCGTCGCACATCGGAGGTGGCCGCACCGAAGGCCGACATGACGGACGCGAGATCGGGAATGAGCACGCTCCGCAGCCCGAGCTCCTGGGCCAGTGGAGCGCTGACGAGGGCGCCGCAGCCGCCCATGCTGATGAGGGAGAACCCGCGGGGGTCGCATCCGCGCTCGGCGAACCGTGCGCGCAGTGCTCTGACCATGGTCGCCTTGGCCACCTCCCAGATGCCCCATGCCGTCTGGAGGGCGTCCATGCCGAGTTGCGCGCCGAGCCGGGCGCAGGCCTTCAGCGCGGCGTCGCCGTCCAGGACCATGTCGCCGCCGAGGAACATGTAAGGATCGATGTAGCCGAGGACCACGAGGGCGTCGGTGACCGTGGGGTCGGTGCCGCCCCGCCCGTAGCAGGCCGGGCCCGGCTGCGCGCCCGCCGAGCGAGGTCCGACCCGGAGGATCCCGAGCGCGTCCGCCCAGCCGACGGATCCGCCGCCCGCGCCGACGGAGTCGATGTCGATCATCGGCAGCGCGGTCCAGACGCCCATCAGCTCGCCGCGGTTGCGCCGGGTCGGTTCGCCCGCCGAGATGAAGGACACGTCGAATGACGTGCCCCCCAGATCCGCGGTCACCGCGTCGGTGACGCCGGTGGCGGCGCAGAAGGCCAGTCCCGCGACGACCCCGGCGGCGGGCCCGGACTCGGCCAGCGTGGCGGGCGCGCCGTGGCCCTGCGCGACCGAGATGGACCCGCCGCCGGAGTGGACCAGCAGCGGCGGGTTCGGCAAACCGAGTGCCACGAGGTCCTCGACGAGCGTCTCGACCCCGGCCAGGGCTCCGGAAGTGTAGGCGTTGAGCAGCGCGAACTGCGTCCGCTCGAACTCACGGACCACCGGCAGGAGTTCGGCGCCGGAGAACACCTGGACGCCGGGGAACGCGGCCCTGAGCAGTTCGGCCGCGGCCCGTTCGTGCGCGTCGTTCGCGCACGACCACAGGAACGAGACGACCAGCGCCTCGGCGCCGTGGCCGTGCACGAGATGCCGGCCGGCGGCCTCGACCTCGCCCGCGGCCAGACCGGTGATCACCGTGCCGGTGCGGTCGATCCGCTCGGTGACGCCCACGATGCGCTCGGGATCGATGAGGCCGGCGGGCGGCATCAGCCAGCCGTCGCCCGACGGCACGCGCAGCGCCTTGGCGATGGGGACGAGATCCTCGAACCCGGCCGTGGTGACCAGGCCGATCCGCCGGCCGGTGCGCGAGGCGATCGCGTTGGTGACCGCGGTGGTGCCCAGTCCGAACCGGGCGACGTTCGGAAGCAGGGCCTCCAGCGTCGTGTCCGCGGCCGCCGCGACGAGCCGGCAGGCGTCCAGGACTCCGCGGCCCAGGTCGCCCGGCGTGGTCGCCGCCTTGGCCCGCCACACGTGCGCGCCGTCGGAGAGCACCACATCGGTGAACGTTCCGCCAACGTCGACGCCGATGCACGTGGCACCCGTCATCATCCTCACCACCGTGTCAGAGTCGGGCGATCTCGGATCACCTATTCTCAACTGAATGGTCGATTAAAGCAAGAAGTCGGATGGCGGCCCAGTGATGCACTCCTCGGGCTTGCGGCAGGTCGCACCGGCTTTATCGGGTCGAGCATTGACGTCCGCCCGCGACATTGCTAGCTTCCCCAGCCAACTGGTTAGTCGGTGACGCCAAGGTGCTCGCTGATCGCCGAGGGGAGCGGATCGCGATCGCCGCGCCATCGAGTCCTACCTGACCGGTCAGTTGGGTCATGTCCCGACGGTGAGAGGAACACCCGTGAGGCGAACGACCACCCCATTCCTGGCCTGCGCACTGATCGCGGCCCTCGCCACGGCCTGCGGTAACTCCGAATCCGGGGCCGGCTCCGCGGCGGCGGACTCCCCTGTGACGATCATGGTGTCCGGCACGCTGTCGAGCCCGAACCTGTCCTACCCGCAGGCCGCGACCGGCGCGCTGGCGGCGGCACAGGCCATCAACAAGGCGGGCGGTGTCGACGGCCACCCGATCAAGGTCGTCCAGTGCAACGACCAGCTGAACCCGTCCACCGCGCTCGCCTGCGTGCGGAAGGCGGCACAGCAGCGCGTGGTCGCCATGGTGGGGGGCATCGACCTGTTCACCGCCCAGCTCTGGCCCACGCTCAAGGCCGCGGGCATCCCCTGGGTAGGTCTGGACGTGATCTCGGCCGACCAGGCCACGAACGCGATGTCCTACCCGATGACCGGCGGGACCGTGACCGGCTTCTACCAGGCCGGACGGCTGGCCGTGCAGAAGGGCGGCAAGAGGGTCGCCATCGTCAAGCACGAGAACCCGCAGTCGGCCTTCGTGGCCGGCCTCATCTCCGCGGGAGTGGCGGCCGCCGGGGGCACGGTGGCCGGCCAGGTCGTCTCCAAGATCGGCAACTCCGACCCGTCGCCCGCCGCCGCCCAGGCCACCGGCAAGAAGCCCGACGCGATCGCCTGCGCCTGCAACGCCGGGGACGGTGCGCGCATCCTGAAGGCGGTCCGGCAGGCCGGGTTCTCCAAGCCCTTCGCCGCCGGATACCCGACGCTGCTCGACACCGACATCCAGAGCCTCGGCCCGCTGGCCGACAACACCTACACGCCGAGCGACATCGCCGACCCCGGCGATCCGAAGGCGTCGATGTTCTTCACGCAGATGCAGGCGCAGGACCCGAAGGCCAGGCGGGACGGCATCTCCGCCGGCGCCTGGCTCGGCACGTACGCGATCGCCCAGCTGCTCAAGGGCCAGTCCTCGCTGACCAGCGCCACACTGGTCCGCCGGCTCAACACGGCGCCGGCCATCGACACCCACGGACTCACCGGCGGATCGATCAGCTTCGCCAAGCCCGGAGTCCTGCCCCAGTACCCGCGGATCGCCGACCCGTACGTCATCGACTACGGGGTGACGAACGGCAAGCGGACCCCGGTCACCAGGTCGTTCGTCAGCGTCTACGGCGGGGCATAGGAGGCGGGCGGTGGCGACGGCGCGCAACGAACCGGCCGGCGGAGACGACCCGTCGCCCGCCCAGGTCGTCCTCCAGACGACGGCGCTGGCGGTCGGCTACCAGGACCTTCAGGTCGTCCAGGGCATCGACCTGGCCGTCCGGAAGGGAAAGATCACGGCCCTCCTCGGGGCCAACGGCTCCGGCAAGACCACGGTGCTGCGCACGGTCGTCGGACTCCAGCGCCCGCTGGGCGGCGAGATCCGGCTGTTCGGCGAAGTGACGCGAGCGGCACTGCACGCCCGCGCCCGCGCGGGACTGGGCTACATCGCCGAGAACCGGTCGCTGATCCCCGCCCTCACCGTCCGCGACAACCTCCGGCTAGCCAAGGTGGACACTGCCGCCGTCGTGGCCCTCGCGCCCCCGTTGGAGAAGCTGCTGAGCCGCCGGGCGGGACTGCTGTCCGGCGGCGAGCAGCAACTCCTGAGCGTCAGCCGGGCGCTCGCCAGGCGCCCCCGCCTCCTGGTCGTCGACGAGTTCTGCCAGGGGCTGGCGCCGCTGGCCGCGGAAACGGTCTCGGCCCTGCTCCGCCGGGCCGCGGAAGCCGGAACGGCCGTGCTGCTCGTTGAGCAGGTGCTCCAACGGGCGCTGGCACTGTCCGACCGGTTCCTGGTCCTGCGCCAGGGCGCCGTCGCCCTGGCGGGCCCCTCGGCCGACTACCGGAACCGGACAGAGGAGATCGAACGGCTGACGATCGCCACCGACGACAGCGCGAGGCTGCCATGAACGTTCTGCTCTACGCGATCATCGGCCTGGGCGGCGGCGCGATCTACGGACTGCTCGCCCAGGGGATCGTCGCGGTCTACCGCAGCTCCGGCGTGCTCAACTTCGCGCAGGGCGCCATCGCGATGGCCGGCGCGTACGTGTTCGTCGACCTGCACACCCGTCTCTCCATCCCGGCCGCCGCGTCCGTCGCCATCGTGACCGCGCTCGCCGCCCTTTTCGGCGTGCTCTTCCACTTCCTCGTGATGGCGCCCATGCGCCGGGCGTCGGCCCTGGCGCGGGTAGCGGCCACCCTGGGCCTGTTCATCACCCTGCAATCGGCGGTGGCCCTGCACTACGGCACCGACAGCCGGCTCGTGCACAGCTACCTGCCCAGCTCCGCCGTCCACCTGTGGAGCGGTGCGGCGGTCGGCGTGGACCGGCTCATCCTCGTGGCCATCGCCATCGTGGTGACGGCGATCGCCTGGTACGCCTACCGGTTCACCCAGTTCGGCCGGCTGACCACGGGGGTGTGGCACGACCCCGACGCGGTCGCGGCGCTCGGCGGCTCGCCCCGGCTCGTCGCGGCCGCGAACTGGGCGGTCGGCAGCGGGCTGGCCGGGCTCTGCGGCTGCCTCATCGTCCCGTTGACCGGTCTGCAGACCGAGACGCTGCCCATGCTCGTGGTGCCGGCCGTCGCGGCGGCCATCGCCGGCGGGTTCTCCTCCTTTCCCGGTGCCCTGGCCGCCGGCCTGCTGCTCGGGGCCGCGGAGTCCGTCGTCGGCAACTACATCTCCACTCCGGGCTGGCCGCAGGCGGTCCCCTTCCTCGGGATCGCCGCCCTGTTCGTGGCGCGCGGCCGGAGCCTGCCGGTGCGCGCCGAGATCCAGGAGGCCCTGCCGAAGGTCGGCCGGGCCGCCTTCGGACGCACCGGAGTCCTGGGGGCCGTCGCGGCGCTGTTCCTGGCCGCCCACCTCGGACCGGCGTCCTGGGTCGGCCCGGTCACCACGACGAGCATGGTCGCCATCGTCGGGCTCTCGATCGTCCTGGTCACCGGGTACGCGGGCCAGCTGACCCTGGCGCCGTACGCGCTCAGCGGCATAGGCGCGCTGCTGGCGGCCAACGCCGCCCACTCCTGGGGCTGGCCGCTCGTTCCCAGCCTGCTCGCCGGAGGACTCACGGCCGTCCCGGCCGGGCTCCTGGTCGCCATCCCCGCCCTGCGCACGCGTGGCGCCAGCCTGGCCGCCATCACCCTGGCCCTCGGGGTCGTCGTCAACGATGTCGCGTTCAACAACACGGACTGGACCGGCGGCTTCACCGGGCTGACGACCGGGCCGCTGTCGGTCTTCGGCTGGTCGGTGGACACGGCGCTGCACCCCGTCCGGTACGCCGACCTGGTGCTGGTGATCCTCCTGCTGGTCGGGCTGCTGATGGTCCACATCCGCAAAGGGGCCTTCGGCCGCCAGCTCCTGGCCGTGCGGGGCAACGAGCGCGCCGCCGCCTCCATCGGCATCAGCGTCCGGTCGGCCAAGCTGGTCGCGTTCTCCCTCGCCGCGTTCATCGCCGGGCTCTATGGCGTCCTGGCCTCGTTCCAGACCGGCGTCGCCACCTTCACCGGCTTCGGCGCGTTCAGCTCCATCCTGCTGGTCGGCACCGTCGTGCTGGGCGGCGTCGGCTACGGCGGCGGTGCCGTCATCGGCGGGGTCATCGCCACCGGCGGCATCGTGTCCACCTGGCTCGGCTTCACCGGCATCGCCGACTACCTGCCATTGATCAGCGGTTTGGCGCTCATGCTGACCCTCGTCATGCAGCCGAGCGGGATCGTCCCCGAGACGTTCGCGGCCTGGCGGCGGATCGGCGCCCTGCTCGCCGAGCGCTTCCCGTCCGCGATGCGGCCGCGTCACCGCCGCGCGGTCTCGCACGAGGCGGCCGAGCCGGAAAAGGCGGTTGCGCGCGTGCGCCCCCTCGGACTGCGGGTCGAGGATCTCGGCGTCCGGTTCGGTGAGGTCCGGGCCGTCGAGGAGCTGTCGCTGACCGTGCGGCCCGGGGAGATCCTCGGACTCATCGGCCCGAACGGCGCGGGCAAGACCACGGCGATCGACGCCATCTCCGGTCTCGTCCCGGCGCGCGGCCGGGTGTTCCTCGGAGACGAGGTCATCTCGGACCGGCCGCCGCACCGCCGCGCGGGCACCGGGCTCGCCCGGTCGTTCCAGGGCATCGAGCTGTTCGACGACCTGACGGTCGGCGAGAACGTCATGGTCGGGCACGAGGGCGGCCGGTTGGGCGGTCTGCTCATGGACCTGGTCCGGCCGGCCCGCAGCGAGCTGTCGGCGACCGGCCGGGCGGCGGTCGGCCTCTTCGGGCTGGAGCGGTGCTCCGCCGACATGCCGGGCGAGATCTCCTTCGGCCTGCGCCGCCTCGTCGGGATCGCCCGAGCCGTGGCAGGGGCGCCCTCGGTCCTGCTCCTCGACGAACCGGCCGCGGGCCTCGGGCCGGGGGAGGTCCGGGAGCTCATCGTCCTGCTGCGCAGGCTCGCCCGCGAGTGGGGCATGGCCGTCGTTCTCGTCGAGCACCACATGGAGATGGTGATGACGGTCTGCGACCGCGTCCAGGTGATGAACCTGGGCCGGACCCTCGCGGTCGGCACGCCCCAGGAGATCGAGCGGCATCCGGCCGTCCGGGCGGCCTACCTGGGCGGCGGCGAGCCGTTGACGCCGGGGACGGTGCCGTCGTGACGCCGCGGCTCGCCGTGAGCATGACCGGCGCCGACGAGCGGCTGGACCAGGTCGGTGAGAGGGTCGAGGAGTTCACCGCGGCCGGGTACCGAGAGCTGTGGACGAGCGAGCTGACCGGTTCCGACGCCTTCGCCCCGCTGCTCGCGGCGGCGGTGGGCCGGCCGTGGCTGCGGCTCGGGACCGCGGTGGCCTCCGTCTTCACGCGCTCGCCGGGCCTGCTGGCGATGCAGTCGCTCAGCCTGGCCGAGTCCAGCACCGAGCCGGTCCACGTCGGCATCGGCGCATCGAGCGAGGCCGTGGTCGCCGGATGGCACGGCGTCCCGTTCCGTCGCCCGTACACGCGGGTCAGGGACACGGTGCGGTTCCTGCGCGAGGCGTTCGAGGGCGGCCGCGTCACCTTCCGCTCCGACAGTTTCGACATCGACGGCTTCCGGTTGGCGCGGACGCCGCCGCACCGGCCGCGCGTCCTGGTCGCCGCTCTGCGGGAGAAGATGCTGCGCCTGGCCGGAGCGGAGGCCGACGGCGCGGTCCTCAACTGGCTCAGCCCGGACGACGTCCGGAAGGTGGCGCCCCTCGTACTGGAGGGCAACCCGGACGCGGAGGTCGTCGCCCGGCTGTTCGTCGTCGCCGCCGGGGACCGCGAGTCCGCCCGCGAGTACGCCCGAAGGCATATCGCCGGCTATCTCAACTCCGGCGTCTACGCGGCCTACCATGCCTGGCTCGGCCGTGGGGACGTCCTGGAGCCCATGACGACGGCTTGGCGGGCCGGTGACCGCAAGGGCGCCCTGGCCGCCGTTCCCGACTCGCTGGTGGACGAGCTCTTCCTGATCGGAGACGAGGCGCAGATCCGGGCCGGCCTCGCCGATTACGTCCGTGCCGGCGTGACGCGTCCGGTGATCTCGGTCATCGGCCCGGACCCGGGGCCGGCCCATGCCACCTTGCTCCGGCTGGGACCGGCGGGGGGCGTTGACCAACAGCCGAGGTCAGCGCAGAATAACCAACTATAAAGTTGATAAAGATGTGGGGAAGGGGACCGGGATGAGCGCAGGGGAAGGACCCGCCGCCGGCGGCGACGCGCTGCTGGAGGCGTCGGTCGGAGATGTCCTGAGGCAGCAGGCGCTCGTCAACGGGGACCGGCCGGCGGTGCTGTGGGAGGCGGGCGGCGCCCTGCGCCGGCTGACCTACAGGCAACTCGAGGCACGCGCGAACGCGGTGGCGTACGGGCTCAGCGATCTGGAGCCAGGGGACCGGGTCGCCGTCTGGGGCCGCAACTGTGTCGAATGGGTTCTGCTGGAGCACGCCTGCGCACTCCGCGGGCTGGTGCTGGCGCCGCTGAACACCGCGTGGACCAATGCCGAGGCCGCCGCGGCGATCGAGCTCGCCGAGCCGTCGGTGCTGTTCACCGGTGAGGACGGCCGAGGCGTTCCGCTGGAGGAACGTGCCAGGCTGCTGGCCGGCGGCACGGGCGTGCGTACGCTGAGGGAGCTGTCCGGCCAGGCCGACGCGCCGCCCGCCAGGAGGGACGTCCCGGCCGGTGCGCCGTTCCTCATGCAGTTCACCTCGGGCACGACCGGCAGGGCCAAGGGCGCACTCCTCAGCCACCGCTCCGTGCTCAACGCCGCTCACCTGCGCGAACGGCGCGACCTCGCCAGCGGCGGGGTGTGCCTCAACAGCGTGCCGTACCACCACATCGGCGGGTCGCTCTATGTCGTCCTCGGCGCGCTCACCAGCGGCGGCGCCTTCATCGTCGTCGACAGGTTCGATCCCGAACAGACCGTCCGCCTGCTGTCCCTCGCCGGGGTCACCCACCTCGGCGGCGTGCCCATCATGATCGAGCGGGTCCTGGACCGCCCCGGCCTCCGCGACGCCGCACGCACGGTCAAGACCGTCGCGCTCGGCGGCGCCGACATCGGCCCGCGGCTCGTCCGGCGCATCCAGGACGAGCTCGATGCCGGCGTGCTGACCACCTACGGCCAGTCCGAGTGCCCGATCATCACGTGCAGCACCCCGTCCGACGATCCCGAGTCGCTGGCCACCACCGCCGGACGGCCGGTCGAGGCGACCGAGGTCCGTATCGTCGACCGGGCCACCGGCCGCGCCGTCGCGCCGGGAGAGACCGGCGAGATCCTGGTGCGGTCGCCGCTGGTGATGGAGGGCTACTTCCGCAAGCCGGAACGGACCGCGGAGGTCCTCGCCGGCGACGGATTCCTGCGCACCGGCGACCTCGGCTCCATGGACGCCGACGGCAATGTCGTGATCCGCGGCCGGAGCCGGGAGGTCATCATCCGCGGCGGGGAGAACATCTATCCGGCCGAGGTGGAGGCCGCGCTGTCCGAGCACCCCGAGGTGGCGGCCTGTGCGGTCGTGGGGGTGGCCGACCCGGACTGGGGTGAACTCGTCGGCGCCAGCGTCGTGCCACGGGGCGACCCGATCGACCCGCAGGAGCTCGAGGCGTTCCTGTCCGGGCGGATCGCCCACTTCAAGATCCCGCGGGTGTGGCGCTTCGTCCCCGGCCTGCCCATGACCGCGGCCGGAAAGTGCCGCCGCACCCAGGTCAAAGAGGAGATGAACACGTCCGTGGACCGCCTGGACGCCCGGCGGACGCCCGGACGGAGCGGCTCTTGATGACAGGCGCCCGCTCGCTCGAGGAACAGGTCCCGCCCGCGCTCGCCCGCTGGCTGGCGGACGCGCTTCCCGAAGCGGTCCCGCCCTTCGCGTTCACCCGAATCGCCGGCGGTTTCTCGATGCTCACCTGGCGGTTCGACGACCGGGCGGGGCACGGCTGGGTGCTCAGGCACCGCCCGCCCGGCACCCACCGGGGCCGGGCGCACGACACGGCGCGCGAGGCTCGCGCGATCGCGGCCCTGGCGAATACCCCGGTCCCCGTGCCGCGGCTGCGGGCCGTCGGCACCGACGACGACCCGCTCGGACTCTCGTGCCATGTCACCGACTTCGTCCCCGGCCTCGTCCTCGCGGACGCCGACGAGGCCAGTACCTGCGTGACGCCGGAGGCGCTCACGGTCGCCTCGCGGGGCGTCGTCGCCGCGCTCGCCGCCCTCCACGCGGTCGACCCGGACGCCGTGGGCCTCGGCGACCTCGGCCCGCGCACCGGCTACCTGCAACGGCAGTTCCGGCGCTGGAGCGGTGTGGTCGACGACCTGCCCTTCCAGGACGGCACGGGCGTCGTCGAGCTGTTCCAGGAAACCCGCGACCGGTTGCTGCTCCGGATGCCGCCGGACCGCGCCTGCGGCGTCGTCCACGGGGACTACCGGCTCGGCAACGCCATCATCGGCGAGGACGGAAC
This sequence comes from Actinomadura sp. NTSP31, assembly GCF_041951385.1. Classification (NCBI taxonomy): domain Bacteria; kingdom Bacillati; phylum Actinomycetota; class Actinomycetes; order Streptosporangiales; family Thermomonosporaceae; genus Actinomadura; species Actinomadura sp. NTSP31. The sequence goes on along the minus strand of NZ_JBGNUT010000001.1, from coordinate 143,110 downwards.
GATTCGCGCCGTCCTCGACTGGGAGCTGGTCACCCTCGGGGACCCGCTGGCCGACGTCGGCATGATGGCGGCCTTCTGGGACCCGCCCGCCGAGGCGATGCTCGGCACCCGGATGCCCACCGCCGCCCGTGGGGCGATCCCCGTCGACGAGGCTCTCGACCTTTACGCGCGGCTGTCCGGGACCGGTCTGGAGGGCATCGAGTTCTATCAGGCGTTCGCGTGCTGGCGGCTGGCCGCGACAGGACTGCGCAGCTGGACGCGGTACGAATCCGGTGCGATGGGCGAGGACTACGACACCTCCAAGTTCGTCACCGCCGCCCTGGCCTGGCTGGACTACGCGAATCAGATGCCGACCGGGACGAAGGGGCGGGCATGACGGAACTCACCGTCGACGCTGCGCGGGCCGCGCTCATGGCGCCGGGCGCGCCGTACGAATTGAGCGACGTCGTCATCGCCGGGCGAGCGGTGCGCTGCTACCTCAACGCCCCGCCGAACCTGCGAGCCGTTTTCGAGTCGATGGGGCAGTACGCCGACCGGGACGCCATCGTCTACGAATCCGAACGTCTCACCTTTGCCGAGCAGCGTGCCGCCGTCGCCCGCATGGCCGCGACTCTGCGCGCGAGCTTCGGCGTCGGCAAGGGGGACCGCGTCGTTCTGGCGATGCGAAATCTGCCGGAATTCGTCATCGCCTTCTGGGCCTGCCAGGTCCTCGGCGCGGTCGCCGTCCCGCTCAACGCCTGGTGGACGGGGGGTGAGCTTTCCTGGGCGCTTGGCGACGTGGATCCAGCGCTGGCCGTTCTGGACGGCGAACGCTGGCGGCGGCTGCGCGAGGCCGGGTACTCGGCGAAGAGCCTTCCGGTCGTCGTGACCCGTGCTGCGGAAGCAGAGTTGGCGGGAGCCGTCCCGTGGTACGAGATCGTTCCCGACTACCGCTACGAGGGCGATCTCCCGGAATGCGAGATCGCGCCGGACGACCCCGCCACGATCCTCTATACGTCCGGCACCACGGGCCGCCCCAAGGGTGCGGTCGGGACGGCGCGCAACCACTGCTCCCTGCTGATGGCGGCCGGGTTCCAAGGCGAGGTCGGTCGGCTGACCGGGACCCATCCGCCCCGGCGGGGCACGTCCCCGAGGCCTGCTCTGCTCAACCCGTTTCCGTTCTTCCACATCGGTGGCCTGTCGTCGATGTACGCGGCGGGCGCCAGCGGAGTCAAGCAGGTCTTGTTGTACAAGTGGGACACGGCCAAGGCCTTGGAGGTCTGTACGCGGGAGCGCGTCACGAACCTGGCCGTGGTCCCGACGATGCTCCGCCGGATGCTGGAGGCTCCCGGCAGCGAGAAGTACGACCTTTCAGCGATCGAGGCCATCGGGATCGGCGGCGCGCCGGGCTCCGCGGAACTGGCCGGAGCGGTCGCGGAGCGGTTCGGGCCCGGCGTCTCGGTCAACCACGGGTACGGGCTCACCGAGACGACCTCGTCGGCCTGCCAGCACAACGGCAGGTCGTTCCTGGAGCGGCCGGACAGCGTCGGCCTGCCCACTCCGGGCACCGCCGTGCGCATCGTGGGGGAGGACGGCGCCGACCTGCCGCCCGGAGTGGCGGGCGAGATCTGGGTCCGCGGCCCGCAGGTGGTCGCCGGTTACTGGAACAACCCCTCGGAAACGGCGGCCGCGTTCTCCGAGGGCTGGTTCCGCACCGGGGACATCGGCGCCCTTGACGAAGCCGGTTACCTGACCGTGCTCGACCGGGCCAAGGACGTGATCATTCGCGGTGGGGAGAACGTCTACTCGGCCGAGGTCGAGGCGGTCCTGCAGGAGCATCCGGCGGTGGAGGAGGCGGCGGTCGTCGGCCTGCCCGACCGTGACCTCGGGGAGATCGTGGCCGCCGTCGTGGTGCCTGTCACGGGGGCTGCGGTGACCGGTGACGAAGTGCGCGAGCACGCCCGCGAGCGGCTCGCCGCCTTCAAGGTGCCGGCCGTGGTCGCCGTCCGCGACACACCGCTGCCGCGCAACGCGACCGGCAAGAGCCTCAAGCGCCTGCTGCGCGCGGAACTGGCCGAACCGGCCCCGTAGCGCCTGCGCGACGCCCTCGGTGGTCGGACGCGGCGCGCGATACCAACCAACTATTCGGTCAGATATCTCCTCGGAGCGTGAGCGCGATGCCCCTCGAAGTGACGAGCCCGAACGACCCCGCCTATGACGACATCGTCTGGGACGGCCTGATCCACAGCTACCGGCCGGCGGCGGACTGGAAGACCCGCGTGTCGCCCGGGCTCAAGTTCGCCACGGCCGCGGACGACGAGATCGACCCGGTCACGTTCGAGGTGCTGCGCAACCGGCTCTGGACCATCAACCTCGCGCACGGCGACACCCTCACGCGGATGTCCGGCTCGCCGGTGTTCCAGGGCCTCGACTTCAACATGTCGGTCCTCACCGAGGACGGCGAGATCGTGATGAGCGCACCGTTCATCCAGTACCTCAACACCGGTTCCCCGCTGGTCGTCCGCTACCTGATGGAGAAGTTCAGCGAATCCCCCGGCATCGAGGACGGCGACGTGTTCCTGGCGAGCGATCCATGGATCGGCGCGTCGCACCAGATGGACGTGTGCATCGCCGCTCCGGTGTTCATCGACGGGGAGCTCTTCGCGTGGGTGTCCAACGCGGCGCAGCAGTACGACCTGGGCGGGATCGTGCCGGGCGGCTGGCCGCAGAACGCGCCCGACATCTTCAGCGACCCGATCGTCTTCCGGCCGTTCAAACTCATCGAGCGCGGCGTCCTGCGCGATGACCTCGAGCAGATGTACCGGCGGCAGTCCCGGACGCCGGACATGGTCGCGCTGGACCTGCGGGCGCAGCTCGCGGGCTGCCGGTTCGCGGCCGGCCGGCTCAAGGAGACCTGCGAGGAGTTCGGTGCGGCGACGGTGAAGGCGGCCATGCGCCGGATCCTGGACAACGCGCAGGCCGCGTTCGCCCGCAAGCTGGAGCGGATCCCGGACTGCACGCTCAGCGAAGTGCTCTACTTCGACGAGAAGCTGCCCGGTGACCGGACGACGCACCGGGTGCAGTTCAACGTCACCAAGCGCGGCTCCCGGCTGATCGTCGACAACGAGGGCACCGAGGAGCAGAGCGACGGCCCCAACGGGTTCACCTTCATGAACTTCATGGGGATCGTCCTCGGCATCTCCGGGCTGACCCTGCTCCACGAGCACACCTTCTCGATCGGCGGCGCCGACCGGCAGATCGACTTCCGCCCGCTGCCGGGCACCCTGACCTGCTGCGACTACCCGGCCGCCGTCAGCGGCGGCGTGCTCAACATCATCAGCGCCTTCGAGCGCCTGCAGAACGTCTTCGCCCGGATCATGGCATGCGATCCCGAGATGAAACAGGATCTGGTGGTCTCCGGGCCGGACCATCCGCTCCTCGTCCTCGCCGGCATGGACGACCGCGGGAACTACTTCGGCACCGCGATGCTCGAAGGGGCCGGCGCCGGCGGCGGCGCGCGCGCCCACGCCGACGGGGTGAACTCCTCGGGCCTGTCGATCGACCCGCTGATCAGGATGCCCAACGTGGAGGAGACCGAGCAGTTCTACCCGCTGCTCATCCTCTACCGGAAAGAGGCCCAGGACAGCGGCGGCGCCGGCAGGTGGCGCGGAGGAGCCGGCATGGAGGTCGCGTTCACTCCCTACCGTGCGCGCGGCATCGAGGCGATCACCAATGCCGGCGGCCAGGGCATCTCCACCAACCAGGGGATGGGCCTGTTCGGAGGCCATCCCTCGCCGACCGCCCACTACCAGGTGTTCACCGGTACGGACGTGGATGCCCAGTGGCAGGCCGGTCGCATGCCGCGCGGGGTCGACGAGCTGTCCCGAGCCGAGCACCTGCGGTTGCGCGCCAAGTCCAACGGCACGCCCCTGACCGCGGGGGACGTTCTGATGCTGGTGGTGTGCGGCGGCGGCGGGTACGGCGACCCCCTTCAGCGGGTTCCGGCTCACGTGGCCCGCGACGTCCTCGACGATTACGTGTCCCGGACCGCGGCGTTGGAGGTGTACGGCGTCGGCGTCCATGACGACGGGACCGTCGACGAGGCCGCCACGGCCGCGCGGCGGGAGGACATCAAGGCAGAGCGGAGAACCTGGCCGCGCGCCGCCGACCGCTTCGGTCCGTCCCCCGAACCGCCGTCCGCTCCCGCGACCGGTGCACCGCCCCGCGAGGTCCACGAATACGTCACCGCCGTGGACCACGGCGGTCATAGGGTCCTCTCCTGCTCCCGCTGCGCGACCGTCCTCGCCGGCTACCACGGCAACTACAAGGCCGGGCTGTGCGTCAGCGAGACCGGCGTCGAGATCATCCCCCGCAGCGGCGACCCCCGGGACTTCCTGGACGAGGACATGGTGCTGCGCCGCTACTGCTGCCCCACCTGCCAGACGCTCATGACCTGCGAGGTCGCCCGCCGGTCCGAGCCCATGCTCGAGGAGATCCGGTTCCTGTGAAGCAGTTCCGCCCCTACGACGAACGGCACGGTCAATGAGCACCTACACCATCGGCATCGACATCGGCGGCACGTTCACCGACTGCGTGGCCGTGGACGGCGACGGCGGCATCGCCATCGGCAAGGTCGCCTCCACCCCGCCGGACTTCCACCACGGCTTCATCGCGTCGATCGGCGCGGCCGCGGCACGCCTCGGCGTCACACACGCGGAACTGCTGTCCCGAGCGCAGGACATCCTGCACGGCTGCACCGTCGGGACGAACGCGCTCGTGGAGAAGCGGACCGCCAAGGTGGCTCTGCTGACCACCGCGGGACACCGGGACAGCATCTACACGATGCAGGCCGGCCACCGGCTCGTCGGATCGGACCCCCGCGACATCGCGCACCTCGCCGCGCACATGAAGCCGGAGCCGCTCGTACCGAAGTCGCTCGTCGTCGAGATCGACGAGCGGATCGCCTCCGACGGCAAGGTCGTCGTGGAGCTGGACGAGGACCGCGCGCGCGAGACCGTTCGCCGGCTGGCCGCCGACGGCGTCGAGGCCTTCGCCATCGCCCTGCTCTGGTCGACGGCCAACAACGTCCACGAACGCGCCCTGGCGCGGATCGTCGCCGAGGAGGCGCCCGCGGCCTTCGTCTCGGTCGGGTCCGAGGTGGTGGCCCGGGTCGGCGAGTACCAGCGCACGGTCGCGACGCTGATCAACGCCCTGATCGGCCCGGTCACCAGCGGCTACCTCGCCCGCCTCGAGGGAGAGCTGCGCGCGCTCGACTTCACCGGCGCACTGTCGATCATGACGTGCACGGGCGGCCTGATCGACATCGCCCACGCCCGCCGCATGCCCCTGCTGACCATCGGATCGGGCCCCGTGGCGGGGCTGATCGGCGCGGGCCGGCTCGCTCGCGCCGTGGCCCCCGGCGAAGGTGCCGCCGTCAACGTGCTGACCGGTGACGTGGGGGGCACGACGTTCGACGTCGGGGTGATCCGGCGCGGCGAGCCCGTGACGAGGTCCACCACGCGGTACGGACAGTACGAGTATTTCGTCCCCACGCTCGACGTACGGTCGGTGGGCGCGGGCGGCGGTTCCATCGTCGCCTACGACCAGGACACGCGCAGCCTGCGCGTCGGCCCGCGCAGCGCCGGTGCGGTCCCCGGCCCCGCCGCCTACGGGCGTGGCGGGACCCAGGCGACCGTGACCGACGCCGACCTGGTGCTCGGCCACCTGAACCCCGACTTCTTCCTCGGCGGCGCGCTGGAACTGGACGCGGGCGCGGCGCTGGAGGCGCTGGAACGCGCCGGCCGCCCGCTGGGCTTCACCGCGCTCGAGACGGCCGCCGCCGCCGCGCGCATCGTCGACGACCAGATGGCGGACGCCATCCGCCTGTCCAGCATCCACCAGGGCTACGACCCGCGCGCCTGCGTCATGTACGCCTACGGCGGCGCCGGGGGAGTCCACTGCCCGATGGTGGCGCGCAAGCTCGGCATCAGGACCGTGGTCATGCCTCTCGGCGACCTGGCCGCCGGCTGGTCCGCCTTCGGCGTGGCGTCCGCCGACGCCATGATCGTGCAGGACGTGCCGCTGCTGACCCCGTCGCCGTTCGACCCCGAGGTGCTCAACACGGCGTGGAAGCACCTGGAGGACAAGGTCCGCTCGGCGCTCCCGGAGTCGCTGCCCCACGACGAGGTCGTGCTGGAACGCTTCGTGGAGATGCGCTATCGGCTGCAGGTCAACGAGCTGCGGATTCCCGCTCCGCCGGGCGTCTACGGCGAAGGGGAGATCCACGAGCTGGTCGCGGCGTTCGAGCGCGAGTACGAACTGCTCTACGGGCCGGGGAGCGGGTACCCGCAGGCGGGCTTCATGATCACGGCGATCCGGGTGAGCGCTCGCGCCCGGGTGAGCGCGGACCGGCTCGCGGCAGTGGAGGGAGGCGAGCCCTACGATGCCGAGCCCGCGGGCACGCGGGACGTGGTGTGGTACGAACTCGGCACCGCTCCGCGGCCGACCCCCGTCCACGATGGCGGGCTGCTGCGCCCGGGGGCCCGCGTGAGCGGTCCGGCGATCGTGGAGTTCGTCGACACGACCCTCGCCCTGCGGCCCGGCCAGCTGGCCACCGTGGACCCGTGGGGCAACATCGTCATAGCCGCCTGAAGCCGCCTCCCTGCCGTGTAAGATATCGACCAGTCGGTTGGCAAGGAGGTGCCTTCCCGCCGACGCGACCAGCAGCCAGTGAGGGCCTCGGTGCGCAGTGGCCGCGGCTCGCCAGGAGGACTCCCTTGCCACGACCGTCCCGCCGATCCGAAGTGTGCGCCACCGCGGCGCGGCTCTTCCGCGAGTACGGCTACGCCTCGGCCACGATGGACCTGATCGCCGACGAGGTGGGGCTCAACAAGGGGACGCTCTACCACTATTACCCGGGCAAAAGCGCGATCCTCTATGAGTTGCTGTCCAAGCAGGTCGACGCGACGCTCGAGTTCCTCGAACGGGTGCCGGCCGAGGGCACGATCACCGAGAGGACGCGTGAACTGGTGCGACTCCAGGTCGACCACGTGTCCGGCAAGCATGACGAGGTCGTGGTGTTCTTCCAGGAACTGCCCTGGGTGGAGAAGCACCTTCCGCCCGAGCAGGCCGCGGACCTGCGGCGCCGCGTCCGCCGCTACGAGCACTTCACCAAGCAGTTGCTGACCGCCGGCGTGCGGTCCGGAGAGTTCCGCCCCGTCGACGTCGCCATGATCATGTCGTCCATCGTCGGCATTCTGGCCTACGTTCCGGTCTGGTTCCGGGTCGCGTCCGGAAAAGCCCAGGTCACACTGGTTCAGGAGCTGACCGATTTCATCATGAACGGCATCATCGCCGTGCCGCCCGCCGAGACCGTCGCGCCCTCGCCGCAGCGATCGGCGCGCCGCTCGGATGCCGGCACCGGCGGCCGGCGGAACTGATCGCGGTCGGCTGAGCGCCCGCCGGCCGTAGGGCGGCGGGTAATGCCGGTCCTTCGATCGCGGAGGCGGGTCGGCCTTGAGGCCTGTCATCGGGGTACTGAAACGGAATCCCGATCGAATGGTTGGTTACCTGTGCGGAAGGTGCCCGGTCTGACGGGCGCGTACGGGGAGGCCGATCCGGCGACCGCGGGAGAAGCGCGGACCGGGAAACGCGAGATCACATGGTTCGACGACGCGGAGCAGAAGGCTCCTCCGGCGACGTCCGAGGGCCGCTGTCCGTGAATCTACGCCCGTGCCTTGCAGACGCCGGCCGTCAGATCTGCTGGAGGCGGAGGGTGAGGAACAGGGCGGTCGCCTCGGCGCACAGCAGGTCGCCCTGCCGCAGCGTCCCCGCCAGGTACAGCTTGCGCCCATGGACCTCCGCAACGCGCGCCTCGACGGTGAGCGGCTCGTCGAGCGGCGTCGCGCTGCGGTAGTCCACCGACAGGTTCGCCGTCCGGGCCGGAGGCGTGTCCCCGATGCTGACGAGACGGCCGAACAGGTCGTCGAACAGCAGTGCGATGCCTCCGCCGTGCGCGGCGGAGTTGCTGCCGGAATGAAAGCGGCCGAATACGGTCTCCCCGGTCAGCCTGCGCTCGGTGATGCTGGTGAGGCGTATCGGAGGACTGAAGGTCTGCCCCCGGTCGGGTTCCGGCAGCGACCGCCCGAACAGCTGGTCGTCGTCGCCGACCTCGTGCTGGGCCAGTACCGCACGCGCCCGCTCCAGCAGCGTGCGCACCTCCGCCACAGCCATCTGGGGCGGTGAGGAGGCGGCGAACGCGTCCTGGAGATCGGCCATCTCTCGCACCAGGGCGGCCCACCCCGGGGCGGCGTGCCGCGCTGCGCGTGCGCTCCATTCCGCCCAGTACCCGTTCAAGGGAATCGCGACGTGCGGTCGCGGTCTTCGGCTCTCGGCCATCCATGCTCCTGTTCGATGCCGCCCCAGCGGACGGAACCAACCCTAGCAAGCCAACTCTATAGTTGATATAAGCCGCAGGAGGACTGGGGTCAGGGTATTGTCACCAGCCCGATCCCTTTGGTCTAATCAACCTGATGGTTGGTTTATCTGGATGGAGTGCGTCGATGACGGAGCAGGCCACGGGGCCGCTGGCGGGCGTCCGGGTGCTCGAGATCCAGGCGATGGGCCCGGGCCCGTTCTGCGCGATGATGCTGAGCGACTTCGGGGCCGAGGTGATCCGCGTCGACCGCGTCGGCACGGCCGACGCGGGGAACGGCGTCGACGCGTCCGCCGACGTCCTCTCCCGCGGCCGCCGCTCGGTGGCGGTGGACCTGAAGCGGCCGGCCGGCGCGGACCTGGTCCTGCGCATGGTCGAGCATGCCGATGTGCTCATCGAGGGCTACCGGCCCGGTGTCATGGAACGCCTCGGCCTGGGACCGGACGCCTGCCTGGCGCGGAACCCGCGACTCATCTACGGCCGGGTGACCGGCTGGGGTCAGGACGGCCCATGGGCGTCGCATGCCGGCCACGACATCAACTACATCTCCCTGGCCGGGGTGCTGTGGCCGATCGGCCGTGACGGCGACGCGCCGGTCCCGCCGCTGAACTACGTCGGCGACTTCGGCGGGGGAGGCATGCTTCTGGCGGTCGGCATCTGCGCGGCGCTCGCCGAGCGCGCGTCCTCAGGACGCGGGCAGGTGATCGACGCGGCGATGGTCGACGGGGCGGCGCTGTTGAACAGCTTCATGTACGGCATGCGCGCCGCGGGCCAGTGGAGTGCCGAGCGCGGCCGGAACCTGCTCGACACCGGGGCGCCGTTCTACGAGACGTATGAGACCGCGGACGGCAAATGGGTCTCGATCGGATCGATCGAGTCGAAGTTCTTCCGCAACCTGGTCACGCGCCTCGGTCTGGAGATCGACCTGGGGATTCAGGGGGACGAGGCATCCTGGCCGATTCTTCGGGAGGAGCTCGCCGCCGTGTTCCGCACCCGCACCCGCGACGAGTGGACCGCCCTTCTCGCCGACGCGGAGGGCTGTTTCGCCCCCGTCCTGTCGCCCTGGGAGGCGCCCGAGCATCCGCACAACGCGGAACGCGGAACCTTCGTCGAGAGTTTCGGAGTCACCCAGCCGAGCCCGGCCCCGCGCTTCGGGCGGACGCCTGCGGCGATCGGCGGCCCACCTCCGAGGTGCGGGGAGCACACCGACGAGGTCCTTGGCGAGTTCGGCCTCGACGTCGCCGAGATCGCCCGGTTGAGAACGGCCGGGGACATCGCCTGAACGCCACCCCGAGCCTGCCGCGACCGATGTGATGACCCGAACGAGGAGCGAGGAGTGAGGATGGCGCCTCCAGCAGGTGCCGTCGCGACGGGAGCGACGGTCTACGAGGTCTTCCGCGAGCGCCTCGCCCGCGAACCTGACGCCGAGTTCGTCAAGTGCGGCTCCGATTGGCTCACGTTCGCCCAGCTCGACGCGCGTGCCGACCGCCTCGCGGCCGGACTGGCGTCCCTGGGCGTGGGCCGGGGCGCGATCATCGCCACGCTGCTGCCGAACCGGATCGAGACGGTCGAGATCCTGCTCGCGGTCGCGAAGCTGGGCGCGGTGCAGGCCCCGCTGAACTACTGGCTCAAGGGCGCGTTCCTCGAATACCAGCTCGGCGACTGCGGGGCGTGCGTGCTCGTCACCGACGGCCCGGGGTACGCGACGGCCAGAGGTCTCCTGCCGAACACCGCGATTACGCACACCGTCGTGGTGGAGGGGCCGGCTCCCGCCAACACGATCGCTTACGCGGACCTGCTGGGCGAGCGGCGCTCTTTCGAGCCCGCCTCCGAGCCGGGCGACCTGATGTCGATCATGTACACGTCGGGGACCACTGCGGCGGCCAAGGGCTGCATGCTGTCCAGCGGCTACTACGTGTCGGTCGGCCGCGCCTACGGCGCTCGCCGATGGTGCGTCCCCGGGGACCGTATGTACACGGGCTTCCCGATGTTCCACACCAGCGGGCAGATGGTCGCCTTCATGACGGCCTTGGTGAACGGCGCGTCGATCAGCATCGCGCCGGAGTTCCACGCCTCGACCTTCATCGCCGACGCCGCCGCAGACGGTGCGACCACGCTCGTGGGCGTGGGGGTGATGGGAAACCTGCTGCTGGCGCAGCCGCCGAACGAGGCGGACGGTGCTCATCCCTTCCGGCTGGCCGTCTGGGTGCCGATGGGGGAGGAGGAGCAGCGGCGATTCGAGGAGCGCTTCGCCACCCCGGTCATCTCCGAGGGCTACGGGCAGACCGAGTGCGTGCCCATCACCGTCAGCGCGCCCGACGGGATGCGCGCACGCGGGACGTCGGGTCTGGTCTCGCCTCTGCTCGAGGTCGCGATCGTGGACGGCGCGGACAACCAATTGCCCCTGGGGGAGGCGGGCGAGATCGTCGTCCGGCCCAGAGTTCCGAACGCGATGTACAGCGGGTACTGGGGGAAGCCGGACATCACGCTGGCCACCTGGAGCAGCCTGTGGCACCACACCGGTGACTTCGGGCGGTTGGACGCCGATGGCTTCGTCACGTTCGTCGACCGCAAGAAGGACATGCTGCGGCGGCGCGGTGAGAACGTCTCCGCCCTGGCTCTGGAGAACCTCATCCGGACGCACCCGGCGGTCGAAGACGTCGCCGTGTCCTCGGTCCCTGGGCCGTTCGGCGACGACGACATCAAGGCGAGCATCGTGCTCGCGGCCGGGGCGACCCTGGAACCCGGGGAGTTCTGCGAGTTCCTGAAGGACAAGGTCGCCTACTTCGCGATCCCCCGCTATGTGGACCTCCGTGATGAGCTTCCCGTCAACGCGCTGAGCCGTGTGATGAAGCACGTCCTGTGCGATGAGGGAGTCACCGAAACGATGTGGGATCTCGAACGACGAGGCCTCGCCGCGGCCGAGGAGGACAGCGCATGAGAGAGGGCACCGAGTCGGACGTCCTCACCGAGCGCCATGGAGGGGTGCTCCTTGTGCGCCTCAACCGGCCGCATCGGCACAACGCCATCGGCGGGACCATGCTGCGCGACCTCTTGGCGGCGTTCGACCAGGCGGCGGCCGACGACACCGTCCACGTCGTCGTCACCACGGGCACCGGCCCCACGTTCTCGGTCGGCGCGGACGCCGCCGACCTGGGCACCGGGACGCTACCGCCGGCGCGTGAACTGCTCGCCGGCGACGCCGTCGGTGGCGAGAAGGGGCTCCCGCCGCTGTCTCCGCACGGCAGGAGCCTGGACGATCTCGGCAACGCCGGGCGTTGGACGCTGCGGATGTGGGAGTTGGAGAAGCCGACGATCGCCGCGATCAACGGGTCCGCCGTGGGCGGCGGGTTCGGCATCGCGCTCCTGCACGACATCCTGGTCGCGGGGGAGTCCGCCCGGCTGGGCGCCGGGTTCGCGCCGCTCGGGCTCACCGCCGAACTCGGCATCAGCCACCTGCTGCCCCGCGTCGTCGGCGCGGTGGCGGCGGCGGACCTGCTCTTCACCGGCCGGCTGGTCGGGGCCGACGAGGCGAAGGACCTCGGCCTCGTCGCCGAGGCGGTTCCCGACGACCGGCTCCTCGACCGGGTGATGGAACTCGCGCAGCGGATCTCCTCGATGCCGCCCCTCGGCGTCCAGTCGAGCAAGCGGCTGCTGCGCAGGTCCATGCGCGGCGACCTCGTCGATCAGTTGCGCGCGGAGCACTCCGCCCAGTCGATGCTCTTCGACCACCCGGACACGCGAGCCGCCTTGGACCGGCTCGCCGCCAGGGTGAAGCGGTAGCCCGCGCGGTCAGGAATTCGATGAGCCCTCCGCGCTCGCCTCAGCTCGGTGGACGCCCCGCTTCCGGTAGCCGACGGGGTCGATGACCGTCCGCGGCAGGCGACCTGTTCGGCCGACGACGAGGCAGGCAACCTGTGGAATCCGGCAAGGTCGAGCTCACGGTCGGGCTGCGCAACTTCGCTCCGGCCCCGCCGGGCGACTGGCGACACCTGCTCGACCAGGCCCGGGCCGCTGACGCGGCCGGGATCGACCGGGTCTTCGTGAGCGACCACGTGGCGTTCGGTCGTGACCTGGGGTCCTATGCCGATCCGAGCCGGGGCGGGGTGGCCGGCGGCCGCCAGCCCACCGGCCCGGACGGCGACTGGCTGGAGGCCCTCACCGTCCTCACGGCCATGGCCGCCGTCACCAGCCGGGTCAGGCTGGCCACCAATGTCCTCGTAGCGCCACTGCGCCCGGCCGTCGTGCTGGCCAAGACCGCCGCGACCATCGACGTCCTGTCCGCCGGACGCTTCGAGCTGGGGGTCGGCGTCGGGTGGCAGCAAGCCGAGTACCGTGCCGCCGGCGTCGACTTCGCCCGGTGCGGACGGCTCCTCGACCAGACGCTCGAAGCGTGCCGTGGCCCGCCGACTCACGCGCTACGGCACCGGCTGGGTTCCCTGGGGCACCACGCCTGCCGCGTTCGCCGACGCCGTCGCGGACATGCGCGAACTCGTCAGGGCCGAGGGCGGTGACCTGAGCGACCTCCAGGTCGCATATCCGCTGGTCAATGCCTTCCTGCTGGAAGGGGGCGTTGATTACGCGACCATGTTCGCAGAAGTGCCCCGGCTCGCCGCGAGCGGCGTCACCGACTTTCGCACGCTGCTCCGCGTCCCCACGGAGTACGAAGCGGCTCGCACGATGCTCAGTGAGTTGGCCGACCGGTTCGCGGAGGCGTCGCGCACCTCACATCTGTGAGCCCACGGTCGGCGCCCACGGAATGCCCCAACGAGCTCCCCGAGCCGTAGACGTTGAGCCGTTCACGCGTCGACGCCGCCGCTCGCGGGCCTTGGGGGCCGGTAGGACGCTCCTGCTCCCGCCTGTCCCTCGGGGAGCCCGAAAGGCCCCTGCCTAGGGGGTGATGGTGGGCGGCCGTGGTCTGGAGCCGCACACTTGCACTCATTCGTCGCCGTTGTCGCGGGTGCGTTGGGTGATGGTGTGTTCGAGACCTTCGAGGAGGGCGTGTAGGCCGAACTCCCGGGTGGTGGTGGCCGAGGGGGTGGCCACGGTGGTGGCCAGTAGCGGGAAAAGGTCGGCGTTGAGGAGCAGCAGGTCGCGCATGATGGGGGCGGCGCTGCCGTTCGTCCAGGTCTGCGTGCCTTGAATGGTGGCGGCCGGGTGGGAGGCGCGGATGTGGTGGGACACCAGCATGACCGCGTCCAGCCGTTCGCGTTCGGTCAGGGGGGTGTCGGCCAGAGCGCTGAGGGCTCGTTCGGACCATCCGGTCTCACGTGGGCCCATGACGCGGTCGCCCACGGTGATCGACGGCAGCCAGGGATGGCGTCGCCAGGTGGCGGACAGCCGGCGAGCGTACTCTTCCAGCTTGGCCCGCCAGCCGGTCGCCCCGCTCAGGTCGGGGGGTGTGCCGACCGCCGCCTCGATCATGATGGCCACCAGTTCGGTCTTGCCGTTGACATAGCGGTACAGGGCCATTTTGGTGAGGCCGAGCTCGGCGGCGACCCGATGCATGGAGACCGCCTCCAGCCCCTCGGCATCGGCGACCTTGACGGCGGTGTCGGCTAGTTGGGCGAGGTCGAAGGCGGGCCTGGGGCCTCTGGTGCGCGGCTTGCGCAGGCCCCACAACAGTTCGGCCAGTGCCTTGGGATCCTCGTTCACTGGCATCGCAGCCTCCCGCTTGTCATCCGCCATAACTGTCTCTACAGTACACAGTGTCCAAAGGACGCAGTTAGTCTTCGAGCTGGGGAGCAGGGTGCGGCTGAGGGGCCGCGCCGTCGCAGACAGGGAGCGGGCTATGTCCAGATCAGTGCTCGACATGTCGATGTCCCTCGACGGGTACATCGCCGATCCCAACGACTATCTCGGTGGCGAGGACGGCGAGCGGCTGCACAAGTGGGCGGACTCGGAGACCGGGCCGGTCCAGCAGTTCCAGGGCGAATGGAAGGCGGCCGGTGCGATCCTGGCAGGACGGCGGACCGCCGAACTCATGGACCACTGGGGCGGCGATCACGACGGCGCCCCGATCTTCGTCCCCAGTCACCGGCCGCCCAGCCCGGCCGCTCGTTGGGGCTATCCGCTGGTGACCTATGTGAGCGACGGAATTGAAAGCGCGATGGCACAGGCGAAGGCCGCGGCAGGGGACCGGGACGTCCAGGTGCGTGGCGGCGCGTCCACGGTGCGGCAGGCACTTGAGGCCGGAGTGCTGGATGAGGTGCAGATCCATCACATCCCGGTGCTGCTGGGCGCCGGCCGCCGGCTGTTCGACGTCCTGCCGTCGGAGATCGAACTGGAGATCGTTCAGGTGATCGACACTCCGGAGGCCACCCATATCCGTTACCGCGTGCGCCGCTGAGCCCATCGCGCCTCTGGGGCGGCGGTGTCTCTTGAGGAGGGAAGAGGCCCCAAGGGACACGGCTGCTTCTCGACATCGAGATCCGCTGGAACCGCGACGCCCCGCGCACGATGCAAATGGGCTGAACCGTCGTGGACGTGGCAGCGTCTGTGGGACGTGACGTGCGCCGAGACGCTAGGAGGGGCGGATGGCCGAGGTGGTGCGGTACCAGCTGGACGACGGGACGCAGGTGGAGTTCGAGACCGTCCCACAGGCCGGGTTCCGGCCGGCGGGAGTCAGTGAGGTCGCGGGGCATGTACGGGACGCGGTCGAGCCCGTGGTGGGGGCGGCTCGCGTCGTTCTGGAGCAACTGAAGGAGGCCGCGCCGGACGAGGTCGAGGTGAAGTTCGGCGTCAAGGTCACCGGCAAGACGAACTGGATGGTCGCCCAGGCGGCCACGGACGCCAACTTCGAGATCAAGCTCGTCTGGCGTCCCGGGGCGCCCGCGCCGGTGGCGCCGGTCGAGGAGGCTCCCGCCGAAGAGCCTCCGGAGGGCGAGGCTCAGGACACTGGCGCGTCCTGAGCAGTACCACTGCCGGAGAGCGCACCTTGTGGTCTGTCATGCGTCCATGGACAGATCGACCGCCAGGACGCCGTGGTCCAGGCCGATGGCCAGACCCGAGGGAATCGCGGCCATCGCGAGCACTTCGCGCAGCACGGGAATGGCCATCAGCTTGCGACCGCTGAGATCCCAGATCTGGACCGTGTTGTTCTGCCCGCCGGTGACGAGGAAAGGGTCGCCGTCCGGACCCGGGACGGTGCAGAGCGCGTTCAACAGGTCGGTGTGTTTCATGGTGACGATCGGTTCGTCCGGCCGGCGCGGGTCCCTGACACGCAGGACGTGGTCGTTGCCGGTCGTGGCCAGCAGGACGCGCCCGTCGCGCAACGGCACCGGGCACATCGTGAACACGTACGCGCGATCGGTGAACGCCCTGGTGACCGTTCGTTCCGCGGTGTCCCACAGCATGACCGAACCGTCGGTACACGAGACGGCGATCAAGGGACGACCGGGTGCGGGCACCGCGCAGGCCGCGAGCACGTAGTGCGGTTCACTCGCCAGTGAATGGAGCACCGTGCCCGTATCCGGGTCCCAGATCCGCACCACGCGGTCCTCGGCGTCCGTGATCAGCATTGTCCGGCCGCCGGGCCACGGCGCGGCCCAGGCACGGCGTACGCGAGCGGGGTGGCCGAGCTCACGGATCGGGGTCGCCGCAGCGGGGTCCCATACGGTCACTGAGTGGCCGTTGTCCGCCGTGGCCAGCAGCGTGCCGGCCCCCGCTCGGGGGAGCGCGCATGCGACGGGCGTGCTGGTCCATTCGCCGGTATCGGCCAGCGTGCGCATAGGGGATCCGGTGCCGAGATCCCACATGCGCACGGCGCCGTAATGGTCCGCCGTGACGAGGAGGGGCGGCGTGCCCGGCTCGTCCAGAGCGCAGACGGCCGCGACCCTCCCAGGGTCGGCGTCGGCACGAGCGGTCGCCTCGGGGCTCCAGATTCGCACCGTCCGGTCGTTGCCGCCGACGGCCAGCAGGGTGTCGCCTTCGGGACCGGTGTACGCAGTGATCGTTTTCGGCCAGCTCGGGGTGGTGATGACGCGAACGATCTCGGCGGTGGCGAGGTCCCAGATCCGCACCTCCTCCCGTGCGTTGGCGGTGGCGAGCAAGGTGCGGCCATCCGGCTGCGTCCAGCCGCACACCGAGGCGGCCCCCTGCGGATCCCGCAGGGTCTGGACTTCGGTGCCCGTCTCCGGATCCCAGATCCGCACCGTGCTGTTCCGGATGGGGCCGGACGGATGCTCCGCGGTGGCCAGGCGGACGCGTCCATCGGGCAGCGTCCAGGCGCACAGAGCCGTCGCCCACCCGGCGTGGTCCAGCGAGCGGACGGTCGTGCCGGTCTCGGGGCACCAGATGGAGACACGCCCCTTCGCGATCGTCGCCAGGGCCGGTCGTTCCCCTGGCCTGGAGACTCCGCACATCTCGGCGAAGCCCTGGTCGAGGGCGATGGTGCGAGCCGTGGTGGCGGTGTCCGGATCCCAGATCCGCAGCGTGCCCGATTCGGCGGCCCAGCCGGCCGCGGTGGAGATGGCCAGAAGGGATCGCCCCTCGGGTCCGGGCAGCTCACAGATCGCGGAGATGTGCTCTGTGGTGAAGGTGATGGTGTGCTGAGCCGTTGAGGTCGCGGGGTCCCAGATCCGCAGTGCGGCGTCCCGGCCATGGATGCTCCCGCTGGCGGAGACCAGAAGCGTGCGATCACCGGGCTCGCGGAGCGTGCACATGGCATGGACCGGGTTCGTGTGCTCGGTGTAGGCGGCGAGTTCCGTCCTGACGCGGGAGACGGCCCATGCCGCGCGGTACGGCGCTCGCCGAGATCGTGCGGCCATGGAGAAGTCGCGTCCGAGGCTCCGCTCCATGCACTCGGTCAGCCCGAACGCGGAGAGGCGCTCGGCAGGGCCCGCTCCGAGGGCGTGCGGTGTGAGGCGCAGCAACTGGATCCGGTCGCGCCGGTTCCGCGCCGCATTCCCGACCGCGAGTAGACGCTCCAGGTCCGCGTGGAGCAGATAGCCGACGTCGTCGAGGAGCGCGTCCAGGACACCTCCGGCGGCTGCGTGCACCGACAGTGAGCGCAGCAGGTACTCGGGGGCGTTGTCCCAGCCGACGCTCGCACCATGGTCCTGGAAGGCTGCGGCCATGGCTCGGTGGTCGTTCGCGCGGCCGGTGATCCGGGCGCGGTCCTCCAGAAGGGTGTCGTTGAGCGACTGGTGGAAGAGCTGAAATGTGTCATCGGCGGACCGGACGAGGAAGTTGGCCGCAGATGAGCGCGCGAACCGCTCCAACTGCCGCTCGCTGAGCGTCGTCCCGGTGAGAACGCGTACCGCCGCGCACCACAGCGGTACCGGGAGGCCCGGCGCCTGGGCGAAGGCCAGTGCGGTGAGGATGTCGGCGGCCGGGACGCCCTCGACGGGCGGGACTCGGCGCAGGAATTCGTGCAGGGCGTTGTTCACCCTGTTCGAGAACGTCAGTGTCTCCGGGTCGGCCGGTACATGGTCGTACAGTCCGTGACTGCGGGCGACGAGTCCGGCGACCAGGAAATTGCGGCCCGCCAATGCGGCGATCCGCGCCGCCAGCGCGGCGGCGACCGGCCGGTCGGCGTACGGGTTTCCGGGACGCTCCATGCCGCGCAGCTCCAGCGTCGCCAACGCGTAGGCGATCAGGTCGTCGGCGGCGAAGAAGCGGGGGTCGTCGAGATCGACCTCCAGCCCGGCGAGACCGAACAGAGGGAGCAGGTCGCCGGCATCGTCGTGCTTCCGGGTGCCGACGATCATCCGGACGCCCACGTCCGCGCAGGTCTGCGCGAGCGGCAGCACGAGCTCCGTGGCGATCGCTCGAGCCTGGACCGGCGTGCTCGCCTCGTCGAGGGCGTCGATGACGACGCAGAAGGGACCGGACCGTGTGCCGAGTGCGTCCCGCAAAGCCGGTGGCAGGTCGCCGATCCGCGCGGGGAGCGGGAGCGAGGCCGCGCGGGCGATCTCGGCGGCCACCTCGAGCGCGGTCTTGCCCTTGGCGTGGACGGCGCAGTGCACCGAGCCGGGACGGGCCCTGACGGCGGTGTCGTCCGGCGGCAGCCGCCGGTGGAGCGAGGGGTCCGCGGTCGTCACGATCCGGCCCAGGACGGCCGATTTCCCCGCCCCGGGCGCGCCCGTGACCACGAGCACGCGATAGTCGGGAGACGCGCGGTTCATCCAGTCCACGATCCGCGTCAGCGCCGCGCGGCGGCCGTGGAACCGGTGGCCGGGCTCACTGCCGATCAGCACTCCCCTGGCCTTCGGGTCCCAGCGCAGCGCCTGGTTCGGGTCCGGCGACAGGCTCCAGGCGGACCGCGCCGATCCGTCGGCGTCCGCCGGACTCCACGAGCTGATCCTGTCGATGCCCGCGTCCGGGAAGCAGGAGACCGCCCGGTGAATGGTGATCGCCTTGCCGTCCCCCTGGTGTTCGAGGACCACGACCGCCACGACGGCCTGGTAGTCGGGAGACCAGACGCCGCTTCCGCTGAACCCTTTCCTCAGCACGTTGCGAGAGCCGGGATGGGCGTCGAGCCGGACGAATCCGCGCCCGAGCACGCTGCCTCCGACGGTGCCGTGGGCGTCGTTGCCATGCGGTTCCCCTAGAGGGAACCCGAAGGCCGACCAGGCGCGGTCCAGGAGACCGTCCGGTGCGGTGTGCCGCAAGGGAGCGGCGGGAACTCTCGCTGGTTCCCCCAGTGTGAGCAGCGCGAGGTCGTGCCGGGGGGCACGCTCGACGTGGGCCACCTTGATACGGCGTTCGTCATTGTGCTCGGCCAGGGGGAACTCGACCCAGAGGTCGTCGCCGGTGGCCACATGATCGCACGTCAGCAGATGCGTCTCACTGATCAGTATCGCCGTGCCCCGCCACGTGTCGGCATCATCGGCACCGGCGCGGACCATGGCCGCCCACGGGCTGCTCGGGGGGAACACGCTCTCGTTATGAGGGGCCATGCACATCCTCGAACAAGTGCACCTCCGGCCAGAGGTTGGAAAGACAAGGTTATTGGTCGGGCGGCTGATGCGGCCGGGCGTGGCCATGTGGGGGAAGGCGGCGGGGTGCCAGGTGCCGCGCCGCATGGTGCGCCCGTTGCAGGAGCCCCTGCGGGGTGAGTCCGGTGTGGAGCCGGTGCAGATACGCCATCGGAGCGCTTGTGAGTGCCTGTTCGCGCTGGTGTCGCTGTTGCACTGCTGCGGCCCACACGCCGACGGCGAAACTGCCTAGACCGACGGTGGCGGTCTGTGCCGGGGAGGGATGGGTGGCCAGCAGCAGCGCGGTCGACACCGCCGGTGGTGCGGCGGCTTGAAGGTTGATCGCACCCCAGGCCGTCTGGAACCGCTGCCCGCGCATAGCCCGCTCCAGGTCCTCGAGTGCGGGCCGGATTCGGGTGTCGTAGCGCGCTTGCAGATGATCGAGCAGCACATCGGGATCGGTGATGTCCTCCAGGTGGGCCGCCTCGTCGACCATCGCCTCAGCAGCATCGCGGAATCGAGCGCGCTCGCCGGCGTACCGGTCGCGGAAGTCGATGATCTGTTCTGCGCTGATGTGGTCGATGTTGCGCGGCAGGACCGCGCTCACCGCCAGATTGATCAGGAGGGCGGTACGCTCATCGGCCCGTGCTTGCGGCATGGGATCGCCCAGGACTCCGGCGACCAGGCGTCGTGCCGCCAGCCCCGTGACGGCGTGATCGAAGGTGGCACGGGCCAGCGGTACGGCGCCGTGGCGAGGCGCCGTATGAGTCCCGAGCAGCAGCAGATAGGCGTGCACAAGGGTTGAGTGCATCAGCAACCGGCCGTGGGAAGCCGGTTCAGCAAGTCCCATCTGCTCTAGACGACGGATGAAATACAGCGTCATCTTCCATCGAGACAGGCTGCGGGGATCCGCTACTTGGACGGCTTGGCGTCGTTGCCCGGCGGCGCGCTCCTCTGCAGCGAGAGGCGTGAAAAGGTCCTGTGGCGCGGGGTTGAAGCCGTACCAGTCGGGCAGTTCGTCGGCCAGGTCGCGGTCGCGAGTCCATGCCGGTTGTTCGGGGACCTGGTGGGAGGAGAGCCGGTACGCCGAAAGGTCTACATCTTCGACCGCCGAGAGGAATTGGTCGGCCGCCCATTCGAAATCGTCTTTGCGCGGGGTTGTGGCCTTGAGGAATCCGTCCGCGGACAGGACGGCTTCGGTACGGCTGATGCCTGGAGGGTCGTCAGATGGATTCTGTGCGGAGTCGAAGCGGTAAACTCGCTCCCAGTACAGGGCGGTCAGCTTCAACCAGCGTTCATCCCAGACGTGCACATGCCGGTAGTGAAGACCGAACCATTCGCTCACACCGATGCTCCCGTCGACTTGGCTGCTCCTTGAGGACCTGCGCCCCGCAATCGGCCTGCGTCCTCCTTTTCTCCCACGCTCGTCAGCTGGGAAGGTTCCGTCGCCGTACTGTTGCTTCCTCGGCCATCTCGGCCCAGAGTTCCGCACGGGATGGGGAGGGGCAAGCGACCGGGACATCGGGAATCGTCCACTCGCCGGAAAGACGACTCTGCGCGTCACCCGGGTATCTACGGAACCCGCTGCTCGTGGCTGTGGTTGATGATCTTTGGCGGGCATTGACGCCTAGCGCAGAGGCGCGAGCGGTTGGTCCAGGGCTGGCCATGGCGGCGGGCAGTACGAGGGGGGTGACTACTGAGCGCTACGCCTGTCAGCGGTAGACCGCGCCGTGCCAGAACGCGGTGAGCTCCGGTGAGAGGCGCCCCTCGGACGGCAGCCGTCACAAGGTGCCGAGCGTTCCGGCGTCCAATGCGACGAGCCCGCTGTCGGTCTGGTGGCACAGGACGGTTCGGGCTTCGTCGAAGACGCATCGCCAGGAGTCCTTCTGCCCCGCGATCAGCCCGCCGTCCAGCCCGAGTGCGCTGAAGCCGTACCGGACCCGGCGCATCCTGTGGGGCGCCAGGTCGGCCACCGTGGTGCTGCCGTCTCAGCTCGGCACTGCGGTCGTCGGGTCCGTTCCGACCACCTCGACCGGGTTTCCCGCGGAGGCATCGCCCCTGGGCAGCGGCAGGTGGGACTTCGGCGGTGCGGACACGGGCTCCGCCCGGACTGTCGATGGGTTGTCGACGGGTTGTCGACGGGGGCGGCGAGGCTTGTGGTCAGTCGCCTCGCAGTTGGGAGCCCGGCCGATGGAAGAGCCCGTGTCCGGCGATCCGAGGGCCGCCGCCGATGCGCCGGATCCCGTGGACCCGCCGCACGTCGACCTGCTGATGTTCCCGCACCTGGACATGCACGCGGTGGTCAACGTGCCGCTCCAAGTGGACGTGGTCCTGCGGCAGCTCGAGAAGGTCACCGCGAACGTCTTCACGCTGGTGGAACAGCTCCAGAACTGCACGTTCGAGTTCATCGCGCCGCACAACCCGACCGGGCACCGGTTCGACGACCTGCCGACGGTCGTGAACGGGTCCGTCCAGGCCGCCAAGCCGGGCGTGTACCTGTTCCAGGTCCGGGTGGAGGACAAGGTCCACCCGAGCATCGGCAAGATCGGCTCGCTTGTCGGTCGGCTCCAGGTGCACTCCGCGCTCGTCGACTGGTGGTTCGGGATCGACTCCATCACGACGGCGGTGGACGGGAAGTTCGGGCACGCGCAGCCGTCGGTCTACGCCCAGTTCAGCGAGGACCCCGGGACGGGGTGCGACCTGGTCGGCGACATCACCGGGCACAGCTACGTCACGCTCACCTCGCCCAGCCCGAAGGTCGTGGTCATGCCCTGGGGGCGGCTGCGCGGGGTGACCGAGACCGTCGCGGGCGAGACGGTCCAGGTCACCGGCGCCGTCGCCGGCGTGCCGAACCCGACCCAGCCCCCGGTCCTGCCGGTGCGCGTCTTCGACTACACCAGGGTCCGCAACGACCTGGAGCCGGTCGGCAAGGTGGACGCGGCGGGCTTCGAGGACATGTTCAACATCGTCTTCCTGGCCGAGGGCTTCACCGCCGCCGACAAGCCGCTGTTCGACCGGGCGGTGGCCGCCGCGAAGGCCCAGATGTTCGACCGGCCCCGGCACGAGCCCTTCCACATGCTGTCCGGCCGGTTCAACGTCTTCAAGGCGTTCACGCCCTCGCAGCAGCGGATGATCACCTGCGGCAACCGGGTGACCGACAACACGGGCCCGGCGCAGGGGAAACGGGACCTGAAGGGGCTCCAGATCCCGTTCCCGTTCCCGCTCGACGGCCCGGGCGCGATGGGCCTGAACGCCCTGGTCGAGCGGGTCGGCCTGCCCAAACGGGGCGAGAACCGGCCGAACCTGCCCGCCATCTGGGCCGGGCAAAGCCTGCCCGGCGGCTTCGACGTCAACGCCCTGGACGCCGACTCGGTCGAGGTGTGGAAGGCCCACCAGGCGGCCGGCATCCTCCAGGCGGCCGACACGATGTTCGGCCTGTACGTCGGCGACCGGCTCGCCGACGGCAGCAGGGTCCGCCCGCTGACGTCCCTGGGCGCCCCCCGGCCCGCCGCCGACACCCCGTCGGACCAGCTCACCGCGTTCATCGGCCGGGTCTACGACTTCTACAAGATCGATGTCCGCCAGTCGCTGCGGCTCGACCCGCGCCGGCATCCGCCGGAGCTGTTCGCCCCCTCCGACCTCACCTGCCCCGGCAACGCCGTCCTGAACTACGCGGGGAACCTGGCGTACTCCCTCGTGCCGCACCCCGCCGTCGGCAAGGTCTGGGTGCCCGACGACACCGCCTTCAAGCGGAGCCGCGGCTTGGTCGCGATCATCTGCTACGACGATGTCGCGGGCGGCGAGAACATCAACAACACCACCCTGACGGCCTCGACCCTGGCCGACGAGTTCCGGGTCGCCTCCGACTATCCGCGCAAGCCGCACACGAACCCGAACGTGTACCGGCGCACCGACAAGGACCTCACCGCCGCCTTCAAGTCCGACCGCTTCGTCAGCAGGACGGTGCACGAGTTCGGGCACACGTTCAACCTGGGCGACGAGTACGAGGAGAACGGCGGCGACGCCGACCCGTTCATCGCCACCGCGGCGGTCGACATCGGCTTCGACAACCTCTCCACGATCGGTTTCCTCCGCGTCTCCCCGGCGCCCGACCGGCATCTCGACATCAACAAGGTCAAGTGGTTCGGGCTGCCGCGGGCGACGGTGTCCGGACGGCTCCAGGCGGCGTCGTCGAACGTGGCGGCCGGGCTCCAGGTGTCGGTGGGCCCGAAGGGCTTCGACCGCTGGGTCAAGGTGTTCCAGGACAAGGACGAGGTGGTCCTGCGCAGGTTCGAGCCCACCAAGAGGAAGGGACAGCTCCCGCTGCTCGACGGGAACGACCACGTCCTGGCCAACCTGCGGATCGCCTCCGTGGTCGACCAGGCGACCGGCACCTTCGTCCTCAGCCTTCTCGGGTCGCCGCCGCCGGCCGCGGTGCCCTTCCCCGCGGGGTCGGCCGTCTACGTCCCGAAGAAGGACGCGTCCGGAGTCGTGGTCCCCATCGTCCCGCGGGACGTGGAGCACTACCTCACCCTGCCGCCGGACGGCCCGCACGTCCGGCTGCCGCTGAACGCCGACACCGAGATCCGGGTGCCCAACCCCGGGGACGACGTCCCGGCGCCCGGGCCGTTCCGGCGGCCCCTGCTGAACTCCTTCCGGCTGGTCGGGATCTTCGAGGGCGGCGGGCACTTCTCGCGCGGCGTCTACCGGGCCTCGGGCGCCTGCAAGATGCGCACTCCGAAGACCGTCGGCGACGTCATGGAGCACGCCGCCTTCTGCTACCTGTGCAAATGGCTGATCGTCAACCTCGTCGACCCCGGCCAGCACGCCCTGCTGAGCGACTCGTTCTACCCGGAGCTCTGACATGACGCGATTCGGCACGTTCGAGACGGTCCTCGCCGAGGTCGGGCAGGCGCTGCTGCCGCTGCGCGACGCGCTGGCCACCCCGGCCGCCGCCATCGGCCTCCTGCGCGAGCTGGGCTGGGCCACCGACACCGTCCCGGCGCCGCTGACGGCCCTCGGCACCAGCGTCGACACGCTGCACGACGCGCTGCGCCGGGTGCTCGGCGACGGCGGCGTCAACGAGGGCGGCACGGTCGGCGACCCGGGGGCCGCCCCGGCGGCCGGTGCGTCCGCCGACGACGCGGCCCGGGTGCTGGCGGCGGTCCAGGGCCTGGTCACGGCCGTCCGCGCGATCGCGAACGCTCCCGCCTCGGCGATCCCGCCGGCCCTGGCGGCCGACGGGTTCGCGGCGAAGTTCCCGCCGCAGCTCCTGGACCACCTGGTCATCACCTACCTGCGGCGCTTCCATCCCCGGATCGCCTTCGCCTTGCGCGCGCTCGGCGTCTCCACCGCCGCCTTCGCGCCGGCTCAGGGCAACCGTCCGGCGTACACGCTCCTCGCCCTCGAACCGGCGCGCGCCTCCCAGGCGCTGGCCGACCCGTCGGTGGTGCTGCGGAACGCCTTCGGCTGGGGCACCCCCGACCTCGACACCGGCGCGCTGACGGCGGTGCTCGACGACCTGCTCATGACGCTGGGCTTCGACGTCCGCCTCGGGCAGGTCTCGACCTCGGCCGTGGCGGCGATCCAGGGCCCGGACGCCGACACCACCGTCCCGCCGGCCGACGTGACGAGCGTCATCGCGTTCGACCGGGCCGTCGGCGACGACGCCAGGACGACCGCGGTGGTCAGGCTGCTGCCGGTCCCGGCGGGCCCGGACGGCTCGCCGCCCGGGCTGGCGCTGCTGCCCGAGTTCGCCGGCGAGCTGGGCGCCTCGATGGCGCTGACGCCCGACCTCACCCTGACCGTGCGCTCCGACCTGGACCTCCAGGGCGGCGTCGGCCTGGTGGCCAGGCCGGGACGCGGCATCGACATGATCCTCGGCTTCGAGTCCGCCGGCGTGCCGGTGCACGACACCGGCACCATCGAGGTCGTCGCCGAGCGGACCGTCGACGACGGCGACCAGCCGACGCTGGTGTTCGGCAGCCCGGACGGCACCCGGCTCCAGTTCAAGGCGATCGGCGCCACCGGCGGCGTCCGGCTGGCCGGGGACGACGTCGACGTGTTCGCCGAGCTGGACGTCCACGGGCTGGAGTTCGTGCTCAAGCCCGACGACGCCGACGGCTTCATCGCGGCGATCCTGCCCGCCGACGGGGTGCGGTTCGGCGCCGACCTGGCCGTGGGCGTCTCGCACCGGTCCGGCTTCTACTTCCGCGGCACCTCGAACCTGGAGATCCAGCTACCGGTCCGCGAACGGATCGGCCCTCTGGAGATCCAGGGCCTCACCATCGCCGCCCGCCCGTCCGGCGCCGGCGTGCCGGTCGACCTGGGCGCGTCCTTCACGATCGCGCTCGGCCCGGTCACCGCCGTGGTGGACCGGATCGGCCTCACCGCGACCTTCACCGGCAGGCCGGACCACGACGGCAACCTCGGCCCGGTCGACGTGGCGGTGCGGTTCAAACCCCCCGGCGGCGTCGGCCTCTCGGTGGACACCGGGGTGGTCAGCGGCGGCGGATTCCTGGCGTTCGACCCCGCCCAGGGCCAGTACGCGGGCGCGGTCGAGCTGGAGTTCGCGGGCCTCCTCGCGCTCAAGGGCATCGGCCTGATCACCACCGGGGACGCCGGGTTCTCGCTGCTGGTGGTGCTGTCGGCCGACTTCGGCGACGGCATCCAGCTCGGCTACGGCTTCCGGCTGCTGGAGGTCGGCGGGCTGATCGGCCTGAACCGCGGCATGGACCTGAAGGCGCTGGTCGAGGGGGTGCGCACCGGCGCCATCGAGTCGGTCGCCTTCCCCAAGGACATCGTGGCCAACGCGCCGCGCATCCTCAGCGACCTGGCCCGCTTCTTCCCGCAGGAGCAGGGCACCTTCCTCATCGGCCCGATGGCCAAGATCGGCTGGGGCACGCCCACCCTGGTCAGCGTCTCGCTCGGCGTCATCATCGAGATCCCCGGCGACATCGCGGTCCTCGGCGTCCTGCGGGCGGCGCTGCCGACCGAGGAGCTCCAGCTCCTGGTGCTCCAGGTGGACTTCGTCGGCGCGCTGGAGGCCGACAGATCGCGGCTGTGGTTCTTCGCCAAGCTGTTCGACTCGCGCATCCTGACGATGACGATCGACGGCGGCATGGGCCTGCTGGTGGCCTGGGGCGACAACCCCGACCTGGTGCTGACGGTCGGCGGCTTCCACCCGGCCTACCGGCCGCCGCCGCTGCCCTTCCCGGTGCCCGAGCGGCTGTCGGTGGACATCCTCAACCAGCCGGGCCGGCTGATCAGGGTGTCCGGCTACTTCGCGCTGACCGGCAACACCGTCCAGTTCGGTGCGCGGGCCGAGCTGCGGCTGAGCTTCTCCGACTTCCGCATCGAGGGGCACCTCGCCTTCGACGCGCTGTTCCACTTCTCGCCCTTCGCCTTCGTGATCGACATCTCCGCCGGAGTGTCGCTGAAGGCGTTCGGCGTGGGCCTGTTCGGCATCGACCTGCGGTTCAGGCTGGAGGGCCCGGCGCCCTGGCGGGCGCACGGCCGCGGCTCGATCGGCTTCCTGTTCTTCGAGATCTCGGCGGACTTCGACATCACCTGGGGCGAGTCGCGGGTGACCACGCTGCCCCCGGTCGACGTCCTGCCGCTGCTGGCCGCCGAGCTGCACAAGATCGAGAGCTGGGTGACGCTGCCCCCGGCGGCCGGCACGAAGCCGCTGGTCAACCTGCGGCCGCTGCCCCCGGCCGGCGACCCGGTCCTGCACCCGCTCGGCACGCTGGTGGTCCGGCAGCGCGCGCTGCCGCTGGACGTCAGGGTGGACCGGATCGGGGCGCAGAAGGCGGCCGACGGCCGCCGGTTCAGCGTCGCGCCGGGACAGGGCAGCGGGCTGAGCCGGGCGTCGGTCACCGGCGACCGGTTCGCGATGGCGCAGTTCCAGACCATGGACGACGCCGCCAAGCTGTCCCGCCCGTCCTACGAGACGCAGGACGCCGGGATCGAACTGGCCGCCGCCGCAGGGACACTGGCCTCGCCCCGCGTGGTCCGCCGCAGCACCCGCTACGAGCTGCACATCGTCGACAGCGGCGCCGCCGCCGCTCGGACGGCCGCCGCGGGGACCGCCACGGCCGTCCGGCCCGCGAAGGTCACGGCGGCGCCGCCCAAGCGGTTCCACAACGTCAACCCGGCCGTGTTCGGCGAGCTGCTGCGCGGCGGCAGCACCGCCCGCTCCCCGCTGTCGCGGCGGGAGGCGCTGCTGCGGCAGCCGTTCGCCACCGCCGACACGGTACGGGTGGTCGACCAGCGCTACGTCGTCGCCTACGTCCGCAGCAACCTGCAGGCGTTCCCGCCCGGCTCGCTGAGCACCCCGACGAGCTTCCGCAGCCGCACGACCGCCGCCGACGCCCTCGCCCAGTGGGTGGACGCCGACCCGGCGCTGGCCGGCCGGCTGCACGTCATCGCCGAGTCGGAGGCGGCGGCCTCGCCGGCCCCGTCCGGCACCTGGTCGGACGCGGGCGCGATGCCCGCCGCCGCCGAGGGCGTGGACGCGGTCCCGCTCGCCACCGGCAAGGTGCTGGTCGCCGGGGGCGCCGACGGCACCGGGACCGCCCTGGCCACCGCGTCCCTGTTCGACCCGACCGGCAACGCCTGGGCGGCCACCGGCCCGATGACCGCCCCGCGCAGCCGCCACACCACGACCCTGCTGAACGACGGCCGCGTCCTGGCCGCGGGCGGCACGACCGCCGGCGGGACGGCGCTGGCCTCGGCCGAGATCTACGACCCGGCCGCCGGGACCTGGACCGCCGTGCCGGCCGCCATGCGCGCCGCCCGCGCCGCGCACTCGGCGACCGTCCTGCCGGACGGCCGCGTGCTGGTGACCGGCGGCGCGCACGGCGCCGGGGCGCTGGCCTCGGCCGAGCTGTTCGACCCCGCGACCCGCACCTGGACGGCCGCGCTCCCGATGATTGACGCCAGGTCCGGGCACCGTGCCGTGCCGGTACCGGGCGGCCGGGTGCTGGTCGCCGGCGGCGTCGTGCCCACCGGGGACGGCGGCGACCGGGCGCTGGCCCGCTGCGAGATCTACGACCCGGTCACCGGCGCCTGGTCGGCGACCGGCGACCTGGCCGCCGGCCGCAAGGGCCACCAGGCGACGGTCCTGGCCGACGGCCGGGTCCTGGTCACCGGCGGGGACCCGGTGGCCGCCGCCGACGGCACCTTCAGCCCGCACAGCCTCGCGTCCGCCGAACTGTTCGACCCGGCGGCCGGCACCTGGGCCGCGGCGGCGCCGCTGCCCGGCGGCGGCCGGAGCCGGCACCGCTGCCTCCTCCTCGGTTCCGGTGCCGTGCTGCTCATCGGCGGCACGGGCGGTCCCGCGTTCGCCTCCGGCCACCGGAGCGTCCTGGTCTACGACCCGGACGCCGGGACCTGGACCCCGACCGGCGCGCTCACCACCGGACGCTGGTCGCTCGGCGCGGTGCAGCTCTCCGACCTGCGGGTGCTGGCCGCCGGCGGCGTGGCCGCCGCCGGACCGGCCGCGCCCGGCCCGGGCACCACCCTGCCGGCCGCCACCGCGGAGGTCCTCATCCCATGACCCGGCACACCCCATTTCGGACGAAGGGCTCGACGCCATGACCGTTACGCCTGTGGCCACCGCCGCGGTCTGGACGGCCAAGGCCGTCCTGCCCAAGGCCGCCGCCTGGTACGGACAGCACGACGGCGCGATCGCGCTGGACGGCACCGGACCGGTCCTCGTCGCGGGCGGCGCCGACGCCGCCTCGGCCGGGCTGGACCTGAGCGCCGTCTTCGACCCGGCGACCGGCGGCTGGAACCCCGCCGGCGCCCTCGCCGCCGCGCGCAGGCTGCACACGCTCACCCTGCTGAACGACGGCCGGGTGCTGGCCACCGGCGGACTGAGCGGCGCGGCGGCCGGGCCGGGGCTCCGCAGCGCCGAGATCTACGACCCGGCGCACCACGCCTGGGGCCCCGCCGACCCGATGGTCACCCCGCGCTGGGGGCACGCGGCCGCCCTGCTGCCGGACGGCTCGGTGCTGGTGTCGGGCGGCACCGGAACGCGGTCGGGCACGACCACCAAGGCCCTCCGCTCGGCCGAGCGCTTCGACCCCGGCACCGGCAAGTGGCATCCCGCCGACGACATGACCGACGCCCGCACCAGGCACACGGCGGTGCCGCTGGCCGGGGGCAGGGTCCTGGTCGTCGGCGGCTCGGCGCCGGTCGGCACGCCCGACGACCCGGCCCTGGCCTTCTGCGAGCTGTACGACCCGGCCACCGGCCACTGGACCCCGACCGGGAGCCTCCTGCGCGGACGCCGCCACCACCAGGCCACCCCGCTGTCGGGCACCACCGTCCTGGTCACGGGCGGGACGGCCCCCGGCGCGTCCGGCGACGGCCCATTCGACCCGTTCAGCCAGCGCACCGCCGAGCGCTACGATCTGGCCACCGGCACCTGGACGGCGGTCCGGGACATGCCGTCCGGCCGGGCGTTCCACCGGGCCGTCCCCTTCGGCGCCGGCAAGGTCCTGGTGGTCGGCGGCACCGCCGCCGACCGGGACGAGGCCGGCTACCGCAGCGCCATCGTCTACGACACCGGCACCAACATTTGGACGCCGCTGGCCGGGCTCGGCCTGGGCCGCTGGTCGCTGGCAGCCGCCGCGCTCAGCGAGGGCCGGGCCGTGGTGGCCGGCGGCGTCGTCCGCTCCGGCCTCGCCGCCGCCGACCCCGCCGTCACCGAGCTGACCGACGGCTCGGAGCTCTACGGGAACCAGCCGTGACCGCCAACGCCTACTCCTTCCTGCCGTGGCTGCGCACCGGCATCGCGACCCAGATCACCGCGGACCCCGGCGCCGCCGCCCGCGCCAGCGTCCCGGTCCATCTCGTGGTGACCGGCGAGGGGCTGAACGGCCGCCCCATCACGCAGGACGTCCACCGGGACGTCCAGCTCTACGGCCCCGGCGACGTCGTCGGGGTGGACCCGCGCGCGATCTCGCGGACCGAACCGCGGGCCGGCGTGACCGCCATGGAGCCCAACCTCCTGGCGCACATCGAGTTCACCGACGAGGACTTCCCGTGGCGCTACAGCCCGGCGGTGCCCGACCCGGCGACCGGACGGCTCACCCCCTGGCTGGCGCTGGTCGTCCTGGCCGTCGGCGCCGACCCGGCGGGCGCCGACGCCGAGTTCGCCGACAGCCCGCAGGGCACCGGGCCGCTGCCGGTCATCGCGGTCACCGACCCGGCCGCGCTGCCGCCGCCCGAGCAGCTCGGCGCATGGGCGCACGTCCACGTCAACGGGTCGCTGGACGACCCGGTGGCCGAGGACACCGACCCGGCCGTGCTGGCCGCGCTCGGCCATGTGCTGGCCACCGACGGCGACAGCGCCTGCGCGCGGGTCATGTGCCCGCGGCGGCTGCGGCCCGACACCGCCTACGAGGCGTTCCTGGTCCCGGCGTTCGAGACCGGACGGCTCGCCGGCCTCGGCATCGACCCGGCGGTGTCGCCGGCCGCGCTCCAGGCCGCCTGGGGACCGCACTACCCCGGCCGCCCGGCGGAAGGGCTGCTGCCTTACTACTACCGGTGGGCCTTCACCACCGGCACCACGGGCGACTTCGAGTTCCTGGTCCGGCTGCTCCAGCCCCGGCCCGCCGACCCGCTGGTCGGGCACCGGGAGATCGACGTGCACCGGCCGCCCGGCCTCGGCCTGCCCGGCATCGACGCCTCCGGCGGCGTCCTGCGGCTGGGCGGCGCCCTGCGCGCTCCCGGCGTCCCGGACCCGGCCGAGAACTGGGACAACTGGCACGGCGACCCGGCACCGGCCCCGCCGTATCCGCACCCCTTCGAGCAGGCGCTGGCCGATCTCGTCAATCTGGCCGACGACTACCAGACCCAGACGCCCGAGGCCGCGCACGCCCGGCTCGCCGCCGTCGACGACGGCCCCGACCCGGTGATCACCCCGCCGCTCTACGGCCGCTGGCACGCGCTCACCTCCCGGCTGCTGGCCGACCGGGACGGCACACCGGTCACGCCGGAGGTCGCGCACGGCTGGACGCACCGGCTGAACCTCGACCCGCGCTTCCGGGTGGCGGCCAACCTCGGCACCGAGGTCGTGCAGGCCCGCCAGGAGGAGCTGGTGGCCGCCGCGTGGGCGCAGGTCGGCGACGTCCTGGCGGCCAACGCCAGGATCCGCGCCGCCCAGCTCGCCCGCGAGGTCGGGCACGCCCTGCAGGTCAAGCACCTGGACCCGCCCACCGGCGCCACTGCGGCGGCGCTGGCGGCGGCACCGCCGTCGGGGCGGCCGCTGCGGCTCACCGCGCCGGCCCACTCGCGCGTCGTCGCCCCGCTGCCCGAGGACCCGGACGACCCGGACGCCGGCGTCACGGAGAACGTGGCGATCGGCTTCCGGGTCGCGGCCAGCCGGGTCGCCGCCGCTCCGGTGTCCCCGGCGATGCGCCGCATCACCCGGCCGGGGTCGCGGCTCATGCGGACGCTGTCGCGCACGCCCCGGCAGCTCGGCGACACCCTGGTCCCGCGCATGGACGACCCGGTGGCCCCGGTCACCGCCGCCGCGCCCAAGGCCGCCCCGGCCGCCGTCGTGACACCCGAACAGCTCGACGCCGCGCTGCACCCGGCCCCCGGCGTGACCGCCGCGCCCGGTCTGACCGCCGCGCCCGGTCTGGTCGCGAGTCCGGTCGACTCGCTGCCCAGCAGCCCCGACTTCGTGATCCGCGAGATCGGCGACCCGGTCGTCCCGACCCCGGGGGCCGACGACAGCGCCGAGGCGACCCGGTTCAAGGCCGCGCTGCGCGAGCTGTACCAGGGCTTCGACACCGCGACCGGCGTCGGGCGCGCCGAGCAGCGGCGGCGGCTGGACGTCGTCGGCGCCACCGCCTCGGCGCTGGACGGTCTGCGCGCCGACCAGACCGTGCCGAAGTCGCTGCTCGGCTCGGTGGACCTGCCCGAGCGGCTGCGCCCCTTCGCCGACCGGTTCATCGAGGCGATGGCCTACCCGGTCTTCGACCTGCCGATGTTCCAGGCGCTGCTGGACCGCTCGGCCGACGACCTGGTGCCCAACGTCGGCCTGCTGCCGGCGAACTCGATCACGCTCCTGGAGAACAACCGGGAGTTCATCGAGTCCTACCTGGTCGGGCTCAACCACGAGATGGCCCGCGAGCTGCTGTGGCGCGAGTACCCCACCGACCAGCGCGGCACCCCGTTCCGCCAGTTCTGGGACCCGCGGGCGGCGCTGCCGCTGCCGGACGAGACGCCCGGGCAGCGCCGCGAGCGGGGCTACGACATCCCGCCGATCCACACCTGGCCGGTCACCACGTTCCTCGGCCGGAACGAGAACCGCCCGGCGGGCGCGCCGCAGAAGGACGACCTGGTGCTGGTCATCAGGGGCGAGCTGCTCAAGAAGTACCCGACGGCGGCGATCTACGCCCAGCGGGCCGCCTGGCCGCCCGGCGAGGACGGCCTGCCCGACCTCACCCGGCAGCGGGTGCCGGTGGAGCCGCCGGCGGACGGCACCCCGTCGCGCGACCTGATCCGCCTGCCGCTGTACGAGGCCAGGATCGAGCCCGACCTCTACCTGCTCGGCTTCGACCTGGACGCCGCCGAGGCGCTGGGCGACCCGCCGGACGACGCCGGCTGGTTCTTCGTCCTCAAGGAGCGCCCCGGCGACCCGAGGTTCGGCGTGGACGACGGCCCTGCCGCGCCGGTCGAGGTGTGGAACGACCTGACCTGGGACGACGTCGACCCGCACCACCGCGGGTTCATCGAGCTGGACCCCGGCACCACGGTTCCCCTCGCCCCCCTCGACGGGGCCGGCGACGAGGAGAAGGCCCAGCAGCGCGGCGAGGACGAGAACCTGCCGCTGTGGTTCTCCGGCCTCGGCTCGGCCGACCTCGCCTACATCCTCTTCCAGGTCCCGGTCCTGGTGGCCGTACACGCTCAGGAGATGTTGCCGCGATGACCAGCCCGCTGAGTGACGACTTCCCGGTGCTGCTGGGCCCGGTCCGGATCGAGACCCGGTTCACCGCGACCGAGCTGCTCGTCCGGGTGTTCCC
Source organism: Actinomadura sp. NTSP31 (assembly GCF_041951385.1). Taxonomy (NCBI): domain Bacteria; kingdom Bacillati; phylum Actinomycetota; class Actinomycetes; order Streptosporangiales; family Thermomonosporaceae; genus Actinomadura; species Actinomadura sp. NTSP31. The sequence continues at coordinate 109,736 of NZ_JBGNUT010000001.1, read as the reverse complement.
GGACGAGTGGGCGGTCGACAAGTTCGAGCCGCGTCCCACCCGGGCCGAGATCGCCGCGCTGGACGCGTACTGGACCGCCCGCTGGACCGCCGCCGGCGACCCGGCGGGAGTCCAGGAGGCGTTCCGCGAGCTGGCCGCCAGGGTCCCCGCGGGCCGGGCGACCTGGCTGCTGCGCACCCGTACGCCGGCCGACCCGGCAGAGGAGCCCTCCGGCCTCGCCCCCGGGACGACCGTGCTGGTCGTGGTGTCCGCCCAGGCGCCCGCGATCGCCGACCGAGCGCCGTCGGTGGCGTACTGGACGGCGGTCTGGCGGGCGCACGGCGACCGGCAGGCGCTGCGGGCGGCCGACGCCGCCCTGCTCACCGCCGTCGGCGCCGCCAGGGCGGCCGCGATCAGGGCCGCCCGTCCGGCGGGCGTCGACGCCGCCGCGGTCGCCGCCGGCGACGCGGTCGCGGTCGCGTTCCTGGTGCTGCCGCCGGTCACCGACGTGGCGGCCGACTCCTGGACGCAGGCCGCCCGCGCGCGGCTGCTGCCCGACCGTTTCACCGTGCTCGGCTATGTGGACGGCACCCAGGTGCTGTCGGCCACCGGCGCCCAGGTGCCGGCCACGCTGCCGGTCAGCCCCGATCCGGGCGCCGGCGACCAGCTCAGCGTGGACGAGCGGACGGGACAGCTGCACGTGCCCGACGAGCTGCGCTGGCTGACCGACTTCGACCGCGCCGTGCAGATCGGCATGGGCCTGCGCATCCCCCTCGACGACTCGACCCGGGGCGGCCTGGACCGCCTGGTCGTGCTCGGCCTGCGCACGCGGACCGGTCCCGCCCAGGGCGCCGCCGACCTCGCCGACCTGATCACCCGCCAGGTGTGCAGCCCGGCCGGGTTCGCGCTGCTGCCCCAAGGCACCCCGACCAACAACAGCGAGGACGCCCCGGCGGGGCAGGACGAGCGGGCCGAGGCCGACGCGAGCCTGGCCACCGCCGGCGGGCTCGACGCGCACACGGACTGGACGACCGAGACCGACGGGCACCGGCTGGTGGGCCTGCTCGGCCTCGACCCGGCCGTCCTGGACGGCATGCCGAACGCCGACCTGACCGACCAGCGCGACGCCCGGGCCGCCAACACCGCGCTGTGGCCGGCCACCTGGGGCTACTTCCTGCGGACGGCCCTGCACCCGATCCTCGGCGCCGGCGCCATCGACGAGACGCGGGACTTCTTCCTGCGGTACGTGTCGGGACGCGGCCCGCTGCCCGCCGTCAAGATCGGCCGCCAGCCGTACGGCATCGTGCCGACCACGGCGTTCTCCCGGCTCGCCTGGCCCGACTCCCGGCCGCACCGCCGGGCGCTGAACACCGTGCTGAGCGCGGCGGCGCAGGACTGGGCGGCGGTGGCCGAAAAGGTGCCGCATATCGGCGCCGACGCCGACGACACCCACCAGCTGCTGCTGGACATCCTCGCCCAGCACCCGACCTCGGCCGAGTTCTACCAGCGGTACGCGCAGAGCGTCGAGGACGTCTTCAACCGGGAGAACCTCGGCGGCCTGGGCGCGACCGTCCTGCCCGCCCTCGACCGGCTCGGCATGCCCGGGCCGCTGCGCGCCCTGCTGACCCGACTCGGCCACCCCGACGGCGGCGAGGCGCAGGACCCCGACCTGCTCCGCCGGCTGTTCGTCGACTTCCAGCAGCCGCTGCTCGCGCCGCTGGTGGACGACCGGCCGCTGTCGGAGACCGACCCCGTCCGCGACTACACCCCCGACCACCGCAACTACCTGCGGCTGCTGGCCGACAACGCCGGGGCCGACCTCGACGCCGTACGGCTCGACCTCGGCTTCACCGGCGACACGCCGCCGGCGGCCCTGCTCTACCTGATGCTGCGGCACGCGGTGCTGCTGGGCTGGGCGGACGCCGCGCGGAACCTGGCCGTCGCGGCCGGGGTCGCCGACCCCGGCGAGCTGGCCGCCGACCCGGCGTTCATCCACGTCCGCATCCCCGGCGCCGGACGGTCGCTGCCCAGCGAGAGCAGGTTCCGGCGGCTCTACACGCCCGAGCCCGCCGTCACCGGCAGCGCCGACCGGCTCCTGGTCGACTTCATCCCGGGCGTCCTGCACCAGTCGCCGGCCACCGCCCAGCTCGCCGAGCAGGTCGCGGCGATCGGGACGCTGGCCGGCCTGCCCACGGCCGCGCTGGAGCGGGTGCTCACCGAGCATCTCGACCTGGCCACCTACCGGCTGGACGCGTGGCGGCTCGGGCTGGCCACCGAGCGGCTCGGCGAGCTGCGCTTCGGCCCGGACGGGACCGCGCCGGCCGCCACGGGTCTGCACCTCGGCGCCTACGGCTGGCTGGAGGACGTCCGGCCGCGCACCGACGAGCTGACCCCGGTGCAGCTCACCGGGCCGCTGGCCGAGGTCTTCAAGGGGCCCGCGCCGCTGCTCCAGGACCCGGCCAACGAGGGGTTCGTGCACGCGCCGTCGCCCGGCCACGCCAGGACCGCGGCCGTGCTGCGCGCCGGATACGCGGCGGGCGCCTCGCCGCAGACGCCGGACGCGTTCGCGGTGGACCTCGGCTCGGCCCGGGTCAGGACCGCGCTCGGGCTCCTGGACGGGCTGCGGCAGGGCCAGCCGCTGGGCGCGCTGCTCGGCTACCGGCTGGAGCGCGGCCTGCACGACCGGCACGGCCGGGCCGAGGTGGACGCGTTCGTCGCCGCGCTGCGGCTGGCCTTCCCGCTGCGGGCCGGCAAGATCCCCGACACCGTGCCCGACCCCGCCCGGCCGGTCCGGATCGACCAGGTCGAGGCACGCAACGTGGTGGACGGCCTCGCCCTCGTCCGGCACGTCACCCGGGGCGACGTCGAGCAGCGGTACCCGTTCGGGCTCGAAGGCACGCTGCCGGACGCCACCACCGACCAGGCCGACGCGATCACCGCGGAGGTCCTCGCGCTGATCCAGGTGAACGACGCGCTGGCCGACCTCGCCGTGGCCGAGGGCGCCCACCAGGCCCTGGCGGGCAACGCCGAACGGGCCTCGGCCACGCTCGACGCCTACGCCAAGGAGGGCTTCCCGCCCGAGCCCGACGTCGTCCGGACGCCGCGGAGCGGCACCACGCTGACCCATCGGTTCGCCCTGCGGCTGACCCCCGGCCTGAACCCCGACCACGGCCCCGGCATCAGCTCCGCGCGCTCGCAGGCCGAGCCGGCGGTGAACGACTGGCTGCCCGGCCTGCTGCCGGACAAGACCGACGTCGCCGCGCTGGTCACCTGGACCGACCCGGTCGGCGGGAAGCAGGAGCGCCGGGTGGTCAGCCAGAACGACATCGGCCTCCAGCCGATCGACCTGCTGTGGACCGTGCGGCCGGTGGCGCGGGCGAGCACGACCGAACTCGACGACCTGATCATCGGCGAGGTCCTCGACCGGGAGCATCCACGCCCCGACGCCGAGCTGACGATCCACTACACCGAGCGGATCGACGGCAAGGTCGGCTTCTTCGAGCTGTCGCCGCTGATCGCCGCGCTGCGGTCGCTCCTCACCGCGTCGCGCCCGCTGCGGCCGACAGACCTGATGGCCGCCTCCGGCGTGACGACCGTGGACCGCGGGATCGACGACGCCGTCTCGGTGGACCGGGACCGGCCCGCCGCGGTCATCGACACGCTCACCGACCTCGGGGACGACGTCGCCGAGTTCATCGCCGACCTGGGCAAGCTCTACCCGGCGCCGCCGGCCGCGGTCCGCCGCTCCGACGTCCTCGACCAGATCGACGCGTTCCTCACCCGGTACGCCGGCCTGGCCGGCGTCGCCGCGCGCTTCGGGCTCACCACCGCCGGCTGGAGCGAGCTGGCCGCCTGGCGGCGGGGCGTGTTCACCGGTGTGCTGGCCCAGGTCGCGGACGCCGCCGCCCGCCTGACCAGGGCACTGTCCGCCGCCGACGCGGTCCTCGCCGGCTACGACGCGCTGAAGTCCGGCACGCTCGACTCCGAGCGTTACCGCATCCTGCGCCAGGCCGAGCGGCTGCTGACGACCCATCCGGTCGCGACACCGCCCAACACCCCGGCGAAGTACCGCACGGCCGTCGGCAACCTGCGCAAGACCTTCAACGGCCGCGTGGAGAAGCTGGACCAGATCGCCGGTAGCAGCCGCGACACGCTCAGCGGGCTGCTGCACGACGTCGCCGGTCTCCTGCCGATCACCGACATCGACCCCGAGGGCCTGGACCTCGCCCCTACGCAGGACCAGGTCGTCGCCTACGGCCGGACGCTGCTGGACCGGGCGAAGGCGGCGCAGGCCGAGATCGCCGCCCGGCTGGCGGCGGCGTCGGCCGCGATGGCCCGCCACGACCAGGCGGTGACCGGCCCCGACCGGGTCACCGCCGCCACCGACGCGCTGCGCGCGCTGCTGGGCGCGGACGTGCTGGTGGTCCCCGAGTACACGCCGCCGGACGCGCTGGCCGCCGAAGTCCGCAAGGCCCGCGACGGCAGCGCGGACCTGGTCGCCCACCTCACCCGGCCGCCGGTCGCCCGGGACTTCCCGCTCGACGACTGGCTGCACGGCGTGGCCAGGGTGCGCGACAAGCCGCGCCTGTGGGAGCAGACCCTGCTGCTGGCCGGCGCGCTCGCCGGCGACGAGGGCGTGCTGGACGACGAGCCCGAGCTGGTCCCGATCCAGCTCCCCTGGCGCGCGGACGACCACTGGCTCGGCATGGAGTTCGTGCCCGGCACCGCCATCACCGAGGACCGGCTGCTGTTCACCGCGTCCTACACGACGCAGAACTCGCCCGGCCAGGACCGCACCCAGGTCGGCCTGCTGATCGACGAGTGGACCGAGGTCGTCCCGGCCGACCGGGAGACCACCGGCATCGCGGTCAACGTGGACCGGCCCGACTCCGAGCCGCCGCAGGCGATGCTGCTGGTCGCCCCGCCGGTGCGGACCGGGGCCTGGGACGTCGGCGACCTGGTCGCCGCCGTCAACGAGACCTTCGACCTGGCCCGGAGCCGGGCCGTGGAGCCCGAGCACCTCGACGACACCCCGTACGCCCAGCTGCTGCCCGCGACGGTGATGTCGGCGACCCGGCAGCCGATCACGATCAGCACCGACCTCGCGGTCGCCAACGCCCGATGGAAGGCAGCCCATGACTGAGCCGCGGATCGACGACCTCCCGGCCGCGCTCGCGCACCGCGACCACCCGACCGTCGGGGTGTGGAACCGGCTGGAGGGCCGGCCCCGGACCACCGACTTCGGCCGCGCCCTGCGGGCCGAGGTGCGCGACCCGCTGTGGATGCTGACCCGGCAGTGGCAGCTCGGCGAGTTCCGCGGGTCCGACGCCGGATCGCCGGTGACGATGACCTACTCCGTCGCCACCAGCGCCCCCGGCGGGTTCCGGCCCGGCGACGGCCCCGCCGGGCCGCTGCCGCCGGGACGGCCGCTGCAGACGGCCGCCGAGCGGCGCCCGCTCTCCTTCGACCACGGCGGCGAGCCGGTCTCCTACGACCTGCGGCAGGCCCTCGGGCGCCGCTGGGTGAAGCTGCTCCAGCGGTCGCAGAAGCTGCGCCCGCACCGCTTCGCCGAGCAGTACGTCGCGCTCTACCCGATCGCGGTGCCCGACCCGGAGTCGCCCGGCGACATCGAGCGGACCGCCCACCCGGCGGTCTGGGCGTCCCTGGAGGCCGCCGCCGGGCGCGCGATGGACGGCTACCTGCTCTACCGGCACGTCAAGGGGGGCGGCCGCGCGTCCGACGGGATCAACGACCCCGGGCACCAGCACCTGGCCGAGCTGGACGCGCTCGGGCCGGTGCTGACCGGCTGGTTCGACGCGCTGATCGACCAGCCGGGAGCCGCCCGGTCCTTCGACCCGCGGCGGCTCGAACACCGCTTCGCGATCTCGGCCGCCGCGCCGGCGGGCGGGCAGACCGTCCTCACCGCGCCCGAGTACCCGGGCGGCGAGGTGGACTGGCACACCTTCTCGGTCGACACCGGCGGGCCGCTGGGCGGCGCGACTCCGCCGGCACCGGTCACCTTCAACCGGACGGTGTTCCCGGCGCCGGTCCGCTTCGCGGGGATGCCGCTGCCGCGCTGGTGGGCGCTGGAGGACGGGCGGACCAACTTCGCCGCCGTCACGCCCGACAGCACCGACCTGGCCCGGCTGGTCTTCCTGGAGTTCGCGCTCGTCTACAGCAACGACTGGTACCAGATCCCGTGCGACCTGCCGGCCGGCACGCTGGCCTCCGTCCAGGGACTGGCGGTGACCGACGTCTTCGGCCGGCGGGTGTGGGTCACCCGGGCCGGGACGGGGACCGGGCAGAAGTGGCAGCGGTGGACGATGTTCACCCTCGACGGCGGCGACGCCGGGCTGTTCCTGCCGCCCGCCGTCCCGAAGGTCGCGACCGGTCCGGCGCTGGAGGACGTGGCGCTGGTCCGCGACGAGAACGCCAACCTGGTCTGGGGCATCGAGCAGACCGTGCCGCTGGCCACCGGCGAGGGCCGCCGCGGCGAGGAGACCGCCGCCGAGACCCTGGCGCAGCGGCGCCGGCTGCACCAGGCCCCAACGCCGGACGCGCCGCGGGCGCCGATCGCCTACGAGGTGATGAGCTCGGTGCCGGAGAACTGGATCCCGTTCATCCCGGTGCACGTGCCCGGCGACAACCGCAGCGTCCAGCTCCAGCGGGCGGCGATGCCGGGCGCCGTCGACGCCGTCCCGGTCCGGCCGCGCACGTCGCTGCTCCGCGAGGGCCTGGACGCAGGCCACTCGTACTTCGTGAACGAGGAGGAGGTGCCGCGCACCGGCACCCGCGTCACCGTCGCCTACAACAGGACGCGGTGGAGCGACGGGCGCCCGGTGGTGTGGCTTGCCGCCCGCCGCGGCCTGGGCCGTGGCGAGCGCTCCAGCGGGCTGGGGTTCGACCTAACCGTCGACACGCCCGGCACGGACGGCTGAGGCGGACCGGTCGAGATCCAGCGCCGGGTCCTGCCGCAGGACCCGGCGGTGGATCTCGACCAGCGCACGGGACGGCTCCACGCCGTGCTCGCCGACCAGCACCCGCCTGGCGGACCGGTACGCCGACAGGGCGTCGGCCTGCCGCCCCGACCGGTACAGCGCGACCATCAGGCCGCCCCACAGCCGCTCCCGGGTCGGGTGGTCGCGGACCAGCTCCTCCAGCTCGGCCGCCACCTGCGCGTCGAGCCCGAGCTGCAGCGCCGCCTCGGCCCGCGCCTCGATCGCGGTGAGCCGCAGCCGCTCCAGCCGGGCCGCCTCGGCGGCCAGGCCGGGATGCTCGCCCACCTCGCTGAACTCGGCGAACGGCTCGCCGCGCCACAGCTCCAGCGCCTGCGTGAGCCGCTCGGCCGCGACCCGCGGCCCGGGCGCGCGGCACCCCTCGGCGACCGCCCGCTCGAACCGCACCGCGTCGATCGCGACCTGCTCGGTCCGCAGCTGGTAGCCCGGCGCCCGGGTCACCAGCAGCTCGTGCGGCCCGGCCGGCCTGAGCGCGGCCCGCAGCCGAGAGACGTAGGTGCGGACGGTCCGGTAGGCGTCCTCGGGCGGCCGCGGCCCCCACAGCTCGGCGACCAGCGCGGCCACGCTCACCGTCCGGCCCGGCACGACCGCCAGCCGGGCCAGGACGCCCCGGATCCGAGGCCCCCCGAGCCCGACCAGCCGCCCGCCCGCGACCGCCTCGAACGGCCCCAGCACGCGCAGCTCCAGCACTTCCATTTCCGGCATCGTCATGTGGCGCCCCTTTATGAGTAGGGCGTTCCACGCCGTTCCATCCCGGACGCAGGCCGTCCGCGACGTCCTGGAGCCGCTACCTGAGCTGTGACCGTTCGCCGCGAGCGCGTTGCTCCTCTTCGGTACGGTCGAGTTGGAGGCAGGCCTCGCCGACTGGGACACCGGGCGGCGGCCCGCGCTGACTTCCCGCTCCGGCGGCGAGGGGAACTGAACGACATGACCGGCCGCGACGACCCGGCGACCGTTACGCACGTCGCCTGACCGGCAAATCTGCACCTAGGGTTTCGGCCGCCTTCCGGACAGTTATCGGGTGTCGGCCGAGCAGGCGAAGGCTTGCCCTCCGCGATCGGACTTGAGTTGAGTTGTGAGAGTTGCTCAGAACCTCCCTGAACCCAAGGCGGTGCCGCATGCCCGGCGAGCGCGACGAATTCTCCGACCAGATGTTCGCCATCCAGATCGTGACGCGACGGGCCCCCGGCGGTGGAACGGGAGCCGACGTCGTCGTGGTGGACCAGCTCCTCGTCGGGGGCCGGCCGCCGGGGCTCTATGGCGCCGCCCACAAGAGCCACCTGTCGCCCTGGCACGGCTTCACGGACATGGTGCGGTCAGAGGTGGTCGGCCAGACCCCGGCGAACGCGCTCGAGAACGTCATCGAGCTGTGCGCCTACATCGGGACACTGCCCGGGCATCGGTACGGAGAGTTGCTGCGCGACGTCCCGTATGCCTATCTCAAGAAGTCGCTGACCTGGCAGTCCACCCTCGGCAAGATGGACGAGGCCCTGGAGAGGACTCCGCTGGAGAGCGACTTCGGCTATGAGCCGAGCGAGAAGGACCGCAGCACCGCCAAACGGGTGAAGTGGACACCGGCTTCCGGTTCTTCCAGCTCCAGCTCGTCCAGCTCCAGTTCGACCTCTGACTCCACCATGTCCGGCCCGATCTCGGGCGATGGCGGCGCCGGAGTCGAGGAGGACGTCGAAGTGCCGCCCGCGATGGCCAAGGACCTGAGCCCGGCGGCGTGGTACGCGAAGGCGCAAGAACATCTCAAGAAGGCTCTCACCAGGGCCCGGTCGATGCCCGCGGTGGACAACGACAGCATCGTGGTCGAGCTGCAACGCGTCATCGTGGCCCTCCTGCACTTGCGCAACACCGTCCCGCTCACAGCGATCGACATGCCGCTGCCAGGCGGCCCACGGCCCAAGTCCACCAGGACGACCCGGGTGGAGGAGGCCGCCCTCCTCGCGGAAGAGGAAGAGCTGGCCATTCAGCCGAAGGAGGAGCTCACCGCGGCGCTCTGGGACGTCTTCGACACCCGGGCCGTATGGCACGCGGCGGATTCCGATCCCAAGCGGCTGCTGGACCCGCGCAAGTTCGGAACCGGCACGGCCTCGCTCGAAACGCTGCCGGCGCATGCCATCGCCGACCACATCCTCAGCATGGAGCTGACCTATCCGCTCTGCTGCAAGGCCACCGACTTCCGCGGCACCGCGCTGGCCGGCGTCGACAAGGTGCGGGGCGAGGAGGTCGAGCTGGCAGCCAAACTGGTCGCCGAACACCACGCCAAGCCGGTGACCCGGCCGCGCCGCGTGTTGCGTCTCGCCCCGCCCGAAGGGTACGTGGACCGGTACGAGCGGTTCGCCGTGCAACTGACCTTCACCCCGGCCCGCAAGGTCTTCGGCCTCTACGTCGGCGACCGTCCCAGGTCGATCAAGGGGCGGCACTCGACGGCCTGGGTCGCGCTGTGCGACTACACCCGGGCGTTGCTGACCGGGAAGTCCATCACCTCGATCGGCGCCCGGCTGAACCAGCAGCGCGACGTCATCAACGAGATCGCCGTGGGCGTCGGCCTGACCGGCCCGGCGCTGCTCGTTCACCGCTCAGACGACTCGGACACGCTCGCCGACGCCCAGCTCCGGGTGGCCGAGTTCCTCGCCGACCTCAACGCGCTGCCCGGCTCGATCGTGGACACCGGGGACAACGCCGACTCCGACGCCGAGCAACGCGCCCGCGACCGGGCCCGCAACGGCGAGGGCGGGATCGAGTCGCTGATCGGGCTGTTCGACAGCCGCACGATCAGCGCGGTGCTGACCTCCACGACGCCGGCGGTGATCGCGCTGCGGATCGCGCTGCACTTCCACTTCACGATCACCGCCTACGTCAACCATCCCGAGATCCACGGGCTGGCGACCGAGGCGGGGCTGGCGGCCGTGCTGCAGCCGACCGGCATCGGCTCCACCGCCGCGCACAACGTCGGCACTCGGACGCTCCGGGCACTCCGGGCCGAGCCGTACGACCCGGCGCTCTATCTCGCGGCGATCCAGGCGGCGGCGGCCGAGGAGCCCGGCACCGGTGCGAAGTCCAAGGGCAAACGGAAGGGCGACGGCGACAAAGAGTGGACCGAGGACCAGGGGTGGTGACCTGCGCTTGCCGAAAACTACGTCTGCACAGGTCAAGCGGCATGCTCGTACTCAAGCTGGAAAAGGCTCAGTGTGGACGCCCGGGGGCCACAACGTAAAGAGCACGGCTTGTTTCTGCAAACAACAGTGTGAGCACCTCCGAATACATTTTCAGATAAGGAACTAATCCCTCGTCGAGGAGTGCGCCTAGATTCTTGACGGGGGTCCCGTAACGCTGACCGGTCCGCGGATGCGGCTACTGAGTGTCATACCTGTCATAGGGTCGCGTGGTGTCAATTGGGGGAGATCGCAATTGTCTTAAGCTGCGGGTTCTTGGGCTCCTTGGGGAGCGCAAGAGGTGTTTCGTAATGAGGGAGGCGGGCGACCGGGCGTGCCGCGCGGTCGCCCGGGGCGCCGTGTTCAGCGGACGGTCAGGGCCGCCCTGGCCACCGCGTCGGCCTGGACGAGCATCGCGGCGTTCGAGGCGGGCTTCGCGCCCATGGCCGTCAGCCAGTCGACGGACTCGATCGGGAGGCCGAGCGCGAAGCGGCGCGGATGTTCACGTCCCCGCGCGTCGATGATGCGGAAGGAGCCCGCGGCGACGTCCATGCCCCGCGTCTGGTACGGCGGACCGCCGGGGGTGGGGATGCGGTAGGGGCGGCAGGCGCCGTGGGCCCGGAGGCCTCGCAGCAGGGGATCGGCGGTACGGCCGAGGTCGGGCGGCGGCAGGTGGGCCTCCAGGAAGGCGGGCGCCGCGACCGGGTCCGCGCCGGTCCGGGGTGAGGAGCCGAGGAACACGCCGGCGACCGGGTCGGCGGTCACGGTCAGGTCGGGGCCGGCGAACCGCAACAGTCCGGCGTCGGCCAGAGCGAGCATTTCGTCCACCCGCCCCGCGGGCGGGCCGCTGGCCACGGAGGCGGCGAATCCCTGGAACCAGCCGTCCAGGTCCCGGCGGTGCGACCGGCCCGTGAGGCCGCCGTGCGCGACGAGGCGGCGGACCGGTCCGCGGGTGGCGCCGAGCGCGGTCATGGCGTTCTTGAGGGGGCTGCGGCGTGCGTCGCGCGCCTGGGCCAGGTCGGCGCGCACCAGGGCTCGCACTGTTTCGTGGACGGGTTCGCCGTCAAGCGGTAGGCCGTCCAGCGGGCGGTACAGGGCGGCGAAGTCGAGGTGGACGGCCGGGTCCGGGAACGCGGAGCCGATGAGTTCGGCCATGGCCGGGTCCTCCCAGGGGAGGGCGTCGAACCGTTCGCGGAAGCGTTCGGCGGGCATCGCGCAGGCGGTGGGCTCCTCGCGGATGAGGACGTCGTAGTAGACGGCGGCGGTCTCCTTGGCGATGAGCGGCCAGACGTCGGCCCGGAAGTCCACCGGTCCGGACGCGCGCAGCCGGGCCACGGCGGCGTCGTCGAAGTAGCGGGCCGGGACCACCGGCGGCATCCGGCCGTAGTCGCCGCGCGCCAGGTACGGCACGCCGCGCCGGGAACCGGCGTACAGGACCGGCTCCCGACCGGACGGGTGGTAGCGCAGCCGCTCGCCGTGGTGCTCGAAGCGTCCGCCGCGTCCGGTCGTCAGCAGCGACATGTGGTCGAAGAAGTTCATGCCGAGCCCCCGGACGAGCAGCGGTACGCCCGGCGGCACCGCGTCGAGGGACGCGTCGAGGGGGTTGGCGGGCGGTCCGTAGAAGAGGCCGTGGTCGGCGGCGAACCGGGCGTAGGCCTCCTGCTCGGCGGTGGGGGCGAGATCGGTGTGGCCGATCGCCAGGATCACCGCGTCGACGGCCAGCGGACCCGAGCCGTCCTCCAGTGCGACGGTCTGGCGGCCGGCGGCGTCCTCGGTGAGCGCGACGGCGCGGGTCCGGTGCTCGTGGATCGTGATCCATTCCGGCGCCGTCGCCTTGACGCGGTCGTACACCCAGGCCAGGTAGTGGCCGTGGAACCGGCGGGTCGGGTGCGACCAGGGCAGCGTCCGGGCTGCCTCGTCGCGGACGGCCGGGTCGCGATGGCCGTCCCGCGCGATGCGGCGCGCCCACTCGTACAGGCTGGGGCCGGGGACGATCGGTCCCGCACAGCGCACGCTGTCGTCGGTGAACAGCGTCGTGCCGGCCGCGACGGTGTTCATCAGCAGGTGGCCGGGCTGGCCGGGCTGCCACACGTGCCCGCCGCCGGGCGGGTACGGGTCGACGACGTGCACGTCGATCCGCCGTCGTGGGGCGTTGGCGACGATGCCTTCGACGAGCGCGGTGCCGCGCGGGCCGGCCCCGACGACGCAGACGGATGCGGTCACGGTGTGCCGAGGAACGTGCGGGCCGCCGTGGTGAGGGCTTCGACGCCCGTCGGCAGCGTGGGCTCGATCACGGGGGCGAACTCGGGGGAGTGGTTGCCCGGCGCATCGCCTTCGGCGAGCCGGGCGGGGTCGGTGGCGCCGAGTCCCCAGAACACCGAGGGGACGCCGGCCGCCTCGCCGAAAAGGCCGAAGTCCTCGCCGCCGAGCATGGGGTCGAGCGCCGCGACCCGCGCGGAGCCGAAGCGGCGGGTGAACGCCTCGCCCAGGCGGGCGGTGGCGTCGGGGTCGTTGCGCAGGACCGGGTAGGAGCTGAGGGGGCGGATCCGCGGCGGGCGGGGCGCGCCCGACGCCGCGGCCTCGGCGTTGACGACGCGTTCGACGGCGGACAGCAGCGTGCGCATGACCTCACCGGTGAGTGCTCGCAGGTTCAGCGTCAGCACGGCTTCGTCGGGGATGACGTTCTCCTTGTGGCCGGCCCGCACTCGCGCCACGGTGATCACGGCCCGGTCCGCCGGTGCGACCTCCCGCGCCACGATCGTCTGCACGCGCATGATCACGGCGGCGGCGAGCACGACCGGGTCGACGCCGCGCTCGGGCTGTGCTCCGTGCGTGCCCCTGCCGAACAGCCTGACCTCCAGATTCTCGGTCGCGCCGACGACCTGGCCGGGGTGCAGCAGCAGCGTCCCCGCCGGGTGCGGGAAGACGTGCTGGGCGACCGCGATGTCCGGCGCGCCGAACCGCTCGTACAGGCCGTCGTCCAGCATCGCGCGCGCGCCGGCCGCGATCTCCTCGGCGGGCTGGAACACCGCGAGCACCGTGCCGCGCCATCGCGCTCGCGTCCGGGCGAGCCGTTCGGCCGCGCCGACCAGGCACGCCACGTGCATGTCGTGACCGCAGGCATGCATCAGCGGCACGCGCTCGCCTTGCTCGTCGGCGGCGGTCACGGTACTGGCGTAGGGGAGGCCGGTCTTCTCCAGCAGGGGCAGGGCGTCCATGTCGGCGCGCAGCAGGACGGTCGGCCCGTCGCCGTTGCGCAGCGCGCCGGCCACGCCGGTGCCGCCGATCCCGGTCGCGACGTCGAAGCCCGCCGCGCGCAGCCGTCCGGCGGCGATCCGCGCCGTCCGGACCTCGCCGAACGGCGGCTCGGGATGGCGATGCAGGTCCTGGTAGAGGGCGGCGAGATCGTCCCGGCCGCTCGTCACACTGCCGCTCGTCACGCCGCCGCCCGTCACGGCGCCCTCCGATCCAGCCGTTCGATCTGGTCGAGCAGGCGCGTGCGGGCCGCCTCGGCCTGTGCCGGACCGGCCGGTTCGCGAGGGAAGTCCGCCGGGAGATCCACCAGGACTCTCGCATAGGCCTGCGAGCGGAGCCGGGACCGCTGCGCGGCGGGCTGCCGGAACAGGGCCGCGACCAAGCGGTCCACCAGCTCGGTCGGGAAGACCGACTCCCAGGCGGCGCGCTCGGGCCCGAACTCGGTGCCGGGTTCGGCGCGGCCGGTCCGCGACGCGCGTTCCCGGCCGGTGGCGTCCTGGTCGACGGCGGAGCCGCCGGCGGCCAGCACGACGCCGTAGTCGCGGCGGGCGGCCTGGGCCGACACCATGCCGCGCCGCACGTCGGTGAGGACCGCCGCGGGGTCGCGCAGGAGCGGATCGCCGTACCCGCCGGCACCGGACGTCAACAGCGTCACGACGTCGCCGTCGTCCAGCGGCAGCACGTCGATCTTGCCAAGGGTCCGCTCCCGCTCCGTGCCGGCGTTGAGGACCAGCCGCGCGGGGACGCCCGGCCGCCCGCCGGCCACGCCCCAGGGCCGGAACCGCATGCGCTCCAGGCCGCGGGCGAGCAGCCGGGACCCGGTACCGCGCACCCGGAAGGTCAGTTCGAGTCCGCAGCCGCCGCGCCACCGGCCCGCGCCACCGGAGTCGCGCCGCAGCCCGTACCGGAGGATCTCGACGCCGATCTCGGTCTCGACGGTCTCCACCGGGTTGTTGGAGAGGTTGGAGATCCCGCTGTCGCGCCCGTCGACGCCGTCCGCCCCGTCCCGCGCGCCGGTCCCGCCGACCATCGGCTCCAGCACCTGGACGTTCTCGCCGTCCGGGCCGTGCTCGGCGACCACGACCGGGACGACCAGGCCGCTGCCCGCCGCGGGCAGGACGGACGGGGCCGCCAGCCCGAGGGCGCCGCCGAGCGCGTCGTTGACGCGGGACGCGGCCGCGTGCCGCACCCCGACGGCGGCCGGGTGCACCGCGTTCACCACCGAGCCCTCCGGGGCGGTGACCTCGATGGGCCCGATGAGGCCCGCGTTCAACGCGATCTCCGGATCGAGCGTGCAGATGAGCGCGAGCACCCGGGTGGTGATCCAGGCGTGCACGCGCCCGAGGCTGGCGATGTTGAACGCGGCGGGCACCTGCGGATCGGTGCCGGTGAAGTCCAGGTGCAGCCGTCCGCCGGTGAGCGCGGCGGTGACCGACACCCGCACGGGGACGTCCGAGACGACGTCGTCGTCGAGGTAGTCGACGAACCGGTGGGTGCCGTCGCCCAGCCGCGCCAGCGCCGCCCGCGCCTTCTCGGCGGTGTAGGCGACGAGGTCCTTCTGCGCGGCCAGCACGGTGTCCGCGCCGTGCTGGGCGATCACGGCCGCGAGCCGCTCGCGCCCGGTGGCGAGCGCGGCGCGCATCGCGCGGATGTCGCCGAGGTTGGCGTCGGGTGTGCGGGTGTTGGCGGCCAGGAACGCCTCCACGTCGCGGCTCGGCTCGCCGGCTCGGACGAGCTTCACCGGCGGGATCCGCAGCCCTTCCTGGAAGATCTCGTCGTTCACCGGGGACAGGCTGCTCGGCACCCGCCCGCCGATGTCGGAGCAGTGGATGAACGCCCACCCGTAGCCGGCGAGCCGTCCCTGGTGGAAGTAGGGCTCGATGAGCTGGATGTCGGTCAGGTGGGTGGCCAGCCCGCCGGAGGTGTACGGGTCGTTGGTGATGATCACGTCGCCGGGTTCGAGCGGGCCGGCCGCCTCGACGGCGGTCAGCACGTTCAGCCCGACGAACCCGGAGACGCCGATGCCGCGGGGGTAGGCGACGAAGCCGCCGTCGACGCCGGCGAGCGCGCAGCAGAAGTCCGCGGTCTCCTTGACGTAGAGGGACCTGCTGGTGCGCTGCAGCGTCAGGCACATCTCCTCGGCGAGCGCGCCGAGCTTGCTGCCGACGATCTCCAGGGTGACGGGGTCCAGGGTCATGGTCGCGGTCTCCGGTGCAGGTGCAGGTCGCCCGCCGCGCCGACCTCCAGCGACCAGCCGGGCGGGACGAGAACGGTCGTGTCGTCCTGTTCGACGATCACCGGCCCGGTCAGGGCGTCGCCGTGCCGCAGCCCGCCGCGGGCGAAGACGGCGGCGTCGAACCGGCCGGCCGGCAGCAGGACGGAGCGGTGCCCGGCCGGGACGGGCGCCGCCCCGCCCGCCGGGACGGCGGGACGCGGAAGCCCACCGGTCGGGGCGGTGATCGCCAGCCGCGCGGTGCCGAGTTCGATCGGCGCGTCCGGATCACGGAACCCGTAGAGCCGCTCGTGGTCGGCGTGGAAGGCCTCGGCGACCGACGCCGCGTCGAGCGCGCCGGCGTCGAGCGCGCCGGCGTCGAGCGCGCCGGCGTCGAGCGCGTCGGCGTCGAGCGCGTCGGCGTCGAGGGGGACGCGCAGCTCGTACGCCTGGCCGGTATAGCGCAGGTCCGCCGAGTACAGCAGCTCCGGCGCCCCGGTGACGGCGCCCTGCGCGGCGAGCCACGAGCGGGCCTGGGCGGCCAGGCCGGTCAGGACCTCGCGCAGGCGGGCGGCCCCCGCGTCGTCGAGCCGCTGCCGGATGCTGCGCGCCAGGTCACGGCGCAGGTCCGCGCCCGCGGCGCCGAGCGCGCAGAACGTCGCGGCCGTGGGCGGCACGACGATGTGCGCGATCCCGACCTCCTCCGCGAGCACGGCGGCGTGGGTGGGGCCCGCCCCGCCGTACGGGACGAGCGCGAACCGCGCCGGATCCAGCCCGCGCTGCGCCAGCGTCTTGCGCAGTTCGACGGCCATCCCCGCCGTCGCGACCTGGAGGGCCGCCGCGGCGGCCCGCTCGGTCGCGTCCGCACCGTCCCAGCCGAGCCGCGCGGCGACCTCGGCCAGCGCCTTGGCCGCCGCGCCCGCGTCCAGCGGCATCCGGCCGCCGAGGAACCCGGCCGGATCGACGACGCCGGCGACCAGATAGCAGTCGGTGACGGTGGGCCGGGCGCCGCCGCGCCCGTAGGCGACGGGCCCGGGGTCGGCGCCGGCGCTGTGCGGCCCGACCTTCAGCACGCCCTGCTCGTCGACGCGGACGACCGACCCGCCGCCCGCCCCGATGGCGCCGACGGCCACCACCGGCAGGATCAGCGGCAGCCCGCCGACCGTGGTGTGCGTGGCGAACTCGGGCCGGCCTCCCGTCACCACGGCGATGTCGCTGCTGGTGCCGCCCATGTCGAAGGTGACGACGTCGTCGAGTCCCGCCGCGGCGGCGAGCCGCGCGGCCGCCGCCACGCCGGACGCCGGTCCCGACAGGATCGTCTCCAGCGGCCGCTCGGCCGCGCCGGCCAGACCCAGCGATCCGCCGTTGGACGCCGCGATGTAGACCGGCGCGGTGACGCCCAGCGCGCCCAGCCGCTCCACGAGCCGGTCGAAGTAGCCGCGCATCAGCGGCTGGATGTAGGCGTTGAGGCAGGCCACCAGTGTCCGCTCGTACTCGCGCACCTCGGGCCAGACGGTGGCGGACGCGGCCAGCCGCATTCCCGGCAGCCGGTCGCGGAGCCGGGCGGTCACGTCCTCCTCGAAGGCCGGGGCGGCGTAGGCGTTCAGCACCACGACCGCCGCCGCCTCGGCGCGGGTGGCGGCCAGCGCGGCGGCCACCCGGTCGAGTTCCGCCTCGTCCGGCACGGTGGTGGGGGCGCCGTCCGGACCGAGCCGCGCACCGATCTCGACGATCCGCTCGCGCGGTACAAGCGGTTCCTCCTTGCCCGCGTACAGGTCGAACGAGGACGGCATCCGGCTCCGGCCGATCTCCAGCACGTCGCGAAAGCCCTCGGTCACCACGAGCGCGATGCGGGCGCCGCGCCGCTGGATGACCGCGTTCAGCCCGATCGTGGTGCCGTGCGTGACGCCCGCCAGCGCGCCGGGCCGCAGCCCCGCCTGCCGCAGGATGGCCGCCAGCCCGTCCGCGACGGCCCGCGACGGGTCCTCCGGTGTGCTGGGCTCCTTGTGGTGCAGGACGCGCCCGTCCGCCGGGACGGCAAGGACGAGGTCGGTGAACGTCCCGCCGACGTCGATGCCCACCCGCGGGCCGGGTGCGGGGCCGCCGGTCACAGTACCTCCGAGATCTTGGCGAACCTGTCGGCCACCACCATCACGACCACGCTCGCGACCAGCAGGACGGTCGACACCGCCGCCACCGACGGATCGAGCTCGAACTGCGCGGAGGAGAAGACGCGGAGCGGGACGGTGGTGGTGTGCGCCCCCGCCACCAGGGCGGTGACCGCCACCTCGCCGAGCGAGGTGACCGCCGCGAGCAGCGCGCCGGCGAGGATGCCGGGCCGCAGCAGCGGCAGGGTGACGGTGAGGAAGACCCGCGTGCTTCCCGCGCCCAGGCTCGCCGCGGCGCGTTCGAGCGTGGGGTCGAGCCCGGCGGCGCTGACCATCACGGCGCGGACGGCGTAGGGCAGCGCGATCAGCGAGTGGGCCAGCCACAGCCCGGGGACGGTGTCGACCAGCCCGATGCCGTGGAAGTAGTACAGCAGCCCGAGCGCCGTGATGATCTCCGGTGTCATCAGCGGGGACAGCGCGAGCGCGTGCACGGCGCCGCGCCCTGGGAAGTTGCCGCGCGCCAGCCCGTAGGCGGCGAGCGTCCCGATCACCGCGACGGTGGGCACGACGAGGAGCACCAGCAGGCCGCTGAGCCGGAAGGAGACCAGCCAGTCGGGGGAGGTGAGGACGCCGGTGTACCACCGCGTGGAGAAACCCTGCGGTGGGAAGGCCACGGAGGCGGTCGTGTTGAACGAGCTGGCGACCAACACCACCAGCGGCGCGAGCAGGAACAGGAACACGAGCGCCGCCAGGAGGCGCCCGGCGAGGGGCGCCGCCCGGTCCGCGGCGGCCCTGCGCCGCGACACCGGGGTACGGGCGGTCCGTCGGGTCTCGGCCGCGCGTTCGTCGGCCACGCGTTCGTCAGCCATGCAGGCGGCGCTCCCAGGTACGGAAGGCGGTGCCGAGCCCGGTCGTGCACAGCACCGTGATCAGCAGCAGCACGAAGCTCAGCGCGGCGGCCACCGGATAGTCGAAGACGGTCGAGATCTGGTCGTAGACGCGGATGCCGGCCAGCGGCTGGTTCGCGCCGCCCACCAGCAGCGGAGTGATGTAGATCCCCATCGCGAGCGCGAAGACGACGAGCGCGCCGCTGAGCGCGCCGGGCAGACTCAGCGGCACGGTGACCCGCGCGAACGTCCGCACCGGTCCGGCGCCCAGGACCCGGGAGGCCCGCAGGACATCGCGGTCGAGCCCGCCCAGCGCCGTCGCCAGCGGCACGATCGCGAAGGGCAGCAGCACGTGCGTCACCGACACCACGACCGCCGAGTAGCTGGTCAGCAGGTGCGCGGGCTGGTCGAGGACCCCCAGCGCGACGAGCGCCCGGTTCACCGGCCCGTTCGCGCCGAGCAGCACGATCCAGCCGTAGCTGCGCACCACGACGCTGGTCAGCAGCGGCGACAGCACGATGACGAACAGCAGCGTGCGCAGCAGGCCCGGCCGCCGCCGCGCGAGGGTGTACGCCGCCGGGTAGGCGAGCACGACGCACAGCACGGTGACCAGTACCGCGGTGAAAAGCGTGCGGACGAGCGCCTCGTAGAAGAACGGCTCGGTGAACACGCGGACGTACTGGTGGACGGTGTAGCCCGGCCGCGCCGCGTTGTTCTCGTCCACCGGGCGGAAGCTGAGCTGCAGGAGCCGGACCAGCGGCGCGACGAACAGCGCGAGGAGGAAGACCAGCAGGGGCGCCGCGTACGCCGCGCCGCGCCGGCGCGTCCGCCGCTTCCCGGGCGAAGTGTGGGCCATCGCTACCGCCCCGCCCTCAGATCAAGGACGATGAGGTCGGCGGGGTCCCAGCTGGCGGTGACGGCCGTTCCGGCGCCCGGCGGGTCGGCGCCGCCCGCCCCGGTGTCGGCGACGCGCACGGTGAGCGCCAGGCCGCCCGCCGTCCGCACCTCGACCTGCCAGGCGTCACCGGTGAACGAGCGGTAGGCGACGGTCCCGGTCAGACCGGTCACCGGGGTCGCGGCGCGCGCCCCGTTCGGACCGGCCGCCGCATCAGCCTGCGTGCCGGTGACGGGCGCCAGGCGGATCCGCTCGGGCCGGATGGCCACGACCACCTCCCGCCCGGATTCCGCGTCCGGCAGGCCGAGCGGGACCGCGACGCCTCCGACGTCCAGCGCACGGTCCGGGCGGACCGTCCCCTCCAGCACGTTGGCGGCGCCTATGAACTGCGCCACGAAGCGGCTCGCCGGCCGCCGGTACACCTCGTCGGGCGTGCCGAGCTGCTCCAGCCTGCCGCCGTTGAGCACCGCGATGCGGTCCGACAGCGACAGCGCCTCCTCCTGATCGTGCGTGACGAAGACCATGGTGGTGCCGACGCTCTGCTGGATCTTGCGCAGCTCGACGCGCATCTCCCGGCGCAGCTTGGCGTCGAGGTTGGACAGCGGCTCGTCCAGGAGCAGCACTGCCGGACGGGTGGCCAGGGCGCGGGCGATCGCCACCCGCTGCTGCTGGCCGCCCGAAAGCGCCCGGGGGCGCCGGTCGGCGAACTCCTCCAGGCCGACCAGGCGCAGCGCATCGGCCACCCGCTCCGCGCGCTCCCGCTTGGGCACCCGGTGGACGCGCAGCCCGTAGGCGACGTTGCTCGCCACGGACAGGTGCGGGAACAGCGCGTAGTTCTGGAAGACCATGCCGAGCCCCCGCCGGTGCGGAGGCAGGGCGGTGATGTCGTCGCCGTCGACCAGGACGCGGCCGCTGTCGGGCGCCACGAACCCGGCGATGGCGTTCAGCAGCGTGGTCTTGCCGCAGCCGCTCGGCCCGAGGATCGACAGGAACTCGCCGCGCCGCACCGACAGCCGGTCCAGGTCCAGGACGGGCTGGCCGTCGTAGCCGACGGCCAGATCCTCGATCTCCACGTGCCCCGCTGCGGGCCGCCCGGCTTCGACGTGCCCGGCGGCCGGTCCGCCGGCCGCGGCCGCGCCGCTCAGCGGAAGATCTCGTTCCACCGCTGCTGCCATTCGTTGAGCTTCGGCGTGGCGACGTCGTAGTCGACCCAGTGGAACGTCCGGTAGACGTCCGTGCCGTACTTGATCTTCGCCTTGAAGGCGGGACTGTAGTCGATCTTGCTGTTGGAGCCGGCGTACCAGTTCCCCTCGGCGAAGGGCTTCTGGTACGTGGCGTTCGCGATGTACCCGAGGAACTTGTAGGCCAGGTCGTTGTTCTTGCTGCCCGAGGCCAGGAAGTAGCTGCTCAGTGCGCCGACCGCGCCGGACTTCGGATAGGTGAAGCCGACCTTGCCCCCGGCCTGCGCCATCGCGAAGGCCCGCCCGTCCCAGTACGGGACCGCCCACGCCTCGCCGTTCTGGATGGCGCTCTGCACCGCCGTCGCGTTCGCCGGGTAGGACGACACACAGCCCTTCAGCTGCTCCAGCTGCTTGAACGCCCTGTCGACGTCCGCGGGGTCGGAGAGCTTCCCGCCCTGGCCGGTCACCAGGGCGCTGAAGAACTCCAGTCCCGGGTTGTAGGTCAGCGGCGGCAGCGCCACGTGCCCGCACAGGTCCTTGCCGAAGATGTCCTGCCAGTCGACCGGCGCCTGCTTGACCTTGTCGGTGCGGTAGAGCAGCCCGGTCGAGCCGATGGTCAGCGGGACGCCGTAGCTCTTCCCCGCCACCGTGGTCTTCTCGATCTCCACCGGGTCGAGGTCGCTCCAGTTGCTCACCTTCGCCGTCTCCAGCGGCTGGACCAGCTTGCCCGCCACGGCCGGACGGGCCGCGTCAGGGGTCAGCACCACCAGGTCGAACGGCGGGTTCTTGCCGCCGGCGGCGCGCAGCTTGGTGAGCCACTCGGCGTTGGCGCCCGGGACGAGGTTCACCTTGGCGCCGGTGTCCCGCTCGAACGGCTCGACGAAGGACTTCTTGAACAAGTCCTCCCACGGTCCGGAGAAGACCGTGACCGTCAGCTCCTTGCCGCCCTTGCCCGAACCGCCGGTGTCGGCGGTGTCCACCCCGCACGCCGCGGCCGCCAGCAGCGCCACCGCGCCGATGACGGCGAACGCCGATCGCCTTCCCACGTCTCACTCCTCCATGTCCGAGCCGGCACAGCGATGGGCCTCCGTCGCGCGCACGTCACCGTTCCCGAGGTCTCGGGGAACGCGGCCCTGCGAACCCGCGCTTGTCGTCGCATGTCCGGCGGACGACCGTGTCCTCACCCGGAGCACCCCACCGCGGTCGGAGGGTTGCCGCCCAGCAAGCCGGGGCTTGGCGCTGGAACTCGTGACGGCAGGAACATACCATATAAAAACGGTCTGAATACCCTGATTACGGATGACCGAAGCTCCGGAGGGCAGGGCATCCTGCCGGTCGCGGATGCGGACGCGTGTGATGGTGCGGCGATCAGCTCAACTCGGCTTCGACCGCGCGGCCGATCGCGAGCAAGGGCCGGTCGTCGAACGGCCGGCCTTCGAGGCAGGTCCCGCTGCGCCGCTGGCGGAGGGCCTGCCGGCACCGTGAGCAAGGGGAAGGCCGGCCGCGGTTCCTGGGCCCGCGGCCAACTGGATGATCGGTAAGGCCCGGATCATTCTGCGCCTGGAGGCGCGACGCTGGGCCGATCGGGGTCAGCGGCAACTGGAAGGACGCCGATCCCGACGCCGAGGGCGCGCTGGGCGTGCACGGCGCCAGGCGGGAACGCCATGCTCGGCCCGACCGGCATCGACGCGGTGATGTCCGCCAGTGCGTCGCGCAGGTAGGCGCCGCTGAACCGGAACGTGTCATGAACGCGGGCGCGCCGGACTCGAGGGCGGCGAGGTGGACGTCCATTCACCGCTCCACTGTGTTTTTCGTGCTCAGGCTGATCTTTGTATCCAATTATCGAGGAATGGTCGACAGGCCGGTTGATACAGGTATTGTGACTTCAGCCCTGAGCATAAATGAGCGACGCGGAGCGGAGTGTCGTATCGTGTCCGACTCGGCCGTGACGGCGCACCTTCGACCATCGCGGCGCTCTTCGCTACGCGCGACACAGGATTCTGCGGCGACAGCGACGAGATCGCCTTCTCGCCGAGGGGCGCACCCAGACAAAGGCCTGTAGTGTCAATTGGTTCGAGGATGAGTACTGAGCCCTACGCCCGGCATGGATCTGCGAGGTCACGGGTTCGAACCCAGTATTACCCACGTCAAGTTTCCGCAGGTCAAAGCACGTTTCGTGGTTGACCTCAGCGGTTCTCTGTTGATTTCTTCGTAGGTTCGGGAGCCAATCGGGGGGCCGCTTCGGGTCTCCCGAAGAAGTCACTCAAGCCCCCTCGGCGCCGATGTGGCCGCCGATTCACTGTCCGTTGCGGTGCATCTGTTCCGCCTTGCGCCAGCCTTCTCGGCAGGCGGCCAGGAAGGCCGATCTGCCCGCGGGGAACTTGCCGCCGCCTTCAACACCCTTGGTGTAGGACTTCTCGCAGAAGTTGGGCTGGGGGTTGTCGCCCATGGTGTAGCGCATGCCCGCGGCCAGTTGCGCCATCGTCGTGTACGTGTACTTCTTGCCGTCCGGGTCGATCATCACGATCTGCTTGCTGTTCGGGAGCTTGGGTTCGGTGGTAGTCGGCGCTGGGGTCCCGGGAGCGCTCGTTGTCGGGGTGGTCTGTACCGGCGCAGGCGTCGTCGTGGTCGCTGTCGTGGTCGCCGTCGTGGGCGGGGCGGAGGACTTGCCGGCCGCCGCGGTCTTGTCGTCGCCGTTGCACGCGACGGCGCCGACGAGGACCAGGCCGCCGAGGACGAGGTGGATCGCGATCTTCTTTGGCACGGAGGCCTCCGGAGGCAGGGGGTGTTGCGGACGGAGATTAACAGAACACGCGGCGGCACAACGATCAGGGACGATACGGCCGACGGTCCGGCTTCGCGGGTGATGACGCAGGTCGCTCCTCCACCCGTCGGCCCAGCCCGGGTCGCTTCGACCGCAAACAGCACGTTGGCCGTCTTGTACTGCCCGCAGGCCGGCCTCGGATCGTGGAGGGAAGACGAAGTTCAGGTCGTCGAAAACCACCGGGCCCTCAGTGAGCCCTTTTTCAGCAGCGGGGCGGTGACTGCTGATCGCATGATGGTCGCGGGCGGAACGAGCGAACGCCAAGCTCAAGTCATGGCGAATCCTGCGGAAGCTGCGCTGCTGCCCCTATCGCGCCGGTCACGTCGCCGAGGCCGTCCACGCCCTGCAACTCCGCGAGACCACATCACGCTGAAAGGACTCAGTGTCGGTCGGTTCGAGAGGGCTGCTGAGCGCTGCTTCTGTCGTCAGTGGCTTGTGCGCCGGTCCTTGGGGGAGTGGCCCGCGGCGGCTGTCGCGTTGTCGGCGGTCAGGCGGTATACAGCGCGTTCGAGGACGGGCAGGATCTCGGTGATGTCGAGTTCACCGGCGGCGAAAGAGCCCACGACGGAGTGGCCCAGGTGGGTGAGGACGAGCGCGATGTCCTCCGCGTACTGCGGGTCGAGTTTCTGGAGCATCGCCCTTGCGACGGGCTCGATCGCCCACCAGGCCTGGCGGCGGAGCCGTTCCCCGCTGGGGCCCGCCTGCGCCCGCTGGTAGACCTCCAGCATCCGCGGGTTGCGCTCCCATGGTTCGAAGACATGCCGGAACACCCGCATGAGGCCTTCGTACAGGGACTCGCCGGGAACGGTCGGGATCAGCTCGGCGCACACGTTGGCCGCCATCCACCGTTCCACGGCCGTCACGATCAGCTCGTCCCGCGTGGGGAAGAACTTGTAGATCGTCGCCAGGGAGACCTTGGCGCGCCGGGCCACCTCCCGCAGATGGACGGCCTGGTAACCGCCGTCCTTCAGCAGTTCGAGCACGGCGTCCACGATCGCGTCATGCGTGTGGTTCTGGACCTTTCGCTCCGCCTGCGCCGTCACCGATCACACCTATCTCCGCGCCCACCACGAGAGTAACCTGGTTACTCAGTAACGAGGTTACTCACCCTCGGCCGGTAGTCCGGGCACCGCGCCCACGAGGAGACGCCATGGCTACTTATGTGCTGGTCCACGGCGGCGGTCACGGCGGATGGTGCTATCAGCCGGTCGCCCGGTTGCTGAGGGCCGCCGGCCATGAGGTCTACACGCCGACGATGACCGGGCTGGCCGAACGCTTGCATCTGTTGGGCCCGCACGTTGACCTGGACCTGCACATTCAGGACATCGCTGCCGTACTTCACTACGAGGACCTGCGCGAGGTGATCCTGGTCGGTCACAGCTACGGCGGCATGGTGATCACCGGTGCCGCCGACCGGGCGGCCGACCGCGTCGGCCGCCTGGTCTACCTCGATGCCGCCACACCGGTGAACGGCCAGTCGCTGCACGACGTCGCCGGACCGGTCATCGACGCCGCCCGCCCGTTCGGGCAGGTCGTCGACGGCATCGAGCTCGTCCTGACGCCCGCCCCCGGTGCCGGTGCCTTCTATGGGGTGAGCGACCCCGACGTGCTCGCCTGGATGGACGCCCGGTTGACCGCACACCCCTGGAAGTGCTTTGAACAGCCACTCGAGCTCACCAACGAGGACGCGCTGTGGGCGATTCCCCAGTACCACATCGTCTGCACCTCCACCCTGGCCACCCGTGCCCCGGACCTCATCGAAAAGGCGCGCTCGGAAGGCCGGCTATGGGACGTCGACACCGGGCACGATCTCATGATCACCGAACCCCGGGCGGTTGCCGACGCTCTTCTGGAAGTGGCGGCCAGTTAGCACGAACAGGCTCATTGTCGGGGTTGGTGTTATGTCGGGATGACCCGCTCGTCTCCATGTCGGCTGAATCCGGAGGGGCTGTAGTACCGCGTGATGTTTCCGGCCTTGTCCACTTCGTGGCGGTAATGGCGCATGAATTCCCAGAGCATCGGTGTCTCCTCCGGGATGTTGTTGTGGGACCGGTACAGGTTCTTGGTCACCTTGACGACCGGTGCTGGAAATCCCGGCTTGCGCCACGTCCAGGTCCGAAAGCGGTTGTGCCAGCCGCTGGGCCGCCCCTCGCGGCGGTCGACATCGTCCAGTGCGAGCCCGTTGACCCCGAGGTGGTAGGCGGCCCAGGCGTCGAGGTCGTTCTGGATGTCGTCCCAGAGGTCGCCCTTGAGGAATGCCAGGTCGCCGTAGCCGTATGCCAGGTAGGTGGGTATCGGCTGTCTGGCCGCCGGGTATGCGGTCCCCTCGAAGGTGATGGTCCCCGACTTGTCGGGGGCGGGGGCGAACGAGGTCGAGGCGACGGCCGCGAAATACTCCGGTTTGGCGGCCGCGAAGAACTGGGTGACCCCGCTTCCGGCGGACTGCCCGGTGCAGTAGAACCGGGTGGGATCGACGTCGTACTTCCTCGTCACGAGTTCACGCAGCTGACGGAAGAACACGTCGGAGTTCTTGTGGCTCACTGAGATCGCGGAGCTGCTGTACTGCTCGCAGGCCACCACGAGAACGCAGCCTTCCTTCTGGGCGACCCGCCACCACTGGGCGGAGTCGAAGAACACCTTGTCGGTCTGGGTGTTCCCTGGCCAGACGAAGACCACGGGTGCCCGGCGGTTCCAGAGCCGGCGTGCGGATTCCGGCACGTAGACGAGGAATTCGCGGAGTTGGCCCTCGACGGTCATGGTCTGGACCTCGACGCCGAGCCGGTCGTAGTCGGCGCGCCGCACGAGCTGGTTGCCGTAGGCGAAGAAGTTCTCGTACCGCGAGTAGGGCGTGAGGAAGGCCAGTAGTTCCCGGGTGGTGTGCTGGTTTGCGTAGTCGGTCGGCCGTTCCCGTACCGCCACCTTGGAGATCGGTCCCGAAAAGGATGTCATCCAGCGCCGCGAGTTTCGGCGTTGGCGGTACACCGTGCCCAGGAGCCCGTCACGGGCACCGGAATCGCCGGTGTCGTTGGCGCGACGCCAGTAGGCGAGACTGGAGGAGGCGCTCCGTTCGGGATTGAGGTACCAGGTCGGGACCACTACCTCGTCGTGCCGGATCAGGTCGAAGCCGTCAGGGAAGACCACGTCGGTGTAGCCGTCCTGGGTGGTGCCGTCGAACTCCTGGGAACCGATGTCGCGAAGATAGGCGGCGGGGAGGCCGGGGGAGTCCAGGTACACCTGGCCGATGACCTGTAGCGGGAAGGCCGCTGCCCGCGCTTCGAGAGCCGGAGCGCCGGCCCCGTACCCCACCAGGTAGTCCAGGCCGAATATCGAGAAGTAGGGGTTGGCCTGATAGAAGGCCATTGCGGCGTCCACGTAAGCGCGCTCGGCGGCTGCGGCACCCCATCCGGACTCGCCCGGTTCGAGGACGAACAGGCCCTCGCCGCGTTCGTCGGCGATGTCCCGCCATCCCGTCCGGCGCAGGAAATCGCCGGTCTCAACGCCGTCTGGGACGGCCAGTACCGTGTAATAGGAGCGGATCGGCGTTTCGGGTGAGATGTAGACCTTGGCGGTGCGCGGCACGCCGTTCAGGTCGAAGCGCTTCTCCCAATATCCGGTCATCTCGCGGGGCAGTTTGTTCGCGCGGCTGTAGTCGTAGCCGGGAGCCGGGCGCCCGTCGAGGGGCTTGGCGGTGCCGAGACTCGACGGATTCGCGGCGGGGGCCGCCGCAGCCGGAAGCTCGGTCACGGCCTGGCCGATGACGGCTCCGAGCGCGGTGGCGGCGGCGCCGCGCAGGACGGTGCGACGATGAAAGGTGGTCATGGAGCCGCTCCCTGCCTCGCAGTCAGGTCCACCTGGTGGACCTTTTGGTCCGTTATAGCTACATCGTTGACCTTCCCATGCCAAGTGGAGATCGACAAGACCGCTTTCCAGGCCGATCCCCCTGCGTTCCGGTGCCCGCATGTCAACCGCTAGAGGCCAGCGGACGACCGCGTACGCGTGGACGGCTTGCCGTACGAGGAAACAAGACTGTTGGGCGAGCGGTCGACGCGCCGGGTGCCGAGTCGGCGAACTCTCCGGCGTCGTGGTTGGGCGCGGCCAGCAGGACGGGCAGTTGGCCCTCGGCCTTGAGACGGACGCCTCCCAACTCGATGTCGCGGGTGACGTGGCGGCCCGGTGCGACTGCCGCCTCCATGCGCAGGATCTCTTCCACCGCTTCGGGGATGCGGCCCGGATCGTCGATCCGATGCTGCCGTTGGGTGGCGTCGGCTGACACAGTGCTGGAGCGTCGCCTTGCCGAAAAGCGGGTGCGGTACTGCGGCGGATCGGGCGCTGCTCACGGCGCTACTGCAACGGTTGCCTTCCGGCGCGCTGCGGCGGATGCGGTTGCTGGTGCGTCCGGACACGGTCTTGTGCTGGCGCCGGGACCTGGTCGCGGGCCGGCACGCAGCGCGCTCCAGACCCAAGCGGCCGGTGGTGGCCGGTGACCGTGCTGCCGTCATCAACCCGCACCTGGTACGACACGGCGTCCGGCACCTTCGTCACCATCATGTGTGTTGTCGTCAGATGACGGCCGCGCAGAGGGGACGGTCCTCAGAGACCGAGGGTGCGCCGCGTAGCGGTCGCGTCGAGAAGTGGCGGGATGATGCTCCGGCGGACGATGTCGGGACGCAGGAGCGCCGCCCGGATGCGGGCGGCTGGGAGCGCGGGCTGAAGCGACCACAGCAGCGCGGCCGCACCGGTCACGAACGGGGCGGCCACGCTGGTGCCCGACATGCGGGCGTGCTCGCCGTGCGGAGCCGTGCTGACGATGTCGAGGCCCGGGGCCAGGAGCCCGCGCCGGCCTATCCCGATGCCGAGGTTCGACGGGCTTCGCGGCCGGCCCTGCGTGTCGCACGCCGCGACCGGGACGAGCCAGGGGTGGGCCATCAGAGGGGCTGGGCCTATCCGGCCGTGGTTTCCCGCCGCGGCGATGACCACGACTCCGCGGTCCCTGGCGTTGTCGATCGCGGCGTCGAAGGCGGGGCTCCGCTGCAGGACTGGTGAGGCGAGGCCCAGGCTGATGTTGATGAGGCGCGCTCCGGCGGCCACGCAGTCCTCCACCGCTTCGGCGAGTGCGGTGGGCGTGGTGTCGGGACAGGGATGTCCAGGGACCGGCTCGCAGAGGACCGACCGGAGCAGGAATGTACATCCCGGGCAGATCGCGGGCGCGCTGCTTTCTCGGGCCGCCGCGAGCATGCCCAGGACGAACGTGCCGTGCAGGCAGGCCGTGCCCATCGGCGACCGGCAGGATGACGGCGCCGTGGAGGGGAGGGCGGGATGGCCGGTGTCGGCGGGACCGTCGATCACGGCCACGGTGACCGCGGGATCGCCCTCGCCGTCCGCCATGAGCGCGTCGAGCCCGGTCAGGCGGAGGCTGTGCGCGTTCGTGCCGCTCAGTTCGGCCGCCTGCGTCATTCGGCCTCGTAGGGCTGGCAGACGGGGCTGCCCTCGGGATCGTGCTGGCACGGCTGTTCGGGGTCGCAGCAGTCGAAATCGAAGGCGGCATAGGTGTCGTCGAGTCCCCAGCAGGCGTTCGTGCCGGGCGGGCACGGCGAGGGCATCTGCCCTGTCTTCCGCTGGTGGACCGTGGTCAGTGGTTCGGGATTGTTGTTGATCCGGAGGACCGCCATGGGCTCCAGTCCGGTGCCCTGGTCCGCGGAGCGGGTGGCGTACTGGCCGAGCGCGGGCCCGATGGACCTCTCAGCGGTCAGTTTGGGAAGCATGTCCGTTCCTCCATGGCCCGTCAGGTCGCCAAGCAGGCGCTCAGGCAGTCGGTCTGGGAGACCCCGGCGCAGCGGCGCCAGCAGTCAAGGTCGGCGCGGCATTGGACGCCGCAGCGGATCGCCGTGCCGGGCCCCACGCAGGACGACAGGCAGGACAGGCTCGCCATCGGTGCCACCTCGGCACCGTCCGGGGGCCGTGTCGTGCCGGTGGCGTACGTTCCAAGCGGCGGGCCGAGGGCGTGTTCGGCTGTGAGCCTGGGGAGGTTCATGGCGCCTCCGCCGTGGCGGTCTTGCGGACGAGCGTGACCAGGTCGGCGATGATCCAGGCCGGTTCGGTGCCGGGTTCGCCGTCGCCGAGCCGCAGATGGTTGCCCGTAGGAGGCTGATATCGGACGGGCAGGGTCCCGGGGCCGGGGTCGGCGTAGTCGAACGCGGTGACCCCGTACCCCTCGTTCATGCGCCAGTCGCCGGCCAGCGACTGCCGCGCGCCGCCCTTGGGGCCGATCGGGGCGTCGTACATGTGCGCGGCGGCCGCCGCCGAGCTCAGTGCGACCGTCCACAGCCGCATGCGGGTGATCATCCCGGTCAGGGGGCCGAGGTCGGGCAGGCCCTCGGGGTACTGCGCGGTCGGCAGGTTGCCGACGGTCAACAGCCGGTCCTCCGCGGCCGGGTTGGGGGTGATCTCCAGTTCCGCGGTGACCGGCGCCCGTACCG
This sequence comes from Actinomadura sp. NTSP31, assembly GCF_041951385.1. Taxonomy (NCBI): domain Bacteria; kingdom Bacillati; phylum Actinomycetota; class Actinomycetes; order Streptosporangiales; family Thermomonosporaceae; genus Actinomadura; species Actinomadura sp. NTSP31. The sequence goes on along the minus strand of NZ_JBGNUT010000001.1, from coordinate 79,742 downwards.
GCCCGCCGTCGCTGACCAGTAGGCCGACCTGCCCGTGCGGGTGATCGTCGGCGGGCGGGCCGTAGACGCTCACCACGAAGACCCAGCGCCTCAGGTAGGGCCGCAGGTCTACGGCGAGGGCTCCCGGCGCCGAGCCGGGCACGGCGAAGCCCAGGGTCAGGTCGCGCTCGATCGACCATGTGGCGAGCGGGCCCCGGGCGCCGCGGATGTCGGCGACCACCATCGGCCCGGAGATGGTCGGCGGGTCCGCCCCCTTCTCCAGTACCGGTTGCACGTTCAGCCAGAAGGTGAGGGAGAAGGCCGCGCCTCCGGCGGTCCCCGCGGGGATGAGTGAAGCGGGAAGGACCGCCTGCGCGAATGCGCGGTAGCCGTCGAAGGCCAAGGCCATGTCGTCCACCGGCGCGTAGCGGGCTATGGACGGGCCGTGATCGGCCAGGCGGAGGGCCGTCACTGCAGGCACTGCCGGATGCAGCCGGCGACGGCCGAGGGGGCGCGCTCGATGTAGCAGGACGGGTCCAGGCCGCATTGGCTGACCAGCGAGACGGCATTGGGCAGCCCGCATCCGATGAGGCAGGGCACCTTCGACAGGACGCCGCCGAAGATCCCGCCCAGGCCGTCGAGGAACCCCATCGGGGCGACGGCACCGGCGGACGTGCTCTCAGGGCCGGTTCCGAGGTAGGTGTGCAGGGGCGGGCCGATGCTGTATTCAGCGGTCAGACGTGGGGTCGTCATGGCTTTTCTCCGGCTCACGGATGGTCGTAGTAGACGGATAGGTCGTTCACCATGAAGGGGAACTGGCCGCTGACGTCGATCCGGGTGAAGTAGCGCTGGATTTGCGTGGTGGTCGTCGACGCGTAGAGCAGGATCACGTCCTGGATGCGGCGGCCGGCGGACAGCGCGTCGGGGTGGGCCTGGACGGAATTCAGGGTGAATCCGTTCAGCTCCATCTCGATTTCCTTCTTGTAGAGCGCGAGCGACTTGAAGGTGAGGTAGTTGATCGCCCTGTGCTCGTCGGTCTGGCCTGCGTTGTCCGACAGGAGAGTGAGGGCGGAAAAGGCGTTCCCCGCGGCGGCGGTGACATATTCCTCGGGTGTCCGGGCCGTGCCGCCGCCGGCGCTTCCCAGGTGATCCCTGATCTTCTGCATGAGGTCGCCGTCACCGGTGACCTCCGCCGTGATGCTGTTGATGAACGCCTGTCCGGTGAACCCGAACACCTGGTTGCAGGTGACGATGGGCAACTGGGCCCCGTTGCACATCCCCGGTGGCGCGATGGGGCCCAGCGTGCCGATGACCAGGGCGAAGCTCACCTGGCCGGGAGCGGGGGACAGGGCCGTCACCAGGCCGGTCAACTCGACGTAGGAACGCGGCTGCAGGACGTAGAGATCGATGTCGCCGCTCTGGAAGACCCAGCACATCTCCCGCGCCAGATAGAGGTTCTGTCCCTGGCTGAGCACGGCGAACTTGTCGGCATCGCTGATCGTCAGGGTCTGCTCGGGGTTCTTTCCCCACGCCTGCATGAACTCCTTCTCGAGGTTCAGCGACGGGAAACGGGCGGTCACGGTGCCGATCGCGTAGACGTTTCCGGGAGCCGTCGCGCCGGCGGCGCCGCCGCAACTGCAGCTTCCCTCGGTTCCCCCGCAACCGCATCCGTCGGCCCCGACAATCGAAACTGCGGGTTCCTGAAGTCCTGGAATCACCATATCCTGCTGGACCGGCTCGCCCGCAGAAACTGTTTCGGTCATATAGAGGTTTCACCTCGTCTGGATTTATCGTTTCCGGTGATGCGCCATGAGTCTGATCCGAACCGGACGGGGAGTCAATACTCATTCCGGACATGGCCATCCGCCCGACATGCACACGGATCCGGGAGGAGCGACGGAAAGAGCGTGGAGTTATCGTTGAATCTTCCGGTATCAGTGTGGTTGGAGTGGCTGCTGAAAACGGGGCTCGATACGGGCCGTGTATGGCGTGATGTGGTCAGGATCTTCTGTCCATATCGGCCTATAGTGGCGAGGGATTTGTGAAGATTCAGCTCCGGAATGTCGTGCTCGCGCACCGGGACGGCGTCCGGTCGCCCGAACGCCGAGAAGGGGCTTCGCCGTGACACTTCCGCGCTTGACCGCCGAATGCGGCATCGGACCGGCCACCGGCGGATATCAGACCCGCGCTCCCGCGGCGGCCGGGTCGGCGATCGCGACGATGGCCGTCGGCGATCACGGCTTCGGCGGCGACTTCGTCGCGGCCCTTGAGGCCTGTCAGCCGCCCAACACCCTGTGTGAAGGCCTCCCGGGCTGGGCCGGCGCCGGATACTGGGTCTGCTGCGAACCGGGCGCGACCTGCGTCCACGACGGTCACGGGCGCCCCCTCTGCGGCCCCTAGATCGTTGATGTGGGTTCGCTGAGCCGGCCACGGGCCTGGCGAAGGGCGGAAGCACGGTACAACAGCATGCGAGGCCTCCGGTGTGGACGGCGCATTGTGAAAGACAACCGTCCCACCAGGGGTTTCTCGATGCCCTAGGGGACCAAGGGCCGGAGCCTTCCGCCGGGCATGCAGGATGTGGCGAGGCGGGCGGGCTCGGGGCAGGAGGAGGGCTACGAGCAGGCCGATCGCCATCGTGCCTGTCGCGATCAGGAAGGAGACGCGGAAGCCCTGCCTGGTCGGGACCGCGACCCCGTTCACGTCGTTCGCGATGGCCATACGGATGACGGCGCTGGAGGCCGCGGAGCCGATCAAGCGCATCAGGGTGTTGAGGCCGTTGACCGCGCCCGTCTCCGAGGCGCGGATGGCGCCGGTGATCAGGGCGGGGAGCGAGGAGTAGGCGAGACCGATGCCCGGACCCAGGATCACCGTGATGCCGTACATCGCGGACAGCCGGGCGTAGACGGGGCCGTGAGCATCATGGTCAGGCCGAGCGCTGCAAGGAGAAGGCGGCGACGACCATCGACTGGCCGAGGCCGCCGGTGGCCTTCGGTAGCTCGAGCAGCGGGGGAAGGATCAGCGAGGCGGCGAGAAAGGAGATGTCGACCGTGATCGAGGCGAGGTTGGTGCAGAGCACCGCGGGGCGGGCCGTGGCGCGCAGGTTCACCAGCAGTGCCTTGAGGTGTAGCTCCATCCCGGCCCACAGAACGAGGACGACCGCCGCCGCGATGAACAGCCCGAGGGTGGTCCCGGAGGTCCAGCCCCATTCGCTGCCCTTGGTGATCTGGAGTCTTCGCTCGGGAGGGCTTCTGCTCCGATGCCTTCGTGGGCTCCCCGGCATCGCGACGATCTGCACGGAACCGGTGACGACGAACGACTGCTCGCCGGCGTCGACGAGTCCAGGGTCCTCGCCGCCGACCTTTGGCCAGATCGAACGCCCGCTCCGAGCCGTTGGTGTGAGGGCTGGGACGATCCGGACGGGCGCGCTGGCTTCGGAATCCGGCAGCCCGACCGACCCCACGGCGGACAGCACCCTCGTCGATCAGTACCCGCACATCTGCGGCGGTAGGTGCACACAGTGTGGAAGATCACCCGCATGTACCCCTCGGTCTGTCGCAGGACCGAGACGAGCGAGTTCTGTCAGATCCGGATCTCCTCGGTCCCGGCTTCGACGTCCAGCCCGTACCGGTGACGCTCGGACCGGGTGCGGTGGGCGTATCTGATCATCCGCTCAGACCGGCCGCCGGGCTCAGCGTGCCCAGGGTTCGCGCCCGGGCGGACTCGATGTGGCGCTGCCCGGTTCGATCGACCAGGTCGTCTTCTCGACGTGGCTTTAGCGAAAGCCGTTTGCCGTGCGGGGTTAAGACTTCTGCTGCGCTGCGAATCGCAACTCATATGCCGGGACTACGTTCCTCGGCCCGGTTCGATGTCACCCGCGTTCATCGGACCTCAAGTTTTCGCGAAGGACGGCGACGATCGACGTCGTCCTCGGCCCTGACGCCGATGCGCGCGGCATCACGCAGGAGCAGTTCGCGCACCTCATGTCCGGCGTGAGTCACCGCAAGGGCGCCACCACGCCGGCGGAACTCGCCGCTTTCGTCGCCTCCGACCGGGCGGCCGCGATGACCAGGACCGTGGTCGACCTGACCGGTGGAATCATCGTGGACTGATGCCGGCATCCGAGGCCCGGGCGCCCCGAACAAGTGGACTTTTCCAGGCGTCCGGCCTCGGGCAGCGAAACTCGTGCCGGCTTGCTGACACACTGAGCGCGTGTTCAAGAAGCGGCAGATCCGCAAGAACGGCTTACTCGCCCAAGCGCTGGTGGTCTCCGCCGGGCGTCGCTCTCACTGGACCTCGAACGAGTACCAGAAGTACGACTTCGTCCTTGAGGTCCGTCCGGAAGACCGGCCGCCGTTCCGAGCGACCCTGCGGCAGCAGTTTTCGATCATGGAGCGGAAGCCCGAGGAGGCCGAGCTCGTCCCGGTGAAGTACGACCCTCAGACCCACGAGGTGGTCTTCCATTTCGACGGGGACGCCAGGTTCGACCTCGAGGCGATGCAGGCGCGCACGGCCCGGATCCGCTGGGAGACGCTCCAGCGGCAGGAGCAGGGGAACGTCCCGCCGGCGGGGCAAGGAGCGTCCCCGGTCGAGGCACTCGAACGGCTCGCGCGCCTCCGCGACTCGGGAGCGATCACTCCGGAGGAGTTCGAGCGGCTCAAGGCCAAACTGATGAACGGCCTCTGACAGGACGGCCGCCTCGATCGATCCCGTCCGATGGCACAGCGTCGCGCCCGCTGATTTCATCACCAAAACGGCTCAACCGGCGGTGTCTGGCGGCGCGGACGTGAGCGTGTCCCAGGCGGCCATCGCACAGGTGATGGCCGCTTCCAGTTCGGCGGATCAGGTGGCCGCCGAGGCGGAGACCGGCCCGCCACGGCGATCGCTCTGGCGGGCATTGGCGTCGACGCGCAGCACGGCCGACAGCTCCTCGGGCGTCGCCGCGATCGTGGCGAGTTCGGGGGACGTGCATGGCTCTCCCCTGGTCAGCGCAACGGGGAAGGTCCGCATTGATCGCTCGGAGCGACTTTACGGGTGGGAGGCCGACTGGCAACGCACATCCGAGCAGACTGCAGGTCCCCTTCATGCCACTCCGGCAGGGATGGACGTCACCACTGAAGAGCAGGGCTGCCGCGCTGTCGCGCAGCCTGACAAGGATTGCCCCTGATCCCCATCTAGATCACCGGTCTCAGTAGCCAGCCCGCGCGGGCGACGACGGTTCCTACGAGCGGGGCTGATCTGGCACGGGGTGGGGCTTGGCGCGACGCGTCCCGGCGTGATGTCGTCCAGCAGGGCGAGCAGGCGGCCGCGCCGGTCGCTAGCCGTCAGGTCCACATCGGACTCGGCCGCCGCCGGCGAGCGACGGGCCCCAGATCCTGGGGGATCGGCGCCTGGCCATGGTGCTCGGCGAGTATCTGGACCATTACAACGGCCATCGGCCACACCAAGCCCGCGGCAACGATCTCCAGATGCCGAATTTCCGCTCACCAGGACTCCAGTTGAAATCACAACGACCTGCGATCCATCGGCGAAGACCCGTCGTCACGGGCGTGATCAACGAATACCACCACGCCGCATAACCCCAACTCAAGCCGCCTAACTCAGTAATCAAGCGGGACATCTCCCGAGAATGAATTGTGTTCACTGAGAAAGGCTTCTGCTGCGCCTTCGTCGGCACCGACCCCGTCTCCCTCTCAGGTGTGAGTTGCGGGTTCCCCGTGCAGGATGATGCGTGGCCGATCCCGTGCGGTTCAAGCTTCCCTGCATGAAGTCGGTGTCGAAGAATGCAGGGCTGCTGGTGGACGGGCTCGCCGCGGTGGCGACCGGCGGGACGCGCCGGGACACGGCAGAGGGCGTCGCCGGGTGCGGGCTCGGGTTCCCTGCCGGTCGCTAAGCAGGGCCAGCCCCATGTTCCGAGCGGCAAGGCTTCGCTAGTGCGATCACCTGCACCGTGATTTTTCGCTACGACCTGCATATCTGTCGCATTCATATATCCGGTTCAGGGTGTGGTTTCTACCATCTTCGACGTCCGGCCCTTTCTGTGTCGATCGGGTCGTAACGCTTTCTGTGGTCGGCCCGTAATGAGGATATTCCTTGAGAGGTAGGAGATTGTTCATGCGTTCGGCAAATGAGCGGCCGACCGGGGGCGAGTTGCTGCGTTTGCAGGACGTGCGCAAGGTGTACGGGCGGTCGCGCAACAGTGTGACGGCGCTGGCCAGCGTGTCGCTCGGCTTCCAGCGCCGCACATTCACCGCTGTGATGGGTCCGTCCGGCTCTGGCAAGAGCACCTTCCTGCACTGTGCGGCCCTTCTGGACCGGCCGACGTCCGGCAGCGTCCTCCTGGAGGGCCAGGACCTGACGGCGATGAACGAGCGCGCGCTGACCAAGCTGCGCAGGAACCGGATCGGGTTCGTCTTCCAGAGTTTCAATCTGCTGCCCGCGCTGACCGTGGTGGACAACGTGACGCTGCCGCTGCGGCTGGCGGGCGAACGCCCCGACCGCAGGCGGGTGGACGAGGTCATCGAACGCACCGGCCTCACCTCCCGCCGCAAGCACCGTCCGGGCGAGCTCTCCGGTGGACAGCAGCAGCGCGTGGCGATCGCCCGCGCCCTGGTCACACGGCCGGTCCTGCTGTTCGGAGACGAGCCGACCGGCGCCCTGGACACCCAGACCGCGCTGGAGATCCTGGGGCTGCTGCGCGAGGCGGTGGACGCGGGTGAGCAGACCGCGGTGATCGTGACGCACGATCCGGTCGCCGCATCGCATGCGGACCGCGTGGTGTTCCTCGTCGACGGCCAGGTCAGCGCCGAGCTGCAGCGCCCCTCCGCCGAGCAGGTGGCCCGGCAGATGACGCAACTCGGCTCGTGGGCCCGGACGCGGCGCCCCATGGGCGCCGAACGGGTGAACTGATGCTGCGTCTCGCGCTCAAGTCGCTGCGTTACCGCAAGGGCGCGTTCCTCGCGTCGCTGATCGCGCTGTTCGTCGGCGCCGTCGTCGTGCAAGGCTGCGGCGGTCTGCTGGAGACCGGCATCCGGGCCAATGTCAAGGCCGAGCGGCTGGCCGCGGCGCCCGTCGTGGTGACCGGCAGCCAGGATTACCCCGGCCACGCGGTCGGCATCGCCACCGACCCGATGACCGAGCGCGTGCTGCTGGACGAGAACCTGGTGGGCGCCGTGGCCGCGGTGCCCGGTGTGGCCGCGGCCGTGCCGGACATCTCGGTGCCGATCACGGCGCTGGCCGGCCGGCCCGCCTCCGCGTCCGGGCACGGCTGGTCCAGCGCGCCGCTCTCGCCGTACACGCTGGTCGCGGGCGCCGCGCCGACCGCGTCCGGCGACATCGTCGTGGACGGCGCCACCGCGAAAAGGTTGGGCGTGCGGCCGGGCGCGACGTTGCAGGCGTCGGTGCGCGGCGACCCGCATGTCTTCCGGGTCAGCGGGATCGCCGAGAGCCGGACCGTCACCCGGTCGGTGCTGCTGTTCTCCGACGGTGAGGCCGCTCGGCTGTACGACCGGCCCGGAAAGATCGACGACATCGGGGTGCTCGCCGCCCCGGGCACCGACCCGGCCAAGCTCGCCAAGGCGATCGGTGACGCGGTCGCCGGCCGCGGTGCCCAGGTGCTCCACGGTGACGATCGGGGGGTCGCCGAGTTCCCGGCCGCGATCAGCGGCAAGGAGAGCCTGATTCCGGTCGCGGGCGCGTTCGGCGGCCTGTCCACCATGGTCGCGATCTTCGTGGTGGGCAGCACCGTGGGCATGCTGATGCAGCAGCGCCGCAAGGAGATGGCGCTGCTGCGCGCGACCGGGGTCACGCCCGGGCAGTTGCGCCGCATGGTGATGGCGGAGACGTTCGTGATCGCGCTGCTCGCGGCCGGCCTGTCGCTCGTGCCGGGGCTCGCGTTCGGTCGTGTCCTGTACGACGTCCTGGTCGGGCAGAACCTGATGCCGAGCGAGATGATCTTCAGCCAGGGACGCGTTCCGCAGCTCGCCGGCTTCGGTGTGACACTGGTCGCCGCGCTGGTCGCCGCGTTCGTCGCCTCCCGCCGGGTGTCGAAGGTCCGGCCGACCGAGGCGATGGCCGAGGCGACGCTGCAGACCCGCTGGATCAGCCCGGCCCGCATGATCCTGGCGTTGGTCTTCCTGGGCGGCGCGACCGCACTCGCGATCGTGACGGCCTCGGTGATGACCGGGCCGATCGCGGCGAGCACGGCCGGACCCGCCGCGATGCTGTGGGTGGTCGGGATCGCCCTGGTGTCCCCGGGCGTGTGCCGCTGGCTGGCGGCCGTGCTGCGCTGGCCCGTCGGCCGGTTCACCGGGCTGCCGGGACGGATGGCGATGCTCAACGCGTCGGTTCGCCGGGTCCGGCTGGCCTCGGCGGTCATTCCGATCATGCTGGCGACCGGACTGGCCACGGCACTGATCTACCTTCAGACCAGCCAGGACGCGGCCGCCGACCGGATGTTCACCGCCGGCCTGGACACGGACGCCGTGGTCGCCTCGCAGAACGGTGCTCTTCCACCGTCGCTCGTGGACGCGCTTTCCCGGCTGCCGCAGGTCGCCGGCGCGTCCGCTTCGGTGTCCAGCGCCGGGCGGATGGAGACCGTCCTGACCGGGGATCGTCGGGTGAGACCGGCGGAGATCGACCTGCGGGGGGTCACGGCGTCCGGCGCCCGGCAGACGATCGGATACCGCGCGGCGCAGGGCGACTACGGGAAGCTGACCGGGGACAGCATCGTTCTGCCCGTCGGCGTCCTGCGCGACCTTGGCAAAAGCGTCGGCGACCAGGTACGGCTGCGCTGGGGCAACGGAGACATGAGCATGATGACGGTCGTCGCGTCGTTCACCCCGCCGCGAGGATACGGCTACGCGATGGTGCCCGCCTCCGCGCTGCTGCCCCGCACGACGACCGGCGTACTGCAGCAGATCGTCGTGAAGGCGAAACCGGGCGTGTCGCCCTCGGACTTGGTCGCGGCGGTGCGGAAGGCGGCGACCGGTGTGCCGGGAGCCGTCGTCGCGGACCGCGCGCAAGCGAAAGCGGCCCATGCCCAGGGCGATGAGACCGGCCGGGTGGCGAGCTTCCTGCTGGCCGCGGTGGTGGTCGGCTACGCGGTGATCGCGCTGATCAACTCGCTGATCGTGGCGACCGCCGAGCGACGCGGCGAGTTCGCGCTGCAATGCCTGATTGGCTCGACCCGCGGCCAGGTGATGTGGATGATGTCGGTCGAGGCACTGGTGACGGCGCTGGCCGGGATCATCCTCGGCACGGCGGCCGCCGCCGGGGCACTGCTCCCGTTCGGGCTGGCACTGGGTGGGTCAATGCTGCCCAGCGGGCCCGGGTGGATCTACCTGACGATCGTCGGAAGCGCGGTGGCGCTGACGTTCGCGACGACCCTGCTCCCGACGTCGCTCGCGCTGCGGGCGAGCCCTGTGGAAGCCACCGTCGCTTCATGACCACGGTCGGTCGGCGCTCCACCCTGACCTGGCCGACGAGGTGCGGCACGCCGAACCGGTAGAACACAGAGGGGCCATCGCGTGCTCTTCTCCTTCGGCCTTGGTCGATTCGAAGGATCACGCGATGGCCGCCTCGCGTTTCTTCGGTATCGGCCGGAGCGGAAGGAGATCAGTGTGATGCGCAGAGCAGCACTCGCCCTCGCCGCCTCCGTCGCCGCGGCCGGCCCCTGACCTCCCGGTCTCATCGAGGCCCGGACCGGGCGATCGGTCCGGGTCTCCATGCGTTCCCGTCGAGGCAACACCACCCCGCCTCCCGACCCCGCCGGTTTCGGGTCGCCGTGGCGGAGTCCCACACGAGCTGATCAGTTGGACATAACCAGCCTCGCCGCACCTTTCGGCCTCAGTGAACGACGCGTGATCACCGATGCCCGCCTCTCCCACAATCAAGCTCGAGGATGCACATCACCGGCCAGACCGCCGGATCTACCGTCCGGCTCCGATCCAGACGCCTGACGCCGGGGCAGCGGTGAGGGCGAGCGGACGAACAGGAGTTGCTACTAGCGCGGGTGGACGCGGCGGCCCTCGGCCGGGAGCTGCGCCGCCGGTACGAGTCGGACGTGCGGACGTCGGGCGGCGCGGCGAACGTGGACCCGTACCCGTACTACGTCTGGATGACCGCGCAGGGCCTGCTGGCGGGCCCGATCACGCCCGGGACGAAGGTGACGCCGTACCGGGTGCCGGCCGGGCAGCAGGGGGTCCGCCCGGACGGCGCGGTCGCCGAACCGCTCGGCGGCCGGGACGCGGCCGTCTTGCTGGAAGGGGCCGGGCGGGCGCATCCGGCTGGTCATCGACCCGAAGACTGCGGAGCTGTTCACCTACGAGTCCTTCGTGGGCGTGGACGGCGTCCCGGAGCTGTCGGAGACCTATCGCGGACGGGTTGGGTGGAAGCGTTGGACGAGCGACTCTGACCGCGGGGCCGCCCCGGATGGGCGGAGGCCGCCGCGCGGCTGGCGTTCGGGCCGTGACCTGGAACGGGGGAGCGCTAAGGGGAGAGGATCCTGATCCCGCTCGACGGCAACGCGATGACCGGAGTCGATGGCATCGCGCCCCGCGATATCGCCTCCGCCGCGGCGGAATTGCTGGGTGGGCTGCAAGGCGATCTCGAGGTCGACCGGTTCGTTCCGTGCCAGGTGCGGGAGAAGGCGATCCCCAAGGCGCCGGGCAAGGTCTGGCGCCTGGGGATCGAGTTGCGCCTGCCCGACATCCGCCGCGCCGGCTCCGACCTCAACGCCTCCCGCGTCCTGCACATCAGCGCCGTCCGCGCCTTCGCCTTCCCCCGAGGGGCGGGCCCTGATTGCCCAGGTCGAGCTCGTCAAGACCGGCATCTCCGACGACACCGGCTACATGCTCGAGGTCACTGCCGGGTGGAGGGTCGGTGGCTGGCGCCGGAGGGCGTCGAGAGCGGCATCATCGGCTTTCCCAAGAGGCGTTCATCCGGTCGCGGAACACGGCGTCGCGGTCCAGCCGCGCCTCCATTGGCCGCCGGGTCTCGGCGATCGGGTCGCGGCCGGCTCGTGGCGTCGAGCAGAGCTCGTCGATCTCCGGCCGGTCGTTTGGCCGCGCCGGCTAGCCGCCATCCCGCGGTCCGCTGATCCGTGCAGGCTGTGGAGGCGGTGGTGTGGTCTGCGCCACGGATGGGAGCGTCGGCCTTGACCTTCACGCCGACGTGAAGGTCAAGGCTTTGCGGCATGGGAACCACGAATCACTCCCGGGCCCTGGCGGTACTGACGCTGTGCGCGTTCACGTTCGGCACCGGGGAGATCATGATTGCCGGGCTGCTGCCGGAGATAGCCGGGTCGGTGGACGTCTCGCTGGCCACAGCGGGACTGCTGGTGAGCGTGTTCGCCGCCACCGTGGTGGTGGGCGGCCCGCTGCTCGCCTTGGCAACGGCGCGGACACGGCGCAGGCGGATGCTCGTCGCGTTGATGCTCCTGTTCGTGGTGGGCAACACCGCGGCCGCGCTTGCCCCCTCGTTCGCCGCGCTGGCAGCGGGACGCATCGCGGCGGCGTTGGCGCATGCGGCGCTGATGCCGTTGTTCTTCGCGGTGGCCGCCGATGTCGCGCCCCCGGAGCGCCAGGGCTCGGCGGTGGCGCGGGTGTCGCTGGGGTTCAGTCTCGCGATGATCGCCGGGCTGCCGCTGGGTACCGCGCTCGGTCACTGGCTGGGCTGGCGGGCGACTTTCTGGGCCATGGCGGCCCTGGCGACGGTGGCGCTCGCGCTGGTCACACCGATCGTCCCCGATACCCCGGCAGGCGGGCCGGGCGGCCGCGCGGCCGAACTGCGGGTTCTGGCCGACCGGCGGGTCCAGTCGGTGATCACGGTGACGGTGCTGGGCGCGGCCGGGGCCTTCACCGCCTATACGTTCGTGACACCGCTGCTGACCGGGATAACCGGATTCGGCGCTACGGCCGTGACCGTCCTGCTGCTGCTGTTCGGCGCGGGCGGGACCGTCGGCGGCCTGGCCGGAGGGCGCATGGCCGACCGGTCGGTGACCGGTGCCACCGTCGCGGGCATGGCGGCGCTGGCGGTGTCGCTGCTGGGACTCGGTCTGCTGGCCGGGGACCGGGCCGGGGCGGTGGTGTTCCTGCTGCTGTTCGGCGCGGCGTACTACGCGGTGATCCCGGCGGTGAACACCCGCATGATCGAGGTGGCGTCCCACCGTGCGCGGACGCTGGCGCTCACCGTCCAGAGCTCGGCGTTCAACCTGGGCATCGCGTTCGGCGGCTGGCTTGGCGGGCGCGTCATCGACGGCCCAGGCCTGCGCTGGACCCCGGCCGCGGGCGCGGCCGCCGCCGCGCTGGGCTGGGCGGTCGCCCTGGCGGAGCACCGCCGGTCCGCGACCGCCCCGCCCGCCGCCGGACTGCCCGAGGCACCGAGCCGCTGGGATGATGGGCGTGTGGCACGGCGTTGACTCACCGCGAAGAGAGAGGTGACGACATGCGCATCGGGGAGCTGGCGCGCAAGACGGGAACGACGACGCGTGCGCTGCGCTACTACGAGGAGCAGGGGCTGCTGCGTCCGCAGCGGTCGGCGAACGGGTACCGCGAGTACGGCCCCGAGGCCGAGCGGGTGGTGGCCAACATCCGGCTGCTGCTGGCCTCCGGGCTGACCAGTGAGGACCTGCGGGCGATCGGCGGCTGTCTCGGCGATGAGCTGTTCGGCGATCATGTCTGCGCCGACCCGGGCCCGAAGGCCGAGGTCTTCGAGCAGCGGCTCGCGTGGCTGCGGTGGCGCATCGGCGAGCTGGTCGCGGTGCACGACCGGCTCGCCGATCGGCTGGACCACCTGCGCGAGGACGCCGCCCGACCGCGCTGTCCACAAGCCGGCCAAGCGGTCGCCTGAGCACGGCCCGGGTGCACTGACCACAGAGGTCGAGGCCATGGCGACATGCAGTCGATGATCTTGGAATGAGGGAGGGCCTTCGGGCTCGGTGTGGATTGCGACATGTACACCGGACTGCCAGGAGGCCCTCATGCCCCACCGCAACGCCCCGCTGCCCGAGGCCTGACGGCTTCGGCCGCTCCGCTGCGCGGTCGGGGGCGGCTGGCCGCTGCCGCCCGCGCCGGCCGAATTTCCGCGAGGACGCCGTCACCCACACCGGCGGGCGCGGCGAGGCTCGTGAGCGGCCAGGCGGTCGGCGCCGTCATCGCGGACACCGTTCGCGTTTCGCGACCACGCGGGCAGAGCGCGGCGCCAACCGTGGGAAACGATCGCCGGTCTAGAACGGGTCCTCGGACGGCGGGCCAACCTCCAACCGGAAGGCGGCCGCCGCCCGGAAGGGATCTCGAAGTGAAACGTGTGACATCGGTCCGCCTTGCCGCTGTTGCCGCCGGACCTACCGAAGGTGTTCGACAACCCGGCCCCCGGCGCGCCCCCGGCTTCGTCGCCTCCACCTATACCTCTCCCGACGGCCGGATCCAGTTCGCGGTGTCCATGACCGTGGCCGGCGACACGCAGCAGCGGGAAGCGGCCAGCAGGCGCATCTCCGACGCGGTCAAGACCGTGTTCTGCCCCGGCACCTGAACCGCCCGCAACAACCGGTTCGGCCGCCGTGGCGGAGTCCCCGGCGGTCGGGCCCCGGCGCCTGCGTTCGCGCATATGGTCTCGTTGCAGCGCCGCCAGGTCCCGGCCAAGCCCGGCCCGGCGGAGCGCTTGAGAGGTTCCGCCTCGTCGATAATCGCAACGCATGTGCGGCCCCACGGCCGGACGAACCGTTTTCGGCCCCGGGCCCGTCCGCGGGCGGCGGTTTCGTGTTCGGGCGGTCCGATGTCGGGGTTGCGGGCTACGGTGCTGCGGCATGGATGATCGAACTTTGCCCGAGGATCCGCCGGTTGGTCCCGGATACTTCCCGCGTCGCGGCGGAGCCGCCGGTGACGTTCCCGAGATCGATTCCCAGGCCACCGCGGCCGTCCGCGCGGAGCTGGAACGCAACGAGGCCCTGATCGAGGCGGTGCTGCGCGGCGGCGGCACCGACCCGCGGATCGCGGAGCGGGTGCGGCGCCACCTGTCCGGCGAGCCCGATCCGCTGGGGGCGGGAGCCGCCGGGGCGATCGTGGTGGGGCTGACCGACCGCGGCAACGGTCCCGTCCTGGTAGACGCCTGGCTTAGCGAACACGGGCTCGCGTTCGCGGCGTGCGCGTTCGTCGAGCAGCACGCGGTCATCGTCGAGAAGGCCGCGCCGCCGCGGTGGATCCGGCCCCTGGCCGAGGCTCCCGCCAACCCCCGGCACTGGGTGGACGATGCGGCTGCGCGCAGACTGCGGCAACTGCTGGCCGCGGCTACCGAACAGGAGCATCGGGCCGCGGTCGCGCGACTCGACGGGCATCGCCGGGATCCGCTGCGCAGAGCCCTGGTGTCCTTCCTGGTCCCCGACCGCACCGACTGGGTGGCCGAGTGCTGCGCCGAGGACGCGGGCGTCCAGGCCGACACGGTGCACTGGCTGCTGATGTGCTCGGTCGGGTCGGCCGAGCACCTGGACCTGCTCGGTGCACGTGCGGCGCTGCGTCCGGACGAGGCCGTCTTGCCCGTGATGAGCACGCTGATCGAGGGCGTCGGCGCCGCCGCCGCGCCGCTGCTGGGCGACGTCATCGCCGAAACCAAGACACCGTGGCAGGTCATGCAGGTGCTCGCGGGCATGCCCAGCGACGAGGCGCTGCGGATCCTGCTGACGCACGCCCGGGACGAGCGCGCCTATGCGCAGGCGGTCAGGGCGATCGAACGGTTCCCGGTGCGGGCCGTGCCCGTGCTGGCGCGGCTGGCCAGGACGCGCCCGGTGGTCGCCGAATTGCTCGGCCGTCACCTGCGTTCGCATCCGGAGCTGGCCGGGGCGGTCGTTGCGGTGTTGCCGGAGGCCGACCGCAGGACGGCGGAGAGGCTGGGGCCACCGTCGCCGCGTCCTGAGAAGCCGGTCCCGTGGACGGCACCGGAGCTGAAAGCGGTCGAATGGGTCGACGTCGCTCGGCTGCCGCAGATTCTACTCAAGGGCCGCGAGTACGCCCTGCCCGCGGACGCCACCGGCCAGTTCGTCGCGATGCTCGCGGAGGGGCACCCCGACATCGAGACCGTCGCGCAGATGTGCGACCCGGGCTCGCTGGCCGAATTCGCGTGGGCGGTGTTCGAGACCCGAGAGTTCCGCACACTGCCCAGGCCGAGTGCCGGCTGGATCCACGAGGCGATCGGGCGGTTCGGCGACGACACGACGGCGCGGCGCCTCGCCCCGATCGTCGCCGACTGGCCGAAGAGCAAGCGGCACCGGGAGGCCCAGGTCGCGCTCAGGGTGTTCTCCGAAATAGGCACCGACGTGGCGCTCCGGCAGCTCGACCGCCTCGCCCGCAAAGCCAGGTTCGGGGGCCTGCGGGACGCGGCGCGGCGGGAGCTGGACCGGGCCGCACGCGAACGCGGCCTCACCGCCGAGCAGCTCGCCGACCGCCTCGTCCCCGACCTGGACCTGGACGCGGACGGCACCCTCGTCCTGGACTACGGCCCGCGCCGCTTCACCGTCGGCTTCGACGAGCGGCTCGCGCCCTACGTCACCGACACCGGCGGGAAGCGCCGCGCATCACTGCCCAAGCCCGCGGCCACGGACGATCCCGAGACGGCCCACGCCGCCTACGAGCGCTTCAAGCAGCTCAAGAAGGACGTGCGCGCCATCGCCGCCGACCAGGTCGCGCGCCTGGAGCGGGCCATGGTGGACGGCAGGTCATGGACGGCGGCCGAGTTCCAGGCCCTCCTCGCCGGCCATCCGCTGGTCCGGCACGTCGCACGCCGCCTCGTCTGGGCCACCGGCGAGGGCGTGACGTTCCGCCTGGACGATGACCGCACGCTCAGCGACGTCCGCGACGACGCGTTCACCCTGCCCGCCACCGCCCGCGTCACCATCGCGCATCCCGCGCTGCTGCCCCTCGACGCATGGTCGGAAATCTTCGCCGATTACGAGATCCTGCAACCGTTCCCGCAGATCGGCCGGACGGTGCACGCCCTCACCGGCGACGAGCGCAAGGGCAGCCGCCTCGCACGTTTCGAGGGGCGCACCGTCCCCCTGGGCCGGGTGCTGCAACTGGACCGTCGCGGCTGGGGCCGCCATCGTCCGTCCGATGGCCCGGAGCAGGTCTGGGTCTCCCGTCCGGTGGCCGACGGCCTGCACGTCGTGGTCACGCTCAGCCCCGGCATCGCGGTCGACCCGGAGGAGCGCGTGCCCGAGCAGCGGCTGACGGACGTCTGGATCAACGACCGGCCCGCCGGGTTCCGCGACCGCGTCGGCGCCCACACCTTCGACGAGATCGACGCCACCACGGCGTCCGAGATCCTCGCCGACCTGATCGGCCTCACGGAAGGAACGTGACCCCGACGTCGTCCTAGCAGATCGCCTGTATCAACGAGTGGCTGTGATCGGTTCCAAAACAAGCCCCCAGGCGCCGGATGGCGGCTGTACTAGAGTTGATTGGTCATGCCTGACCTGCACGGAATCAACCATCTGACACTATCCACGACCGACCTCGACCGGCTCGTGACGTACTACACGGAGTTGCTCGGAGCACGACTCGCGTTCGGACGCGCTGCAACTGCTTCTGATCCCCGGATCGCCGTCCTCGATGTCGGCGGGGACGACCATCTGATGATCGTCGAAACCGCTACCGCCCCCACCACTGATCTCGACCCTCTGAGCCGGGCGGGATGGGGACTGCGCGTCGGAACGTACGCGCGACTGTGTGAGATTCGCGAACAAATCCTGGGTGCCGGATGCCCGGTCGGAGAGATCGAGACACTGCCCACGCAGTGGACGATGACGGCTCGCGATCCCGATGGACGCCCTGTGGATGTCCGGGCCCATCGCCCCCGCATCGCATCGCCGCCACCGACCACCGGCTAACGGCTCCTCCGACTTCCAAAACACTAGGTCGTGTTTAGAAAGTGCTGTTGGACGGTGGCTTCGTAACGGACGGCGAGTTTGTCGTAGCGGAGGCCACCGCGCGGTGTTGCTTGGGTAGGTTGATTCCTTCATTTTTTGAAGGTCCGATTAAACGATGGAAAGGCAAGGGGTAGTCCCTGGTGGGTTGGAGGGTTGTGAGAGATCAACCGTCCCACCAGGGCTTCTTCGCGTTCCAGGACTTGCCGGACACCGCCCGCGATCATGCTGTGATCACCCGCCCCACGGATGCTGCTGGAAAACGTTCACTGCGGACCACGAAACGCCCTGTGGAGGAGGCGGTGGCCCACGTTGGCTCGCTGACCGCCCTCGATATGGTGAAGATGACCGGCGCTGAGCACGCCTTCCGGTCCGCTGTCCGCCTCGGGGTGAAGGTGACCGTGGTCCGCCGCAGCGAGCCGGAGAAAGGTCACAACGTGCTGGCGCGATCAGCTATTTCGCCCGTATTTGGAGCATTCAGCATGGAATATCTCGTCGACATGACGACGAACGTCCCGGACGGGACGGCGGACGAAGCCGTCACCGACATGCGCGCCCGCGAGGCCGCGCGCTCCAGCGAACTCATCGCGCAGGGGCACCTGGTGCGCCTGTGGCGTCCACCGCTCAAGCCCGGTGAATGGCGCACTTTCGGGCTCTTCGCCGCCGCCGACGATGAGGAGCTCGAAAGCGTCCTGGCCTCGATGCCGCTGCGGGTATGGCGCACCGACGAGGTCACCCCGCTCTCGCCGCACCCGAACGACCCGGTGCCGTGGCCCGCGCAGGGACCTCCGGAATTCCTGACCGCCTTCACCCGCACGGTTCCGGAGGGCACTCCTCGATCGGAAGTCGATGACGCCATCGCGGGCGAGGCGCGCAGAGCGCGTGAGCTGGCCGCGCAGGGTCACCTGCTGCGGCTGTGGGCGCTGCCTCCGGGGTCCGGTCCCGACGCGTTGGGGCTGTGGCGGGCCGGGGACGCGGCCGAGATGCAAGCGATCATGGAGTCGCTGCCGCTGTACCCCCTGATGCGGGTGGAGATCACGCCGCTGACCGAGCATCCGAGCGATCCCGCGCGGGCCGGCTCGTGATGGACGCCAGGCCGCCGCCCATCGCCCGGGGCCCGCAAGGCGCCGGTGTCGGGAACGGAAGCGGGGCTGGGCTGCAACAGCGGCCGACGCCCCCGCCCCGCACCCTCTATCCCGATATGACATTCTGTAGTCATACATGTACATGTAGTGGCGAAGTGGGAACGATGGAGGTGGTTGTCGATGGCGAAGCTTCTGTTCGTGATGTCCGGCACGGCCTATTGGACGCTCAAGGACGGCACCAGGCATGCGACGGGTTACTGGGCCGAGGAGTTCGCGGCCCCGTACAAGGCGCTCACCGAGGCCGGCCACCAGATCGTCGTCGCCACCCCCGGGGCGGTCGTCCCGACCGTGGACATGATGAGCCTGCGCCCCGAGATGGCCGGCAGCGCGCAGGCCGCCCTGGACCTGGAAGCGATCATCCGCACCGCGGAGGAGATGCGGCGGCCGATCCGGATCGCGGACGCGCGCCTGGAGGACTACGACGCCGTCTACTGCCCGGGCGGTCACGGCCCGATGGAGGATCTGTGCGTCGACGCCGACACGGGTCGGCTGCTGACCGCCGCACTGGCCTCCGGCAAGCCGCTGGCGATCGTCTGCCACGCCCCGGCCGCGATGCTGGCGACCAGGATCCGCGGCGTCTCGCCCTTCGCCGGCTACCGGATCACCGCGTTCACCAACGAGGAGGAGAACGCGGTCGGGCTCGGTCCCAAGGCCCGCTGGCTGCTCGAGGACGAGCTCATCGACCTGGGCGTCGACTTCACCAAGGGCGAACCGTGGAAGCCCTACACGGTGGTCGACCGCACCCTGTTCACCGGCCAGAATCCCGCGTCGGCGGCAGTCCTGGCCGAACGGCTCCTCAAGGTCCTTCCGTGACGGCGCGCCGCTCGCAGAGGCGCGGTCGACCATGAGCCGCACCGGCCGCACGGATCGTGACGCCGGTACCCGGGCCAGGCTGGAGCAGCACTGGGAGGCCTCTGAGCGCGGCGACATCGAGGCCGAGCACGCGATCTACGCGCCGGAGGCGATCCTGGACTACCCCCAGTCCGGGGAGCGCTTCCGCGGCAGGTCGACCATCCAGGCGCAACGCGGCGGACACGCGGCCGAACGCCACTTCGCCGTCATGCGGATCCAGGGCGGCGGCGACCTTTGGGTGAGCGAGTGCGTGATCACCTATGACGGTGCGCCCACCTGGTCGGTGAGCATCATGGAGTTCACCGACGGCCTGGTGACGCACGAGACCCAGTACTTCGCCGACCCGTTCCAGGCGCCCTCCTCGCGCGCGGCCCTCGCCGACCCGATCCCTGATCGGTGACGGCTTCCCGCCCCTGGCGTTCCCGACCGGCCGAGCCGTCCGCGATCACGCGGTGATCAGCGGCCCTCACACCTCTCCTCCGCGCCCGCCCGCGCAGGCCGGCACCGTCGCGGTGTCCTGAATCTTCCATGCCGATCGCACGAGTCGGTCGGGAGCATCGCCGGGGAGACGCTCTGCGTGAAGCCGCCCAGCGGGTGCCTGCGGGCGGTGGTCAGGTGGTCGGGGGGATGTGGGTCGAGCCGGAAGGGGTGAGTTTTTGGAGGGTGTACTGGGGGGCGCGGGTAGGGCGGGCGGAGTCGGTGAGGTGGAAGACGGCGCGGCGGCGGACCACTTCGGTGCGGAGGTCGGCCGGGTTGACGAGTTCGACGCGCTGGGCTTCGGGGGCCCAGGCGAAGCGAACGCATTCGACGTAGGTGTGGTCGCCGGTCTTCTGCTTGCGCAGGAGAGCGTAGGCCGCTTCGGCCGCGGGGATGACGGGCGCCTCGACGATGGTGATGTCGAGCTGCACCACGGCTGGCTTGACCGGTCCCGAGTCGACGTGTAGGACGAGTCGCAGGCGCTCGCCCGGGGTGAAGGGGCCGTTCAGGTTCTGGATCGCGGCCAGGGAGAGCTGGTAGAGCTTTCCCGGGACGAGGGTGCCCGCGGGGTTCGGGGCGGTCAGGTCGCGCGGGGTCTGGTCCAGGTCGATCTTCTGCAGCGTCAGCGTGACGTTCGGGGTGCCGTGGGGCGGTTGGTCCCAGTCGAAACGCAGGGCCAGCGTGCTCGTCGCGTTGCACTCGCGCCGCTCGGCGGAGAGCGTGATGGTGCGCTGCGGGCTGGTGCCGGATCCGGGGAACTGCACCGAGACGCCGGCGTGGGCGGACGGGGAGGCGAGGCGCCGGTTGTATTCGGGGTCCTCGAAATGGACGTGGCGCGGGACGAGGGGCAGGGCCGGCGCGTTCGGGTCGGCCACGCGGAGCGGGAAGTGCAGCTCGTGGCCGTAGCCGTCGTGGTACCCCTCGGCGCCGGGCTGGTGCGGGGCGAACTGTGCGGTGGCGCGCGCGAGGACGGAAGCGCCGGGTGGCAGGGCCGCGATCAGCTGGCGGGCTCGGGCGGCGCGGGTGTCCGGGGCGCCCGGAAGGGCGAACTGGCAGATCGCGAACTTCGTCGTGTCGATGGTGTCGGCGTCCGGCACGGCCACGCCGACCGCACTGAGCTGGGCGCGCAGGGACGGAGTGAGGACGAGGGCCGGGGTGGTGATGTTCTGGAGGGCCGTGACCTGTCCGGCGGCGACGAGCTCCAGTGCCAGAATCCAGTCGGGGATGCCGGACGCCGGGGTCTCCGGCTGCTGCCCGCCGACCAGGGGGACGCTGCCGTCGATCCGGTAGACGAAGGTCAGGACGCCGTCCCACGCCACGTCCAGGGAGTGGCGCTCGCCCGCGGCCAGCCGCATCCGCAGGCGCTGGGCGGTCTGCCGGTAGGTCGGGTTCTCCGGCGGGTCGGAGAAGGCGGCGCGGAACGCTTCGTCGGCGGGCGACGGCGTGACCAGCGCGAGCTGGTCGGGGTCGAAGTGGCCGGCCCAGGTGCGCAGCGCGACCGTCTGCCGTCCGTCGATGTTGGCGGGCAGCGGTACCGGACGCGGCGCGCGGTGCTGTACCGGCAGCCCGCCGGAGAGCATGCCCAGGCCGCGCGGGCGCACGTGCTCGCCGGTCAGGACGATGCCGCTCTGGCGCAGGAGCTGGTTCCGCAGTGTCACGAAGACGCCGGGACGGATGCCGGTCACCAGGTAGCGCAGTCCGCCGGGCAGGACGGGCTGCCAATGGCCCAGCGCGGGGCCCTCCGGGGCGCCCGGCGAAGCGAGGGGAGGCTGGTCGAACAGCGCTCCGGTCAGCGCGGGCAGGGGCGGGTCGGGCGGTGCGGGGAGCAGACTGTGGACGGCGGGCGCCCGGAAGCGGCGCGGCAGGCCGCCGGTGGGCCGGTCGGTGTGCAGCGCGGAGCGGAACTGCACCGTCCGCTGGACGGTCTGCCACCAGAGCGTCCGGCCTGCCGCCCCAGGGGTGGCCGTGCCGATGACGCCCTGCTCGTCCTTGGTGTAGCGGACGCCGACCCGCAGCGCGCTCAGACCCCAGGGCCACGCGGGCAGGCCGGCGCGAGGGCGCTGGGTGAGGTAGAGCGGCTGCACCCCGACCGTCTGCGGCGGTGCGAGCTCGAAGTCGCGGGCGCCTGCGGGCAGCGCCGCGATGTTGCACTGGCCCTCGCGGTAGCGCAGGGCGGCGAGGGCGGGACGGATGCGGAACAGCCGCTTGGCCAGCGGCGACGCGCTCGTCACCCGGACCAGGGCGAAGGCGTGGCCGGTGGTCAGGGCCGCCTCTCCCAGGTTGTCGGGGCGGATGTTGTCGCTGATGGTCCGGTAGCGCAGCACCCCGATCGGCGACTCCGGCGCCAGCAGGCGCTGGGACTGCGCGGCCCAGCTCTGGGCCTGGGCGCGCAGGTGGCTCTCGTCGGCCAGGTCGGGGTTGCCGGGCTGGACGCTCCACATGCGGCTCGCCACCGGCTGCAGCCGTGCGGTGCCGGGCGCCAGGCAGAGCAGCTCGGCCACCAGGAGCCGGGGCGCCAACGGGGACGGTCCGCCCGCCGGGATCGCCGGGGCCGGACGCCACTGGAGTCCCAGGTACGGGCTGACCACGATGTTCAGCGGACGCGGGTTGGCGGCGCCGTCGAGCGAGAGCGGGGCGGGGATGAGCGTGGCCGCGGGATAGCGGCGGGGCCCGTCGGCGGGAGGCTGGCCGAGCAGTCCGCTACTGGCGATGAGTGCCGCGGCCAGCGTCCAGCCGTAAGGCGGCTTGCCGGTCGGCGTCAGGGTGCTCACCGATTGGATCAGCAGCAGCTCGTCCTCGCGCCAGACCGGGTCGGCGTACGGCGAGGGTTCGGTCAGTTCCGGCTGGCCGGACGGCCGGGGCGGGTAGAAGGGACGGCGCGGGTCGAAGGCCTGGCGCAGGGCGGCCGGGCGGCTGAGCCGGGCCGGGGTCTCGGGCAGCGCCGCGAGGACGCTCTGGAGCAGGTCGTCCTGCGGTTCGGGGGGCGGGTTCTGCGCGCGGAACCAGCTCTCCTCCAGCGACGCCGGGTCGAGCCGGGCGAAGCTGCGGCCGACCGCGGTGTCCAGGCCGGCGAGGGTGATGGGCAGCGGCGTGCTGTCGGCCCAGCCGCACAGGGCGAGGGCCAGGGCGGGCAGGGCGGTGGTGGGGGCGCTGCCGCGCAGGCGGGAGATGAGCAGCAGCGGGTCGGTCTGCAGCGGGCTGGGCTGCTGCCCGGCGGGCGGCTGGGCCAGGTCGCGGGAGGTGTCCTGCAGGCGTCCCAGGAACGGCATGGTCAGCAGCAGCCAGCGCGGGTCGGCCGGGTCGCCGGGCGCGTAGTCCGCCGGGCTGCTGAGCAGGGCGCCCTGGCTGCCGGTCGGGAGGTACTGCAGGGTCGTGGCCGCGCTGTCGGGCGCGGGCACGAGCCCGACCAGGTGGTGCCCGCTCGCCTCGATGAGCAGCGTGTCGCGGGGCAGCGCGTCGAGCGCCGCGCCCGGGTCGGCCAGCAGCGCCGACAGGCCGGCGGCCAGGTAGCCGCCGCTGACGCCGCCGAGCGGGCTGACGCCGGTGACGGGGTCGGTGGTCTGGAGGCCGGCCAGGCCCCGCAGGAACTGCGCGGCGCGCTGGGGCGCGAGCAGCCGCACCTCCTGGACGGACGTCCAGCGGGTCTCGCGGCCGAGGGTCCCGCCGCTCCCGCCGGCCGCCGGGGCCACCTCGACCAGCTGGTGTTCGACCAGGGCCAGGGGCTGCCAGCTCTGGCCCGGGGCGAAGGTGAACAGCAGCGGGCCGTCGGCGCCGGTCAGGATGGAGGCGGGCAGCTCGTGCTGGTTCAGCAGTACCCGGATGGTGTGGCGCAGGTGGGTCAGGGGCGGGGCTCCGGCGGCGCGGGCCGCGGGCAGGGTGATGCGCGCGTTGGACGCGTCGTAGCTGAGCTGCTGCGGCCAGGAGACCAGGTCGGTGGCGGTGAGCATCCCGTTGAGCAGGAAGCGCTCCTGCCACTCCGAGCCGTCCAGGCGCGAGGTGTAGCCGATTACGAGGTCGCCGGCCGAGGAGCCGTACAGCTGGGCCGCATCGGCGGTCCGGTTCGGGACGGGGTCCTGCAGCGAGCGGCCCCAGTGGGTGGTCAGTAGAGCTTCGACGAAGGCGCCGGTGAGGGGGAGTCGGGGCAGGTCGTCCGGCCGGGCGGTGGCGCGGAAGGTCACCGTGGCGAAGCCGGGGGCGGCGCGTTCGCCGACCCCGGGCGTCCCGGCGTCGGCGAGGCGCATGCCGGGCAGGAACTGGAGGCCGTCCGGGTGCGGGGCGCTGTAGCCGTTCCACCCGAATTGGAGTGTGGTGTCGCCGGCCAGGGCGGCGGGCGAGCTGTCGGGAAGGGTGACGGCGAGGGTGAGGTCGTCGAACAGGTTCGCGCTGTCGAGCGTGAAGCTCCCCGCCCCGGCCTCAGAGGCCATCAGGTTGAAGGTCAGCGCGGCCGCCAGGGCCTGCCCCCGGGTCGTCATCGGCGCGGAGGCCGCGCCCGAGGCGAAGCGTGCGGCGACCTCCTCGGCGGTGAGGGCGCGGTCGTAGAGCGCGACCATGCGGTAGGTGCCCAGCCAGGCGCGTCCGCCGGTCGTCTCGTCACCGAGGGCCAGCTCGAACCGGTCGTTCCAGGCGGCCAGGCTTCCGCCGACGGTGTGCTCGGCCTTGAGCTGCCCGTTGATGTAGATCCGGGTGCGGCCGTCGGCGGAGCGGGTGAAGGCCAGGTGGGTCAGGGCGGGGCCGAGCGCCGCGGCCGGGGTGGCCAGGTCGGGGCCACCGGTGTCGCCGGTGGCGTCGGTGCGCAGCCAGGCGTCCAGGATGGACGAGTCGGGCGGCGCCTTGCGCTGCTGGAGCGTGACGTTGCGGTGCGCGTCGTCGGAGGAGACGGTGAGGATGTCGAACTGCCCGTTGGGCGGCGGGCCGGTGACGAGCTTCAGCCACGCCTCGACGCTGATCTCGTTGCTCGCCTTCACCGCCGCGGTCAGTTTCGCGGCGGCGGCGCCCGAGCGGATCAGCGTCGGCCTGGTGAGGGTCAGGCCGCCGGCGCTCCAGCTCATGCCCTGGGTCGTGGCGGCGGTCAGGTGCAGCGGCGCGCCGATGCCGGACGAGTCGTGGACGGTCGCGCCGCTGCCCTCGTCGAAGCGGTAGAGGGCCTGCAACCCGGTCGGCGGCCGGCCGACCCGGACGGCGAGGGTGAGGTTCAGGGTGTGCTCGCCGCCGGTCATGTCGAGGCCGAGCGCGACCCGCTGCGGGACGATCGGGTCCTGGGCGGACGCACCGGGCAGGGTGAAGGGCGGCGTGGTGGGGTTGGGGAAGGCGATCGCCGGCAGCGCGACCGTCCACTCCACCTGGAACAGGTGGAAGGACAACCGCACCTGGTCGGCGGTCAGGCCGGTGCCACCGGAGGCCAGGGCGACACTGCCGATCCGCAGGCGCGGCGCGTCCCCGGCCTCGCCGGCCGAGACGGCCAGCGGCCACTCCAGCGCGGAACCCTCCAGCCCGATGGCGCTCAGGCTCAGCGAGGCGCTGCCGGGACCAGCACCGCCGGTGCCGGTGAAGGCCAGCCGTACGCAGTTGCTCAGCTCGGTCTGCTCGTCGGCGGAACCGGCCACCGGAAGCTGCAACCGCCCGATCACCTCGACGGTGGTCACACCGTCGCCGGCGAACAGCACGCGGTCGAGCACCAGCGGGAAGAAGCGCAGGCCGAACAGGTCGAGACCGGGCGCGGACGCGTCGGGACCGTCGTCGAGCGGACGCAGCCGCCACTCGTATCCGGTGCGGTGCTCGTAGTCGCTGCTGCGCGCCTCCGGGTCGTTGCTGTCCAGATCCAGCTCGACGGATCTGGGCGAGCGGGCGGACGCCTTGGTGAAGCTTGAGCCCTGGGCGGGCAGGTCCCGGAACCACAGCCGCCAGGACGCCGTCCCGTGGCCGAGGGTGATAGGGATGCGGGTCGTGGTCAGCTGCACGTCGCCCGCGGTGGGGTGGCTCAGTGGCGTCCGGATCAGGTTGGACGCGGACGCGCTCGCGCCGCGCACCAGCCCGCGCTGGTCGGCGAAACCGGTGCCGCTCACGGCGCGGGCGGCCATGCTTCCGGCCGTCAACCGGTACTGGGCGGTGCCGGCCGGCGCGTCCGCGGGCAGGCGGCGCAGGCCGGTGGCCCCGTCGGCGAAGTCGCCGTCGATCCCGCGCAGGGCCGCCTCGCCGGTCAGCGCCAGCGGGGCGCTCTGCGCGGGGTCGGCGTTGTCCAGGCGCAGCTCGCCGGGGTAGCCGTCCAGGGCGAAGGTCGCGCGGACGGGCCAGGCGCGGGTGGAGGCCAGGAAGCGCAGCACGGTCTGGCCGTCCTGGCGGGCGAGGGCGGTCACGCCGTCGGCGGCGGCGAGGCCGGCGCGCTCGGCGAGGCGCCGCCAGTGCGCGGCGTAGTCCGCGCGGGTGAGCGGGCGCGGCGGATCGGGCCGCGCGGTGTCGGGCAGCGGCGAGCTCTCCCGCGGGTCCTTGGGGATCTTGGGAAGCTGGGCCAGCGCCTGGATCTCGTCGGTGTAGGGCAGGTCGTGCCGGTACTGGACGGCCAGGCCGAGCGCGGGGTCGCTCTGCGGCGGGTCGCCGTCGGGGCGCGGGTCGAGGACCAGCCCGGGCAGCGAGAGCGCTGCCAGGGGCAGGTCGTACAGCTTGTCCGCGTCCGTGCCGAGCCATTCGCGGGCGGGCGCGAAGGCGCCGCCGTAGCGCGGCCATTCGGCGGCGCCGCCGGCGGCGAAGCGCCAGGAGCCGGGCAGGTCCAGGCCGTCCTGGCGGACCACCGGCAGCTCGAACGGGACGAACTGCCGGCCGGCGATCGGCACGTTGGGCGGGTCGATGCTCTGGGTGAGCGCCAGGGCCTGCACCATCGGCAGCGTCGGGTGGCGGCGCCAGACCAGCGGCAGCGCCGCGCTGAGGGTGTCGGGGGCCAGGACCCCGCTGGTCACGAGGGCGCGCAGCAGGACCGGGTCGAGGCCGTACTGGAAGGCCCAGGCGCCCAGGGCGGCCGAGGGCGCGGGGGTGCCGCGCCAGGTGAGGCCGATCGCGTCGAAGGTGAGCCGTACCAGCGGCGCGAACAGTTCGCGTCCGGTGACGGTGTGCAGGGGGACGGTCGTCAGGCCGCCGATCCAGTCGTCCAGGTCGGGCAGGGCGTCGGCCGCGGTGGGCGCCTGGGTGCTCAGCCAGAACAGGCCGTTGAGCGCCACCTCGGGCGCGTCCAGGGTCAGGTCGGCCGACTGGAGCCGGTACTCGGCGCCGACCGGGGCGAGCACCCAGGTGCCGGTCATGTGCTGGGCCGCGGCGAGGGTGAGGCTCCATGGCTGCTCGCCGGGCGCCTGGCCGAGCCCGGAGGAGTCGTCGTTGCCGTAGCTGACGGCGCCGCGCAACAGGTTGGCGGGCGCCGGGACGGGCTGCGCCTGGGCAACGCCCGCGTCGAGGTAGATCTGCTCGGACAGGTTGGGCAGCGGAAGCTGGGCCCAGCCGTCGTCCAACGGCGTGAACCCCCAGAGCACGGGCGGGGTGACGGGAGCGGTGGTCCCCGCCGCCGGCCGGGTCCAGGACGGTTCGGGCTCCTGCAAGATGGCGCGGAGCCGTCGCGCGGCCTCGTTCGGGTCGAAGGCCAGCGTGGTGGCGGCGAGGGTGACCCGCTCGCTCCAGCCGGTGCCGTTGCGGACGGCGTGGTAGCCGAACGTGCCGAGGGATCCGGCGGGCGGGTCGCCGGCCGCCAGTTCCAACCGCAGGTTCGTGCCGTCGGCGGAGACCCGCGCGCCCGCGGGGGTGATCCGGGCGAGCGTGTCGGGCTGCACGGCCGGGTCGTAGGGCTGCCGGTCGCTCAGCAGCAGGCTGAACGTCTCGCCCGGGAAGCCGATCGGACGCGTGCCGGGCTGCTCCCGCCAGGGCGCGATCTCCCAGAACAGGCGCGGGACGGTGAGCGGGTCGGCGAGTTCCAGGGTGGCCCACTGCGGTGCGGGCACCGGCTGGACCAGCCCGTTCAGCGGGTTGTCGGGGTTGAGGAAGCGGTTGAGCCGCCGCCAGGAGGTGAGGAGCGCCGCCTGCTCGGCGTCGGTCAGCCGCTCGGTCTCGATCGTCATCCGGAAGCCGCGCACCGCCGGCCCCGGCGCCGGAACCGGGTCGGGGACGACCCGGGCGAGCTGGAACACCGCACTGACCGGTGCGCTGTCCCACAGCAGGCGGATCTGGCCGAAGGCCGACAGCCCCCCGGAGTGGACGGCCAGGGCGCCGAGCAGATGAGCGGGGCCGGTCCGCTGCGCGATCGCCGCCGGGGCCAGGCCCAGCGCGGTGTAAAGCCGCTGGACGGCGCCGGCCTGGGGCGTCATCGCATCGAGGACGATCTCGCCGCCGAGGCAGGTGAGGACCGGCAGGTTGCCGACGACGCCGGTGGGCCACCCGTCGGCGGGCGCCTGGAGCAGCAGCAGGCCGGCGGTGCCGGCGTTGATCGCCGCGCGGATCGCCTGGGGCGGGAGGTGCCCGTCGGGCTTGGTGCCGCTGCGCGTCCACAGGTACTGCGGCGTGGCGCCGTTCGTCGGGTTGACGGTGACGCTGGTGACGTAGACCAGCGCCAGCAGGGAGCCCGGCAGCAGCACGTTGTTCTCGCCGACCGCCTTGCGCGGCGTGGTGTCCGCGAACAGGGTGCGGAAGGCGAAGTCGGTGACCGGGTCGGCCAGCCGGATCACCTCGGCCTCGGCCGTCCAGAAGGGGCCCGCGATTCTCAGCTTCGGCAGGTCGGGAAGTTTCGCCATCTGCTCCTCCTGGTCCGCTCGTGGCCGGCAGGGACCGCCGGTTCCGGCCGTGAAAGGGCCGTCACAGGTCGGTGGGATCGATCGGTCGCGGGTCGCTCGGCCCGGCGCTGCCGCGCCGGGTCCGGATCACCAGGGACCGGCCGCGCATGCCGCCGCCCTGGCTGGTGCGGTGCAGCCGCCCGAGCGCGAGCCGGTCGGGCCGTCCGGGATAGGACGCCGCCAGCGCGGCCGGATCGTCGGCGCGCATCATGCCGTGGTAACGCATCAGCACCGCGCCGAGCAGCAGCTTGTCGGCCAGGACGCCGCTGAGCGCGGCCTGGGTGGGACGGACCGCGACGGCGAACGGGACGGTGACCGACGGCGGCGGCGGGGTGCCCGCGCTCGCGTCGCGCACGGCCGCGATCAGCTTCTCGACGGCGTCCGCGAACTCGGGGAAGCGGGCCCAGCGGCGCAGCGCGGCGATGTCGTCGCCGCTCATCGCGCCGGTCCAGGTGATGCCGGTGTACTGGGTTCCGGGTGCGTTGCGCGCGAGCCCCACCTTGTCGTGGAGCTCGGCCGGGATCTGCTCGGGCCCGGCGGGGATCCCGACGCGGACGACGGCGTCCGGGCCCGCGCCGGCGGCCCGGGTGATGATCTGCGCGACCGCGCCGGTGAAGGCGCTGTCGCCGGGGAGGCGCCGCAGGTCCGCGGCGGCCGCGTCCGAGGGGCCCTGCCAGACCAGGGTCAAGGTCGGCGCGGGCAGGAAGTCGATGAGCGCCCGGAACCGGTCGGGCAGGTTCGCGGCGGGGGCGCTGACCGGCTCGGTGGTGTACCAGCCGTCGAACAGGTCCCGGATCTTGGCCGCGTCCGGTTCGCGCATCAGCTGGACCAGGGCGTCGCGATCGCCCTTGGTCATCACTCCGGCGAGCAGCAGCCGTCCGTGCGCGTCGACGGCGACCCGGTTGCGGGTGTCGAGCGGCAGGTCGCTGACGTCGTAGCCGGTGCTCAGGTGCTCCTCGCTCACCTGGACGAGGTCGACCGCCAGCGGGAAGTCGCCGAGCGCGCCGGCCGGAGGCGCCAGCGTCGTCCGCGCCACCAGGAAGCGTTTGCCGAGCTGGCGGTGGGTGAACTTCCGCGCTACCGGGTCGTAGAAGCACTCGGCCTGCACCTCGATGTTGCCGCTGAACAGCTCGACGATCTGGTAGACCACCTCGGGGTCGGGCAGGGCGCCCGGCTTGCGCGCCGTGGCGGCACCGCCCGCGGCGTCGGGCGCCTCCGCGGGCCAGCGCTGCTGGGCCTCGTCGGGCAGGCTGTCCCAGAACCGGCGCAGCGGGATCGTGACGGTGCGGACGCGGGTGTCCTGCTGGAACTGGTCGTCGGCGTGCGGCAGGGGCGGGAACGGCGGCAGCCGGTGCCACACGATGTCCGTTCCGCTGACGGTGGCGCTCGGCAGCGGTGAGCGGTAGGTCAGGTCGCGCTGGGTGACGCCGTTGACCGGCGACACGGTGCCGTCGGTCTGGGCGATCACCAGCAGGCGGTGCTCGTAGTAGAACGGCAGGGCCCGCCACTGCAGGGCGAGGACGCCCTGGGAGAAGTCGCCGACGCGCTCGGGCAGGTCGAGGCCGCGCAGCTCGTCCTGGTCCGTCGTGCCGTCCAGGACGAGATGGTCAGGCGCGCCGGGCAGGGCGTCCGGGATGGGCGGGTAGACGTCCTCGACCAGGCGGACGGGCAGCTCGCGCTGGTGGTCCTCGGCGAAGCCGCGCACCCACGCGTACCAGTCCGAGTAGCCGAAGCGGCGCAGCAGGGTGAAGGCGACCTGCCGGAAGGCGAGCCGGCGGAGCAGGGTCTGGTTGCGCTCGGCCAGGGTCTGCTCGTGGTGCTGGGCGACGATCACCTCCCAGATCGCGCCGGGCGCGGGCGGACGCGCCGGGGTGGCCGGCTCGTCCAGCCGCCGCGAGCCGAGGATGAGCGGGGCGTCGACGGCCTGCGTGCGGTCGAGCACCACGTCCAGTCCGCCCGCGGCGGGATCCACCTGCACGGCCGGGGTGTCGGCCTCGGTGGCCGCGCGGCCGGGGAACAGCGTGGGGGAGCGGCGCAGGCTCTGCCACAGGAGGTCGTAGCGGCCGTACGGCTGGAGGTAGTAGCGCAGCGTGTGCGCCCAGCGGTCCTCGATCAGCTGCGTGTAGGTCAGGCGCCCGTCGGCGTCGGGCGTGGCCGGCGCGGGCGAACCGGCGCGCGGGTAGGCCGTGGCGGTCCAGGGACCGGCGCCGGTCGCGCCGAGGCCGTCCGGTCCGACGTCCACCGCGCCGCTCCCGTCGAAGAACCGCGCCGTCCAGGCGAGGACGTCGGGCAGCGCCTTGGCGATCCCGGCCGCGTCGGCGGGGAGGGCGACCCTGCCCGAATCGGGCACCTTGGGGTCGTTGCTGTTCAACGTCTCCAGGTAGTACTTGAGCCGCATCCACTGGACGTGCTCGGGGACGCCGTCGCCCGGCGCGGTGAACGCGGCGGCCAGCGCGTCGGTCGCGACGGTGAAGTGGTGGGTGCGCTCGTCGGTCGGGCTGAAGTCCTCGGTCCGGACCGTCCCGGCCAGGTTCTCCGCGGCCGGCAGGTCGGCCGCGGCGAGCGAGGGGCGCAGCAGCGTCAGCTGGTCGGCGCTGAGCAGGGTGCGGGCGCTGAGCAGCTTGCGGCCGGGGTCGTAGTCCAGCAGCGGCGCGATCGCCGGGTCGAACGGCGTGGGATCGGTGGTCAGCCGGGCCTGCGGACGGACCTCGATCGTCGCGGGCAGCGTGGCGCCGCGCAGCAGCAGGGCCGTCTCGCCGTTGAGCGGCAGCCGGATCGTGCGGGCGATCGGCGCGGGCCGCGGCTCGAGCTCCTGCTGCCCGGCGCCGCCGTCGGGCCGGGTGACCAGGCTGCACGGCGCGGAGAGGGTGAAGCGCACCTCGACGTCGGCGTTGGAGCGTCCGGTGAGGGTGACGGCGCGGTAGCGCAGCCGCTGCCGTACGGCCGGCCGCAGGCTGATCTGGACGAGCGCCAGCAGGTCGTCGCCCGCGGCCGGACGCTCGCCGAGCTGGATGCTGCGTCCCGGCTGGAACAGCAGCTCGACGTGCAGATGCCGGCGCAGTGCGGCGAAGGCCGCGGCGTCGGGGTCGGCAGGGGTGCTCTCCAGGCGTGCGAAGAGTTCCTTGAGCAGTTCCAGCAGTTTCGGGCCGCGCACGGCGCCGGTGCCGGGGTCGTGGAGGCTGAACGTCACCGACAGTCCGAGACGTTGCAGCGCGCCCCAGCCGTAGCGGTCGGCGCCCGGTGGGCAACTGGCCAGGAAATCGGCCAGGTCGTTGGGCAGCGTCGGAGGGCTGAGCTGCAGGGCGGCGGCGTAGCCGTCGGCGACCCGGCCCTGCGGGTCGGTGACGCTGCCGGGGCGCAGCGCGCGCAGTCGCTCCACCAGGCGTTCCAGCAGCGGATGCAGCGGCGTTTCGCGCTTGCCGCCGGGCTGGGTGACGCCCTGCCATTCGGGCCATTCCAGGTAGGAGTCCTGCCAGGAGTACCAGGGACCGCGCTCGTCCTGCACGCCCTGGGCGGACGGGTCGGGCGGACGGCGCCGCTGGACGGCCCCGGGGTACCACGCCTCCCACTGACTGGTGTTGAGCGTGTCGCCGGGCACCAGCGCCAGGTCGTCGGCCGGGAGCATCTGGACCTCCTGCCGCGGCCGCAGCTCGGCGGCGAGCCGGGCGGCGCTGGCGAAGGTGTCGGTGGTGGCCGCGTCGATGTCCAGTTCGTACAGCCGGTAGCCGGCGTTCAGCTCCAGGGGGTAGGCGGCGTCGCCGCTGGGCCCTTGGTTCCAGCGGAACCGGATCGCCCGGATGCCCTGGGGATGCGGCCGGAACCCGACGCCCGCGCCGATGTCGCCGGTGAACACGAACGGCGGCGGGCCGCCGGGTGCGGTGCCGGGCAGCGGCATGGGCGCGTGCGCCAGGCCCGGCTCGGCGCGTTCGTCCTCGGGCCGGACGACCGCGAAGCCGGTCGGGCGCGGCAGCCACTCCAGCTCGGCCGGGCGGCGTTCCTCGCGCGGATTGCCCGAGTGCTCGATGCGGTCGGTCGGCGCGGGCGTGGTGGGCGGCGCGGCGACCGCTTCGGCGGCGAGCAGGAGCTGCACCGGCGCCAGGGCCGACGGCACGTCCCGGTCGGAGATCGTCTGGAAGAACACCCGCCACGCCTCGGGACGCCAGGCGCCGTCCGGCAGCACGCCCGCGTCCCGCAGCGCGGCGACCGGGACCACCGCCGCGCGCGCACCGGGCGGCCCGAAGACATGGTCGAGATCGATCTTGATGTCGGTGGGCAGCGGCCGGGCGTTGGAGGTCGGCAGCCCGGCGGTGCGGCCGCGCTGGGTGGTGCTGTCCAGGCCGTAGGAGCCGATCGGGACGGTGCTCTCGCGGCGGAAGACCAGCCGGTAGGTGCGGATCGGCACGGCCGGACCGTCCTGGCGGGCCGCCTCGCTCCACTCGACGTAGACCTGGCGCGGCTCCATCACCTGCGGGGTCACCGCGCCGGCCGGGGCCAGGTCGGACGGGGCGATGCTGTAGCCGACGGTGAGGTCGCCGTCCACCGGCACCGCCGGGGGTGTGGTGGGGTAGCGGGTCGCGATGAGGGTCAGCGGGCGTCCGGCGTTGCCGGCGAAGTCGACCGGCGTGATGGTGTAGACGTAGCCGCGTCCCTCGCGCGGCAGCGCGGCGCGGTCGGCGGCGGTGTCGGGGAAGTGGTCGACCACCTGGAAGCGCGGCTGGAGCTGCGACAGGGTGTCGGTCGGCGTGACCTGGCCCGCCGCGGCGACGTCGGTGGTGTGGCGGTGCAGCACCTTGACCGGTTTGACCGTGGTGGTGCGCTCGGCCTCGTCACCGTCCAGGGCGCGCCGGCGCACCAGGTAGTGGGCCAGGTGGTGGTCGGGGTCGTTCTGGACGCGGCTGACCCCCGGAAGTGCCTGGCGCTGCCAGCTCAACTCCCAGGCCAGGGCCACGGTGCTCGCGTCGGTGTACTGGCGCACCTGCTGGAACTCGGGCGGGAACAGGTCGAACTGGGCCTGGGCGACGTTGAAGGACCGCACGTCCTTGCCGGTGCCGCCGGGGGCGGTGGCGTCGGGCCGTTCGCGCTGGCTGATGGACGGCTGGGCGTCCAGGCCGGTGGCGACCTGGTCGAGCCAGGCGGGACGGCGGTCGGTGGCGGTGCGCACCGCGAACACCAGGCCCATCTGGAAGGCCAGTGACCCGGCGGCCAGCACGGCGCGCCTGGCCGGGTCGGGCTCGGCGTGGAAGGCGCGCAGGTCGGCGATGATGTCGTGGATGATCACGCCGCGCAGCTGGTGGGCCTGCTGGTCGGCCTGGACGGCGCCGACCGTGCCGGGGTCGCCGTCGTCCTGCGCGGTGCCGTCGGCGGCGTAGATCGTCGTGCGCGGGTCGAACGCGGCCTCCAGCAGCTGCTCGTAGAGCTCCTGCGGGTCGCGCTTGAGGTAGGGCGAGCCGCCGAACTGCTCGTACGCTCCGCGGACGGCCGCCTCGTAGGAGCTGTCCGAAGGGTTCTGCACGCGCGGGTCGTCGACCGGCGGACGGTGGCCGGGCAGCGCACCGGGATCGCCGACCGGGTGCGCGACCGCGGTGTCCCCCGCGCCGGTGTAGGTCTGCTTGAAGGCGTTGCCGAGGTGCTGGGCCAGGCTGAGCCCGTCCTGCAGGGGCGCGGGGTCGCTCGCCTGGCCGGTGGTCGGGTTCACCACACGGCGCTCGGCCGAGCCGCCGGTGTACAGCCGCGCGGCCCAGTTCACCGCCCAGGTGATCGGGTTGCCGGCGGTGACCGCGCCGGTCACGTCGACGAACTGCGGCGTGGGCAGGGGTTCGAAGTGCCGCAGGGTGTAGCTCTCGCCGGCCGCCGGCTTCGGGACGCGCAGCGAGAAGTCCTTGCCGACCGCGGTGCCGTCGGCGGGCGGTGGCGGCAGGAATCCGAGTTCGGGCTCGGCGATCGGGAAGCCGTCCTCGTCCGGGATCAGCCGTCCCTGCGCGTCCCGGTGCAGCCGTTCGGCCTGCGGCAGCAGGACGAAGTAGATCTGGTGGTCGGCGTCCCAGCTCGGCGCGTCGCGCAACACGAACAGGACATATCCGGGCACGTGGAACACATCGGGAACCGGTGCGGCCGCCCGCTCGCCGATCACGGCCGCCAGGGCGCGCGGCGGCAGGGCGGCACGGCGCGCGCCGAGTGCGGACGTGAACTGCGGCGCGGCGTGCATCGCGCCGCCGGTGCCCGGCACCGGCTCGACCTCGGTGGCCTCCAGCCCCAGCGACAGGAACTGCCTGGTCCGGTCGAGGGCCGCCTGGACGTTCCCCTCCTCGAAGGCGATCTTGACGGTGGCCTGCAGGCTGTGGCCGCAGCAGGAGACGCCGACGGTGCCGGTGCCGCGCACGCCGGGGATGCTCAGCCCCTTGACGCCGATCTCCAGGCCCGCGCTGAAGGTGATCTCGAGGCTGAACCGGAACGACAGCCGGATGGTGGTGAACACCAGCGGGATCTTGATCCAGAACTCGATGGCGAAGGAGACCTGCACCTCCAGCCCGATCGCGCCGTAGACGGCCGAGTCGTTCAGCGGGTCGCGGAAGTCGACCACGCCGATGTAGCGCGCCCCGAACGCCACCCGCGCGGTGGCACTGATCCGCACGCCGACCAGCCCGAGGTCCACGCCGGCGCTGAGCTCGAGCCGTCCGCGCGCGAGGAAGCTGGTGCCGAGCACCAGCTCGGTGCTGGAGACGCGGAAGATGAACCCGCCCTCGACCTCGACGGCCAGCGGACCGAGCGTGGTGTGCCAGCGCAGCATGTTGGGCCAGCCGAGCTCGTAGTGGAACAGGCCCGGTTCGATCAGCAGGGTCGCGGAGAAGCGGCTGCTGGCGATCGCGTCGCGGACGAAGTCGGGCAGCGGCGGGTGGACGCCCGGCTTCCCGCCCTCCGGCTTGGAGATGTGGGCCAGGAAGCGCTTCTGCCGCGGGGACAGCAGCACGAAGCCGCTGAGGATCGGGTTCTCGCGGGCGCCGTCCTTGTTGTTGACGTAGTCGGCGTAGTTGGTGTTGAACCAGCCGCGGACCGCCATGAAGAAGGTCAGGTCGCTGCGGAACGCGATGATCGCGTCGACGAGGAAGACGCAGGCCAGGTCGGCCTCGGCGAACGCGTCGTAGCGCAGCGGCGAGACCGAGGCGGAGGTCTGCGAGATCATCGCGCGGAGCACGATCGTCCAGCGCGGGTCCTGGCCGGCGTCCTCCAGGTCCACCGCCCAGCGGTCGCGCTTGGACAGGTCCCCCTGGGTGCGCGAGAGGCCCTCCAGGGTCTTCAGCAGCTTCTTCACATCGTTCTCGGCGTCGGCGGCCTTGATCGACGCGATGGTGAAGCGGTAGCCGAAGCCCATCCCGATCTCGCGCAGGTAGATCTGGATGACCGGGATCATGAAGCTGACCTGGCGGATCTCCAGGTAGAGGAACCAGGCCCGCAGCCAGGGCGAGCCGGGGCCGCGGCGCACGCGCAGGAACCCGAAGCTGGCCGCGATGGTCGGCAGCCCCTGGATCTGCACCATGCCCTCGCCGACCAGCCCGGTCTGGTCGGGCTCGTCCACGA
This sequence comes from Actinomadura sp. NTSP31, assembly GCF_041951385.1. Classification (NCBI taxonomy): domain Bacteria; kingdom Bacillati; phylum Actinomycetota; class Actinomycetes; order Streptosporangiales; family Thermomonosporaceae; genus Actinomadura; species Actinomadura sp. NTSP31. The sequence goes on along the minus strand of NZ_JBGNUT010000001.1, from coordinate 44,004 downwards.
AGTCGACGACGCCGCTCAACCGGAACGCCGCGCCGATGGCGAGGTTCACCGGCAGGCGCGTGAAGTGGATGCGCGGGACGAACTCGCCCGGCGCCGGGAGGCCGACGAACATCTCGTGGTAGTCGGGCCGCGAGTCCGGTGTGTCGCCGGGGCCCTGCGCGAACTTCAGCTGGCCGGTCACCTGCATGGCCCCGTCGCCGTCGAAGAACTCGCACTGCGGGACGAACCCGACCGCGCGCAGCTCCATCTCGAAGCAGCCGAGGAAGTTGAACGTGACCGGCTTGGGCAGCTCGACCAGGAACTTCACGTGCTTGGCGATGACCTTGGCGTCGCCGGTGAGCGGGCACTGGACCAGGTCGATGCGGATCTTGCCGAGCAGCGCCAGCGGCCCGTCGGCGTCGTCGCCGGGGGCCAGGACGAACCGGGCGGAGCCGGTGATGGTGAAGTACAGGTGGAAGGCGCCGTCGTCGACGAACCGCAGGCCCAGCGCGTCCACCGAGAACTGGAAGCGCGTCCCCTTGCAGTCCAGGAGCTTGACACCGCGCAGGTTCGCCGCGCCCTGCACCAGGGTCAGGTTGCCGCCGTCGCGCTGCGCGAACTGCAGGGCGATGTCGGCGGTGGCGTCGCCGACCAGGTCGGGCGGCAGCGGACCCGACCCGGCGAGGGTGAAGTCGGCGATCCGGTTCTCGCGGATCGAGAAGCCGCTGTCGGTGAAGCGGAACCGCGTGCGCAGCCCGTTCAGCCGGGCCGGCCGGTCGGTGACCGTGGCCGAGAGGTTGACGCCCTTCGGCGTCAGGGCGAAGTCCCGGACGCCGAAGGTGATCGGCTCCTCGCTGGCGCGGGTGAAGTCCAGCTCCAGCACCGCCCCGTCCGGCTGCTGGAGCTGGTAGTGGTAGTCCTTGGTGGCCAGGGTGAAGTAGTGGAAGGTCTTGTCGCCCAGGTCCTTGCCCCTGAACCGCCAGCGCAGCCCGAACAGGTCGGGGAACTCCCGCTCGGCCTGCGTCGAGCGCAACGCGATCCCCTGGTCGTGGTCGACCTTGAGCGCGAAGGTGCTCAGGTCGAAGGTCAGCCGGCACAGCAGGTCGAGGCTGAGGCTGAGAACCCGCACCCGCACCCCGAGGTCGAAGCTCACCGCACCTTGCGGCAGCGTGATCGGCAGCCCGGTGAGCGGCGTGTCGGTGTAGAGCTGAAGGAACTGCGAGTCGGTGCCCTGGCCCTGCTTGAGGAACGGCAGGGTGAACGCGCCGCCGCCCGCGTCGATGTTGACGCTCAGCTGGGCGCTCCAGCCGGTCCCGAGGTCGGCCGGGTCGAAGACCACCGGGGTGCACAGGGTGGCCGGGTCGTTGAGGTCCAGCGGTGGAATCGGCGTGGTGAGCTGCCGGAAGAAGCCGGGCAGCTTCGGCGCGCCGAGCGTGACGTCCAGCAGCACCAGGCTGCGCGGCCCGCCCGCCGGTTTGAGGGTGACGGCGAACAGCGGCTTGTCGGGCGGCTGCGGCGGCTCGTCGTTGTGCAGCTCCCGGTCGCCGTCGCGGCCCCAGGCGAAGGTGCTGCCCGCCGTCACCGGGTCGTCCCCGGTGAGGGTGACGACCAGGGCGGCGCGGCTCAGGCTCGTTCCCTGCCGCATGAGCAGCACCGAGAAGCGGCTGGACGACGGGACGGACACGCTGAGGCCGGGGAGCGCGAACGTCGCGCCGGGGGCGGCGGCCTGCCAGTCCAGGCGCACCTCTTCCAGACCGTCCCCGATGATGAGGCGCAGCGTGACCTGCTGGTCGCCCGCCGGGCTGCGGTCGCCGAGGTTGGGGATGAACCGGCCGAGCAGTCCGCTGAGGCCGCCCTCGGTCCACCGCATCACCACGCACGCCTTGCCGCCGGAGCGCTGGAACCCGACCGCGGCGCTGTCGATCACGACCCCGGTGTCGCCGATCGACACCGGGTACGGCAGCTGAGCGGCGAAGGGAGTGTCGAAGGCGACGCCGTCCTTGCTCGCGCGGCCGCTGAGCTTCGGTACCGCGATCTGGACGAAGGGACGTCCGGGATCGGGCTCGTAGCGCGCGTCGCCGCCGGTCGACACCTTGCGCATGGGACGCAGCACTTTGGGATCGAAGCGCAGCGCGACCGGCACGTCGGTCATGCGCAGCACCGTCTGCGGCAGGATGTCGATCTCCAGGCCCAGCTCGGTGGACGCGCCGTCGCCGCTCGTCGGGGCCAGCACCAGGCTCACCGCGTCCACGCCGGGCAGCCCCAGCACCAGTTCCCGCTCGAACAGCAGGCGGGTGGTCAGGTTGACCTCGCCGGGCTTGGCGGTGGTCTGCGGCGGCTCGATCCAGACGTGGTCGAGCACGGCGGGGTCGGACGGCCTGGGCAGGAAGGCCGGCCACTTGCTGCCCATGAACTCGTTGAGGGTGACGAACATAGTGCTGCTGCTCATGGCAGGCACCCTCCCCAGGCCTGGCGCGAATCGACGTCGGCGTAGCGGTCGTAGCGGTCCTGCTCTTTGTCGCTGAGCACCGTCTCGGCGGTGGGGAGCGTGACGGGTGTGACGGTGGCGGGCAGGGTCACCCCGCTGCCGGGCGACCCCCAGGTGCTCTCCCACACGTTGAGGGCCTTGTCCAGATCAGCGATCTTCTGCTGGTCGGCGGAGGTGAGCAGCCCGAAGTGGTCGCTCCACAGCTGCGTCCGGTACTGCTGGGCCAGCACGTCCTCCTCGTCCAGCAGGCCAACCGCGTGCTCGATGTCGCTGTAGAGGCTGCGGCGAAAAGAGTTGGCCGAGCCGATGAGCGCCCAGTGGTCGTCGACGATCGTGCTCTTGGTGTGCACGATCAGGTTGCGGCTGAACATGCGCACCCGGCCGAGCTGCTGGGGATTCAGGTCATGGAGCAGGCCCTTGAACAGCGCGACCTTGGCGTACGGGGGAAAGTGCGGGTCGTTGGGATCGGCTACGCCGGTCACCAGCAGCACCTTCAGGCCGTCCCGGGCCTTGAGCGCCTGGTTCAGCCAGATCATCACCTCGGTCGACCAGAACCCCTGGTCCTCGATGTAGACGTACTTCTCGGCGGTGAGGACGGCGTTGAACCAGGCCGAGTGCACCTCGAACAGCCCGTCCGGCGCGAAGGAGATCTTCTTGTTCTCCGGCAGGATGTTGAAGGTCGTGTAGTTGAACCGCGGCACGGTCCGCAGCGACTGGACGTGGTGCCTGCCCACCGGCGTGGTGGGCAGCGTGCGCGCCGGCGCCTCGGGCGTGGTGGCCATGTGGCTGACGATCTTCTCGTCGCCGTAGCGGAAGGACCGGATCTCCCGCGCCCTGACCTCGTTCCACATGTTGCGGTACAGGTCGTACATCGCCTGCACCGCCGGGCCCTCGACCTTGGCCTGCACGTCGTGCCACTGCCCCTGGGGATGAGGCTGGGAGCCGTGGCGGTCGCCCACCAGGTCGAGCCCGCCGGTGTAGCCGAGGGCGCTGGTGCCGTTTCCGACGAGCACCATCTTGGTGTGCACCGCCCCGGCCGAGTGGGAGATGATGTTCAAGATGGCCTTGTCCGACAGCGCGGGCACCTTGCGCAACTCGCGGATCGAGGCCATGGTGCCCACGTTGACGTCGCGAATCGCGGCCGCGCCCTTCTGGATCGCCGCGGTCAGGACGAAGTAGTCGGCCATGACCGAGAACGAGATCCAGCCCAGCACCCGGACGTCGACACCGGCCGCCGCCTTGGCCTTGAGCACGTCGGCCAGGTGGTTCGCGGCGCCGGGGCCGTTCAGGGAGAACGGGTTCTCCAGCCCGATCGAGGGCCCGACCGAGGCCCCCGTCGAGCCGGGCGCGGGGTTGACCTTGCCGCCCACCAGATGCAGCCACCAGCCGGCGATGTAGACGAACTGCCCGGCGTTCTCGGCCGGCGTCCCCTGGCCCAGGGCGGCGATCTGCCCGGCGAGGTCGGTGAAGTAGGTGGCGCCGTCGATCAGCGGGGTGACCCGGCAGCCCCCGAAGGTGGCCGGGAGCGGCTCCGAAGGGGGAACGGTGTCGTCCGGCTGAACGAAGTACTTCTTCATCAGCGCATCGATATCAGCCACCAGAAAGCCCCCCGAGAGCTATATACGCGACTCCACGATCCAGCATTCGGGCAGCAGAAGACGGCGACCGGTCATTGGTCCCCAGCGGCAGCCGAGCTGCAGGAATGATCAAGATGAAATCAACGGTGAAACAACTTTCACACGTGACCCCCACCCCGGACAACGGTTCGGCCTAATCCGGACGGCGACCATGCCCAGCCGCGCGGCCACGCCAACGTGACCCTCGAGCCGCTTGTTTTCGCGCCGCGCACCCCTTGCCGGCGCGTGGCCTGTTCCGTTGCTCGACAAATACGAAAAACATTTACATAAAAGGACTTTTGATCATGTATCCGCCGGGCCCAGGGAGGTCCCGCCGGGAGGCGGTGCCCGATACCGCCGGCGAGGAGGCGCGTGAATCACTTCCGGCCGGCGCCGCACAGCCCGGCAGGCATTTGATCAACGCGTCGCGTCCGGCGCGGCTGACGGCGAATTCCTGCCGGGCCCATTCCAACGGAGTGCCGAGGTCGCGGCCCCCGTTGAGGATCAGCGTCGGCAGGCGCTCGGACGGGTTGGAGTTGAGCGGCGCAGGCAGGTCTAGACGCCGCTCTGCGGCAAGCGCGACCGCCGGGCGCACCCCACTACCGTCCGACCAACACACCAACCGGCGCCAGGTAAGCCGGGCTTCATCGAACCCCGGGGCAGCTCAAATGTGCCGTGCAAGAGTGACCGGTTCGCCACAGAGGTCGAAGGCGACGAGCGGTCCGCTCCGCCTGGCAAGAGACCGGCTTACTGATCGTTTCAGAATGAGGCTGTCACAGCCGAGGCAGCGGTGTGGAGCGCGCGATGCGGAATCCCACGTCGTCGATCCGGAAGGTCGGGTGGCTGCGCCGCCGCACCGACGCCCGGCAGCTCCAATGCTCGTCGGCCCATCCACCACCACGGAGGACGCGATAGGCGCCATACACCTCGGCGTCGTAGACGTCCCAGCACCAATCCCAGACGTTGCCGAGCATGTCGTACAGGCCCCAGGCGTTGGGCTGCTTGCCGCCCACAGGGTGGATCTGCCCATCCGAGTTGCCCCGGTACCAAGCGACCTCGTCGAGCTGGCCGTACCGCGGGCCGGTGGTGCCCGCACGACAGGCATGCTCCCATTCGGCCTCGGTCGGCAGCCGGTACCCGTCTGCGGAGGCGTCCCATTCGGCCGTCTCAGCGTCGGCATGGAGGTGATACGCGGGCGTCAGCCCCTCACGCTGGGACAACGCGTTGCAGAACTGGATTGCGTCCCACCACGAAACGCCCTCGACGGGCAGCCGGTCGCCTTGGGCGCTACTCGGCCGCTGACCGGTGACCTGTGCGTACCACGACTGCGTAACCGGGAACGCCGCCATCTGAAACGGCGCGACCTCGGCCGGCCAACTGCTCTGCGTCCGCCGGTCCGACAGCGTCACCCGTCCCGCCGGGACGGCAACCATCTCGTTTCTCGTCCCTGCGCCCACAACAGGCCACCCTATTGGCGTCTTCCCATCGCTCTACCGAACTGTCCGAGGGGCGCTGCGGAGGCGACGGAGGCAGATAATGCCGCAGGCCAGTTCCAGCAGAGCTTGGTGAAGGTCGGCTCTGCGTTCGTAGCGGATGCGGCAGTTAGACGAAGGCGTCGAGAAGGCGCGCCAGCTCTACGGGCCTGTCGCCTTGGACCGAGTGGCCCGCGCCGTCCACGGTCTCGATTCGTGCATGCGGGACGAGACGCGAGAACTGAGCGATGTCGTCGGGGGAGACGACACCGGAGAGCGAGCCCCGGACCAGCATCGTCGGCACCTTCACCGTCGTGAGGTCGTCCCAGAGGCCCTCGAAGGCGAGGCGGTCGCCGGGCGGTCGCAGGCGGTCGTACCGCCATTGCCACGTGCCGTCTTCGCGGCGCCCGGCGTTGTGCATGATGCCCCTGCGGAGCGAGCTGACCGATCTGCTCGGGTTGAAGTGGATCGTCCGCTCCAGTAGCTCGTCCAGGGAGGCGAACGTCTGGGGGCCGTCGACGAACGCCGCGATGGGAGCGGCCTTCTCCAGGTTCACCCCCGGCGTGACGTCCACGACGACAAGCTTGTGGACCAGTGCGGGGTAACGCGCGGCCAGGCGGATCGCTGTGAGGCCGCCCAGCGACATGCCCACGACCGATTCGGCCTCCGGAGCGAGCCGTTCGATGACCGTGGCGATCGCCTCGGCGTTGCGGGCGGGCCAGTAGTCCCGGTCCTCGCGCCAATCGGAGTGCCCGTGTCCAGGCAGGTCGATGGCGACCAGAGGGTGGTCGAGAGCCAAGGCGACGGTGTCCCAGGTGTGCGCGTTCTGCGCACCACCATGCAGCAACACGGTGCGAGGAGATCCACCGCCCCAGACCAGGGCGCTCACGCGCTGCCCGGCGCCGACCTCGACGAACTCGCGCCGCACCGTCGGTGGCCCCGTCCAGGGCAGCCCGGCCTCCCGGACGTTCTCCTCAAAGAACCCGAACTCGTCATAGTCCATGTGCCCACTTCATCACGAACCGGCCGTCGGCCGAGGCATGGCTGCCAGGGCGCTGAAGCTCGGCGAAGCCCGATGCCGCACTGGAAGACCGGTGAAGAGCGACTGCACCGAAGTGCACTTCGGCGAGGCAGGAAGGGCCGAGGAAGATGACCGATACCATCCCCGAGCGAGTCACCGTTCGGGTCCTGCTCAACGTCGGCGACACCGCCCTCTTGGTCGCCCCCGACCACGATTACCGGGACCCGGTGCGGGTGCCCGCCGCCGATATCGCGTCCGACGCCGGCCTTCCCAAGAACGAGCTGCCGGGCCGGAGGTTCACCGCCGTGCGGGACGGCGAGGGGTTCCGCTGCTACCGGCTGGTGGACGACCCGCGGCTGTGAGGCCACGGCGCGCGCGGGCCCCCCCAGCTCGTGCCGGTCAGGACGCGCCGACGCCAGTGCGGCAGCCCGCACGCCTCGACGAACCCCGGTATGCGACCCTGAGCCCGCCCTTACGCACCTTCGCGTACGCGCGGCCGAGCAGTTCGGCCGCCTCGACCTCGCCCAGGAGGTGCCCCGGGCGGCGCCGTCCCAGGATTCCTCTCCGCGTCACCTCGGGAGCCAACGCCTTCAGGCTCCCATCGACTTGCAGCGACTCAGTCAAGATGTTTCTGCAGGTCAGAGGGTTCCCGTTCGACATGGAGCTCGGCATGCTGCCGCACTCCGCGATCGCCCCGCTGCTGCTGCTCGGCGCCGTCGTCCTGTCCACCGGCGCTTCGATACTGGCGTTCCACGCGGCCGGGCTGCCGCGCACCGACCCGTCGGTGCTGACGCTCGGGCTGCTGTTCATGCTCGCGCTCGGCGTCGACTACACGGTCTTCCTCATGGGCCGGGCGCGCGAAAAGGTCGCCCGGCACGGTCGCGGCGGGCGGCGTACCGCGCGCGCCCAGCGCCACCGGCACCGCCATCACCGGTGCCGGCCTCGTTCTCGGGGCGACCTTCCTGGTGTTCACCGTGTCCCCGGTCGTGCTGAACATCCCGCTCGCTGACATCCGCCTCCGAGAAATCCTGAGGAAAGTGTCCTTCGGGAGCCTCGCCGATCGACCTGGGGCGCACGCTCGATCGTGTCGACGGCTACATCCTGCTGGTCGGCGAGTACAACCACGGATGCCCCGCCGTGCTCAAGAACGCCATGGATCACACGTTCGTGGAGTGGCGGCGCAAGCCCGTCGCCTTCGTCGGCGGGGCACGCGCGATCGAGCAGCTGCGACAGGTCGCCGTCGAATTCGAGACCGCGCCGCTGCGGCACGCCGTCCACATCCTGCCCGACGTCATGGTCCCCGCCATGCAGGCGACCGACGCCGCCGATGTCACCGCCGCCTTCGCGCCCCTCGGCCCCAACCTCAAGACCCTCGCAGAGGATCTGGCCTGGTGGACCGAGGCGCTCGCGCCGCCCGCAGCCGGGACTGAACCACAACACTTGGGTGCTGTGGCCCGGGCTCATACGGCGGTAGCGCTAGCGGTCCGCGGCGATCACCGGCCCGATTCCCGGGTAGTGACCGCTCCGAATGGTCGGAGCCGACGGCGCGCACCGCATTGGCCAGAACATCGTGGCTCAGCTGTTGGCTTGACGGCTTCTCATCCGCACAGCCGGCCTATGACGTGGTGTCGGCTTTTCGGGGGTGGGGGCGGTGCTCCATATTTCCGGTGGTGGTGACGTACCGGTATTCGCTTTGTGCTTCGCGGCCGGTAATGCGGTCGGCGAGCCAGTCCGCGATGGTGGATCGCCATGGTGGTCCGAGCACTGGTGCCATGGACTCGGTCATGGAGTGCCGGGCGCCTTGGTAAATCAGCAGGGTGGTGGGGGCCGGGCAGGTCGCGGCCAGCTCGTGCACCCAATCGACGGGGGACAGTTCGTCCGCCTCGCCGCCGACGACCAGCCATGGGACGGTCATCTCGCTGACGAGGGGACGCAGGTCGTAGCCGCTGACCATCTGGTCGAAGGCGGCTTCGTCGCTCAGGCCCGCCATCCACATGTGGCGGGCTTTGAAGGTGGGGCAGGCCTGCTCGAAGAGGGTGGCCGCGCCGGGTTCGAAGACCGGCAGGGCTGCCGCGCACCCGAGGAGCGCCGGTTGGGTCGCGGCGAGCTGGGTGATCCAGAAGGAGCCGAAACTCGTTCCCCAGCACACCAGCCGGTCGGCGTCGATGTCGGGTCTGTTCCGTGCCCAGGTCATCAGCGCTTCGCCGGCCTCGATCCAGGCGGTCGGCGTGACGTGTGCGCCGTGTATCGGGGCCTCGCCCTGGCCGGGGCCATCGAAGGCCAGGACTGCGAATCCGCGGGCGAGGAGTCCGTCTTCCTGTCTGGCGACCACGGTTTCCCGGGGAGCGTCCATGCCGCCGCAGGCAAGGACGGTCGGCAGCGGTGTGACGCCGTCGTGGCCGGGCGGGAGGTGAAGCCAGGCCGGCAGAGTCGTGTCCCGGAAAGGAATGTCGACGCGCTCCACCTGGTGGTGGGCGTGGGCGGCCCATTTGAGGTAGGCGGCGTTCTTGCGGGCGTCGATGTCGATGAGTTCTTGGGTGGTCTCCCAGATCGGCCAGCACGCCAGGGACCACAGCAGCGCGGCGGCGAACCAGTGCTCGCCTGCCGTGACGTGGTGGCCGTCGTCTTCGGCGGCCTGGGCCAGGCGCTCGCGCCGCAGGGCCACGGACCTCACGACGGGGACGAAGTCGGAGACCTTCCGCACTCTGGTCCGGATCTGCAGCATGTCCCCGGCGGCGCCGTCACCGCCGACCGGGCCGAGGGTGTAGGCCAGGCGTGGCTGGTCCCATTCGATTCCGCTGTTCCTGATCGCCTCTTCGACCAGCCATCGTTGTTCACGCCACCGGCGCGGCCCGGTGGAATGCGCTTGTGCGGGCAACTGCTCTCCAGACGGTAGGCGGACCCGGGACGGCCCGTCGCGTGCATGCGCCGCCCGCGGAAGGCCGACGAAGTCCGCTGCCGGCGCGCGGCTGCTCTGCATTGCGAATGCACATACTGTGCCTGAGCGGCAACGGAGGCCGGAAATCATTCTCCTGGATGGAGGGCATCTGGGAGACGAATGGTAATGGACCAATGCTGGAAGCATTCGGCTCACCGCATGCGCATTTAATGTCCTGGAGTCGGTTGCAAAGGCGGGCGGGTCATGGTGGGGCGGGACGCGGGTGCTGAAGGCATCGGGTTGCGAGGCGAGGTGTTCCGATGAGCGCGGGGGAGGGCCTGCTGGCCCGGGTGGTCCGCATTCTGGAGGTGTTCGGCCCGGAAGAGCCGGCTTTGCGGGTCACGGTCATCGCTCGCCGCACGGGTCTGCATGTGGCCACGGTGTCGCGGCTGGTGGAGGAGATGTGCCGGCAGGGGCTGCTGTCACGCGACGACGACCGGCGGGTCCGGGTCGGCATGCGGTTGTGGGAGCTGGCTTCCCGCACGTCTCCGACCCTCGGCCTGCGGGAGGCGGCGATGCCGTTCCTGGAGGACCTGCACGATGTCGTCGGTCATCACACGCAACTGGGAGTGCTCGAGGGGCGCGAGGCGCTGTTCGTCGAGCGTCTGTCGGTGCCCGGGTCGGTCGTGAGCGTCACGCGCATCGCGGGCCGGCTGCCCCTGCACGCCTCATCCGCAGGGCTCGTCCTGCTGGCGTGGGCCGCTCCGGAACTACGGGAGCAGATCCTTGCCGGACCGCTGAGGCGCTATACCGCGCAGACCCCTGACACGCCGGGCAGATTGCGGGCGGTCCTGGCGGACGTCCGGCGCGCAGGGTACGCGTTGTGCTCCGGCTACATCGACGAGCGGGCCACCGGGATCGCCGCCCCCGTCCGTGAGGCCACCGGCCGGGTCGTCGCCGCCCTGGGAGTGATCATCCCCAACGATCAGCAGGCTCGGGTGCACGTTCCCGCCGTCCGCGCGGCCGCCCGCGGAGCGTCCCGTGCGCTCGGCGCGGACCCCCGTTGATCTGCGCCATGTGACCGCAGTCACGACAATCCCTATCGCTGAGTGAGAATCCTATGGCCGACCCGGCGATTCCGGCCGCATTCTCGGTGCCAACCACCGCACCGAGGAGACTCGATGGTCCACATCCTCATGTGATCACCGCAGCACCCACCCCCATTCCGCGCCACCCCGACGCGGCCCGCTGATCGACAGATCGCATCGCTCCGGCCGGTTATCCGACCGGACGGTGGCGGCGCACTCCCTAATGGCCGTTCGGCTCGCGACCGCACACCGTCAGTCACGTAGTGCAGTCGTTTCATCGCACAAGGAGATTCCTTGAGTCGTTCTCCACAGGCTGCCCGGCTGGGCACCCTGATCGCCGCCTGCCTGGCCATCTCGGTCTCGCAGATCGCCAACGTCGTCCCCGCCCCGATCGTCGGTGAAGTCCAGCACTCCATGGGCGCCGACGGCGTCGCCTTGGCCTGGGTGACGTCGGCGTTCCTGCTGCCCACGGCGATCCTCGAACTGAGCTTCGGGGTGCTGGGCGACCTGTTCGGCCGCAAGCGCGTCCTGATGCTCGGCGCCCTCCTCATGGCGGTAGGCGGGCTGGTCAACGGCAGCGCCACCGATGTGCACCAGCTGTGGGTCGGTCAGGCGATCACCGGAATCGGCGCCGGCGCGGTCATCCCGACCTCGCTGGCGATCGCCATCGCCAGCGCCGCCACGCACGCGCGACGCTCGCGGGGCGTGGCGACCTGGACGCTCAGCCTGTCCACCGGCACGATGCTCGGCGTCCTGATCAGCGGCGCGCTGGCCGAGAAGATCTCCTGGCACGCCTCGTTCTACGCCGTCACGCCGCTGGCACTCATCGTCCTGGTCGTCACCGCGGTTCTGGCCGCCGATTCCAACGCGCCCGAGGGGCGGTCGCTGGACTGGGGCGGACAGGCCGCGATCGGCGTCGGCCTGTTCTGCCTGCTCTACGGTGTCGTCGAGGGCACCGGCAAGTCGTGGTCGTCGGCGCATGTCATCGCCGCCCTGGTGGTGGGAGTGGCCGGTCTGGTCGCGTTCGTGGCCATCGAGCAGCGGGTGACCGCGCCGATGCTGCACCTGGACGTCTTCAAGATCCCCGCGTTCTCCGCCGCCGCGGGCGCCGCGGTGATCGGCATGTTCTCCTTCATGGGCAGCGTTTACGCCCTGAGCATCAGGCTCGGCACGCTCCAGCACAAGACCGCTCTGGGCTCGGCGGTGTTCTTCATCGTCCTGCAGGGCATCCCGTGCCTGGTCGGCCCGGTCCTGCCGCGCATGATGACCCGCTTCGGCGCCCGCCGGCTGGTCACCGGAGGCCTCCTGCTTCTCGCGGCCGGCCAGTTCTGGCTCGCCGGCCTGTCGCTCCGGCAGTCCTCACTGCTGGACCATCTCGGCCCGCTGCTGCTGGAGGGCATCGGGTTCCTGTTCGTGGTCTCGGCGATGACCTCGGCCGCCGTCGAAGCCGTCCCCGTGTCCCTGACCGGCATGGCGAGCGCAGCGATCAACACGGCCCGCGACTTCGGCATGTGCATCGGCCCGGCCATCATCAGCGCCCTGGCCCTGCGCGCCGCGACCGCCGACCTCCCGTCCCGGCTCACGTCCTCCGGAATGACGCCCCAGCAGGTCGGGACGGTCACGCACATCGCCAACGAGGGCGGCCCCTTCGCCGTCCTCGGCGTACCGCTCGGCCCGCTGACGCCCAGGGCCGTCGGCTCCGCCCTCAGCGCACTGTCACACGGCTTCTCCCTCGGCCTGGTGATCTGCGGATGCGCCGCGCTGGTGGCGGCAGCCGCGACCGCCCTGTTCCTGCGCCAGTCCGGCGATCGCACCGCCGCGGCCGCCCCGGCCACCGCCGAAGCAGGCGCCGCGATCTGACGACGCTGGACCGGCAAGGCCAACGGAAACCCCAGGGCCGGGCGTCGTTCCAGACGCCCGGCCCACCTGCGTCCCACCCGACAAGCCCGAGCCTGCCCCGCGCCGTTCGACGACGTTGAGGGCTGCAGCGCTGTTGCAAGTCGATCCGGGCGACGAAAGCGCCGCCTCTCCTGTGCGGAGGGTGCCACCGACTTGTTCGCGAGGGGTGTCAGGGAATCTGGGCCACCAGCCGTCACCAGTGCACGCGGGATCAAGACGATCGGTCACCTCGGAGGTGGGCGGGGAGAGGGCCGCCGCGTTCTCGACCAGCTCGGCCAGGAGGTGGACCATATCCGCGACGACCGAGCCATCGACCGCATCCGGCGAAGACCCGCCAGTCCTTCGGCGTACTGGCGGTGCAGCGCTTGTTCCGGTTCCTGGACCGCTTCGAGCGGCGGGACGGGCGATGGCGCATCGCGCACCGGCTGGTGGTCAGCGGCGGCTACGAGCGCTGGGAGCCGGCCGCCCCGTCGCCGTTCGCGGGCCTGGCCAGCCCCGAACTGGCCAGCAAGTACCACCCGGACGACCTGTGCACGGCATCCGGAAGTGCCTGCGGCCCGAGGCGGTCGCCGAGCGGACAATCGAGGAGGAGCCGCTGTACCTGCAGGGCGAGGCACAGTGACCGGAAGGAGAGGCGCTCGCGCTGAACGGGTCTGCATGCGGCCTCGTGTGGTCGGCCCGCGAGAGGCGTACCGGTCACGCCCTGGACGCGGAGTCCTCCTGCCCGCGGGTCAGCGCCATCCGTGCGCATCCGGCCGATAGGGGCGGTAGGGCCTCGGTCCGGCGAACGGAGCCGGTGGCACCAGGCCCTCCCCTGGCCAGAACGGCGCTCGCGCCGCGGCGGCACGGACGCGCTCTTCCAGGTCGCGCAGGCGCACCAGACGCTCGGCGCCGTCGTACTCGGTGCTCGTCCCGTTCGGGTGGTGCATCGTCAGCTTTGTGTTCGGGCCGTTGGCCAGCAACGTCGCCGACAGCTGCGGCAAACCCAGCGGCATCGCATCGCACTGGCCGGCGCGCGCGAGTGCCACCACGGCGTTGGTCACCCGCTCCCAATCACCCACGGCGCCCCACAGCCGGCCGCCGTTCAGCTCGAACGTGAGCGTCGAGAGCGGCACTACGCATCCGGGGCTGCGGTCGGGGAACTCGGTCAGGCACCGGTACATGCGGCCGCCGTCGGGCTGCGGCACCGACGGATGCAGGAGCGTGGCCGCGTGCACGATCGTGGCGTTGATCGGCACCGGATGCCGCTCCTCCTCATAGGGCTCGTGCAACGTCAGCAGGTACACCTCGACGAACTCGCGATCACCATTGTCCAGGCCAGCCATGCGCGGCACAGTAGCGGCAGACGCCGGCGCGGACCATGCCGGCGTGCAGGTGGTGCTGATCGGGCTGCGAATGCCGAGGATGAACGCGGTGATGGAGCGGAAGTCCGCTACTGGTGTTCACCGGCAGTCGTGCACTGTCCGGTCGCGCCACGGTCAAAGCGTTCCTGTTCTGTGGCCTCGCCTACCTGCTTACGCGGTGCTCAGACCGCCCAGGGCGTCACCGAGACCGAGTTGCTGGAATAACGCGGCGTCCGCGCCGCGATGCTTGAGGCGAGGAGGCCGATCATCGCCAGTGCCGCGAAGTCGATCGCGCCTAGCTGGGGGCCACGTTCGGGAGAAGACCGCCTGCCCCGAGCGAAGTCGCCCGCCACGGGCCGCCTCGCCCGCCAACCCTATGCCTCTCACCTGCGCGGGCGTGGTTCTCGGCGAGCACAACGCCTTCCCGAATCAGACGGGAAGAAATTCTCGAGAACGACGTGTCGCAACCTGAGCTTGCGCGCATGCAGGTGGTGCTGGTGATCGCGCCGTGGGCGGTCGGACGGCTGTAACGGGCTGGGGCGTCAGGGAGGGGGCGGCGCATCGTCTGCGGCGCCCTGCCAGGCGCCCAGGAGGGATGTGGTGAGGGTGCGCGCGATGCGGCGGGCCGTCCAGCCGGGGACGGCGGTGAGGTCGGCGATGACGCGCTCGTCGAAGAGGGTGATCCACAGCAGGATGGCGTAGTCGATGTCCTGGTCGGGGATGATCCGCTGGGCGACCAGCTCCGTCACGGTCGGGGCGAGGCCGTGGTACAGCGCCGAGGTCGGCGGGTCGCCTGCGCGGACGCGCTCCAGGAATCCCTCCGGCCTGCGAATGTGGGTGGCGGCGCGGCCCCAGTGGACGGCCAGCGCCACCCAGCGCTCGCCGATCAGCCGTAGCCGCTCGACGCCGTGGTGGCGGTCGGAGATGTCCTCGAGCTCGGCCACGAGCTCGTCGACCATCCGGTGGTAGAACTCGCGGTGGACGTCGTGCACCGAGGCGAAGTGCCGGTACACCGTGGCGGTCGCGACGCCGCTGGCGCGGGCGAGGTCGGGCAGGCTGAACTCGGTGCCGCGGCCGGCGAGCAGTTCGCCCGCCGCGTCCAGGAGCCGGTCCCTGGTGCGGGCGGTGTCGCGGCGTAGCGGTGCTCTGGCGTGCATGTGACCCCACGATCGTCTGTTACGGCGAGAATAACTTCTCACCGTCATTGTTAAATCAAGAATAACTTCTCATCTCCGGCATTGACGCCATCGGCCACCGCTACTGAAGATCGACACATGGGAATTTATTCTCATATCGAGTTCTGTCCGATGGCCGGACCCGGCGCCGATCGCCCGGTCTCCCTGATGAGAGGAAGCCCTTGCCATGACGAGACCCGCGCCCCCTCCCGGCGCCGCGGCCGGATCGCCTGCCGGCCCGCGACCGCTCCACGAGGTCGACCTCGCGTTCCGGCAGGGGTTCGCGGCGCCGCTCGCCACGTCGATGCCCGCGACCGGCGAAGGCCGTGCGCCCGCGCAGGCAGGCCACGGCGCCCGGTCGGCGGGTGAGCGTCGATGAGCGCGCTGGACACCCTCGCCCGCGCATGGACGAGCGGGCGGCGGCTGCCGTCGCCGGAGGCCGCGGCCGGTGCGGGGACCGGGGACGCGGCAGGCGGCACCGGGTTGCGGCGCGGTCTCGGCCGCCTCGACCTCACCGCCATGGGGGTCGCGACGATCGTCGGCTCCGGCATCTTCGTCATGACGGGGGTCGCCGCCGCGACCAAGGCGGGGCCCGCCATCACCCTCTCCTTCGCCCTGGCGGGTTCCATCTGCCTGCTGGTCGCGCTGTGCTACGGCGAGCTGGCGGCGATGGTGCCGGTCTCGGGCAGCGCCTACACCTACACCTATGCGACGGTCGGCGAACTGCCCGCCTTCCTGGTGGGCTGGAACCTGCTGCTGGAGTTCGTCGTCGCGGGCGCGGCGGTCGCGATCGGCTGGTCGGGGATGTTCCGCGCGCTGCTGGACTCCCTCTTCGGCGCCTCGCTCCCGGACGCGATCAGCGCCGGGCCGTCCGCGGGCGGCGTCGTGGATCTGCCCGCGGTGCTGATCGTCGCGGTGGTGGTCGCCGTGCTGGCGGGCGAGGTCCGGCTGACGGCCCGCCTGACGACGGTCCTCGTCGCGGTCACGCTCGGTGTGCTGCTCACGGTCGTGGTGGTCGGCGGCGCGCACGTGGACCCCGGCAACTGGACGCCGTTCGCGCCGTTCGGGGCGCATGGTGTCGTGTCCGGGGCGGCACTGGCGTTCTTCGCCTTCCTCGGATTCGACGTCGTGGCGACGTCGGCCGAGGAGAGCCGCCGCCCGAGCCGCGACCTGCCGTTCGCCATCATCGCCACCGTCGGTATCGCGACCGTCCTGTACGTGCTGGTCTCCGGGGTGCTGACGGGGGTCGCGCCGTTCGCGTCGCTGAACAACGAGGCGCCCGTCGCCACTGCGTTCAGGGCGTTCCACGCGGGCTGGATCGGCGACGTCGTGCTGGCCGGCTCGCTGGTCGCGCTGACCAAGGGCCTGCTGATGGTCGTCTACGGCCAGTCGCGGCTGGTGTTCGCGATCTGCAGGGACGGGCTGCTGCCGCCCGCGCTGGCGCGCACCACCCGGACGGGCGCGCCGCTTCGGGCGACGGTCCTGCTCGGCGTCGTCGCCGCGCTGATCGCGGGCCTCGTCCCGATCGACGTGGTCGCCGAACTGGTCAACATCGGCGGGCTCTTCGCGTTCGCGGTCGTGAGCGCCGGGGTGCTGGTGCTGCGCGGCGTGGAGCCGGACCGCGCGCGGCCCTTCCGGACGCCGTGGGTGCCCGTCGTGCCGCTCCTCGCCCTCGCCGGATGCGTCCTCCTCGCCACCACGCTGGCGGGCCTGACCTGGGCGCGCTTCGCGGCATGGGTCGTCGTCGGCCTCGCGCTGTACGCCGTCTACGGACGCCGCCATTCGCGGCTGGCCGGGGCCGTCCCGCCCGGTCGCGACGCACCGGAGGCCCCGCTGGACGAGGCGCCCGCATCGGGTGCCCCATTCGTCGGCACACCGGCCGCCGCACCCGCGGCCGCCGAGACCGTCTCCGAAGGGAGTGATTCTTGATGTCCGACCTCGCGGACATGGCACCGCCCGCCACGATGTATCCCCAGGACGTGGAGTTCGCCGCCCTCACCGAGATGCGCCGGACGGCGCTTCGCGTCCTGCCGGACGACGTCGCCGACTTTCTGGAGGGCGGCGCCGGGGCCGAGGTGACGCTCCGCGCCAACCGGAGCGCGTTCGAGCGGTGGGCGGTGCGGCCGCGCCCCATGAGCGGGGTCACCGCGCCGCGCACCGGCACCACCTTCCTCGGGATACCGCTGGACGTGCCGGTGCTGACCGCGCCGTTCGGAGGCGACGCGCTGTTCCACGAGCAGGGCCACCTCGCCGTCGCGCGGGCCTGCGCCGCCAACGGGACGGTGTCGATCGTCCCGGAGGCGGGGACGTTCTCCTACGAGCAGGTCGCCGACGCCGCCCCGACCGCGGCGCGCATCGCTCAACTCCACCCGTTCGACCACTTCGACGCGGTCGCCGGGCGCATTCGCGACGCCGGGTACGCGGCGCTGTGCGTGACGGTCGACTGCCCCACGGCCGGGTTCCGGGTGCGGAACCGGGTCAACCGATTCGCGCCCGACATGACGTACTTCGCCGGGAACCTGGTCGGCGAGGGAACGCCGGACGTGGCGGAGATGTTCGGGCGCCTGGCCAGCCACGACAGTCCCGCCTGGGACTGGGGCCGGCTGGCCCGCGCCACCGCGCGCTGCGGGCTGCCGTGGATCGCCAAGGGCGTCCTGACCGCCGAGGCGGCCGAGGCGGCGATCGCGGCCGGCGCGTCCGCGCTGGTGGTGTCGAACCACGGCGGCCGCCAGCTCGACCCCGCGCCAGCCGCTCTGGATGCGCTGCCGGAGGTCGCCGCCACGGTCGCGGGCCGCGTGCCCATCGCGGTCGACAGCGGCATCCGGTCGGGCGCCGACGTGTTCGTCGCCCTGGCGCTCGGCGCCGACGCGGTGGTCATCGGGCGGCTCGCCGCCTATGGGCTTGCCTGTGGCGGCGAGACCGGCGTCCGCCGGGTGATCGAGCTGCTGGCCGAGGAACTGCGCACACTGATGATCCTCGCGGGCGTGCCGGATGTGGCCGATCTCGGGCCCGGGACGGTGACGCGATGCGACCGGTGACCCCCGAAAGGCCCGACCCGCCGGCCTTCGCCCCGTACGGCACGGCCGCCGCCGGGAGGGCGGTCATCGCCACCGCCGGGATCGCCGCGCTCGACCCGGTCACGATGCGGCCGGTGCACGAGGACTTCGACGTCCAGGCACGCTGGGTGCTGGACCGGCTCGACGCGGTGCTCGCGGACGCGGGGGCGACCCGCCACGACCTGCTGCGTGTCGAGTGTTTCCTCGCCGACCGCAGCCTGTTCGGCCGGTGGAACGGCGTCTTCGCCGAACGCTTCGGCGAGCGTCCACCGGCCCGCACGACCCTGGTGTGCGGGCTCCCGGTGCCCGGCCTCCTGATCGAAGTCCAGGCGCTGGCAACGTCCGGACCGTGAAGCAACGCGACATGAACAGATCACGGCGGTCACCCGACTCCGGAGGCCGGCCCTTGCGTGGCATGCCGGCGATCGGGCCGCAGCCGCGGGCGGTCCATTCCCTCAGACGGCGAGGAGGTGTTTGACCTCGTCGGTGTGCAGGTCGGCGGCCGTTCCGGAGTGCCGGACCGTGCCGCCGTCCAGGATCACGAAGGCGTCGGCCAGGCGGAGGGCCAGGTCGAAGTACTGCTCGACGAGCAGGACCGCGAGGTCGCGTTCCCTGTGGAGCGCCTCGATGGCCTCCTCGATCTCGCGGATGATCGACGGCTGGACGCCCTCGGTCGGCTCGTCGAGGATGAGGAGGCGCGGCCGGGTCACCAGGGCGCGGGCGATCGCGAGTTGCTGCTGCTGCCCGCCCGACAGGAAACCGGCCCGGCGCTTCAGCAGCTCGGTCAGCCGCGGGAAGACCTCCAGGGCGTCATCGATGGCGCTCCGGTCGGTCCGCCCTGTGGCCTCCAGGGTGACCTGAAGGTTCTCCCAGACCGTGAGTTGCGGGAACGTCTCGTGACCCTGCGGTACGTAGCCCATGCCCGAGCGGACGCGCTGGAAGGTCCGCGTCCGTGTCACGTCGGTGCCGGAGAAGGTGACCGTGCCGGCCGTCGGGGGGATGAGGCCCATGATCGCGTTGAGCAGGGTGGTCTTCCCGACTCCGTTGCGGCCCATGACGGTGACGAGTTCGCCCTGTCGTACCGTCAGGTCCACTCCGAACAGCACCTGCGACCGTCCGTACGCGGCCTGTAGCCCGCTGACCTGGAGCATCGCCTCGGTCATGTCCTCTCCCCACTCCTGTTGCGGCTGCCGCCCGTTCCCCGAAGCCTCTGTTCACGGCGCCTTCTCGTCTCTCGAGCGGCCGAGATACACCTCCTGGACGCGGGGATCGGCCTGCACCTCCGCGACGTCCCCTTCCATGAGCACGCGGCCCTCGTGCAGGACGGTCACCTGGGACGCGTATCGCCGGAGGAACTCCATGTCGTGCTCGACGACGATGACCGTGTGGTCTTTCGCGATCTCGGTGAGGAGTTCGCCCGTCCGCTCGCGTTCGTTGCGGCTCATTCCCGCCACGGGTTCGTCGAGCAGCAGCAACCGGGGCCGCTGCGCGATCAGCATGCCGATCTCCAGCCACTGCCGCTGGCCGTGCGACAGCACTGCGGCGGGCCGCTCCGCCATGCCGGCCAGCCCGGTCCGCTCCAGCGCCGTCGCGACGGCTTCGGACGTGCCGCGCCGCCGGCGGAGCAGCGTGGGCAGCGGGCGGCGGAAGCAGGCGGCCAGGTCGATGTTCTCGGCCACGGTGAGTTCCTCGAACACCACGGAGGTCTGGAACGTCCGCCCGATTCCGAGCCGCACGATCCGGTGCTCCCGCCGTCCCAGCAGCGACGTGCCGGCGAAGCCGACCGATCCGCTCGCCGGCCGGGTGAGGCCGGTGATCACGTCGATCAGCGTCGTCTTCCCGGCCCCGTTGGGCCCGATCAGGAAGCGGAGTTCGCCCTGCCGCACGGTGAGGTCGACGCCGTTGAGGGCGCGGAACCCGCCGAAGACGACCTCCAGCCCGCGGATCTCCAGGAGAGCGGGAGCCTTCGGGTCCGCGGGGGCGTCCGACGCGGGTGCTTCGGTGGCATCGGCGGGCGGGAAGGGAGACGTCATGGAGCGGCCACCTCCTTCTTTCCGTGCGCGGTGGGCTCCGCCGGTTCCGGGGCGGAGGACGGGCCAGGGCCCGTCCGGCGCCGTGCGATCGCCTCGCCGGCCCAGCGGGCGGCACCGGCGACGCCGCCGGGGGCCGCCATGATGACGAGGATGAACATCAGGCCCTGCAGATAGACCCAGCCGCTCGGGTACTGCTCGCTGAAGGTGGTGTGCGCCCAGTTGAGCAGGACGCCGCCGAGGGCCGCCCCGGCCAGCGAGAACCGCCCGCCGATGGCGACCGCGACGACGAGTTCGATGGACGGGACGACGCCGAGCAGCGAGGGCGAGATGATGCCGACGACCGGCACGTACAAGGCGCCGGCGATGCCCGCCATGGCGGCGGAGACGGCGAAGGCCACGGTCTTGACGGTGGCGGGGTTGTAGCCGAGGAACCGGACCCGGTCCTCGCCGTCGCGCACCGCGACCAGCAGCCGCCCGAAGCGGCTCTTCACCAGCTGGCGGGCCAGCAGGTACAGGGCGCCCAGCACGACGGCCACCACGAAGTAGAAGACGCGCTTGGCGCCGTCGGTCTCCGGGTCCCGGCCGAAGACGTCGTAGAAGTGGGTGAGCCCGTTGGTGCCGCCGGTGAGTCCCTGCTGGCCGACGAGCCAGATCGTGAAGGCGGCTGCCAGCGCCTGGCTGAGGATGGCGAAGTAGGCGCCGCGCACGCGCTGGCGGAACACCAGGAGTCCCAGGAGCGCGGCCGCGGCGGCGGGCACGACCACCGCGGCGGCGATGGCGAACACCGGACTGGAGAAGGGCTTCCACAGCACCGGCAGCCGCTCGACGCCGCTCCAGACCATGAAGTCGGGGAGGGCGCCCGGACCGGCGTCGTGGAGCTTGAGGTACATCGCCATCGAGTAGCCGCCGAGCCCGAAGAACACGCCCTGCCCGAGGGTGAGCATGCCGCCCTGTCCCCAGGCGAGGCCGATGCCGAGCGCGGCGATCGCGAAGCACAGGTACTTGGCGAGCAGGCCGAGCCGGAACGGGTCCAGGACGGCCGGCGCGACCACGAGGACCAGCAGGGCGACGGCCGTGAAGAGCGCGGGCCCGCGCATCCGGGCGGTCATGTCAGCGCCCGGCTGCGCAGGACGAACAGGCCCTGCGGGCGTGCCTGCAGGAACACCACGATCGCCGCGAAGCCGATCACCTTGGCCAGGCTGGCGTCGGTCCAGAACTCGGCGTAGGAGTCCAGCAGGCCGAGGGCCAGCGCGGCGATGACGGCGCCGCGGAGGCGGCCGAGGCCGCCGGCGACGACGACCAGGAAGGCGTCGACGATGTAGTAGGTGCCGAGGTTCGGCCCGATCGGGCCGATCAGCGTCAGCGCGACGCCCGCGACTCCGGCGAGCCCGGACCCGATGAAGAAGGTGAGCTGGTCGACCCGTCCGGTGTTGATGCCGCTGCACGCGGCGAGCTGGCGGTTCTGCATCACCGAGCGCATCCGCCGGCCCTGCCGCGTCCGGTTCTGGTAGGCCCAGATCGCGAGCGCGGAGACCGCGGCGAGGACGATGATGAACAGCCGGGTGTAGGGCAGCTGCGACCCGAACATCCGGACGCCGCCGTCCAGCCACCCGGGGGCGCGCACCTGGACGTTGGGCGCGCCGAAGACGTCGCGCGCGAGTTGCTGGAGGACCAGGCTGACCCCCCAGGTGAGCAGCAGCGTGTCGAGCGGCCGGCCGTAGAAGCGGCGGACGGCGACCCGCTCCAGGACCAGGCCCATCGCGCCGGCGACGGCGAACGCGACCGGGAGCGCCGCCAGGACCGCCTCCCGTCCGGTCCAGTCCTGCAGGACGTACGCCGTGTAGGCGCCGGCCATCATGAACTCGCCGTGGGCCATGTTGATCACCCCCATCTGGCCGAAGGTGAACGTCAGGCCGAGCGCCACCAGCATCAGGACGGCTGCGATGCTGAGGCCGATCGGCAACTGGCTGAGCAGGGCTTCCATGCGACTCCTCGGTGCCCTTGGTCGACGGGCCCGCCGGGCCGGGACGTCACCGGGCCGGCCGGGGCCGGTCCGGTGACGGCGGCGGGACGGGTCAGGACAGGCCGGCGGCCCACGGGTAGCTCTTGAGGTAGGGGTCCGGGGCGACCGGCTTGCCGGAGCTCCACACCTCCTTGATCGTGCCGTCGGGCTGGATCACGCCGATGCGGGCGGTCTTGTACATGTGGTGGGTGGCGCCGTCGATGGTCACCTTGCCTTCGGGCAGGTCGAGGGAGATGCCGCCCGCGGCCTTCTTCACCGCCTCGACCTCGGTCGTCCCGGCCTTCTGGACCGCCGCCGCCCACAGCTTGACGGCGTTGTAGCCCGCCTCCATGGGGTCGGAGGTCACCTTGTCGGCGCCGTACTTGGCCTTGAACGCCTTCACGAACGTCTCGTTGGCCTTTCCCGGCGTCGTCATGTAGTAGTTCCAGGCGACGAGCTGCCCCGCGATGTTGTCCACCCCGATGCCCTTGACCTCCTCCTCGGCGATGCTCACCGACATCACCGGAAGGGAGGAGGCCGTGGCGCCTGCGCTCTTGAGCTGCTTGAAGAACGCGACGTTGCTGTCGCCGTTGAGGGTGTTGAAGACCGCGTCCGGCTTCGCCTGCATGACCTTGTTGACGAGCGTGCTGTACTCCGTCGCCCCGAGCGGGGTGTACTCCTCGCCGAGAATGGTCATGCCATTGGCCTTGGCGTAGGCTTTGATCTCCTTGTTCGCGGTGCGCGGGAAGACGTAGTCGCTGCCGACGAGGAATATCTTCTTCTTGCCCTTCTCCTTGAGGTAGTCCAGGGCGGGCACGATCTGCTGGTTCGTGGTCGCGCCGGTGTAATAGATGTACGGCGAGCTTTCCAGGCCCTCGTATTGCACCGGATACCACAGCAGTGCCTTGTTGCGCTCGAAGACGGGCAGCATCGCCTTGCGGCTGGCCGACGTCCAGCCGCCGAATACGGCTGCGACCTTGTCCTTGCGGATGAGCTTCTGGGCCTTCTCGGCGAAGGTGGGCCAGTCGGAGGCGCCGTCCTCGACGACCGGCTGGAGCTTCTTGCCGAGGACTCCGCCCGCGGCGTTGATCTCGTCGATCGCCATCAGCTCGGAATTCTTGACGGTGACCTCGCTGATGGCCATGGTCCCGCTCAGCGAGTGGAGGACACCGACCTTGATGGTGTTCCCGCTCGCCGCCGCCGTTCCGCCGGAGGATTCCGACTCGCCGCAGGCGGCGAGGGACAGCAGCGTCGCGGCGGCCACCGAGGCCAATACCGGCAGAGATCTCCTGAGCACGTACCACTCCTTGCGGACAGGCCCCGAAACCGGCGGGCGGATACGCCCACCGTGTGAGTCGGCCTAATGCAAGCCGCGTGCTGTGTCCTCGGCAATTCTGCTTTGTATCCGGTGCGTCAAACGAACCTCACCGCCGGTGCCTGCCCGGTGTGGGGCCCGGCTTTCTCAACCGCGCGCGAGACTCTCGCCGTGGACGAGCCGGCGGCGGAGCGCCGCGGAGTCGGCCGCGAGCGCGGCGACCAGAACTCCCGGTCCCGCGAGCGCCATGACCGCGAGCCCTTCGGCGGCATGGGGTTCTTTCGCGAGTCCGGGGCCGACGAGCAGCACGCTTCCGGTGCACCGTGCGCCGCCCAGGACCGCGCCGCTGGTGTGGAGCGTGCGGTCGGGCAGCCGCAACTCGTGCCGCAGGACCGGGCCCCCGCCGCTGGTGACGTCGAAGCGGGCGGTGTAGCGGCCGGGCGGTTCGCCGTGGCGGCCCAGGACGAGCTCCTCACGCCATCGCAGGGTGGCGCCGTCCGCGAGCGCGATCTCGGTGACCGAACGGTGGTGGCAGCCCGCCGTCGCGACCGCCGGCTCCAAGGCGAGGTCCAGGTGCCCGCCCGGCCCGACCGCGGCCCGCACGTACGCTCGCGACTCGCCGCCGCCGGGGAGCAGCAGCGCGCTCGCGACGGACCGGACGGCCAGGGCGGCGCCCGCCGCGACCTCCAGTTCGAGGTGCAGTTCGTCCCCTCCGAGAGGCCCGGCGGCGGCCCCTACCAGGTAGACGGCGTCCGGCGCGGCGCGCAGCGCGTACGGCCCGTCGGAGCGCAGCGTCGCCAGCCGGGTCCGCCCGCCGGTGTCGAGTTCGGCATGGACGGCGGCGTGCGCCGTGTAGTGCCGGGTCACGGAGCCCCGGGCGCGACCGCCGGTCGTGCGGCGCCCGCCGCGGACCGGGCCCCCTGCGTCTCGGCGAGGACGGACCGGACCCAGCCGGCCACCTCCGGAGCGCCGGGACGCTCGCGCAGCGAACTGAAGATCACCGGCTTTCCGCGGCGCACCCGCGCCGCGTCGCGGTCCATCACGCCGAGGTCCGCGCCGACGAGCGGGGCCAGATCGGTCTTGTTGACGACCAGCAGGTCCGCGCCGCTCACTCCGGGCCCCCCTTTGCGGGGGACCTTGTCGCCGCCGGAGACGTCGAGGACGAAGATCTGCCGGTCGACGAGCCCCTGGCTGAACGTCGCGGTCAGGTTGTCGCCGCCGCTCTCGACGATGATGAGGTCGAGCGGTCCGTGCCGCTGCTCCAGCGACTCGACGGCGTCGAGGTTGGCGGAGATGTCGTCGCGGATGGCCGTGTGCGGGCAGCAGCCGGTCCGGACGGCGGCGATCCGGTCGTCCGACAGCACCGCGTTGCGCCGCAGGAAGTCGGCGTCCTCCGTGGTGTAGATGTCGTTGGTCACGACGGCGAGGCGGAGGTCGTCGCGGAGCGTCCGGCACAGCGCCGCCACCAGCGCGGTCTTGCCGCTGCCGACCGGCCCGCCGACGCCCAGCCGCAGGGCCCGCCCCTGGGCCGGCGGCGTCGGGTGGGGATCGTGATCGTGGTTCGCGCCCATCGCGACTTCCTCTCTGGCGGCGGGCCCGGTCGGGACGATCGCCGTCTTGCTCGTGGTGGCCGTGGCTCGTGGTGGTGTCTGCCGTGGGTCAGGATTCGAACAGGCGCAGGTCCGCCTGAAGGTGCAGTTCGGCGAAGATGTCGAGGGCGGGCGCCGAAGCGGCCGGAAGGTCCCGGGGATCGCCGCCCGCGTGCCCGGTGGCCTCGGCGGCGACCGCATCCACCTGCGGAGCCAGGTCCGCGAGCGCGCGGTGCACGGCCAGTGGATCGAGTCCGAGCAGGCGCACGGCCGCGGACGCGGGACCGGAGACCGCCCCGTACGCGCTGATCGAGGCGGCGTCCGCGGGGGAGCCCCCGGTGACGGCGACGGCGGCGCCGAGAACGAGCGGGTGGTGCGGTATCGGGAACGCCGCGAGCACGTCCAGCACCGGGTGCGGCGACATGGCGCGGACGGCGCGCAGCAGCGATCGCCCCTGGGCCCGGGAGGCCCGGCGCCCGGCGGGCGACGGCATCCTGGCGTCGGCTTCGGCGTCCAGCACCGACCAGGTCTCGTCCTCGTTGGGTTCGCCGTACGCACGCGCCGTTCCGTTCACGGCGCGGGCCGCGTGTGCGCAGGCGGCGGCCGAGAGGGCGGCGGATACCAGGCCGGTGGTGGCGAGGCGCCCGCGCAGGAAGGCCGCGAGCGTCGGGAGGTCGGTGACCGCGCCGGCCTCCGCCGCCGGCTCCAGCCCGCCGGAGTGGGCGTGGCCGCCCGCCGGGAGCCGGGAGTCGGCGAGGAGCAGCAGCGGTGCGGGCAGGCCCATCAGAACAGGAAGTAGCGCTGCGCCATCGGCAGCTCGGTCGCGGGGGAGGGCTCGACGTCGTCGCCGTCGATCGACACCGTGAAGGTGTCGGGGTCGACGTCGATCCGGGGGAGCGCGTCGTTGAGCACCATGTCCGCCTTGCCCACCCGGCGGGTGTCCTTGACCGGCACCAGAGCGCGGTTCACCGCGAGCCGGTCGGCCAGGCCCGCCTCGATGGCGGCGGGCGCCACGAAGTGCACCGAGGTGGCGGCGGCGGTGGGCGGCGCGGCGCCGAACATCGGCCGGGGCAGCACCGGCTGCGGCGTCGGGATCGAAGCGTTGGCGTCGCCCATCGCCGCCCACGCGATCATCCCGCCCTTGACGACCACCTGCGGGCGGACGCCGAAGAACGCGGGATGCCACAGCACCAGGTCGGCGAGCTTGCCCGGCTCCACCGAGCCGATCTCGCCTTCGAGGCCGTGCGCGATGGCCGGGTTGATCGTGTACTTGGCGATGTAGCGGCGGGCCCGCAGGTTGTCGGCCGGTTCCGCGGCCCCGCCCTCGCCCGGGGAGCCGCGGCGGAGCTTCATGACGTGGGCGGTCTGCCAGGTGCGGATCACCGTCTCGCCGATCCGTCCCATGGCCTGCGAGTCCGAGCCGATCATCGCGATCGCGCCGAGGTCGTGCAGGACGTCCTCGGCGGCCATGGTCGTCGGCCGGATGCGCGACTCGGCGAAGGCCAGGTCCTCGGGCACCGACGGGTTCAGATGGTGGCACACCATCAGCATGTCGAGGTGCTCGTCCAGGGTGTTGACGGTGTGCGGCCGGGTCGGGTTGGTGGAGGAGGGCAGCACGTTGGGGTGCGCGGCGATGGTGATGATGTCGGGCGCGTGCCCGCCGCCCGCGCCCTCGGTGTGGTAGGCGTGGATCGACCGGCCGGCGATGGCCCCGAGCGTCGACTCGACGTACCCCGCCTCGTTCAGCGTGTCGGAGTGCAGGGCGACCTGGACGCCGGACGCGTCGGCGACCCGCAGGCAGGCGTCGATGGCCGCCGGGGTGGAGCCCCAGTCCTCGTGCAGCTTGAAGCCGGACGCGCCGGCGCGCAGCTGCTCCCAGAGCGCCTCCTCGCCGACCGTGTTGCCCTTGCCGAGCAGCGCGACGTTCACCGGCCAGGAGTCGAGCGACTCCAGCATCCGGGCGAGGTACCAGGTGCCGGTCACGGTGGTGGCCTTGGTCCCCTCGGCCGGGCCGGTGCCGCCGCCGATCACCGTGGTGACCCCGGCGCCGAGCGCCTCCTCCAGCAGCTGGGGGCAGATGAGGTGGACGTGGGAGTCCACCGCCCCGGCGGTCAGGATGCGGCCGTTGCCCGCCAGCACCTCGGTGGACGGCCCGATCACCAGGTCCGGGTGGACGCCGTCCATCGTGTCGGGGTTGCCGGCCTTGCCGAGCGCGACGATCCGGCCGTCGCGGATCCCGACGTCGGCCTTGACCACACCCCAATGGTCGAGCACCACGGCCCCGGTGACGACCAGGTCGAGGGCGCCGTCCGCGCGCGTGGTGCGCGCCTGCCCCATCGACTCGCGGATCACCTTGCCGCCCCCGAAGACCACCTCGTCGCCCGCTCCCGCGCCGCGGCTTCGGTCCTCGGTGACCTCGATGAACAGGTCGGTGTCGGCCAGCCGAATCCGGTCTCCGGCGGTGGGGCCGTACAACTGCGCGTACCGGGCCCGCGACAGCTCAGCCATCCAGCGCTCCGGCCTGTTCGGGCCGCAGCCCCGGCACGACCCGGTTCCCGGCCAGCGGCACCAGTTCGACCTCCCGGGTGAGACCCGGCTCGAACCGCACCGACGTACCGGCCGGGACGTCGAGACGGTGTCCCCAGGCCGCGGACCGGTCGAACTCCAGCGCCGGGTTCGCCACCGCGAAGTGGTAGTGCGACCCGACCTGGACGGGCCGGTCGCCGGTGTTGACGACGGTGACGGCCGTGCGTGGCCGGCCGGGGTTGAGGGCGACCGGCGGGCCGTCACCCGGGACGACCTCGCCCGGAACGAGCGGTCGCCCGCTCACGGGATCGGCCGGTGGACGGTGACGAGCTTGGTGCCGTCGGGGAACGTCGCCTCGACCTGCACCGAGTCGAGCATCTCCGGAATGCCTTCCATCACGTCCTCCCGTGTCAGCACCGCCCGGCCGGACTCCATCAGCTCCGCGACCGTCCGCCCGTCCCTCGCGCCCTCCAGCACGTGGACCGCGATGACCGCGGTCGCCTCCGGATGGTTGAGCCGCAGACCGCGAGCGCGGCGTCCCTGCGCGACCGACGCGGCGACGTGCAGCAGCAGGCGCTGCTGCTCATGTGGGCTGATCAGCACGCTCCGGACCTTACTGGCCGGAAGGGGACACGGCACCAGGTGAATTGCGGATTTAACAGCGAGTTAACGTGCTCGGCGCCGAAGGGGCGAGGCCCGCTCCAAAAGAAGCAACAGAGCCATTCTTGGCACCTATGAGTGCTCTTGACAGGTAATAGATCAATCCTTTATCGAGGAGTGTGCCTGGATTTTTGCGGGGACCAGTGGTCACCGCCCAGCAGCGAGGCCGCGCAACAAGGCGTGC
The DNA here is from genome assembly GCF_041951385.1 of Actinomadura sp. NTSP31. Lineage (NCBI taxonomy): Bacteria > Bacillati > Actinomycetota > Actinomycetes > Streptosporangiales > Thermomonosporaceae > Actinomadura > Actinomadura sp. NTSP31. Next base: position 15,680 of record NZ_JBGNUT010000001.1, on the reverse strand, counting down.
TGCCGGCGGACCTGGTCGCGGCCCCGATAGGGCTCGCGCAGGCCTTCGTACTCGCTGGACAGGTAACCGGACCACCCCGCCTGCTGGAGTGTCGGAATGATGTCGCTCCACGGCACGTGCAGGTCGTTGAGGTCGTCGTCGATCGAGAAGAACTTCGCCTGGATGAAGTGGGTGTGCGGCAGGACCTCGACCAGGTCGGCCATCGGCACGGCGAGTGGCCGCAGGTGCGCCGGCACCTCCTCGCCCTCTTCGGCCTCGATCTCCTCGGCGTAGTCGCGGACTGCCGCGGTCTGGAAGATGCCGGTGTCGATGAGCAGCTTGAAGTGCTTGGTGCCGGTGCGCTCGATGAAGTCGAGGTAGCCCTGCGTCACCGGGTGCCGGATCGGGGTCGGGGCGTGGATCTCCGGGCAGATGACGATGTCCAGGTCGGCGGCCAGGTCCAGCGAGCGCTCGACCGCCCCCTCCCAGATCGGGTGCGGGTCCAGCTCCCAGGACGTGACGCCGAACTTGGGGCGCACCGAGGTGAATCCGAGCCGGTGGGCGAGTCGCAGGTCCAGTTGGAGCTGTTCTGCGCCCTCCTCCACCGTGAGATCGCGGTCGTGCCACCGCGTGGTGTCGACCCACGAGCCGAAGTTGGTCGCCTCGAGGCCGTACTTCTCCAGCAGCCCGCGCCAGGCGTCGATCCACCCGGGCTTGGGTGACGGGTAGCCGGCGACGTTGCCTTCGCCGAGGATCTCGATGCCCGTGGCGCCCAGGTCGGCGATGTCGGCGAACACGTCTTCGAGGGTCATCGAGGTGTAGAGGTCGCCGCTGTAGCTGTAGGTGGAGACGCCGAAGCGCAGCCCGCCGTCGGGCACCGGCGGCACGATCACGCCGGTTCCGGTCGAGGTGAACGGCGTGCGCGCGATCAGCGGCGGGAAGTACGAGCGGCGCAGATGCACGACCACTTCGAGCTGGTGGACTCCCCCCGACAGGCCGCCGGCCTTCGGGACGGTAATGGTGGCCGGCTCGTCCAGGTGCCAGCGCACGTCGGTCGAGGCGCGCAGCTCATCGAGGGTGAAGGTACGGCCCTGCAGCGTCCACAGCGGCACGTGGTCGGGGATGCGTTCGCCGTCGACCACGACGTCCACGCCGTCGAGCAGGCTGGCCGCGACCCCGCGGTAGTTCGGGTTGCGCAGTTGGAAGGAGAAGCCGGTGATCCGGCCGTCCTCGAACACGTTGCGGAAGCCGCGTCCTTGGATGGTGGGGAAGTCGAGCATGGCGTCAGTTCCTCTCGGCGGTGAGGTCGGCGGCGATGGCGCGGGCGCCGGCGACGGCGAGGGCCACGGAGGTGAGGGTGGGGTTGCAGGCGGTCGCGGTCGGGATGACGCCGTTGCCCGCGACGTGCAGGCCGGTGACGTCCCAGACCTGCGAGGCGGGGGAGCAGACGGAGGTGCCGTCGTCGCGTTCGCCCATCCGCACGGTGCCCTGGTAGTGCAGGGACGCACCGGGATCGAAGGTCAGCGGGGCGTCGTCCAGAGGTTCGCCGAGGGCTTCGGCGGCGCGGCGGACCGCGTTGCGGGACGCCTCGATCGCCGCGTGGTCGCGTTCGGTGAGCCGGTAGTGGATGCGCATGGCGGGCATGCCGTAGGCGTCGCCTTCACGGTCGTCGAACTCGATGCGGTCGGATTCCTGCAGGTCCTTGGCGCAGAACCAGCCGAGGCCGACGATGGTGCCGGGCAGTGGCTCGTCGGCGTCGGCCAGTGGCACGGGCGAGGCGTCCAGCTGCATGACCTGCCCGTGGAAGGGCTCGTCATCGGTGAACGGGACCCAGCTGACGCCACTCTGCGGGACGATCTCGGCCTTGTCGCGTGGGTCGGTTTCGGCGGCCGGGTCGGGGGCGATGTCGCGGAGCCGGACGGCGAACACGGTCTGCGGCTGGTCGTTGAGGTAGCGGCCGAGAGCGCGCGGCCGGATCCCGGACGCCCACAGCAGCTGCGGGGTCCGGAGGCTGTCGCCCGCGACCACCACGTACCGGGCGCGGACGTCGTGGACGGTCCCGTCGCGCATGTCGCGGATCTGTACGCCGCGGACGCGGTCGCCGTCCACGAGCACGCGGGTCACGAGCGCTTGCGAGTGCAGGCTGAAGTTGGGGTTGCCCCGGGTCGGCTCGCCGAAGACGACGTCGGCGCCGGACCAGGTGACGCGGCCGCCGGCGTCCTTGCGCACGGCCAGCGGCATGGGCTGGACGCGGCGGTCGCCGCCGCGCCCGGCGTCGATCGCGGCGCCGAGGCGCTTGCGGACCTCGGCGGCGAACGGCGCGTCGTCGAAGGCGTGCGCGTCGACGCACAGGAGCCGTTCCGCCTCGGCGAGCAGGTCGTCGAGGTCGGGGACGAAGGCGATCCGCTCGGAGCCGCCGGGGCGGGGGCAGGCGCCGGTCCAGTGGGCGCCCATGCCGCCGACGTTGCTCGACATCGCCGCGCCGGGGAGGCCGTCCTCTCCTGGCTGCCGGTACCCCGAGGGGAGCAGGAAGGTGCCGGGGCGTGCGAGACGGGGCGCGTCGTCGGCGTACCCGTCCATGGTGTCGGTGGAGGCGGCGCCGTCGCGGGGCGCCGGGCCTTCGGAGAGCCGCTGCGCGCGGGCGCGCTCTTGCGCCGAGGCGATGTTCTTGACGTGGACGCCGGGCGGGTCGGCCAGCAGCGGGCCGACCTCGAACGTCGCGATCGACGCCGTGGGCGCCCGCTCGCTGAGGACGCGGGCGTACGCGGCGCCGCAGGGGCCGCTGCCGACGATGGCGACGTCGACGTGCTCGGGGAATCTCATGGAGTCCTTCTCATCTGTACGGGCTCGTGCGGGTCACTCGGCGTCCTCATGTCCCGGTCCCGGTGTCCGCTGTCCGCGACTCTTCCTGGGCGGGCGCGATCTCGTTCTCACCGAGGTAGCTGGCGGTGAGCAGGTGCCGGTCGCGCAGCAGACGGCCCGCGTCGCCCTGCAGGACGACGTCGCCGTGCACGAGTACATATCCGCGGTCGGCGATCGACAGGGCCATCTGGACGTGCTGCTCGATCAGCAGCACGCCCGCGGCGGTGTCGTCGGCGTAGCGGCGCAGGATCGGCAGGAGCCGCTTGACGATCACGGGGGCGAGGCCGAGGCTGAGCTCGTCCACCATGAGCACGGTGGGGCGGCGGGCCAGCGCGCGGCCGAGGCCGAGCATCTGCTGTTCCCCGCCGGAGAGCAGGCCCGCCCGCCGCTTGGCGAGCTTGCGGAGCGCGGGGAAGTACTCGTAGGCGATGTCGCGGTCGAGTTTCTGCCCGCGGTGCCCGAGGCGGAAGTGCTCTTCGACGGTGAGCCCGCGGAAGACGCTGCGGGCGTCGGACATCTGCACGAGGCCCGCGCGGGCGACCTGCACGGCCGAGCGTCCGGTGATGTCGTCGCCGCGGTAGCGGATCGCGCCGGACATCGGGTCGAGCAGTCTCGACACCGCGCGCAGCGTGGTGGTCTTGCCCGCGCCGTTGGGTCCGAGCAGGGCCACGACCTCGCCGGGCGCGACGGTCAGGGACATCTCCCGCACCACGGGGGAGGTGGTGTAGCCCAGGGTGAGCCCGTCGAGTTCGAGCAGCGGCGTGCCGGTCACCTCGCGACCTCCTGATCTGCGGATTCGGTGGTGTCGTCGCCCTCGCCGAGGTAGGCCTCGATGACCTGCGGTGAGCGGCGGATCTGCGCGGGCGTCCCCTCGGCGATGACGCGGCCGAGGTCCAGGACGTAGATCCGGTCGCAGACGCCCAGGACGAGGCCCATGTCGTGGTCGACGAGCAGCAGCGACGTCCCGCCCGACACCAGCCGCCGCAGCCGCTCCCCGAGGGCGAGGCTCTCCGCGGAGTCCAGGCCGGCGGCCGGTTCGTCCAGGCACAGCACCCGCGATCCGGTGGCGAGGGCGCGGGCCACGTCCACGGTCTTGCGCTGGCCTTGGGACAGGTCGTCGGGGTCGCGGTCGAGGACCGCGCCGAGGCCGAGCAGCCCGGCCGCTTCGGTGACCGAGGGAAGGTCGGGCGCGCGGCCGGTGACGATCTCCTTGAGCGACTGGACGAGCGACGGGCGGTGCGCCCCGACCTCGAGGTTCTCCCGGACGGTCAGCTCGTCGTAGAGTTCGGCGCCCTGCCAGGTGCGGCCGAGGCCGGCGCGGGCCCGCCGGTGCGGCTTGGCGCGGCTGATGTCGGTGCCGTCCAGTTCGACGGTGCCGGTGCTGCGGGTGAAGCCGGTCAGCGCGTCGATGAAGGTGGTCTTGCCGGCGCCGTTCGGACCGATCAGCCCGACCAGCTCGCCTTTCCCGATGCGCAGCGACACCGCGTCCAGCGCGAGGTTGCCGCCGTAGCGGACGGTCAGGTCGCGGGTGCTGAGGACGTCGTTCATCATCGCGCTCCCTGGGTGGTGGCGAGCTGCTTGTCGGCGGCCGCGGGAGCGTCGCCGGACGGGCCGCCGCGCACTCGCCGCACCAGCCGCCCCGGCCATTTCGGCGGGGGCGCGAGCGCGATCCCGTCCGGGTTGGTGATGACCGTGAACACCAGCAGGAACCCGGCGAGGACGAGCTGGAAGTTCACCGAGATGCCCAGGTAGTGGTTCAGCGCGTAGCTCATCAGTCCCTGCGTGATGAGCAGCCCGCCCATGACCGCGCCGCGGACGGTGGTGATGCCGCCGAGGTAGGCGAAGGCGATCAGGCTGAGGGTGTTGAACACGGTGAAGCGGGTCGGGTCGAGCGAGCCGAAGTTGTAGGCGTACAGCACCCCGGCGAACGCCATGATGACCGTCGCGACCGCGAAGGCGATCAGCTTGACCTGCGCGGGCGAGACGCCCGCCGACGCCGCGGCCCGCTCGTTGGAGCGCACCGCGAGCATCCGCTTGCCGAGGCTGCCGCGGCGGATCCCCGCGACGAGCAGCGCCGCGGCGATGAGTACCAGCAGCACGACCGCCCCGAACAGCGGGCTCGGGCGCGCGCCGTCCAGCCCCCGCACGGGCGAGTCCGTGCCGATGGAGAAGCCGAGCACGGTGGGGGCCGAGACCGGCGCGCCGGACGCGGGCACCCCCCATCGGGTGTTGCCGAACCCGAAGGAGTTCAGCGCGACGGCCCCGGCCAGCGTGAGGATCGCGAGCTGGACGCCGCGGACGCGCAGCGCGGGCAGCGCCGTCACCAGCCCGATCACCAGCGCGCCGAGCACACCGGCCACCAGGGCGAGCGGCCAGGGGACGCCCGCGTCCGCGGTGAGCTTGGACAGCACGACCCCCGCGACTCCGGCCAGGCCGAACTGGAGCAGCGACACCTGCCCGACCAGTCCGGTCACCACGACCAGCGACAGGCACGCGATGGAGCCGATCAGCGAAAGGATCAGCGCCTGCCGCAGGTCGTAGGGCAGGACGAACAGCGCGACGAGCGCCACCGCACCGGACATCACCGCCGGACGCACCACCCGCTCCGGCGCGGGTGCGCGCGGCAGGCGCGGCTCCACCAGCGTCCCCCGGTCGGGCAGGCTCTGCCCCCGCCACAACAGGGCGACGACGATGACGGCGAAGTACAGCAGGTCGGTCACGCCCGGCCACGCCACCCCGTCGGAGGTGGGGAACCACGGCCGGCTCTGCGCGTAGGTCACCAGCGAGGCGATGATCCCCATGCCGATCCCGGCGGCGGCCGCGACGGTGAACGAGGTGAACCGGGCCAGCAGCGCCGCGCCGAGGGCGGGGACGACCGCGAGCGCGATGGTGCTGGGATCCACCTGGGTCAGCGGCGCGACGACGATGCCGAGCCCGCCCGCGATCAGGGCGGCGATCACGGTGTTGGCCAGGGCGAGCCGTCCTGCCGCAAGGCCCGACAGCGCCGCCTCCCGCTCGCTCTCCTGCGCCGCCCGCGTCGCCAGTCCGAAGCGGGTGCGGCGGTAGGCGAGCGCGATCGCGCCGGTCAGCACCACCACGGACGCGAACAGGTACAGCCGGTTGGCGGGCACGGTGCCGCCCAGCAGCCGCACCGGGTCGGTGGGCAGCACGTCCGGCGCGGCCTTGCCCTGCGAGCCGAAGGTGATCAGGACGTACGCCTGGATGATCAGCAGCACCCCGACCGAGGCGACCAGCTTGGCCAGCGCGGACTGGCGGCGCAGCGGATGCAGCACCAGGTAGTGCAGGGCGACGCCGAGCACCGCGCAGACCGCGAGCGTCATCAGCACGGCCGGCAGCAGCGGGACGACCATGCCCTCGGCGCCCGCCACCCGCAGCGCGGGGAACAGCAGGTAGCCCTGGCCGCGCAGCCCGTAGAACACGTAGGCGCCGAACATCGCGATCGCGCCGGCGGCCACGTTGATCGTGCCCGAGCCCCGGTAGGTCGCGACCAGGCTCAGGGCCAGCCCGGCGATGAGCGCCCCCGTGCCGAGGCCCAGCACCGCGAACAGCAGGATCTGTTCCATGCGGCTTTCTCACCTTCTCCCAGCGGAACCGGTCGGCGTCACTTCGGCAGGTTCTGCCACGGGCCGACCTCCCACTTGCCGCCCTGGTAGGTGTAGAACCGGTCGGCGACTCCGCTGAGGGTCGGCATCCCGGGCACCGATCCGAAGGCGACCTTCGGCGTGCCCAGCAGGACGCCGCCGCTGTAGTCCTTGAGCGCACCCGACACCGCCTTGGGCGTGACCTTGTCGGCGCCGAGCGTGTTCAAGACCTTCGCCAGCAGGAACGCCGCACCGAACGCCTGCGGCGCGTCGATGCCGAGCTGGGCGCCCTTGCCCGCGTACTTGGCCATCACCGCCCGGTAGAAGGCGAGCTGGCCGGTGTCGTCGGGGGCGAACAGCGACAGCACGCTCGACTCGTACGACCACTTGGGGAAGTCGCCGAACGCGGCCTTGATCTGCTCGGTCGCGCACAGCGCCGAACCGACGACCGGAGTCGTCGTCCCGAGCGACTGCAGGGCCTTGGCCGAGGACAGGCAGTCGGACGTGGTGACCGTCGTCGGAGCGAGGGCGTCCGGCTTGCCGGACAGCGCCGAGGTGTAGGTGCCGGTCAGGTCCGTCGTGCCGGCCGGGAACGTGGTCACCTTCGACGACAGGCCGCTGCCGCTGAAGATCTTCTGGGCGGTCTGCCCGATCGCCAGGCTCCCCGGGTCGCTGGCCGTGACGATGCCCAGCGACTTGTAGCCCTTCGACCGCGCGTAGCTGGCGACGCCGGGCAGCGACGCGACGACACTGGGATTGACGGCGAAGGCGTTCTTGGCCGTGGTGTCCGGGCCCGGGTTCGCCATCATGATGACCGTGGGCTTGGCGCCGTTGATCGTCTGGTGCACCGCGTTGGCGCCGACGTTCAGGCCGCCCTGCAGGATGACGTCGACCTTGGTGTCGTTGAGGAACCGCTGAGCGCACTGCTGCGCCGACTCCTCGGTGGCGGTCACCTTGCAGACCTCGGCCTTGAGCGGGTGCCCGCCGATGCCGCCCTGCTCCTTGTTGATGTAGGAGAAGGCGGCCGAGACCGCGACCGTCACCTCGGGGTCGGAGACCTGGCCGCCCTCCTGGTTGATCAGGCCGATGGTGATCGGTTCGCTGGAGGAGGCCGCGCCGGGCTTGCCGCCGCTGAAGGTGGAGCCGATCGCACCGTCGATCGCGGCGGTGGTCGGTGTGCCGTCGGTGCCGCCTGAGGTGGACGCCGATTCGCCGCAACCTGCGAGCGTCAGTGCCAGTGCCGTGACCGCGCCGATCGCGGGCAGGCCGAAGGAACGCTTCATGATTTCCTCGTTCGGTGGGGTGGTGATCCGTTGCCGGCGGGGGGTCAGGCGACCAGCGGGGGCCGCGGGGTGTCGCGGGCGATCCGCAGACCGGTCCAGGCGCGCTTCACGACGCCACCTGCACCCATTCGCCGCGCTTGGAGGCGTCCAGGACGGCCGCCGTCAGCCGCGCGGCGCGGAGCCCGTCGGCGAAGGTGGGCAACCCGTCGGGGGCGTCGCCCGCCAGCGCCGCGTAGGTGTCGGCGACGAAGGCGTCGAAGCAGTCCTGGTAGCCCTGCGGATGCCCGGGCGGCAGGACCGAGTACCGCTCCGCCGCATCGGAGGCCCCGGCGCCGCGCAGGAACCGGCGGTTGACGCTCCGCCCGCCGACCCACAGCGAGTCGGGGTTCTCCTGGTCGAAGACCAGGCTCTCCTTGGCGCCGTCCACCGAGAACCAGAGCCGGTTCTTGCGTCCCTGGCTCACCTGGCTGACCGTCAGCGTGCCGGCCGCCCCGCCGTCGGTCTCGAAGGACACCACCGCGGCGTCCTCGGTCTCCACGCGCCGGCCGCCGCGCGACGGCACCGCGACCGCGGTGCGGGCGGCCAGGCGGACGATGCGGTGACCGGTGACGAACTCCACCAGGTCGCACCAGTGGACGCCGATGTCGGCGAACGCCCGCGACGGGCCGCCCCGGCCGGTGTCCACCCGCCAGTTGTCGTCGGTCGCCTCGGCGAGCCAGTCCTGCAGGTAGGAGCCGTGCAGCAGGCGCAGCGGCCCGGCCGACCCGTCGGCGACGCGGCTGCGCGCCTCCCGGACGCTGGGGTAGAAGCGGTAGACGAACGGCACCGTCGCGATGACCCCGGCCGCCTCCGCGCGGCCGAGCAGGTCGGCCGCCTCCTCCGCGCTCACCGCGAGCGGCTTCTCGCAGACCACGTGCTTGCCCGCGTCGATCGCGGCGCGGACCAGGCCGGCGTGCGTGCTGTTCGGGGTGCAGATGTGCACGATGTCGACGTCGTCGGCGCTCAGCACGTCCTCGGCGGCGCCGGCCGGGAACTCGGCCGCGAACCGCTCGGCCGCCGCCTGCGACGACGCCGGCGTCGACCCCGCGACGCGGGACACGACGCCCCCGCTGCGCCGGATCGCACGGGCGTGCACGGTGCCCATGAACCCGACACCGATCACACCGGCACGGACGCGGTCGGCCATTGGCCCTCCTCGGATCTGCTGTGGCAGGAGCCACACTCGACGCAATAAGCACCTTCTTCCTGACATCGGACGAAGTCAATGAATGGGCGACATAAGCGCGATCGGTATTCCGGATGCACGCCATCCATCGCACGAATACCCGGCGCCACACCCATCCCGTGCGAGCAAGCGGCAGAGCTGGAACGGCCGTCAGGTCAGGCGGAGCCGACCGTCCGCGCGGGCTCGGCGATCTCCGGGTGCCCGGCCGGCGAGCCGTAGGGCAGCCACACCGACAACCGGTCCTTGGTGAACAGCTCGTCCATCACCAGGTGCGCCGCTCCGACCAGGCCGGCCTCGCCGCCGAGAGGGGACGGCTCGATCCGCAGCGTGCGCGTGGCCAGCGGCAGCGACCGCCGGTACACCGACTCCCGGATGGCGGCCAGGACATGGTCGCCCGCGGACACGACGCCGCCGCCGAGCACGACCATGCCGGGGTTGTAGAAGCTGACCAGGGTCGCGAGCGTCGCACCGACCAGCCGGCTCGCCCGGGCCAGCAGCGCCCGCGCGGCCGGATCCCCCCGATCCGCCGCGAGCGTCACGTCCGCCGCGGTCAGCCGGCCGTTCGCCGCCAGCAAACCGGCCATCACCGGACCGGCGCCGCTCTCGGCGAGCCGCCGCCCCTCATGCGCCAGCGCCGCGCCGCCCGCGATCGCCTCCAGGCAGCCGGTGTTGCCGCAGCGGCACACCACGTCGTTGCCGTCCGCCACGGCGATGTGCCCGATGTCTCCCGCGCAGCCGTTCGCGCCGCGATGCGGCCGGCCGTCCGAGACCAGACCCGCCCCGATCCCGGTGCCGATCTTCACGTACAGCAGGTCCCCGACGCCGGCGACCGCGGGATTGCTGCGGATCTCGCCGATCGCCAGCAGGTTCACGTCGTTGTCGACCCAGGTGGGAGCCGAGAACCGCGCGGAGAGCCGGGCGCGGATCGGATAGCCGTCCCAGCCGGGCATGATCGGCGGCGCGATCGGCAGCCCGGTCTCGAACTCCACCGGCCCCGGCACCCCCACCCCGACGCCCCAGACCGGGGCCGCCGGCGCGAGGTCGCCGAGCAGGCCGTCCACCACCTTCTCGGCCCGGGACAGCACGGCCTCCGGCCCGTCGGCGATGTCGATCGGCTCCTCGGCACTGCGCAGCACCGCGCCCGCGAGGTCCGCGACCCCGACCGACATGCTCGTGGCGCCGAGGTCCACGCCGATCACCAGGCCCGCCTCCGCCCGCAACCGCAGGCGGCGGGGCGCCCGCCCGCCCGTCGACGCCCCCAGCCCGTCCTGCACGACGAGCCCCGCCGCCTCCAGTTCCGCCACGCGCGTGGCGACGATGCTGCGACCGAGCCCGACCTGCCGCGTCAGCAGCGGCTGGGTCACCCCCTCCGCGGCCCGGACGGCGGCGAGCACCGCTGCAAGACTGTCGATCCGCTCGGCGGGCACCTGAAGCCTCCTGGGGGCAGAGGAAGACGTGATCACCGGAGTCTAGTTCTTCTACCGAACTCCAACAGAAGCCGAGCCGCAAGCAGCAGAACCCTGAACCCCCATGCGCTGCCGCGAGAAGTGATCCCTCAGCGGCTCGCAGTTCCCCCCTCGACCGGCGGGTTCAGCAGGTAGCCGGTCGCGATCTGGACGAGCTGGCCGGTGAAGACCTCATCGGTGGTCGCCGGTGCGGCGAAGCCGGCCCCATAGGCGACACGCACTACGAGCGCGGAGAACAGCGTGGTGAAGCAGGCGTGGACCGCGGCGGCCGGGTCGGGATGGGCGATGCGGTCGGCGGCGCGCAGCACCACGGCGGTGAACTCCTCGCCCAGCCGGCGGGAGTGGGCCGATCCCCGGCGCTCGACCTCGGGATGGGCGCCGGAGATCAGGACCACGGCCCGCAGGAAGCGTGCATGGCGGAAGAACAGCCCGGCGAGCTCGGTCACCGCCTCGCCCACCAGGCGCTCGGGTGCCAGGCCGTCCCAGCGCTGCTGATCGGCGAAGACCGCCTGGTCGGCGTTGAGCCGGGCGATGCCGTGCTCGTAGACGGCCAGGAACAGGGCGTCCTTGGTGTCGACGCGCGCGTAGACCGTGGGCGGCGCGACGCCGGCGCGCTCGCAGACCGCGGCGATGGTGAACGCCTCGTACCCGCCCTCCTCGACGATCCGCACGCCGGCGTCCAGGATCCGCGCCCACACCTGGCGGCTGCGCTCCTGCCGCGGCGGGCGGATCCGCAGGTCGGCGGCATCCATGGCGTTCTCGGACGTCATGGCGGCCATTGTCGCGCATCGGCGGTCTCCGCCGAGGCCGGCGGGTTGACAGGCGTGTGACCCGGGATACATCATCCTCAAACATTAGTGCGCACTAAAGTTTCAGGGGGATCGGCCAGGCCGCCGCTCCACCTGCCGATTTCGCGCCACATCCGAGGAGGTACCCATGGCATCCACCCCGCGCGGACGGGTCGCCGTCATCGGCGCCGGACCCGCCGGCATGGCCACCGCCCTGTCGGTCCACCAGGCAGGCCATGACGTCGTCCTGCTGGAGCGCTACCCCCAGGCCCGGCCGGCGGGCAACATCCTCAACCTGTGGCCGCCGCCCATCAAAGCGCTCGGACTGATGGGCGTCGACATCGACGACCTCGGCTCACCGTGCCACACCGAATTCCGCAACATCGCCGGACGCCGCCGGGTCGCCGTCCACCTTCCCGAGGACGTCGTCCGCGACTACGGCGGCGGATTCATCGGGCTGCTGCGCCCCGCCCTGTACGAGCGGCTGCTGGCCGCACTCCCGCCCGGCGTCCTGCAGGTCAACCGGCGCGTCGAGCGGCTGGAGCAGGACCAGGACGGGGTGCGCCTGCACCTGGCAGACGGCGAGATCCACGAATGCGACGTGGTGGTGGGCGCCGACGGCATCGACTCCCTGGTGCGCCGCACCCTGTGGGGAGACGCCCCCAAACGCGAGCACAACCTGCACATCTTCGGCGGGTTCGTTCTGGACGCCGACGTCCCGGCCCAGCCCGGGCTGTGCATCCTCACCCACAGCCGCACCACCCAGGGCGCTTGGACCTCGATCCGCCACAAGGGCCGCGACGGGTTCCAATGGTGGGTGCTGACCGCCCACGACGCCCGCCGCGAGTTCACCGGCGACCTGCACGCCACCGCGACCGGCCTGGCCCACGGCTTCCCCTCGCCGCTGCCCGAACTGATCGCCGCGACCGACCCCGACGACGTGCAGCGCTGGCTGCTGCGCGACCGCAAACCCCTCAAGCAGTGGTCCAAAGGCCGCGCGACCATCGTCGGGGACGCCGCCCACCCGACCTCCCCCTACGCCGCCTACGGCGCGGGGATGGCCACCGAGGACGGCTACTTCCTCGGCCGCCGCCTGGCCGGGGTCGACCTTCGCGACCACACGGCGGTCCGCGGCGCGCTGCAGGCCTTCGAGACCCCGCGCAAACCCCACACCGCCCGGCAGTCGCAGCAGGCGTTCGTGCTCGGCAAGGTCTTCCACCACGCCCCGCCGCCGCTGCGGATCGTCCGCGACCTCATCCTCGACCGCACCCCGCTGCTGCAGAAGGCCGTCGGCGAGGCCTCACCCGCAGAGATCGTCAAGCAGATCGCCGAGATCGACACCGCCGAACACGCCTTCCGCGCCGCCCTGGGACGCGCAGCGGGCTGAGGACGCGCCGGCCCAACACGCCAGGCGCGATGCCTGAGGTGAGGACCCCTTGCCCAGACGGGGGTTGACGGTGCCGAGAGGTCAATTTACGCTCCAGAAAGCGTTCTCTGAAAGCGCTTTCTAGGAGGGCCGATGCAGGTCTCCATCGCACCCCGCGCTCGGGGCCGCCGCAGGCCGGGCCCGGCCTGCGACGAGGGCTGACCGGGTAGCAAAGGAGCGGGACGATGGAAACAGGACGGCGCGTGTTCATCGCGGGGACGCTGGGGACCGCACTGGCAGGAGTCGTGCCCGGATGGGCGGCAACCGCATGGGCGGCGCAAGGACCGGCTGCAGGGGCGCTCCATCTGGACTTTGGCGGCGCGACGCCGCCCGCACCGGGCTACGTGCGTGTGGGAACTGAGGCGTACACCGAGGCGCGCGGTTACGGCTGGGTCTCGGCGGCCGGACTCGGTATCCGCGACCGGGGCGGCGACGCTCCGCAGCGCGATTTCGTGGTCGGTACCGCGGCGCACGTGTTCCGGATCGGGAACCTGGCGCCGGGCCGTTACCGCCTGCGCATTCTGTCCGGTGACCTGACGTTCGCCGACCACTTCACCCGGCTGCGGGTGTCCGGGATGGACGGCGGCGAGCCGCCGGTGTTGCATCCGAGCTACGCACAGTTCGCCGAGCTCACCGCGACGCTCGTCGTCCCGGAGGGCGGCACCGGGGTCGACATCACGATGGACACGGCCGCGAACAACTGGGTCGTCAACGCCCTGGTCCTCGAACCGGCCGCGGAGCCGGAGCCGGTCCGGGTCACCTTCACCGATGCCCCGATCCGGAGCACCTGGGGGCCGATCCTTGCCTCGCCGGACCCGACGGCGCCGCTTCTCGACGGCCACCGGTCGCGGTCCGCGGGCGATCACGTCCGGCCCACCGGTCTCCGGCGGGCCGAATACCTACGGCTGATCGCGAGCGAGGTGGACTTCTGGAAGACCAGGCAGGACACCGCCGGCGCGATCATCGACCCCTACCGGAACCGCGAGGTCCAGTACAGCACGCCCGCCTTCGCCCACGCCGCCGCGGCCCTCGTCGCGTACGCCGGACGACAGGACCTCCTGGAGGCGGCCGCGCTCGCGGTGGACCGGGCGTCCTTGGAACTCGCTCAGCGCACCGCCGCGGATTCCCACGAGGATTTCTTCGCGCCGATGCTCGCCCACGCGATCCGCCTGCTGGAGCCGCACCTGCCCGCCGCCCGGTCGGCGGCCTGGAAGCACGACATCGGCCGGTTCGAGCCGTTCCTCACCTACCGGTCGGCCGTCGGAGGCAACAACTGGAACATCGTCGCCGCGAGCGGCGAGGCGCTGTTCCAGAAGATGGGCCTGCGCGTGCCCTCCGATCGCTACCCCGAGGCGAGCTTCGCCGCGCAGGGCCAGCACTTCGACACCTCCTACGGGCTCTATCTGGAAGGCCCGATGCCCTACGACCACTTCCCGCGCCTCTGGCTCGCAGACCTCATCGGGCGGGGCTACGCCGGGCCGTACAAGGCCGAGCTGACCGAGGCCCTGCGCCGCGCGGCCATCACCAGCCTGTTCATGCAGTCGCCGAACGGCGAGCTGCCCGCCGGTGGCAGGTCGGCTCACCACCAGTGGAACGAGGCGGAGCAGTGCGTGACCTACGAGGTCTTCGGGGCACGCGCGCTGGCCGCCGGCGACAGAGAACTCGCGGCGTACTTCAAACGGGGCGCGCACCTCGCGCTGCGCTCCATGTTCCGCTGGGTGCGCCCGAGCGGGGAGATGCAGGTCGTCAAGAACTGGATGGACCCGGCGCAGAGCTTCGGATTCGAGTCCTACTCCAGCCACTCCCAGTACAACCTGCTGCCGATGTCGATGCTCGCCCTCGCCTACGAACACGCCGCCACGACCGAGAACGTCAGCGAACGGCCCGCCCCCGCGGACACCGGTGGCCACCTGCTCCATATCGAACCCCTGCACAAGGTCTTCGCGAACGCCGGTGGCGCCTACGTGGAGATCGACACCGCCGGCGACCACCACTACGACGCGACCGGGCTCATCCGAGCGCACTTCTCGGGTCACTCGCCCCAGCTCGGATCGAGCGACTCCCTGCTGGCCGAGCCGAGCTATCGGGTGCCGGACGGCCCCAAGCCGCCGACGACCGGGATGGGCGTGGCATGGGAGATCGCCCCCGGCGAGTGGCGCCACTTCGGCGAACTCGAGCCGAGCCTCACCCAGGACGTCGTCGTACATCCGACGCGGCTGCGAAGCGACCGCGTCGAGTTCACCGTCCTCTACACCGGCGACTTCGGCGGTGGCGTCACAACGGTCGAGGATCGCTTCACCATCAAGCCGCAGGAGATCCGGGTCACCACGACCCTCCGCGGCTACGCCGGGCCGGTGCGGCGCGTAGCGCCGGTGCTCTCCCACGACGGCCGCACTCCCGGCACGATCCAGGTCCATGGAGACGAGGTGCGCGTCTGGCAGGAGGGCGAGCACGGCACCTCCAGGCTCGCCTACACCATGCCCGGCGCCACGTCGGTGCTGGTCGGCAGCGAAGAGTACGGCAACCACAACGGCCTGATGAGACTCGCCGTCGGTGAGTACGCCGCCGGCATGGGCGCCCAGGGCATCACCCTCGTCATCGCCCCACAGGGCAACGGCCGCCTCTAGCCTCCCGGCGAAGCCCTTCGCAGCGCCGCACCGGCGACGGTAAAACCGATCTTGTCGCCACCACCCGTGAGGGTTACCTGTTTGCGTGGGCAACCGCAGGTAAAGCCGGGGACCCGCAGTGGTCCACCTACCACCACGATGACCGGCGTACCGGGCGTTACAGCCCCCCGGATTGACCCGCCGAGGCCCCCGCATCCCTGCGGGCCCGAGATCGTCCGAACTTTTTTTGGTGCCGGCGGACTGGCCTGCAGCCGGTGCGTGGTGGGGGTTTTGGGTTGTCTTTGCTGGTGGGCTCGTGGTTTGGGGTGGGCTTGACGAAATATGGGGTGGGTTGAACCTGTTGTGGATGTGTGACCGACGGGGAAGCCCGTCCGGGGCGCCCGCTTCGATCTGACGAAGGGCGCATCGAGTCCCTGATCATC